>JBKHYD010000055.1:0-70404 GCA_046565645.1 Acidimicrobiia bacterium | reverse complement strand
TGCCGGCCCAGGGGTCGATCACGCTGGTAATGTGGGTCTCCTCCTGGAGGATCAGCTGGGTGTTGCGCGCGATGCGCGCCGAGAACTCGGTGGGCAGCGCGATCGCCTCGTCGAAGCTGTTGGTGTGCAGGCTCTGCGTGCCACCGAAGACCGCCGCCATCGCCTCGATCGCGGTGCGCACGATGTTGTTGTACGGGTCCTGCTCGGTCAGGCTCCAGCCGCTGGTCTGGCAGTGCGTGCGCAGCATCAGGCTCTTGGCCTTCTTCGCGCCGAAGCCCTTCATGATGCGCGTCCACAGCAGGCGCGCGGCGCGCATCTTCGCGATCTCGAGATAGAAGTTCATCCCGATCGCCCAGAAGAAGCTCAAGCGCCCGGCGAAGTCGTCGACGTCCAGGCCCTTGGCGATCGCGGTGCGCACGTACTCCATGCCGTCAGCCAGCGTGAAGGCGAGCTCGAGCGCCTGGTTCGCACCGGCTTCCTGCATGTGGGAGCCGGAGATCGAGATCGAGTTGAAGCGCGGCATCTTCTGCGCCGTGTACTCGATGATGTCGCCGACGATGCGCATCGAGGGTTCGGGCGGGAAGATGTAGGTGTTGCGGACCATGAACTCCTTGAGGATGTCGTTCTGGATGGTCCCGCTGAGCTGGGCCTGCGTCACCCCCTGCTCCTCTCCGGCCACGACGAAGGCGGCGAGGACCGGCAGGACGGCCCCGTTCATCGTCATGGAGACGGACATCTTGTCCAGGGGGATGCCGTCGAAGAGGATCTTCATGTCCTCCACGGAGTCGATGGCGACGCCCGCCTTGCCCACGTCGCCCACCACGCGAGGGTGGTCGGAGTCGTAGCCCCGATGGGTGGCCAGGTCGAAGGCGACCGACACGCCCTGCTGCCCGGCCGCCAGGTTGCGCCGGTAGAAGGCGTTCGACTCCTCGGCGGTGGAGAACCCGGCGTACTGCCGGATCGTCCACGGCCGGCCCGCGTACATGGTGGCACGGACGCCGCGCACGAAGGGGGAGGCGCCGGGGATGGAGTCCGGGTGTTCGACCTCGGCGAGATCCGCCGCCGTGTAGAGCGGCTGCACGACGATGCCCTCCGGGGTCTCCCACACCAGGGTGTCGGGGTCCGCTCCCTTGAGGTCCTTGCTGGCGAGGGCGCGCCAGACGTCTCGATCGGCTCGGGGGGCAGGTGCGTCGCTCACGGATCCGATCGTAGGGATCGATGCGGATCGGGGCGAAAGCGGCCGGTCAGCCGTCGATCTGGATGGACCGGACCACGGCGTCAGCGGTGCGGACCAGCGGGCCCCGGGTGCGGTGGCTGCCGACGACGACGTAGAGGCAGAACGGGCGGCCCGCGACCTGGAAGAAGTGCTGGGTGCCCGCCATGCCAGGCATGGCCCGCTGCATCGTCTGGGGCGAGAACTCGGCGGGGTCGAGGCGGGGGAGCCCCTCGCGCCGGAAGAGCTCGG
Organism: Acidimicrobiia bacterium; assembly: GCA_046565645.1. Taxonomy (GTDB): domain Bacteria; phylum Actinomycetota; class Acidimicrobiia; order Acidimicrobiales; family VFJN01; genus VFJN01. The sequence continues at coordinate 68,939 of JBKHYD010000055.1, read as the reverse complement.
TGGTGGCCGCCTCGGGCTCGTGCTCGAGCAGGCACACCAGCACGTCGGAGCCGCCCATCACCTCCACGGCGCCGGAGCCGTAGTCGCCGCGCTCGGCCGGCAGGGCGAAGCTGGCTGCGTGCAGCACCGAGCCGTGCCCGGGGCCTGCCGCGTCGACGCCGGCGGGCTGCACGTCCCCGGCGCTCATCCCGGCCCGGCGGATCTGCGCCTCCCAGCCGCGGGGAAGCTCGAGGGAGATGTCACGGGCCTGGAACCGGCTCATGAGCGCTGCTCCCCGACGGCGTCAGGGTGGGGGGCGGGGTACAGGCTGGGATCGCCCGGCTCGATGCCGGCGGCGCGCAGCTCGGCGTCGACCCGGTCAGCGCGGTCCTGGCCGGACATGCGGGTCCGGGCGCGCCGGGTGCGACCACCGCCTGCCGAGGAGCCGGCGTCGGCCACGGAGCGGCTCAGCAGGTCGAGGACCTGCTCCCAGGAGGTGCCGGCGCCCTCGCCGATCACGCGCCCTGATGGTCCGTCGACGAGGACGAAGTAGGGCGAGACGGGCACGTTGTAGTCGTCCCAGGCCTCGCTCGACATGACGGTCACCACCCCTCGGGGGGCGAGGTCGGCGACCGCCGCCGGGGACTCGGCATCGGGGCCGTTGGTCACGATGACGAGCCGGGTGCCCTCCCCGGGCAGCCGCACCTGCTCGGGCGACGCCAGCGCTTCCCAGAAGGTGCCGCAGGTGCCGCACCCCGTCGACAGGAAGGCGAGGACGGTGGCGTGGGAGGCCCCTACCACCGCCACGTGCGCGGCGCCCCCGGAGGCGAGCGTGCCGGAGATGTCCTGCGCCGGGCCGAACGCTACGTCGGCTCCTCGGGCGGGTGCCACGCCTTGCGCCGTGCGGTGGGGCGGGTGGGCCGAGGTGGAGATGGCCCGACCGGGGCGGCCCCCCGCATCGTGGTCGTCCTCGAGGTTGACGCCGAGGTCGTGGAGCGCCCTGAGGATCTCGGCGTGGGACCGCAGGAGCCCCACCACGAGCACGGCGAGGAGGGCCACCACCAGCGCGAGACCGACGACGATGGCGCTGCTCACGGCGGTCACCCGACCGTCCAGCGCGGACCCCACACCACGGTGACCGTGGCTGGGTCGTCGATCCGGGGCCGGAGGTACCAGGTGCCCACGGAGGGCCGGTAGACCCCGATGCCGGAGCGGCCGGTTCCCTGCCAGTCGCCCACCACCGGGATGTCGTCGGGGCGACCGAAGCCGATGACGTGCTCGGCGTCGCCGCCGCGGAGGCGGTTGCTCAGGTACCAGAAGCCGTTGCGGAACACCCCGATCCCGTCGACGCCGTCGCCGTCCCAGTCCCCGACCACCGGCCGGTCGCCGGCCCGGCCGTACCGGAAGGAGTACGTGGCGAAGGAGCTGGTGAGGTGGTCGCTCAGGTACCAGGTCCCGACGGTCGGCCGGAACACGCCAATGGAGTCCGTGCCGTCGCCGTTCCAGTCGCCCACGACCGGTAGGTCTCCTGGCTGGCCGTACCGGGGGGACCGGTAGTCGGTGGCGCTGGTGGCCGCCTGGTCGGTGAGGTGCCAGATGTTGTCGCGGACGATCCCGACGCCGTCGCCGCCGACGCCGTCCCAGTTCCCAGTCACGGGGAGGTCGCCGGGCTGGCGGCCGAAGGCGAACCCCGGCAGGTCAGAGCCGCCAGGCGACTGGCGCAGCGTCCAGCGGCCGGTGCGGGCGTCGTAGAAGCCGATGCCGTCGCCGCCGACGCCGTCCCAGTTGCCTGCCACCGGGAAGATGGGAGGTACCTGCTGCAGGCAGGGCCGGTTGTGGCTGCGGGTGTTGTTGTCGGTGCGCACCGCACTGGAGGAGCACGACGGTTCGAGCTGCCATGGAGGGGTGCAGGTGACGACCCGACACTGGATGGGACCGATGCACGCGATGTGGTTGCTGCAGTTGCCGTATCGGAACGAGGTGCACCCCGCCTTGCGGTGGTCGCAGCGCCCCAGAGCGCACCCGCACGGCGTGCCGTTGCACGACCCGCTGCAGATCCCCGAGCCGCCGCAGGTGCAGCCACCGCATGGCTTGTGGCAGTCCATGTAGTACCGGGCCGCGCCGCCGCAGAAGCTCGAGCCGTCGGCCTTCCACCACCCACCCATGATCGAGCCGGTCGGGCAGTGGTTGACGCCGTAGATGGCGCAGCAGAACTCCGTGTAGCCGTCGCAGCAGAGGGAGCCGCACTGGCAGGACTGCCCCTGGCACCGACAGATGGCGGCGTAGGCGCTCTTGGGTCGCAGGAGCACGTCCGTGGGGGCCGCCACCAGGGCGCTGCCCACCAGGGCGCTGCGGGTGAGGAAGCTCCGGCGGTCGAGGCGGTTGGCGACAGCGTTGGTCGCGCGTGTCAGGACGCTGCGAGACATGTCGGTCTCACCGTAGCCCGCCGGCCTGGGGCGCTCGACGCGCCGGTCGGGGCGCCGGATCGGGGATCGCTAGCCTCCTCAGACATGGCCGTCCGGTTCGTGATCATCGGTGGGGGACCAGCGGGCCACACCGCGGCGACACACGCCGCCCGCCTCGGCGCCGAGGTCACGATCGTGGAGCAGGACCTCATCGGAGGTGCTGCGCACCTCCGCGACTGCATCCCCTCGAAGGCGATGATCGCCACCGGGGGCGCGCTGGCGGCGGTGGGTCGCGCGCACGAGATGGCGCTCACCGTCGCGTCCGCCGAGGTGGACCCGCTCGCCCTGCGCCGTCGAATCGAGGCCATAGAGCGCAAGATGGAGCAGACCACCCGCACCCTCCTCGACAGCCAGGGGGTGAGGCTCATCCAGGGCCGGGGTGAGCTCGTCGGCCCTCGCTCGGTGGTGGCCCACACGGGGGAGGGGGAGGTCGAGCTGGAAGCCGACGCCATCCTGCTCAGCACCGGCAGCCGGCCGCGCCTGCCGCAGTGGGCTTCGGTCGATGGCGACCGAGTGCTGTCGACCCGGGACGCCTACCCGCCGCCCACCTGGCCCACCCACCTGGTGGTGATCGGCTCCGGCGTGACCGGGGTGGAGTTCGTCCACATGTTCTCGTCGCTGGGCAGCGAGGTGACCCTGATCGTGTCCCGCCAGCAGGTGCTCCCGCAGAAGGACCCGGAGGTGGCCGCGGCGCTGGAGGATGAGCTCCTGAACCGGGGCGTGAAGCTGTTCAAGGGAGCGCGCGCGGTCGCCGTGGAGCGCCACGGGGACGATGTCGTCGTACGCTGCGACGACGGGCGAGCCGCCACCGGCTCCCACGCCCTCCTCGCCATCGGCTCGATCCCCAACAGCGAGGGGCTCGGCGTGGAGGCCGCGGGCGTCGAGACCGACGCCGGCGGCTACGTGCCGGTCGACGACCTCTGCCGCACCAACGTCAGCCACATCTACGCCGCCGGCGACCTGTCCGGCCGGCTCCCCCTCGCCTCGGTCGCATCGATGCAGGGTCGTCGCATCGCCGAGCACCTGATGGGGGTGCAGTCCCGCACGCACCGGCACATCGACTACGACAAGGCGGCCTCGGCCATCTTCACGGTGCCCGAGATCGCCGACGTCGGCCTGGCCGAGGCCGACGCGTTCGCGGAGGGCCGGAAGGTGCGGGTGACCAAGGTGCCGTTCTCCGCCTCGCCGAAGGCGCTCATCGAGAGCCACACGAAGGGCTTCGTGAAGATCGTGAGCGATCCCGCCACCGGGGTCGTCCTCGGAGGGTCCGTCGTCGGCAGGCACGCCGGGGAGCTGATCTCGGTGATCGCCGTGGCCGTCACGAACGGGCTGTGCGTCGGCGACATCGTCGACAGCCTCCTGGTCCACCCCTCGCTGTCCGAGGCGCTGGCGGAGGCAGCGGAGTAGTGGGTGCCCTCGTTCCGCTCGGGCTCGTCACCGCCTTGCTGCTGTCCCTGGCGGGAGCACAGAAGCTCCTCGACCCGAGCATGACCGTGGGCGCGCTCCGAGCGCTCCGGCTCCCGGCGTCGGACGGGCTGGTCCGCCTGGGCTCGGCCGTCGAGCTGGCGCTCGGCGTCGCCGCCATCGTGGCCGGGGGTGCGTCGCTGTGGGGGGCGGTCGCCGTCAGCTACCTCGCCTTCGCCCTCTTCGTGGTGGCTGCGCTCCGGAGGGGGACGATGATCGGGTCGTGCGGGTGCTTCGGACGGGAGGAGACCCCTCCGCACTGGTCCCACGTCGTCCTCAACGGGGCCCTCGCGACGGCGGCCGGCGCGATGGCGTGGTGGGAGACGGGTTCGGTCCTCGACGCACTGGTGGGGTCGCCGACGACGAGCGCGGTCGTGCTCCCGCTCGGCGCGCTGGCCCTGGTCCTGCTCCAAGCCGCCTACGTGGACCTGCCTCGCACGCTGCTGGCGGGACGAAGGATCCGCGGCGCCACCTGAGACCTCCGCGTGGACCCCTGGCTCAGGCGTCGTGGCGCACCCTGAGGCCGGGGATCTGTCGGAGGTCGGCGACGACGGCGTCGAGCCGCTCCCGGGGGACGAGCAGGTGGTTGGCCGCTCCCGGGATGACCTCCACAGCGGTGTGCACGCATGCCTCGTCGGGGGCCAGGCTCACGTCGAGGTAGCCGAGCTCCTCCCGTAGCGCTTCCAGCGGGGCCGGGTCCACCCGGTCGAGGACCTCCACGGACACGATCGGTCGGCACGCGGCGACCAGGTCCCCAGCGCCCGCCAGCACCCGTGCCTCTGATCCCTCCACGTCGATCTTGACCATCGTGACCTCCGGGCGGCCGTGCCGCCGCCAGGCGTCGTCGAGGGTGCTGGTCGCCACCTCGATGACGCGGTCGATCTGCTCCTTGAAGTCCGGCTCGAGGGATGCGCTGGTCTCAATCGTGCCATCGGGCTGGGCCGGCGGCAGGTGGAGGGTCGCCCTCCCCGTGGCGTCACCGATGGCGACCTCCTCCACGATCACCCGGCTCCCGCCGGGGTTGAGGGCGAGGTTGCTCCGGAGCAGAACGACGATCTCGGGCACCGGCTCGAATGCGACCGCCGTCGCCCGGTCGTGGGCCGCGGTGGCGATGAGGGAGTAGAGGCCGGTGTTCGCGCCGACGTCGAAGACTGTTCCCGGCCACCGACGCACGGCCCTGGTCACCACCGTCGGGAGGGGCGGCTCGAAGCCGTCCCACCCGGCATCGCGCAGACCTCGAGCGACCTGGTCTCGACCCTCGAGGGAGCTCATCCGGATCCGTCGGACCGGGCCTCGACCACCCCGGGGCAGCTCGACCGTGACGACGCTGGGCGCCGGCGGCGACACCCGGTCGGCCAGCCGCAAAGCACCCGCTCGCTCTAGCAGGGAGGCCAATCGCGGGGCCTGGCCGGTCCCCACCACCAGGCGCTTCAGCCAGCGGAGGGGTCGCTCGAGATCGGTGGGCATCAAGCCAGGATGGCCGCTTCAACGCGATGCTGCGACCGCCGTGCGTCCGCCCTGCCCTCAACGGGCTTCAGCCGATGACGACGACGACGTCGCCGGCGCCGACGGACTGGCCGGTCTCGACCTTGACCTCGGTCACGGTGCCAGCCTTGTCGGCGGCGATGTTGTTCTCCATCTTCATGGCCTCGAGGACGCACACCGGCTGACCGGCCTCGACCTCCTGGCCGACCTCCACGAGGACCTTCACGATGGTGCCCTGCATCGGCACTGCCACCTTGCCGCTCCCGGCCGCGGCCGCGGCGCCCGAGCCGCTGGCCCGGCGGGGCCGGGGTGCGGCGGCGGCACCTCCACCCACGGCGGCGACGACGGGCACGTCGGGCATCCACAGCTTCACCGCGAACCGCTTGCCGTTCACCTCGACATCCACGTCGCGCTGGACCTTCCGGGCGGCGTCGTCGCCGCCGGCGGGCGCGCTCGTCCGCCCGGTGACGCCGGTCAGGTCGAGGTTGCCCTCGACCCACCTGGTGGCGTGCTTGGCCTGCTGGAAGTCCGGGTGGCGGAGGATGGCGAGGTCGGCGGGGATGGTGGTGGCGACGCCCTCGATGCGGAACTCCTCCAGGGCGCGGATCATCCGGCTGATGGCGATCTCGCGCGTCTTGCCCCAGACGATGAGCTTGCCGACGAGGTTGTCGTAGAACTGGCTGACCTCGTCGCCGGACTCGTAGCCACCGTCCCATCGGGTGCCGAACCCCTGCGGAGGGATGATCTCGGTGATCTTGCCGGGCGAGGGAAGGAACCTCCCCTCGGCCGGGTCCTCCGCGTTGATGCGCACCTCGATGGCGTGGCCGCGACGCTCGATGTCGTCCTGCGTGAAGCTCAGCGGCTCACCCGAAGCGACGAGGATCTGCTCGCGGACCAGGTCGATGCCCGTGACGAGCTCGGTGACCGGGTGCTCGACCTGCAGCCGGGTGTTCATCTCCAGGAAGTAGAACTCGCCGTCCTGGTAGAGGAACTCGACGGTGCCGGCGTTGTAGTAGCCGCATGCCTTGGCCACCTTCACCGCCGCCTCGCCCATCGCCTGGCGGATCTCGTCGGGGAACTCCGGCGCCGGGCTCTCCTCGATGAGCTTCTGGTGGCGGCGCTGAGCCGAGCAGTCGCGCTCGCCGACCCAGACCACGTTGCCGTGGGTGTCGCCCACGATCTGCATCTCCACGTGGCGGGGCCACGTGAGGTAGCGCTCGATGTAGCACTCGGCCCGACCGAAGCCCTTCAGGGCCTCCGACTGGGCGGACTCGAGCGCCGCCGGGGCTTCGGCCGCCGAGCCGACCACCCGCATCCCGCGCCCGCCGCCCCCGTAGGCGGCCTTGATGGCGACCGGCCAGCCGTGCTCGTCGCCGAAGGCGATCACCTCGTCGGCCGAGGTGAGGAACTCGGTGGTGCCCGGCACGCCGGCCACGCCGGCGCTCTCGGCCGCCTTGCGGCTCGACACCTTGTCGCCCATGACCTCGATCGCCTCCGGGGGCGGGCCGATGAAGGTCACGCCGCGCTCGGTGATGGCACGGGCGAAGTCCGTGTTCTCGGAGAAGAACCCGTAGCCGGGGTGCACCGCATCGGCACCGGACTGCTCGATGACCTCGAGGATCCGCTCTGTGTTCAGGTAGCTGTCGGCGGCGGTCTGGCCTCCGAGCGCGTAGGCCTCGTCGGCCAAGCGCACGTGCAGCGCCTCCCGATCGAGCTCGGAGTACACCGCCACGGTGGCGATGCCCATCTCCTTGCAGGCGCGGATGACCCGGACGGCGATCTCGCCCCGGTTGGCGATGAGGACCTTGTTGAGCACGCCATATGGTTACAGGTGTGCCGGGTGGACGTGCCAGATCAGCGCTGCCTGGCACCTCGGGAGCCCGCTTCGCCGACGTCCGCTGGGTGGCCGAGACCGGCTCCACCAACGCCGATGCGATGGAGCTGGCCCGTCAGGGCGAGCCGGAGGGCGTCGTGGTGGTGGCCGACCACCAGACCGCCGGCCGGGGGCGGGCCGGGCGGACCTGGAGCGCGCCGCCGGGAGCCAGCCTCCTCGCGTCGGTCCTGCTCCGGCCGCCGGCGGCGGTGGCCGAGGCGTGCAGCACCGCCGTCGGCGTCGCGGCGGCCGAAGCCGTCGAGGAGGTGTGCGGCTTCGCGCCCCGGTTGAAGTGGCCCAACGACCTCGTGTGGCCGGGTGACGGCTCGGCCGCCGACCGCAAGCTCGCCGGGCTCCTCGCCGAGGCCGACTGGCCGGTCGGCTCCTCGGCCGCCACCGGTCCTCGGCGCCCGCCGCCAGAGGAGCGGGTGGTGGTCGTGGTCGGGATCGGGATCAACGTCCGCTTGCCCGACGAGCTCCCCGACGAGCTGGCCGACGTGGCGGTGGCCTGCAACCACGTGACCGGGCGGGAGGCGGACCGGGAGGACCTCCTCGTCGCGCTGCTGCAGCACCTCGGCCCGTGGTACGAGCGCCTGCTGGCGGGGGACCGGTCGTCGCTGGTGGCGGCCTGGCGCCGGCGGTCGGCCACGCTCGGCCGCAGGGTGCGGATCGAGCTCGGCCCCGAAGACGTGGTCGGCACCGCGGTGGACCTGACCCAGGAGGGCCACCTCGTGGTCGAGACGCTCGAGGGCGAGCGCCGCACCTTCGCGGTCGGTGACGTCGTCCACCTCCGCCCCGCCTGACCCCGGGCCCTTCCGCCTGACCCCCCCGGGGGCCCCTGCCGCCCGCCCCGCCGCCTTCCCCCCGCGCTCCCCCTTCTTGCCGCGTTCAGGGAACAAGACCGTCCCTGGGCGCTGCAGGAACGGGATGGGGGTGGGGTCGGTCGTCGGTGGCTCAGGGGTCGACGTCGGTGGCCGCCAGCTCCGCCAAGGCGTCGGCCGCCCGGCGGGTGACGGGGCCGGGGGCGGTCAGGTCCCGGTGGTCGACCCGGTGCACGCCCTGCACGTCGCGGCCGGTGCTGGTGAGGAGCACCTCGTCGGCCCGGTGCAGGTCGTCCATCGGCACGTCAGCCTCGACCGCACCGGTCAGCTCGATGACGAGGTCCCGGGTGACGCCGGCCAGGCACCCCGAGGCGAGCGACGGCGTGAGGAGCTGTCCCTCGAGGACGAGGAACACGTTCGAGCCGGTGCCCTCGCACAGCAGCCCGGTGGTGGTGGGCAGCAGCGCCTCGGACCCGCCGCGCTCCTTGGCGTGGGCCAGCGCCACGACGTTCTCCGCGTAGGACGTGCTCTTCACCCCAACCAGCGCTCCCCGCTCGTTGCGCGGCCAGGGCACCGTGCACACCGCCGTGGTGGGCGCGGGCGGTGCGAGGTCGGCGGCGGCCACGATGGTGGTCGGCCGGCCGGACCCCCGGTCCGACCCGAGCGGGCCGACGCCGCCGGTGACCGTGATCCGCACCCTGGCCAGGGGGCGGGGCACAGCCTCGAGGACGCCCGCCATCGCCTCTCGCAGCTCCTCGTCGGACGCAGGGACCATGAGGCCGAGGGCAGCGGCCGATCGGCGGAGGCGGTCGAGGTGGCGGCGGACGGCGAAGGGCACGCCGTCGACGGCCTTCAGGGTCTCGAACACGCCGTCGCCCACCGTGATGCCGTGGTCGAACACCGACACGCGGGCCTCGGGGCCGGGCACCAGTGCGCCGTCGATCCACACCAGCTCGTCAGCCATCCCACGATCCTGACGCGACCCGCAGCAGGTGGCGAGCCTTGAGCTCGGTCTCGGCCCACTCGCCGGCCGGGTCGCTGTCCCAGGTGATGCCCCCGCCGGTACCGAAGCAGAGCCGGTCGTCCTCCACCCAGAAGGTGCGGATGGCCACGTTGAGGTCCCCGACCTGCCGGTCGGCGTCCACCCAGCCGACCGCCCCGCAGTACACCCCTCGCGAGGTCGGCTCGAGCGCCCGGATCTGCTCCAGCGCGGCCAGCTTCGGCGCTCCCGTCACGGAGCCGGGCGGGAAGGTGGCGGCGACCGCGTCGGCCCAGCCGCAGCCCGGGCGCAGGCGGCCCTCCACGGTGGAGACGAGGTGCACCAGCCCGGGGTGCTCCTCGAGGGCCAGCAGGGACGGCACCGACACCGACCCGAACTCGCACACCCGCCCGAGGTCGTTGCGGACGAGGTCGACGATCATCACGTTCTCGGCCCGGTCCTTGGCGGTGAGCCCCGCCGGCTCCCGTGCCGTGCCCTTGATCGGCGAGGACCTCAGCACGTCCCCGTCGCGGGACAGGAACCGCTCCGGAGAGGCCGACGCCACCAGGCAGCGGTGGGCGGGCAGGCGGACGACCGCGCTGAACGGCGCCGGGTTGCCCTCGGCGAGGGCTGCGCCGAGCGCGGCCACGTCGGCGCCCGGCGGGAGGGGCGCCTCGAGCCGGCGGGTGAGGTTCACCTGGTAGACGTCGCCCGCTGCGATCGACGCCCGGATCGACGCCACACCGGCCTCGAAGGCGCTCCGCTCGAGCGAGGTCGACCAGTCGTCGGGTTCCGGGCCCCGCCACGGCGGCCCGGGCCACGGCCGCGCCGGGCGCACCCGATCGAACCGGGCGCACACCGGATCGCCCTCGAAGGGCAGCACCACCGCCCAGAACCCGCGCCCGTCGAGGGCGGCCAGGTCGCTGGTCACGTCGACCAGCCCCGTGGCCAGCTGCCCACCGACGACGGCGAGCGGCTGTTCGGGGGCGATCGGGGCGGGCACGGGCCGCAGCGTACGATCGAGGCCCGCCCCGCCCGCACCGATCCGCAGGAGAGCCCGTGCACATCGAGTTCACCGACGAGCACGACGCCCTGCGCCGCCTGGTCCGTGACTTCGCCGAGTCCGAGATCGCCCCCCACGCCGCCGCCTGGGACCGAGACCACCACTTCCCCGTCGAGGTGGTCCGGGCCATGGGCGACCTCGGCCTCTTCGGGATCCCCTTCCCCGAGGAGTACGGCGGCGGTGGGGGCGACCTCACGATGCTCTGCATCGCCATCGAGGAGCTGGCCCGGGTGGACCACTCGATGGCCATCACCCTCGAGGCGGCGGTGGGCCTGGGTGCCAACCCGATCCACCGGTTCGGCACCGAGGAGCAGCGCCAGCGATGGCTCCCGGACCTGTGCGCAGGGCGCGCCCTCGGGGGCTTCGGGCTCACCGAACCCGAAGCCGGCAGCGACGCCGGCGGCACCCGCACCGCCGCCGTGCTGGACGAGTCGACCGGGGAGTGGGTGATCGACGGCGAGAAGGCGTTCATCACCAACTCCGGCACCGAGATCACCTCGCTCGTCACGGTCACGGCCCGCACCGGCCCAGGCGAGATCAGCGCCATCGTGGTGCCGGCCGGCACCCCCGGCTTCGGGGTGCAGCCCGCCTACCGGAAGATGGGCTGGCACGCCTCCGACACCCACGCCCTCGCGTTCAGCAGCTGCCGCGTCCCAGCGGACCACCTCCTCGGCGAACGGGGGCGGGGCTTCGCGCAGTTCCTGGAGATCCTGGACGAGGGCCGCATCGCCATCTCGGCGCTGGCGGTCGGCTGCATCCAGGCCTGCCTCGAGCACTCGCTCGCCTACGCGCAGGACCGCCAGGCGTTCGGCAAGCCGATCGGCGCCAACCAGGGGGTCGCGTTCCAGGTCGCCGACCTCGCCGTGATGGCCGAGACGGCCCGACTGCTCACCTACCAGGCGGCCTGGCTGCACGACTCCGGCCGTCCGTACAAGCAGGCGGCGGCGATGGCGAAGCTCCACACCACCGAGGCCGCGGTGACCGCCACCCGGATCGCCACCCAGGTCTTCGGGGGCTACGGGTTCATCGACGAGACCCCCGTGGCGCGCTTCTACCGAGACGCCAAGATCCTCGAGATCGGCGAGGGCACCAGCGAGATCCAGCGGCTCGTCATCAGCCGCCAGCTCGGGCTCCCGGTGCAGTGAGAGGGCGCGGGCGGCGCACCTGGGGCCAGCGACTCGTGCTGGCGACCTGCAGCGCGCTCGTCGTCGGCCTCCTGGGCGCCGCCGGGGCCCTCGGCTACACCTACAGCAAGTACAGCCGGCTGGCCCGGGTCGAGCTCGGCTCGGTGCTGGCCGAAGAGGTCGCCAGCGACGAGCCCCAGAACCTGCTGCTCGTCGGCATCGACAGCGCCGCCAACCTCGACCCCGACGACCCGGTCTCGGCGGGGCGGGACGCGGCGCTCCGCTCCGACACGATGATGGTCCTCCGGGTCGACCCCGGGACCGAGCAGGCGCACCTCCTCTCGATCCCGCGGGACCTGTGGGTGCCGCTCGCCTCCGGGGGCAACCAGCGCATCAACACCGCCATCCAGATCGGCGGAGCCCCAGAGCTGATCGACACCATCGAGGGGTACCTCGGCATCCCGATCCACCACTACGCGCAGGTCGACTTCGCCGCGTTCCGGGAGCTGGTGGAGGTGGTCGGCGGCGTCGAGGTCTGGTTCGACCACCCCACCAGAGACCGCCAGGCCGGCCTGTCCGTTCCCGATCCCGGCTGCGTCCTGCTCGACCCGGACCAGGCCCTGGCCTACGTGCGGGCCCGCCACCTGCAGACCCTCGTGGATGGCCGGTGGCGGACCGACCCCACCGGCGACCTCGGGCGGATGAGCCGCCAGCAGGACTTCATCGTCCGTGCCGTCCGGCGAGCGATCAGCCGCGGCGCCCGCAACCCGGTGACCCTCGATCGGCTCATCGACGCCGCGCTGGCCGCGGTCACCGTCGACGACCAGTGGAGGGCCGAGGACATGGCCGCGCTGGCCGGGCGCTTCCGGCTGTTCGACCCGGATCGCCTGATCCGCCACGCCCTGCCCGTCGCGGATGCGTCCATCGGCGGCGCCGCCGTGCTCCGCCTGGTCGACGACGAGGCCCGTCCCACGCTCGACCTGTTCCGCGGCGTGGACCCAGCGCAGCTCGCCCCGGCCGACGTGCGGGTGGAGGTGCTGAACGGCACCGGGCGAACCGGCCACGCGGGCGAGATCGGCGACGCCCTGGAGGCGGTCGGGTTCACCACCGTCGGCGTCGGGGAGGCCGAGCGGTTCGGGTTCGACCAGACGGTGGTGCGCTACGTGGCCGGCTCGGAGGCGGCGGCCGACCTCGTGGCCCGCCACCTGGACCCCACCGCCGTGCTCGAGCTGGTCGATGGTGCGCTGGGGGCCGACGTCGTCGTCGTCACCGGGCTCGACCTCCAAGGCGTGATCGACGAGCCGGCGCCCTCCACCACGCCCACCACCCCGACCACCCAGGTGCCGGGGTCCACCTCGTCGACGGCCGCCACGCCCACCACGACCACGGTGATCGGAGAGGTCCCGACCCCCCCCGAGGGCGTGTCCTGCTGATCCGGTGTGGTCAGGTGAGCCGAGCGCGGGCGACATGCCAGAATCGAGCTCCCATGTCGCCCCACCTGTCGACCCTCCCCAAGCTTCCCCAGTTCAGAGACCCACGATGAAGGGCATCGTCCTCGCCGGGGGCCGGGCCACCCGGCTGAGCCCGGCCAGCCGCGGCACGTCGAAGCAGCTGATGCACGTCTACGACAAGCCGCTCGTCTACTACCCGATCGCGACGCTGCTGCACGCCCGGATCAACGAGGTCCTCATCATCTCCACCCCCGAGCAGCTGCCGCTCTTCGAGGCGCTGCTCGGCGACGGCACCCAGTGGGGCTGCTCGTTCTCCTACGCCGAGCAGCCCGAGCCGAACGGGCTGGCCGCCGCGTTCCTCATCGGTGAGGAGTTCATCGGCGACGACAAGGTGGCGCTCATCCTCGGCGACAACATCTTCTACGGCTACGGGCTGGGTGAGCAGCTCCAGCGCTACACCGACCCCGACGGCGCCGTGGTGTTCGGGCTCTGGGTGCCGGACCCCGAGCGCTACGGGGTGCTCGAGTTCGACGATCTGGGCCAGGTCGTGGCGGTTCATGAGAAGCCGGCGCATCCGCCATCGAGCTTCATGATCCCGGGCCTCTACTTCTACGACAACAGCGTCGTGGACGTTGCTCGATCCATCGAGCCCAGCGAGCGCGGTGAGCTGGAGATCAGTGCCGTCAACAACGCCTACCTCGCGGAGCAGAAGCTCCAGGTCTCGAAGCTGCCGTTCTCCACGGACTGGTTCGATGTCGGAACCTTCGATGCGCTGCTCGACGCGCAGACGTGGGTCGCAGGGCACCAGTTCCGAAAGGGGCTGCTCATCGGATCACCGGAGACCGCTGCCTATCGGGAGGGCTTCATCACCGCTGACCAGCTGCGGGAGCTCGCTGCCGCCGAGGACCAGGGTGGCGATCTGGCGAAGAGCGGCTATGGCGAGGCTCTCCTGCGGTTCCTGGAGTTCGACGCGTCCGAGGTCGGGGCCTGATGGTCCAGGTCATCGAGCCGGGCGTCGAACCGACCGCCATCGATGGCTTGGTCGTCCTCACGATGAAGCAGGTGACCGATGAGCGGGGCACGGTCCGCGAGCTGTACCGGGAGTCGAACCATGTCGGTCTGGTCGGGGGTCCACTCGGGCCGTGGCGACAGGTCAATGCCACCTCCACGAGGCAGGGCGGCCTCCGCGGCCTTCACGCCGAGGACATGACCAAGCTCGTGGCCGTGGTGTCCGGCGAGGCCCTGGGCGCCTACGTGGACCTCCGTGCCGGATCGGCCACCTTCGGCGCGGTCTCAACGGTCAGGCTCGTTCCCGGTGTGCAGGTGCTGGTCCCCCGCGGCGTGGCCAACGGCTTCCAGGCCACCTCCCCCGGGATCACGGAGTACCTCTACTGCTTCGACAAGGAGTGGGCACCGGGCATGGCCGGCCAGGCCGTCAACCCACTCGACCCCGCGCTCGGCATCGACTGGCCGATCCCCGTCGACAGCACCGACCGGTCCCAGATCTCCCAGAAGGACCTCGAGGCGCCCCGCCTCGCCGAGCTCAGGAGGGCCACCTGATGCGCCAGCTCGTCACCGGGGGCGCCGGCTTCATCGGCTCCAACTACGTGCGCTACCTGCTGGAGCACACCGACGACGAGGTCGTGGTCTACGACGCCCTCACCTACGCGGGCAACCTGTCCACGCTGAAGGACGTGGACGACGACCCCAGGTACTCGTTCGTGCACGGCAACATCTGCGACCCTCCCACCCTCGAGGAGGCCATGCGGGGCTGCGACGCCGTGGTCCACTTCGCCGCCGAGAGCCACGTCGACCGGTCGATCGTGGGGTCCGACGACTTCGTCCACACGAACTGCTTCGGCACCAACGTGGTGATGGACACGGCTCGTCGGCTCGAGATCCCACGTGTCGTGCACATCGGCACCGACGAGGTCTACGGCTCGGTCGAGGAGGGCTCGTCGAAGGAGTCCGACCCGCTGGAGCCGCGCTCCCCCTACTCGGCGTCGAAGGCCGGGTCGGACCTCATCGCCCTCAGCTACCACCACACCCACGGGCTGCCGGTCACCGTCACCCGGTGCACCAACAACTTCGGGCCCTACCAGTACCCCGAGAAGGCCATCCCGCTCTTCACCACCAACCTGCTGGAGGGCAGGAAGATCCCGCTCTACGGCGACGGCCTCAACGAGCGGGACTGGATCTACGTGGACGACCACTGCGCCGGCGTCCACCTCGTGCTCCACGACGGGGCGCCCGGCGAGATCTACAACATCGGGGCCGGCAACGAGACCCCGAACCGGGTGCTGGTCGACAAGCTCCTCGCCCTGCTCGGCAAGGACGAGAGCTCCGTCGAGTACGTCGAGGACCGCCTCGGCCACGACCGTCGCTACTCGGTCGACATCGCCAAGGTCACCGCCCTCGGGTGGAGGCGGAAGCGCAGCCTCGACGAGGCGCTCGAGGAGACGGTCGCCTGGTACCGCGCCAACGAGTGGTGGTGGCGGCCGCTGAAGAGCGGCGGTTGACATGAGGATCCTCGTCACCGGCGCCGGCGGCCAGCTGGGCCAGGACCTCGTCCGCACCTGCGCCGAGGCCGGCGACGAGGTCATCGCCTGCACGTCGTCGGAGCTCGACCTCGGCGATCGGGACTCGGTCGCCCAAGCCATCACCGGCACGGCCCCCCACGTCGTCGTCAACGCGGGCGCCTGGACGGCGGTGGACGACTGCGAGTCCGACCCGGACCGCGCCTACCGGGTGAACGCGCTCGGCGTCCGCTGGGTGGCCGACGCCGCCCGCCGGGTCGGCGCCCACGTGGTCCAGGTCAGCACCGACTACGTCTTCGATGGCACCAAGCCCGAGCCGTACGTCGAGTGGGACCGGCCCAACCCGCAGTCCGCCTACGGCCGGTCCAAGCTGGGCGGCGAGCACGAGGTGGACCCTGCCCACACGGTGGTGCGGACCGCCTGGGTGTGCGGCGCCCACGGGCGGAACGTGGTGAAGACCGTGCTCGCTCTGGCCGACCGCCCCGAGCTCGCCTTCGTGGACGATCAGCGGGGTTGCCCCACCTTCACCGCCGACCTGGCGCCCGCGATCCGGCGACTGGCCGTGCAGCGGCTCCCGGGGACGTTCCACGTCACCAACCAGGGCGCGACCACCTGGTACGGGTTCGTGCGGGACATCCTCGAGCTGTCCGGCCACGACCCCTCCAAGGTCCGCCCGATCAGCACCGCCGAGCTCGATCCGCCCCGCCCTGCGCCTCGACCGGCCAGCTCGGTGCTCGACAACGCCGCCCTCCGCCTCGGGGGCCTCCCGCTGCTCCCGCACTACCGTGAGTCGCTGGAGCGCCTGCTGGTGGACCTCGGCGCCAGGACCTGACCCCCGGGTGCGCAGCACCCGCTACACCGTGGAGAGCTCTCGCAGATGAGCAAGATCGCCGTGATCGGCACGGGCTACGTGGGCCTCACCACCGGGGCCTGCTTCGCCCACGTGGGCCACGACGTCGTGTGCGCGGACATCGACGCCGACAAGGTCACGCGTCTGTCCCGGGGCGAGGTCCCCATCTTGGAGGCAGGGCTCGACAACCTGGTCCGGGAGGGGATCGACGGGGGCCGGCTGTCCTTCGTGCTCGGCGCCGCGGCCGCGGTGACGGACTGCGAGTTCGCGTTCCTGTGCGTGCCCACCCCGCAGGGCGAGGACGGATCCGCCGACCTCTCCTACATCGAGGCGGCGGCCCGTGAGATCGGCCCTCTGCTCCCCAGCGAGGCGATCGTCGTCAACAAGTCCACCGTGCCGGTCGGGTCCACCAGGGTGGTGGAGCGGGCTCTCGAGCGCAGCGACGTCTCCGTGGTCTCGAACCCCGAGTTCCTCCGCGAGGGCTCGGCCATCCACGACTTCCTCAACCCGGACCGCATCGTCATCGGTGCCGAGGACCAGGACGCCGCCGTCCGGGTCGCCTCGCTGTACCTGGGCATCACCGCGCCGGTGATCGTGACGGACCCGGCCAGCGCCGAGACGATCAAGTACGCCGCCAACGCGTTCCTGGCCACCAAGATCTCCTTCATCAACGCCGTGGCCGCCGTGTGCGAGGCGGTGGGGGCCGACATCAAGGACGTCGCTCTCGGCATGGGCTACGACAGCCGCATCGGCCACGAGTTCCTGAAGCCCGGCCCGGGGTGGGGCGGGAGCTGCTTCCCCAAGGACACTCGGGCGATGGTGCGGATCGCGGAGGACGCGGGGTACGACTTCAACCTGCTGAAGGGCGTCGTCACCGTCAACGACGAGCAGCTGAACCGGGTGGCCGACAAGATCGTCGACCTGGCCGGCGGCAGCGTCGAGGGCAAGCGGATCGGGGTCTGGGGCCTCACCTTCAAGGCCCGCACCGACGACCTTCGCGAGTCGCCGGCGCTCGCCATCATCGAGCGGCTGGTCGCTCGGGGCGCCGAGGTGCGCGGCTACGACCCGTCCCAGCCCCGTCAGCTCGACGGGCTCGAGGTGGTGGACGACCCCTACGCGGCTGTCGAGGGGGCGGAGGTGCTGGCCGTGCTCACCGAGTGGGACGAGTTCCGCTGGCTCGACGCCGACAAGGTGGCCGAGGTCATGGCGGCCAAGAAGGTCGTGGACGCTCGGAACCTGCTCGACCGCGCCGCCTACGTGCGTCGCGGGTTCGAGTACCTCGGCATCGGGCGGGCCTGATGGCGCGCGTCGTCGTCACCGGCGGCGCCGGGTTCCTCGGCTCCCACCTCTGCGAGGCCCTCCTCGACCGGGGCGACGAGGTGGTCGCCATCGACAACCTCATCACCGGCCGGGTGGCCAACATCGAGGCGCTCTTCGGCCGGCCCGGGTTCACCTTCGTCGAGCACGACGTCAGCACCTACCTCTGGGTGCCCGGCGACGTCGACGCCGTGCTGCACTTCGCCAGCCCGGCCTCGCCGGTGGACTTCGAGCGCATCCCCATCCAGATCCTGAAGGTCGGCAGCCTCGGCACCCACAACAGCCTGGGCCTGGCCAAGGCCAAGTCGTCCACGTTCTTCCTGGCCTCGACCAGCGAGGTCTACGGCGACCCGCTTGTCCACCCCCAGCCCGAGACCTACTGGGGCAACGTCAACCCCATCGGCCCCCGCGGCGTCTACGACGAGGCCAAGCGCTTCGCCGAGGCGATGACCATGGCCTACCACCGCCACCACGGCCTCGACGTCCGCATCGTCCGCATCTTCAACACCTACGGGCCGCACATGCGGCCCGACGACGGGCGGGCGGTGTCGAACTTCCTCACCCAGGCGTTGGCGGGGAAGCCCATCACGGTGTTCGGGGACGGGTCCCAGACCCGCTCGTTCACCTACGTGGAGGACGAGATCCGCGGGTTCCTGGCCCTGCTCGACAGCGACGTCACCACCCCGGTGAACATCGGGAACCCCTCGACGGAGCACACGATCCTCGAGCTGGCGCAGCTGGCCATCGAGATCACAGGGTCCTCCAGCGAGCTCGTCTTCGAGCCCCTCCCCGTCGACGACCCCACCCAGCGCCAGCCCGACACCACCCTGGCCCGCGAGCGCCTCGGCTGGGAGCCCCGGATCGGCCTGCGCGAGGGCCTCGAGCGCACCGCCGAGTACTTCCGCACCCACCCCTGAACGACGTCTGTGTGTGGTTCTGCGCCGTAGCGGCTCGAAACCCCACACAGACCTCGTCAGGTGAGCAGGGCGTCGAAGCGGGGGAGGGTGGCGGTGTCGGCGTAGCGGGTCTCGAACGCCTCCCGGGCGCGACGTCGGACCTCGCCGGCGGACGGGAGGGAGCGGACCGCCTCGACGAGGCCGTCGACGTCGCCGTGGCGGAGGCTCCAGCCGCAGCCGGTGGCCTCGATGGCCTCGTCCACGTTGCTGCCCTCCGGGCCGACGTAGAGGATCGGCAGGCCAGCGGCGAGGTTGGCGTGCAGCTTGGACGGGCTCATCACGCCGAGGGAGCGGTCATCGAGGGTGATCAGCGCCCCGGCCGCCCCGGCCATGACGGCCGGGGTGTCGTCCTTGGGGACGTAGCTGTGGAACCGCACGTTGGTGAGGCGCCGACGAGCGGTCTCGGCGGTGAGGTCGTCCCAGCGGGCCCCGCCCCCCATGAAGAGGAAGACGGCGTCGTCCTCCAGCCGGGCGGCGGCGTCGAGCACCGTGTCGAAGCTGTGCCCGACCCCCGTGTTGCCGAGGTACAGCACCACCGGCCGGTCCCGCAGGTCCATCGACGCGTAGCCCCGCCAAGGGCGGGTGCCCACCGACATCGGGTCCGGGAAGAGCGACGCCCGCTCCCAGTTCGGGATCACGTGGATCCGCGGGGCCGATCCGGCGGTCGTGTACCCGGCGAGCAGGGTCGCCATGGCACCGTCGAGGGCGACGACGTCGTCGATCCGGCGGAACAGCCGCCGGTTCAGCCGGCGCAACGCCCGGCTGAGGAAACCGCCGGGCCGCAGCTCGCCGAACCGCTCGGCGGCGTCCGGGTAGCAGTCCATGCTCCAGAGGACCACCCGGCTCGACGGGTGGCGCAGCTTGTGCAGCACCGCGCCGACCACCAGGAGGGGCGGGGTGGTCATGGATACGACCACGTCCTGGCGGGGCAGGCGCAGGAGGCGCACGATGCTGCCGAGGAGGAAGCTGACGTAGCCGGTGAGCCGTCGGGCGAGGGTGGCCTTGCCGAGATCGGGGGTCCACACCCGGTGGACGGTCACCTCGTGGTGATCGGGTGGGGCGGTGTGGGCGAGGCCCTCGAGGTAGCCGGCCCGCCCCGTGATCACGGTGACCTCGTCACCGAGGTCGGCCCGGTGCTCGGCCAGGGAGGCGGCCAGCTGCGCGGTGGGGCTGATGTCCGGGGCGTAGAACTGGTTGACGAGGGTCAGGCGCACGTGGGCTCAGCCCAGTTGCCGAGCGACCATCGAGACCATCTCGTCCACGATGGCGGGCAGGTCGTACCGCTGCTCCCAGGCGGGGAAGTCCCGGCGGAACTTGGCCATGTCGGTGTAGTAGCAGATGTGGTCCCCGACGCGGGCCTGCTCGTCGTAGGTGAGCACGGGGCGCTTGCCGCCGCTCGCCTCGGCCACCAGGTCCACGCACTCGAGGAGGCTGGCCGCGTTGGCCTTGCCGCCCCCGAGGTTGTACGCCTCGCCGGGCTTGGGGTCCTGGGCGAAGGCCCAGAAGGCGCTGATCACGTCGGCCGAGTGGATCTGGTCGCGGACCTGCTTCCCCTTGTAGCCGAAGATCGTGTACGGCCCCTCTCGCAGGGCGACGTGGACGAGGTAGCTGAGGAACCCGTGGAGCTCGACCCCGGAGTGGTGGGGGCCGGTGAGGCACCCGCCCCGGAAGGCACCGGTCTTCAGGCCGAAGTACCGGCCGTACTCCTGGGTGAGCACGTCGGCGGCCACCTTCGACGCCCCGAAGAGGGAGTGGAGGCACCCGTCGATCGACATCGTCTCGTCGATGCCCTCCGCCATCGCCGGGTCCGCGTAGTCCCAGCGGGTGGGCAGCTCGACGAGCGGCACCTTGTTCGGGTTGTCCCCGTACACCTTGTTCGTCGACACGGTGATGAACACCGCATCTGGGGTGTGGCGACGGGCTGCCTCCAGCAGGTTCAGCGTCCCGCCGGCGTTCACGTCGAAGTCGTCGAACGGGCGGGTGGCGGCCAGGTCGTGGCTGGGCTGGGCCGCCGCGTGGATGACGAGGTCGAACCTCTCCCGCCGGAACAGCTCCTCCACCCCGTCCCGGTCTCGGATGTCGAGGTCGTGGTGGGTGTAGCGGGCGCACACCGACTCCAGCCGCTGGCGGTTCCAGGTGGTGTCGCCGCCAGGGCCGAAGAAGTCGGCCCGCATGTTGTTGTCCACCCCGTGGACGGGGAAGCCGAGGCCGTCGAAGAACTCGACTGCCTCGGACCCGATCAGCCCCGCGCTTCCGGTGACCAGGACCTTCATGGCCGGGTGCCGGCGCAGCGCGGGGGGAGGGGCATGGCGGCAGAGCCTACCGATCGACCTGCCAGACTCCGAAGGACATGCGCGTCGCCGTCACCCTCGAGCAGCTGTGGCACCGGGTGCCCGGAGGGACCGCCCGGGCCACCCTCGACGCCGTGGCCGCGGTGGCCGAACGAGGTGACGTCGAGCAGGTCGGCGTGAGCGCCCGCCACGCCGGACCGCCCCCGGCGGAGTGGGCGCCGGAGATCGCGGTTCGGGCGCTGCCCCTGCCCCGCCTCGCGCTCTACGACGCGTGGCAGCGGCTCCGCCGCCCGGTCGTGGAGCGCGCCACCGGCCCGGTCGACCTCGTGCACGCCACCGCCCACGTGGCCTCGGCCAGCCGGGCCCCCTGGGTGGCGACCGTCCACGACCTCCACTTCCTGCACGAGCCGGGGCACTTCACCCGCCGGGGGATCTCCGTGTTCCGGAGGTTCCTCGCGCTCACCCGGGCCGAGGCGGCGCTGGTGCTGTGCCCCTCGGAGGCCACCCGTCGGGACTGCGAGGCGGCGGGCATCATCCCTGCCCGCCTCCGCGTCGTGCCATGGGCCTCTCGGGTCGCGCCCGTGGCCGACGAGGCCCTGGCCGAGGTCCGCCGGACCTACGGACTCGACCGCCCCTTCGTCTTCTTCTCGGGGACCGTGGAGCCGCGGAAGAACCTCGGGCGGCTCCTCGAGGCCTTCGAGCGGCTCGGGCCGATCGAGGCCGACCTGGTGCTGGCCGGCCCGGAGGGCTGGCGCGAGGACCTGCCCGCCACCCGGGCTCGCCGGCTCGGCTTCGTGCCCCGGCTTCACCTCCACGCCCTCTACGCGGCCGCCGACGTCGTCTGCTACCCGAGCCTGCGCGAGGGGTTCGGGCTACCGGTCCTGGAGGCCATGGCGCAGGGGGCGGCCGTCGTGACGTCGGCGACCACGGCCACCGCCGAGGTGGCCGGCGACGCCGGGGTGCTGGTCGACCCGCTCGACGTCGACGAGATCGCCGGGGCCCTCGACCGCCTGCTGCGCGACCCAGCCGAGCGGCGCCGCCTCGGCGCCGCCGCCCGCGCCCGGGCCGCCACGTTCACCTGGGAGCGGACGGCCGACGGCACGGTCGCCGCCTACCGCGAGGCCCTGGGCGGCCCCCCGTGACCGAGGTGTGGGTCAACCTGCTCTGGCTGGCACCCGGCCGGGTGGGGGGCAGCGAGGAGTCGACGCTGGCCAGCCTGCGCGCCCTGCACGACCAGCGCGACGCCAGCCTGAGGCTCCGCCTCGCGGCGTCGGATGCGCTGCTGGCGGCCCACCCGGACCTGCGCGACCGGTTCGCCGTCGAGACCCTGCCGGGTCCGGCGGGGAGCCGGCCGGTGCGGATCGCGGCCGAGTCCAGCTGGCTGGCGGCCCGCACCCGGGGTGCGGCGCTCGTCCACCACGCCGGCGGCACCGTCCCTCCGGTGCGGACGGCTCCCGCGATGCTCACCCTCCACGACCTGCAGCCGCTGGAGCGCCGGGCCACCCACGGGCCGATCAAGCGCGCCTACCTCGGCCTGGCCGTCCCCCGCTCGATCGAGGCGGCCCGGGTGGTGGTGGTGCCCAGCGGGTTCGTGCGCGAGCGGGTGCTCGACCGGTTCGGCGCCGACCCGGCCAAGGTCGTCGTGGTCCCGCACGGTGTGGAGGCGCCCCCACCCCGCCCGCCCGACGAGCTCGAGGCTCTCCGCCGACGGCACCGCCTCGACGCGCCGGTCGTGCTCTACCCGGCGATCACGTACCCCCACAAGAACCACGCCGTGCTCGTCGAGGCCTTCGCCGAAGCGCTCCGCCAGGGCCATCAGGCCGTGCTCGTGCTCACCGGGGGAGCGGGGGCGGCGGAGGGCGCACTCAGCGAGCAGATCGACCGGCTCGGGGTCCGGGAGCGGGTCCGGCGCCTGGGCCGGGTCCCCTCGGCCGAGCTCCACGGCCTCTACCAGCTCGCCACCGTGGTGGCGGTGCCCTCCCGCTACGAGGGCTTCGGGCTCCCGGCGGCCGAGGCCATGGCCCACGGCCGGGCGCTCGTCGCGGCACGAGCCACGGCGCTCCCGGAGGTGGCCGGCGACGCCGCGGTGCTCGTCGGTCCCGACGACGTGGCCGGGTGGGCCCGAGCGATCGGCGTCCTGCTCGACGATCCGGCAGAGCGGGCCCGTCGGGTCGAGGCCGGCCGGGCCCGGGCGGACTCCCTGTCGTGGGCCGCCAACGCCCGTGGGCTCCTGGGCGCCTACCGCCAGGCCCTCGCCGCCCCCCCGCCCTGAATGGGTCCGCTGGGCCGGCTCTTGTAGGGTGGGCGACCCTATGGGCAAGGCATCCTCCGCGAAGAAGGTCGCTCGCGCCGCCCGCGCCGGCGGTCGCGTCTCGTCGGGCCAGTCCCGCAGCCTCCTGTTCCCTGGCGTCATCGCGCTGGTCGTCGTCCTGGGTGTGGTGCTCGTCGTGTACGCCCGCGAGGACCGGCGGTCCGACGACCTGGGCGGCGTCCCCCAGCTCGGGGACCACATCCACCAGGCCGTCGGCGTCTACGCCTGCGGGGAGTTCCTCCCCGACATGCCGGAGTTCGACTCCAACGTCGGCATCCACACCCACGCCGACGGCGTGATCCACATCCACCCCTTCTCGCAGCTGGGCGTGGGTGCGAACGCCACGCTGGGGCGGTACATCGACGACGCCCGCGAGGACGGCGGGTTCGAGATCGACCTCAGCGACACCAAGCTGACCTACCTGGGCGACACCTACGAAGAGGGCGAGACCGACTGCGAAGGCGTCGACGACCCGGAGCTGCGGGTCGCCTACTGGGCTGACGTGCAGACCTCCGACGACCCGCCCGAGGTGCGCACCGGCGACTTCAAGAGCCTGCGCCTCACCGAGGACGGTGCCGGGATCACCATCTACTTCGGCGATCCCGACGCCGACATCCCCAAGCCACCGAAGTCCGGCGAGCTGGCCGAGCTCGGCGCGCTCGACGGTGGCCAGGTGCCCGACGAGGAGGGCGTCACCACCACCGAGGCAGACGGCGATGCCACCACGACCACCGCTGCCGAGGACGCCGACCCGGCCGACGAGACCACCACCACCGCTGCCGGGTGACGAGGTCCGGCGGGGGATGAAGGCCGTCGTGCTCGTCGGTGGGTTCGGCACGCGCCTGCGCCCGCTCACCCACTCGATCCCCAAGCAGATGCTCCCGGTCGCCAACCGGCTGATGATCGAGCGGGTCGTCGAGCACCTCGGCCAGCACGGGGTGAGCACCGCCATCCTGTCGCTCGGGTTCCGGCCGCAGGCGTTCCTCGAGGCGTACCCCGACGGCCGGTGCGCCGGCGTCGAGCTGCACTACGCGGTCGAGCCGGAACCGCTCGACACGGCCGGGGCGATCCGCTTCGCGGCCCTGGAGGGCGGTGTGGGCGAGCGCTTCCTGGTGGTCAACGGCGACGTGCTCACCGACCTCGACATCGGGGCGCTCGTCGCCTTCCACGACGCCCGCGGGGCCGAGGGCACGATCTCGCTCACCAAGGTCGACGACCCGTCGGCCTACGGCGTGGTCCCCACGGACCCGGACGGCTGCGTCGAGGCCTTCATCGAGAAGCCACCCCGGGACGAGGCGCCCACCGACCTCGTCAACGCGGGCACCTACGTCCTCGAGCCGTCGGTCCTCGATCGCATCCCCGCCGACGTGCGAGTGAACGTCGAGCGCGTCACCTTCCCCGCGATGGTCGCCGACCGCTCGCTCTACGCGATGGACGGCACCGCCTACTGGATCGACGCCGGCACGCCGAGCACCTACCTGGCCGCCAACCTGGACCTCATCGCCGGGCGACGGGGCGAGCCCGAGCCCGCGGTGGACCTCACCGCCGAGGTGCACGGCCAGGTCGAGGGCGCGGTGGTGGGGGCCGGGTGCCGGGTGGACGCGGGCGCGAGGGTGGCCCGCTCGGTGCTCCTCCCCGGGGCGACGGTGGCCGAAGGCGCGGTGGTGGCCGATTCGATCGTCGGGCCGCGGGCCAGCGTCGGTCGCGGCGCGATCGTCGAGGACGGCTCCGTCCTGGGCGAGGGCGTCGTCGTGGCCGAGCGCGACCGGGTCAGCGCCGAGAAGCGGCCCGAGGACTGACGTGCGGGCCCTGGTCACCGGAGGCGCCGGGTTCATCGGCTCCACGCTCGTCGACCGGCTGCTGGCCGAGGGCCACGCCGTCGACGTCGTCGACGACCTCTCCACCGGGTCGCTGGCCAACCTGGCCGACGCCCGCTCGGATCGCGACCACGAGCTCAAGCTCCACCAGATCGACATCCGCGACCCGGGCGTGGTCGAGCTCGTCGCTCGCCGCCGGCCCGAGGTGGTGTTCCACCTGGCCGCGCAGGCCGACGTGCGGGTGTCGGTGGACCGGCCCGTCTTCGACGCCGAGGTCAACGTGATCGGGAGCCTCAACGTCATCGAGGGCGCGCTCCGAGGCGGCACCCGGAAGGTGGTCTTCGCCTCCAGCGGGGGCACCATCTATGGGGAGCCGGCACCGGCCGACCTGCCGGTCAAGGAGTCGCACCCCCAGCAGCCCGTCTCGCCCTACGGGGTGGCCAAGAAGGTCGTCACCGACTACCTCGTGGCCTACCGGGGCCTGCACGACCTGGAGTTCACCTCGCTGGCGCTGGCCAACGTGTACGGCCCCCGCCAGGACCCGCACGGCGAGGCCGGCGTGGTGGCGATCTTCGCCGGCCGACTGCTCGCCGGGGAGCCCTGCACCATCTTCGGAGACGGTCGCCAGACCCGCGACTTCGTCTACGTCGACGACGTGGTCGACGCCTTCGTCCGGGCCGCCGATCGCGGCAGCGGCCTGCTGTGCAACATCGGCACCGGGCGCGAGACGTCGGTCAACGAGCTCTACGCCACGATGGCAGCCGCCGCCGGCGTCGAGGCGGAGCCGGTCCACGCCGTCGCCCGCACCGGTGAGCTGGCCCGCAGCGCGCTCGACCCGGCTCGGGCCGCCATCCACCTCGGGTGGGAGCCGTGGACGGACCTGGCCGACGGGGTGGCCGAGGTGCTGCGCTTCTTCAGGAGCTGATCAGCCGCCGAGCTCAGCGGAAGAGGTCCTCGTGGGGAGGGCGCACGACCTCGCTCCGGACTTCGCCGCGGCCCAGCCAGGTCGGATCGACCCCCCGGACCACCGCGGCGGCCACACCGGTGGCCTTGCCCATCACCAGCTCCGCCGCCGAGGCCAGCTCGTCCACAACGCACACCTCGGTGACCTGGAGCTCCCGGCCGCGGCTGTCCTCGGTCCCCCGCAGGTCGACGATCGCCCGGATGCCGGCACAGCCGATGGCGACGTCGGTGAGCCCGCGCCGCCACGGACGGCCGAAGGTGTCCGACACGATGACGGCCACCTCCACGCCGAGCGCCGCGCGGAGCCCGTCGCGGATCCGTCGGGCCGAGCGGTCGCTGTCGACCGGCAGGAGCGCCGCCCAGCCGTCGTCCACGTTGGAGAGGTCCACGCCGGCGTTGGCGCACACGAAGCCGTGCCGGGTCTCGGTGATGACGAGGTCCCCCCGCCGGCGCAGGACGCGGACCGCCTCGGACTCCACGATCGCCTTGTGGCGGCGAGGGTCGGACTCGTCGATCCGTGCCATCGCCCCCTCGGCCTTCGACACCACCTTCTGCGTGACCACCACGACGTCGCCCGATCGCAGCTCGGGACAGGCGGTGGCCAGGTGGCCGGCGAGGTCGTCGCCCGGCCGGACCTCCGGGATCCCCTCCACCGGGAACACCTCGAGCCTCATCGCAGCACCACCTCCGCGAGTGCGGCGGCCGCAGCGCGGTCCCGCATGATCGTGGGCGCCACCACGCAGCGAAGGCCCTCGGCCTCGACCTGCGAGGCCAGCCCAGCATCGGCCTCGTCCACCACGAGCGTGCCGGCCAGCTCGCGGTACAGGCGGGCCACGCCGACCACCGAGGCGTCGTGGCCGAGCTCGCGGAGCAACCGGTCGGCCGGTCCCTTGAGGGCCGCGCCGGCGATGATCGGCGACACGGCGACCACGGCCTCCCGCCGCCCGGAGACGGCCTCCCTGAGGCCGGGGACGGCCAGCACCGGGCCGATCGACACGATCGGGTTCGACGGCGCGATGACCACGCGCTCGGCCTCGGCCACGGCGGCCAGGACCGCGGGGCCGGGCCGGGCCTCCTCCGCGCCCACGAAGCGCACGCTCGACACGGGAACGTCGTGCTGGCGCTGCACGAAGTACTCCTGGAACCCGATCTCGCCGTCGGGTGTGGTGATCCGGGTCTCGAGCCGGTCGTCGGTCACCGGCAGGATGCGGAGCTCGAGGCCGAAGGCGGCCGCCACCTCCGCCGTCACCTCGGTGAGGGAGGCTCCGGCTCGGAGGCGGTCGGTGCGGAACAGGTGGGTGGCGAGGTCCCGGTCGCCGAGGTTGAACCAGCTGCGGGCCCCCGGGAACCGCCGGAGCGCCTCCATCGTGACCCACGTCTCGCCGGCGAGGCCCCAGCCGCGCTCGGGATCGATGGCGTCGGCCACCGTGTAGGTCACGGTGTCGAGGTCGGGGCTGATGTGGAGGCCGTGGAGCTCCACGTCGTCGGCCACGTTCACGATCGCCGTGATGTCCTGCGGTGGGCGGACCTGCACGAGCCCGGTGAGCAGGCGCGCCGCCCCGACGCCGCCGGCCAGGACCGTGATCAGCTGATCCCCTTCAGCTTGCCGGTGAGGAGCTCGATGTCGGCGTCGACCATCATCGTGACGAGGTCCTCGAAGCTGGTCTTGCGGTGCCAGCCGAGCAACTTCTCGGCCTTGGCCGGGTTCCCGATGAGGAGGTCGACCTCGGCGGGGCGCATGTACTTCTCGTCGATGGTGACGTGGTCCTCCCACCTCAGCCCCACGTGGCCGAAGGCGACCTCGCAGAACCGGCGGACGCTGTGCGTCTCGCCGGTGGCCACCACGTAGTCGTCGGGTGTGTCCTGCTGGAGCATGAGCCACATGGCCTCGACGTAGTCGCCCGCGAAGCCCCAGTCCCGCTCGGCGTCGAGGTTCCCGAGCGCCAGCTTCTCGGCCAGGCCGAGCTTGATCTGGGCGACGCCGTGGCTCACCTTGCGAGGCAGGAACTCGAGGCCCCGGCGGGGGCTCTCGTGGTTGAAGAGGATCCCGGAGGAGGCGTGGAGCCCGTAGGACTCCCGGTAGTTCACGGTGATCCAGTGGCCGTAGAGCTTCGCCACCCCATAGGGGGAGCGGGGGTAGAACGGCGTCTCCTCCGTCTGGGGGACCTGCTGCACCTTGCCGAACATCTCGCTGGACGACGCCTGGTAGAAGCGGATGCCCGGGTTGACGATCCGGATGGCGTCGAGCAGGCGGGTCACCCCCAAGGCGGTGATCTCACCGGTGAGCACCGGCTGGTTGAACGAGGTCTGGACGAAGGACTGGGCAGCCAGGTTGTAGACCTCGTCGGGCTCGGTCTCCCGCAGGATCGAGATGAGCGACGCCTCGTCGAGCAGGTCGCCCGAGGCCGTGTAGGGATCGAGGATGAGCCGGTCCTGCAGGTGGGCGATCCGCTCGAAGTTCGTGGTGCTGCTGCGCCGCACCATGCCGACCACCTCGTAGCCCTTGTCCAGCAGCAGCTCGGCCAGGTACGAGCCGTCCTGGCCCGTGATGCCCGTGATCAGCGCTCGCTTGGTCGTCATGCCTCTCCCGTCGTCGATCGTGCCGTCTCGGCGGCCACCCGCTCGCGCATGTCGGCGAGGAGGTCGGCCAGGGTCTGCTCCAGCGGGATCTCGGGCCGCCAGCCCGTGGCGGTGGCCAGCTTGGTCGCGTCGCCCCGCAGCACCGGCAGGTCGACGGGGCGCATGAGGGACGGATCCGGGGCCAGCACCACCGGCCGGGTCGCCATCGCCACCAGCGCGTCGGCCAGGTCCTGGACCGCCACGTCGGTGCCGTGGCAGAGGTTGTAGACCTCGCCCGGCGCGCCGCGCTCCACCAGCAGCCGGTAGGCCCGCACGACGTCGCGCACGTCCGTGAAGTCTCGCCGTGCGGAGAGGTTCCCGACGGGGATCTCGGGCCGGCCGTCCCGTTCGGCCCGGGCGATGCGCGCCGCGAGCGCCGGGGCCACGAACGCCTCGGACTGCCCAGGTCCCAGGTGGTTGAAGGGTCGCACCCGGACCACCCCCAGCCCGTACCCGAGGTGGGCCTGCTGGGCCAGGGCGTCGGCGGCCACCTTCGACGCCGCGTACGGGCTCGTGGGGCGCAGCGGAGACGCCTCGGTCAACGGCAGCTCGGCCTCGTCCACCATGCCGTACACGTCGGCGCTGGCCACGGACAGGACCCGCTCCACCCCCGCCGCCCGGCACCCCTCGAGCACGTTCAGCGTGCCCTCCGCGTTGACCCGCAGCACCCGCAGAGGGTCTCTCCACGACGCCCCCACGTCGGCCCAGCCGGCCAGGTGGTACACCGCGTCGGGGGCCACGTCGGCCACCGCCGACCGCACCGCCGGGGCATCCGTGATGTCGACCGCCACGTCGCCCCTGTGGTCCAGCGTCACCACGTCGTCCCCACATGCCTGCAGGTGGGCCACGAGGTGCCGGCCGACGAACCCCAGCCCGCCCGTCACCAGCGCGCGCATCACGGTCCCTCACCTCTCGATGCAGGCTGCAGCGCCGTGGGGAGCTTGACCGGCCTTCCAACCAGCATGCGCAGCGCGTCGACAGCGGCCCTGAACCTGCGGGAGACGTCCGCGCCGTCCCGGATGGGCTCGCGCCTGACGACTGCGAGAAGAAGACGCAGCCCGGCAATCGCAGTCCCACCCATTGCTCGAGACCAGGCGATCGCCGTGCCGCGAGGTCCAGCGTGCCTGCTCACCACCACGAGGCGGTTCCGCCGGTTGAGGTAGTCCAGTAGAGGGGTGCGGACACCGCCGGAGCTGGCCCGGTGCACGTGGCGTACGACCGACTGTGGAACGTACTGATACCGCCACCCCTTCCGCCTTCCCCGCCAGGAGAGGTCGACGTCCTCGCAGTAGAGGAAGAGGCGCTCGTCGAACAGGCCGGCGGAACGAACGTAGTCCGTTCTCAGAAGAACGGCTCCACCGCACCAGGCCCAGACCTCCTCGGTGGTGTCGTATTGCCCGTGGTCGAGTTCGCCGTAGCCTCGGTCTCGGGGCTCCCAGCGACCGTCGATCTCGTTGCCGACGTTGTTGATGATGGGTAGTCCCGCCGGGTCGGACTGAGCGAACAGGATCTTCGGGCAAGCTGCGCCAAGACTGTCGTCATTCTCAAGAGCGGCGATCAGCGGGGGGAGCCATCCCGGCTCGACGAACGCGTCCGGGTTCACGAGCGCGACCCCGTCGAGATGATCGAGATCTGCAAGGGCCCGGTTCGCCCCTGCACCGAATCCAAGGTTGGCACCGGTCTGTCTGAGCTCGATTGTCGGGTACCTTGCCGACCACCCGTCTACTGAGTGGTCGGTGGAGCCGTTGTCAACCACCACGATCTCGAGGACGCCGTCCGGCCATGACGTCGCCAGTAGGTGTCGCAGGCACCGATCGAGGGTCGGAGCGCTGTTCCAGATGACGACGACAGCGCGAACCCTCGTGAAGACCGTCACCCTCGACTCGGAGCTCAGCGCGTGCCGCGCAGGGTCCCGACGCGGGCGTCGACGGCCTTCTTCAGCTCGTTGCGGCGGACCTGGATCCGCTGGAAGGCGAGGATCCCGAGGCCCACCGACACGTAGGCGGCGTCCTTCACCACGTTGGCGATGTCGTCGACGGGGGTGCGGGCCATGGCGTGGCTCCTCGGGCTCCTCCAGCGGGCAGGACCCGGTCACGGTAGGGCCCGTTCCGACGGGCGGGCAAGCACGCCGGGTGCGTCGGAGCCGCACAGGGTGGCGGCTACCCTCGAACGACCGTGGACCTCCAGACCCCTGGCGCTGCCGCGCCCGAGCCGGCCGTCGCCGCGGCACCGGTCGCACCGGCGGTCGTGGCGGTCGTCGTCGCACACGACCCGGGCCCCTGGTTCGAGGAGGTGCTGGAGAGCCTGACGGGCCAGGACTACCCCAACCTGGCGGTCCTCGTCGTCGACGCCGGGAGCGCCTCCCCCGTGAAGCCCCGGGTGGCGGCGGTGGCGCCCCGCGCCTTCGTCCGCCGGTTGGAGGACAACCCGGGCTTCGGCGCGGCGGCCAACGAGGTGCTCGAGGTCGTCGACGGCGCCGCCTTCTACCTGCTCTGCCACGACGACGTCGCGCTGTCGCCGGACGCCGTCCGCCTGCTCGTCGAGGAGGCCTTCCGATCGAACGCCGGCGTCGTCGGACCGAAGCTCGTCGACTGGCACGAGCCCCGGCGGCTGCTGCAGGTGGGCGAGGGCATGGACCAGGTCGGCTACAGCCTCCCGCTGGTCGAGCGCGGGGAGCTGGACCAGGAGCAGCACGACAGCGTGCGGGACGTGTTCACCGTCCCCGGCGCGTGCACGCTCGTTCGGGCCGACCTCTTCGCGTCCGTGGGCGGCTACGACGAGAGCATCGACTACCACGTCGACGACCTGAGCCTGTGCTGGAGGGCCCACGTCGCAGGCGCCCGCGTCGTCGTGGCGCCCGCGGCCCGGGTCCGGCACCTCGAGGCGCTCGCTGTCCGCCGGACCGTCGACGACCGCCGCCGGCTCCAGACCCGACACCGCCTCCGCGTCGTCCTCAGCACCTACTCGCTGCCGAGCCTCGCGCTGGCTCTGCCCCGCCTCGTCGTCCTCCACGTGCTCGAGGCGGTGTACGCCCTGCTCGTAGGGCGGCGGGGCCAGGCCCGCGACATCATGTCCGGGTGGTGGTGGAACCTCCGCCGGGCCGGCGGGCTCCGGGCGGCCCGCGCCCAGGTGCGGTCGTTCCGCCACGTGCGCGATCGCGAGGTCCGTGCCCTCATGGCGCCCGGCTCGGCTCGCCTCCGCCAGTTCACCCGCGGCCAGATCGGTCACGGCGACGACCGCCTGCGAGGCCTGGCCCGCACGAGCCGCGGGATGGCCGGAACGTTCCGGGCCGGCTCCCTCCAGCTCGTCCTGCTGGTGTGGGGGGTCGTGGCGCTGGTCCTCCTCGCCGGCAGCCGTCACCTCATCACCCGTGGCGTCCCGGTGATCGGCGAGCTGGTGCCCTTCTCCTCGTCGCCGGTCGACCTCGCCCGATCCTGGCTCACCGGGTGGCGCCACGCCGGCCTGGGCTCGGAGTCCCCTGCACCGACCGCCTTCGGCCTGCTCTCGGGAGCGGGGTTCGTCTCGGGCGGGGCGATGGGCCTCCTGCGGACGCTCCTCACCGTCGGGTTGGTGCCGCTGGGCGCCTGGACGGCCTACCGGCTCCCCGCCGCCACCGGCTCCCGCCACGCACAGGTCGCCGCCCTCCTGGTATACGTCGCCAACCCCCTGCCGTACAACGCGCTGGCCAACGGCCGCTGGGGTGCGTTGGCGCTCTACGCCGCGGTCCCCTCGATGGTGGCGATGCTGGCCCGAGCCAGCCAGCTCGCCCCGTTCGGACCCCGGGCGGGCACGCTCGGGGTCGTCCGGGGCTCCAGCCGAGCCCGCCACCAGGTCCTCGGCCTCGGGCTCCTCACGGCGCTGGTGGCGGCGCTGGTGCCGGTGGCGGTGCCGCTGGTGGTCGTCCTGGCAGGGTCGCTCGCGCTCGGCTCGCTCATCGCCCTCCACACGGCGGGTTCCGGCCGGATGCTGGTGGTCGCCGCCGCCGCCGCCGTCGTGGCCGTCGCGCTGCACCTCCCGTGGAGCCTCGACCTGCTCGTCCCGGGCACCCCCCTGTCGGCCCTCACCGGGGCCGAGACGGCGCGGGGCACGGCCACGCTGGCCGACCTCCTCCGCTTCGAGATGGGACCGCTCGGGGCGGCCCCGCTCGGGTGGATCGTGCTCGTGCCCGCCGTGCTGCCGATCCTCATCGCCCGGGGCGAGCGCCACGCCTGGGCCGTCCGCGGCTGGACGATGGCGGTCGTCTTCTGGGGCCTGGCGTGGGCCGCCGAGCGAGGCGACGTGCCCTTCGCGCTCCCAGCCGTCGACGTCCTCCTGGCACCCGCCGCCGCCGGGTTGGCGCTGGCCACCGCCATGGGCGTGGTCGCCTTCCAGGTCGACCTCCCCGGATACCGGTTCGGCTGGCGGCAACTCGCGGCGGGGCTGGCCGCGGCTTCCCTGGCGGTGACCATCGTCCCGGTGCTCGGGGCGGCGTTCGACGGCTCCTGGTCGATGCCGCGCGGTGACCACTCCCGAGCGCTGCGCTTCATCGACGCCGAGAACGACGAGTCGCCGTTCCGGGTGCTCTGGCTGGGCGACCCCGCGGTGCTCCCGCTCGGCAGCTGGGAGCTGGAGGCGGGCCTGGCCTACGCCACGACGGACCGCGGCACCCCGCGCACCGAGGACCTCTGGGCGGGATCGGACGACGGCCGCACCCGGCTGCTCGCCGATGCGGTCGACCTGGCCCGATCCGGCCAGACGGCTCGCCTCGGCCGGCTCCTCGCCCCGATGGGCATCCGGTACGTGGTCGTGCCCGAGCGCCTCGCCCCCGCTCCCTTCGCCGACGACGAGCAACCGATACCCGCCGGGCTCGCCGGCACCCTCGACGCGCAGCTGGACCTCGAGCCGCTCGACCTCCCCGCCGGGCTGCGGGTCTACGCCAACCAGGCGGCGGCACCGCTGCGGGCCACCACCTCGGACCCGTCCCTCGTGCCCGAGGGAGGGGGCATCGCCGACGCCGTCGACCGCGACCTCTCCACGATGTCGCCCGCCCTGGTCGACGAGGTCGGGGCGAGCGCGTGGGCGGGCGAGGTGGCCGACGAGTCGGTCGTCTACGCCGCGGTCGCCCACTCCGAGCGGTGGCGGCTCACGGTGGACGGCCTGTCGGCCGAGCCGTCGAAGCCCTTCGGCTGGGCCACCGCGTTCGCCGTCGGCGAGGGCGGCGACGCCCGCCTCGAGTTCGACACGTCCCCGCTGCGCTACCTCCTCCTGCTGGTCCAGGCCGTGGCGTGGGCCCTGGTCCTGCGCACGGTCGTGCGGGCCCGGGTCAACGCCGAGCCGGTGGAGGTCTCAACGTGAGGACCGGTCGGATCACCTCGCTCGTCGTGCTGGCCGGCGCCATCGCGGCCGGGCTCGTCTACGAGGCCAGCGAGCCCGACGAGCGCCCCCAGGTCGAGATCTCGGTGCGGCCCGGCGTCGCCATGCCCACCGCGAGGGCGGAGCCCACCCTCTCGTCTACCTGGTACTGCGCCGGCGGGACGGCCAGCGAGGGCGGCTCGGCTGATCACGTCATCGTGATCGCCAACCCCACCGACACCCCCCGCACGGCTTCTGTCACCGTGCTCACCGGCACCGTGGCGGCCGCCCCGGCGGCTCCGGAGGCGGAGGGCGAGGCCGACGAGACCACCACCACCGCACCGACCACCACCACGACCGCGGCTCCCACCACCACGACGGCCCCGCCCGCCGTGGAGCAGGTCGAGGTGCCGGCCCACGATCGGGTCGAGCTCCGCCTCGCCGACGTGGCGGAGGCGCAGCTGGCCGGCGCCGTCGTCGAGGTGGACGGGGGAGAGGTGGCGGTCGAGCACCAGATCACCGGGGAGCTCGGCCGGGCCACCGCTCCCTGCAGCACCACCGCCTCGCCGGCCTGGTCCTTCCCCTGGGGGGTCACCACGCGCGGGAACCGCGAGCTGATGGTGTTCATGAACCCGTTCCCTGACGACGCCACCGTCGACATCGCGTTCGCCACCGACGAAGGGGTGCGCGACACCGCCCGCTTCCAGGGCTTCGTGGTGCCCGGCCGCAGCGTGGTCGGAGCCTTCATCGACCAGGACGTCACCCGGAAGGCTCAGGTCTCGGCCCAGGTGCAGGTCCGGGGCGGCCGGCTCGTGGTCGACCGGATCCAGATGTTCGACGGCACCGACGGACGACGAGGCATGACCCTCGGGCTCGGGGTCCCCAGCCCCGCCGAGACGTGGGTCTTCCCCGCCGGCGAGACCGGGGACGGCCTCTTCGAGCAGCTCGTCGTCTTCAACCCCGAGGAGGAGGTGGCCGAGGTCGAGGTCGAGGTGCTGCTCGACGATCCGGGCGAGCTAGGGCCGCCCGAGCCCTTCGAGCTCACCGTCCAGCCGGGCCGCTATGCCTCCGTCGACCTGCACGCCGAAGAGCGCGTCCCGCCCGGGGTCGGCCACGCCGTCGTCGTCCGGTCGCTCAACGGCGTGCCGGTGACCGTCGAACGAGTCAACGCGGCCAGCGAACCGGCGGCCAACGAGGGCATCAGCAGCGTGGCCGGCTCGCCGTTCCTGGCCCCGACCTGGTACTTCCCGGCCGGTGGCCCCTCCACCGAGGAGGGCCGGGACGAGGTCCTCGTGCTGCTCAACCTCGGTGACGAGGACGTCACCTACGACCTCACCGGGTTCGCGGGAGGGCAGACCATCGCCGTCCAGGACCAGCAGGACCAGGTGCTGCCCGCCGGGGGGCGAGCCGTCATCCGCCTCGGCGACCACATCGACCGGGAGGACCTCTCCGTCATCGTCACCGCCTCGGGCCCGGTCGTGGCCGAGCGAGGCCTCTACCGCATCGGTGGCCTCGGCCTGTCCCAGTCCCTCGGCATCCCCTCCGCCGAGGGCATCGAGGTGCCCGAGCCCGGCGGGCTCTGACGGCTCGCTCGCAACGGCGCTCGGAGGGAAAGGCGCGGACCGGGGCCGCATCGTCGGCGGTCTCCGCAGCCGGGGCCGGCCTGACCCCGCTGGCGGGCGGGCGAGACGGTCAGGCCTCGCCCGGCGCGTGATCGGCGGCCCGCTCCTGCGCTCGCTGCTGCTCCTCCTGGAGCGCGGTCAGCACCGCCAGCATGATCTTCTGCATGTCCTCGTCGAGGAACCGGCGGGCCCGGAAGAGCACCGCCGCGCCCACGAAGCTGAACGGGGTCACGATGAGGAAGGCGGTGCGGAGGTTCTCGTCGAACGCCGACGACAGTGCGCCCACGATGAACGGGGCGGCCGCCATCCCGAACACCACCGCCACCAGGTTGAACGCCCCGAACCCGGCCCCTCGGAGGTGGGCCGGGATGGCATCGGTCAGGCCCGCCCGCAGGCCCGGGATCGCCATCGTGACGATGAACAGCCCGACCAGCTGGAGCCCGAAGGTGGGGCCGGCCACCGTCCAGTCCACCGAGGTCGCGTCGGCCGGGGCTCGGAACAGGTAGGACGCCGTGAAGAAGGTGGTGCCCACGAAGAGGAAGATGGCGGGGAGGGCGAGGCGACCACCGGTCAGCTTCGGTGCCCACCGGTCGGCCGCCCGTCCCCCGAGCAGCACGCCGGGCACGCCGGCCACGACGGCGAGGATGCCGAACATCGCCTCGCCCTGGCCGACGGCGAAGTGCAGGTGGCGCTCGTAGTACTGGGGCAGCCAGTTGGCGATGGCGGTGATCGTGAACAGGAGCGCCGCCACCCCCACCAGGGCGAAGCGCATGGTCCGGATCCCCATGATCGTGCGGAGGTCGTCGCGCAGCCCTCGCACCATGTCCCGCAGGAACACCCGGAAGCCGTCCTCGAACAGCCTGGGGTGCTCGTCGTCGTCGGCGTGCTCGATCGAGCCCGCTCCGATCGCAGCCATCAGGTCGGCCGCGCCTCGGCGGGGCTCGCGCTGGCGGAACACCAGCCACGCCACCGCCAGACCGGGCAGGGCGGCCAGCATGAGGCCGATCCGCCAGTTGAACGCCGCCGCCAGCCCACCCCCGATGGCCACCCCGAGGCCGGTGCCGGCGAGGAGCATGACCTGCTGGATCGAGAAGGCCCTGCCCCGCTGCTCGGGCGGGTAGTGGTCCCCGAGGAGGCTCGCGGCCGACGGCTCCGTGATGGCCTGCCCGAAGCCCAGCGCGGCTCGGAGGGCGACCAGCATCGGGAAGCTCACGGCGGTGGCGCCGAGCGCCGTGATGGCCGACCAGCCGACCACGGTGCGGCCGATGGCCCGGTTCCGGTGCCAGCGGTCGGCCAGGTAGCCGGCCGGCACCGTGATCAGACCGTTGAAGAGCAAGGCCAGCGACAGGAGGATGCTGATCCCGAAGTCGCCGACGCCGAACTCCTCCTTGATGGGGGTGATCATCCCTCGGACGATGTTCTTGTCGATCTCGTCGACGAGGATCACGAGCCCGAGGACCCACATCGGCTCGTGGAGCAGGTTGGCGAAGAAGCCGCGCTGGCCCTGGTGGGGCGGCTCGCCCGCCTCCTCATCGGTGGTGGGCGACGCGAGGTCGGGCGTGAGCCCCATCGTCACCAGCGCAGGTGCGCCGGACTCGTCGTCGGTGTCGAGGGCGTCGACGGGGGGTTCGGACATGCGACCAGGATTCTGCACCGACGCTGCGATCTCCTCGCAAGGCCCCCGCTGGGCCGGTGCCGCCCGGCTGCGGCATGCTCGTCCTCGTGGAGCGCCTCCTGCTGGCCGTCGTCCTGGCCGCCGCCGCCGTCGCCGTCGCCTGGGTGATCCAGCGCCGGCAGCGACCGGCCGCGCCGGTGCGGACGGGCTACTCGGTGCCCACGCAGGTCGACCGAGCCGACTTCGCCCGGCCCGAGGCCCCGTGGCTGGTGGTGGTGTTCACCTCGGCCACCTGCGACGTCTGCGCCGGCGTCTGGGACAAGGCCAGGCCCCTCGAGAGCGACGAGGTCGCGGTGGAGGAGGTCGAGTACGGGGCCCGGCGAGACCTCCACGACCGCTACCGGGTCGAGGCCGTCCCGTCGGTCCTCGTCGTCGACGCCGAGGGCGTGGTGGCCAGGAGCTTCCTCGGGCCGGTCACCGCCACCGACCTCTGGGCCGCCGTGGCCGAGGCGCGCGAGCCCGGCAGCACGCCGGACTCCTGCCACTGACCGAAGCCCGGCCCGCCCACCGGCCGACGACCCCACGGGGTCGCCCGAGGTCAGGCGGAGGGGTGCTCGTTGGAGGCGTGGGCTGGGGCTGGGTCGGTGGCGGCGCCGAGCGCGCCAGAGCCGTCGCCGCGGCCGTCGCTGGCCGACCACTCGCCGAACTCCTCGACAGCCGTGCGGCCCTGCTTGCCGAGCTCGACCAGGCGGTAGACCTCGGCGCCGTCGATCGTCTCGTGCTCCAGCAGCGCCCGGGCCACGAGGTCGAGGCCGTTGCGGTGCTCGGTCAGCACCTGGCGGCAGCGCTCCTCCTGCTCCCGCAGGATCCGCTGCACCTCCTCGTCGA
This sequence comes from Acidimicrobiia bacterium, assembly GCA_046565645.1. GTDB lineage: Bacteria > Actinomycetota > Acidimicrobiia > Acidimicrobiales > VFJN01 > VFJN01. The sequence goes on along the minus strand of JBKHYD010000055.1, from coordinate 31,118 downwards.
TGACGCGGGCGGTCTCGTCGGAGTAGTCCCGGGTGTGCATCAGGTCGTCGCCCAGGAACACCGCCCCCTGGGAGCCCCAGGCCATCGGGCCGACCCGCTCGGACATGCCCCACTCCCGCACCATCTTGCGGGCCAGCTCCGTCGAGCCGACGAGGTCGTTGTTGGCTCCGGTGGAGATCACCCCGAAGACGACCTCCTCGGCGATGCGGCCGCCCATGCGGACGACGAGGCTGTCCTCGATGTAGTCCTGCCGGTAGATGTGCTTCTCGTCCACCGGCAGCTGCTGGGTGACGCCAAGGGCCATGCCCATGGGCAGGATCGTGACCTTGTGGACCGGGTCGGCGTTGGGGACGCTGGCCGCCGCGACCGCGTGGCCGGCCTCGTGGTACGCGATGACCTCCTTCTCCTTGTCGGAGAGGGCCATCGACTCGCGGCGCTGGCCCATGAGGACCCGGTCCCGCGCCATCTCGAGGTGCCGCATGTGGATCTGATCCTCGCCGTTGCGCACCGCGAAGAGCGCGGCTTCGTTCACGAGGTTGGCGAGGTCCGCCCCGGACATGCCGGGCGTGCCCCGGGCCACCACCGCCAGGTCGACGTCGGAGGCCAGCCGCTTGGACTTGGCGTGGACCTTGAGGATGGCCTCCCGCTCACCGGCCTCGGGCAGGGGGACGACGACCTGCCGGTCGAAGCGGCCGGGCCGCAGGAGGGCAGGGTCGAGGATGTCGGGCCGGTTGGTGGCGGCCATCATCACGATCCCCTCGGTGGCCTCGAAGCCATCCATCTCCGAGAGCATCTGGTTGAGCGTCTGCTCCCGCTCGTCGTGGCCGCCCCCGAGGCCCGCGCCCCGCTTGCGGCCGATAGAGTCGATCTCGTCCACGAAGATGATCGCCCGGCCCATCTTCTTCGCGCTGGCGAACAGGTCTCGCACCCGGCTGGCGCCGACCCCGACGAACATCTCCATGAAGTCCGAGCCGGTGACGGACAGGAAGGGCACCCCGGCCTCACCGGCCACCGCTCGGGCGATGAGGGTCTTGCCGGTCCCGGGGGGCCCCACGAGGAGGACGCCCTTCGGGATGCGGGCCCCGATCTCGCGGAAGCGCTCCGGGTGCTTCAGGAAGTCGACCACCTCGGTGATGTCCTGCTTCACGCCGTCGTAGCCGGCCACGTCGGCGAAGGTGGTGCCCGGCCGCTCGGTGGAGTACGTCTTGGCCTTCGACCGCCCGATCGACATGATCCCGCCCATCTGGCTCTGGGCCCGGCGGTTCATGTACCAGAAGAACGCCACGAAGATGCCGACGGGGATGAGGAACGGCAGCAGGCTCGAAAGCAGACCGGGCTGGGGGGTCTCGTACTCCACGGTGACGTCCTGCTCCCGCAGGACGGCGAGGTCCGACTCGGGGAGGCCGCCGTCGAGGGGACCGGTGGTGGAGAACTGGGTGCCGTCAGCCAGCTCGCCCGAGATGTTGCCGTTCGTGTTGTCGACCTCGACCTGCTCCACGTTGCCGTCTCGCACCTCGGCCATGAACTTCGAGTACGAGATCTCCTCGCCGCCGCCGCCGGCCGCGAAGCTCGAGGACAGCACGATCACCAGCGTGAGCCCGAGCAGCACCCAGAGGCCCCACTTGGGCATGCCCTGCTCGCCGCGGAGGGACCGCCCGGGACCACGCTGGTCGCGCGGAGGCGGCGGCGGGGGCGGGGGCAGACCCTCGGGGCTCATCCCGCCAGGATACGGGGCGGAGGGAGCCGGCGTTGCTCACCCGCGCCGAAACCTCGGGGGTCCGCGCCCGCCCCGGGGGCGGCCGGTAGCGTTTGGGCATGAGCAGCCGCACCTGCGCCAAGCCGGGTTGCACCGCCATGGCCTCTGCCACCCTCGTGTACGACTACGCGGGCCGGTCGGCGTGGATCGAGGCGCTCGACCTGGAATCCCACCCGATGCACTACGACCTCTGCGCCGAGCACGCCGACCACCTCCGGGTGCCGCAGGGCTGGACGTTCGAGGACCGCCGGATCCGGTACCCGGCCGCCCTCCCGCACGCGCTCGCCTCCTGAGCGCGACTTCCGGGCGTCCCCGGGCCGTGCCTAGCCTTCCCGGGTGACCGAGGCCCCGTCCGTCCCCGCCCCGGCCCGCACGTCCACGTGGGGGCTCGGCGACGTCCTCCTGGGCTTCTCGTTCGGGCTCCTCGGCGCCCAGGTGGCGATCGGCGCCATCCTGGCCGCCACGGACCGCTCCGTGGAGCAGGTCGACGAGCTCCCGCTGTCGCTGGTCGCCCTGTCCCAGGTCGGCCTGTGGGCCGGCCTGTTCGGGGTCCCCTGGGTCGTCACCCGGCTGAAGGGCCGTGGCCTGGCGGCCGATCTCGGGCTCCGGGTGGAGGGCCGAGACCTCTGGCGGGGCGGTCTCGTCGGCGCCGCCCTCCAGATCGTGGCGCTGCCGCTCCTGTACTGGCCCCTGCTCGAGCTGCTCGACAAGTCGGCCTCGGACCTCGAAGGCCCGGCGCGGGAGATGACCGACCGGGCCGATGGGCCGCTCGGCGTCCTCCTCCTCGTGCTGATCGTCGGGGTCGGCGCCCCCATCGTCGAAGAGGTCTTCTACCGCGGGCTGTTCCAGCGCGCCCTCCTGAAGCGGGGGCTGCCGCCGGCCGCGGCCATCGGCATCAACGCGCTCGTGTTCGGGGCCAGCCACGGGCAGCTGCTGCAGCTGCCGGCGCTGGTCCTCTTCGGCGTGGCGGCCGGCGTGCTCGCCCACCGCTCCGGGCGGCTCGGCCCGGCCATCACTGCCCACGTGGCGTTCAACATGGTGACCGTGGTGGCCCTGCTGGCCGCCGGGTGAGCCCCGGCGGCGTCGCCGAGGTGCCACGATGACCGACGGCATGGACGCCCCCGATCCGCACGACGACCCCCACGGTTCCGACGCCCTGGCCGCGCCCCCCATCGCGCTGGCCCACGAGGGCGACGGCCGGGTCGAGCCCAAGGCCCCCGTCCCGGTGGCGTCGGGTTCGGGCGAGGAGGCGGCCGCCGAGGACGCGGCCCTCGAGGACGCGGCCCGCCGGGCCGAGGAGGACGCCGCCCGTGCGGGCCGGCACCGAGCCGTCCGGCGGGTCGTCGACGCGGCGGTCGTCGGGGCGGCGGCCGTCTTCGTGTTCGCCAGCCTCCACCCCGGGGAGATCCTCTCGTCGGCCGTCCCTGCGGGGGGTGACATGGGCGCCCACGTGTGGGGCCCGGCCTACCTGCGGGACCACCTGCTGCCCGACCTCCGGCTCTCCGGGTGGGCGCCCGACTGGTATGACGGCTTCCCCGCGTACCAGTTCTACATGGTGCTCCCGTCGCTCCTGATCGTCGCCCTCGACGTCGGGCTGTTCGCCGGGTGGGCGGCACTGCTCCCGATCGCGGCGGCCGCCGCCCTCGTGGCGTGGGCCTGGCCGAGGGCCGGCTGGCGGCGCTGGTCCCTCGTGGCCGCCGCGCTCGTGGTCGCGGTGCTCGGCGTCGAGCTGCCCTACGGCACCGCGTTCAAGCTGGTGACCGTCTCCGGGCTGGTCACGCTGCCGGCAGCCGCCTACGCCTTCGGACGGCTGGCGGACCTGCGCTTCCCGGGGCCGGCCCTGCTGGCCGGCGCGTCGCTGCTGTTCCTCTTCGACCGGAACTTCACCATCTACGGCGGCAACGCGGCGTCCACGATGGCCGGGGAGTTCGCCTTCTCGATCAGCCTCACGTTCTGCCTCCTCTACCTGGGCGTCGTCGTGCGCGGCCTGCGCACCGGTCGGCACCGGGCGCTCGCCGCGGTGCTGCTCGCCCTGACCGGCCTCAACCACCTCATCCCGGCCTTCTACGCGCTCGGCGGCACCGCCGTGGTGGCGCTGCTCCGTCGCCCCGCGATGAGCACGCTCCGGTGGCTGGCCCCGGTGCTGCCCGTGGCGGGCCTGCTCTCGGCGTTCTGGGTCCTGCCCTTCTTCTGGCAGCGCCCCTACGTCAACGACATGGGGTGGGAGAAGCTCCCCTACGACGGCGAGACGTTCTGGAAGTACCTGGTGCCTCGGACCCCCGACCTCACCCAGGACCTGCGGTGGGTCTTCGCCCTGGCCCTCATCGGGCTCGTCCTCTCGCTCGCGTTCAAGGTGCGGGCCGGGTGGGTCCTCGCCGGCTTCGTGCTCGCGGCCGGCGTCGCCTTCGTGCTCACCCCCCAGGGCCGGCTCTGGAACGCCCGGCTGCTGCCCTTCTACTACTTGTCCCTCTACCTGCTGGCGGCGGTGGGAGTGGGCGAGGTGGGCCGCACGCTGGCGGTCCTCGCCGCCCGCGACCCCGAGAGGCCTGGCGTGGCAGCCACCGCCATCACCGCGGTGGGCGGTGCCCTAGCCTGCATCGTGCTGGTCGGGCTGCCGCTGCGGACCCTGCCCTTCGGAACGACCGGCAGCGACGGGTCCTACTCCTTCTTCGGCCTCACGAACGGTGCCGACGACCAGAGCTTCGTGCGGTCCTGGGCGCGGTGGAACTACACCGGCTACGTGGGCAAGGAGGCCTACCCCGAGTACCGGGACGTCGTGAGCACGATGGCGGAGGTGGGGGAGGAGCGAGGCTGCGGCCGCGCGTTCTGGGAGTACGAGAAGGAGCTCAACCGGTACGGCACCCCGATGGCGCTGATGCTGCTGCCCCACTGGACCGACGGGTGCATCGGCTCCTCCGAGGGCCTCTTCTTCGAGGCGTCGGCCACCACGCCGTTCCACTTCCTCAACCAGGTGGAGCTCTCGGCGGCACCGTCGGCGGCCCAGCGGGACCTGCCCTATGCCGGGTTCGACATCGACACGGGGGTGCAGCACCTCCAGCTCCGGGGCATCCGCTACTACCTCGCGTCGTCCGTGCAGGCCACCACCGCGGCCCGGGAGCACCCGGACCTCACCGAGATCGCCACCTCGGGACCGTGGGTGATCTTCCAGGTGGCCGACAGCGAGCTCGTGGAGCCCCTCCGCAACGAGCCCGCCGTGCTCGACGGCGTGCACGACGCGCAGCACGACTGGATCTGCCGCCGCAAGGACGACAACCAGCGCTGCGCCGGTCCCGCGGTGAGCTGGTACATGGACCCGGAGCGCTGGGACGTCGTCCTCGCCTCGTCGGGCCCCGACGGCTGGCAGCGGGTGGACGTCGACGCCCCCGAACCCGACGAGCGACCTGTCCCCGAGGTGGCGGTCAGCGACCTCGAGGTCGAGCGGGATCGCATCGCCTTCACCGTCGACGAGCCGGGCACCCCGATCCTGGTGAAGGCCTCCTACTTCCCGAACTGGCGGGTCAGCGGCGGGGACGGCCCGTACCGGGTGGCCCCCAACCACATGGTGGTGGTCCCCACGGCCACGGAGGTCACTCTCACCTACGGGCGGGAGCCCGTGGAGTGGCTCGCCTACGCCATGACCCTCCTCGGGATCGCGCTCGCTGTCGCCCTCGCCCGCCGCGGACCCGTGCGGGTCGCTGCCCCCTTGGACGACGCCGCGCCGCCCGCCCACCTCGCCCCCGAGCCGTGACCAGGCGGCTGTGGCGCTTCGCCCTCGTGGCGGTGGTGCCCACCATCGCCGACGTCGCGCTGCTCGTCGCCCTGCGGGAGGGCCTCGGCTGGATCCTCGTGGCCGCCGACCTCACCGCCATCGCGATCGCCTCGGGCCTGTCGTGGGCGCTGCATCGGGCGGTCACGTTCCGCTCGGACCCGTTCGTGCGCTGGGTGCGGATGCCCGGCGCGTTCGCCGCCGTGGCCGCCGTCGCCGCCCTGGTGGACGTGCTGGTGCTCCGCGGCCTGCACGCCGCCCACGGCTTCGACACGGCGGGCGGGCTCGTCGTGGCCAAGGCCGCCGCGCTGGCCTGCGCAGCCACGGTGCGGCTCGGCCTCTACCGGGCGGTGCTGCTCAACGTGGTCCGCCGGGACCTGGCCGAGCAGGTCGACCGCCCGCCGCCGCCGGGGGAGGTCCGCGCCAGCGTCGTCATCCCCGCGCTGGGCGAAGCCGACCGCATCGGGGGGACGATCGGCGCGGTCCGAGCGGCCCTTGCCGATCTCCACGCCGGCGGCGGTGTCGAGATCGTCGTGGTGGACGACGGCTCGACCGACGGCACCGCCGACGCCGCCCTGGCGGCCGGCGCCGACCAGGTGGTCGTCCACCCGGAGAACCGGGGCAAGGGGGCCGCCGTGCGCTCCGGGGTCATGGCCGCCCGGGGCCGGACCGTCGCGTTCACCGACGCCGACCTCTCGTACTCGCCGGACCAGCTGGGCACCGTGATTCTCGCGGTGGAGGCCGGGTGGGACGTAGCCGTGGGAAGCCGCCGCCACCGCGACACGACCACGGTGGCGGGCGCGGGTGCGGTGCGCGGCCTCGGCAGCCGGCTGATCAACCTGGTCACCACCGCGGTGCTGCTCAGCCACCCCCACGACACCCAGTGCGGGCTCAAGGCGTTCCGCTCCGACGTGGCTCGACTGGTGTTCGGCCTGGGGCGCATCGACGGGTTCGCGTTCGACATCGAGGTGCTGCACCTCGTGGAGCGCCACGGGCTGTCGCTCACCGAGGTCCCGGTGCGGCTGGACAGCGGCTCGAGGTCGACCGTGCACGCCCTCCGCGACGGTGTGCGAGTGCTGCGCGACGTGTGGCGGATCCGGCACTGGTCGTCCACGGGCGCCTACGAGCTGACCGGCCTCCCGGTCGACCGAGGGGCCGCCAGTAGGGTGGCGCCCTGATGGCAGACCTCGACGCGATCTTCAAGGCCTACGACGTGCGGGGCACCACGCCCGACCAGCTCGACGAGCCCACCGCCCGAGCCATCGGGGCAGCCTTCGCCCGGTTCGCGCAGCAGCAGCCGGGAGGTGCCCGGCGGGTCCTGATCGGGCGGGACATGCGCGAGTCCGGCGTCGGCCTGTCGGTGGCGCTGGCCGACGGGGTCATGGCCCAGGGCCTCGACGTAGTCGACCTCGGCCTCTGCTCGACCGACCTGGTGTACTTCGCGGCGGGGTCGCTCGACGCCCCGGCGGTGATGCTCACCGCCTCCCACAACCCTGCGCAGTACAACGGGATGAAGATGTGCCTCGCCGGCGCCAAGCCCGTCGGCGAGGACAGCGGCCTCCGTGACATCAAGGCGCTGGCTGCCGCCGGCGTGCCGGACGCAGCCGAGCGTGGCGCCCGCACCCAGCAGGACCTCCTCGGCGTCTTCGCCGACCACGTGCGGTCCTTCGTCGACACGTCGGCCCTGCGCCCGCTCAAGGTGGTCGCTGACACCGCCAACGGCATGGGCGGCCTCGTGGTCCCCGCTGTGTTCGACGGCCTCCCGTTCGAGCTCGAGGTCATGTACGGCGAGCTCGACGGGTCGTTCCCCAACCACCCTGCGGACCCCATCCAGCCCGAGAACCTCCGCGATCTCCAGCGCCGGGTCCGGGAGACGGGGGCCGACGTCGGGCTGGCCTTCGACGGCGACGCCGACCGGGTGTTCCTCGTGGACGAGACGGGGGAGCCGCTGGCCGGGTCGATCACCACCGCCATCGTGGCCGCCGGGGTGCTCGACAAGGAGCCCGGCGCCACCATCCTCCACAACTGCATCTGCTCGAAGACCGTCCCCGAGGTGGTCCGCGAGCGCGGCGGCACCCCGGTCCGCACGAAGGTCGGGCACAGCTACATCAAGGCGGTGATGGCCGAGACGGGCGCCGCCTTCGGGGGGGAGCACTCGGCCCACTACTACTTCCGGGACAACTACCGGGCGGACTCCGGCGCCATCGCCGCCCTCGTCGTGCTCGAGCAGCTGAGCCGCTCGGGCGAGTCGCTGTCGGTCCTGCGCAAGCCCTACGACCGCTACGCCGCCTCCGGAGAGATCAACACCACGGTCGACGACCCGGCAGCGGTCGTGGAGCGGGTGGCCGCCGCCTTCCCCGCCGACGCACAGGACCGCCTCGACGGCCTCACCGTCGACCTCGGCGACTGGTGGTTCAACCTGCGCCCCTCGAACACCGAGCCGCTGCTGCGCCTCAACCTCGAAGCTGCCGACCCCGCTGCCTGCGCCGCCCACGTGGCCGAGGTGCAGGCCCTCATGGCCGCCGACTGAGCGCGCCGAAGGAGACACCGCCATGGCCCTCGACCCCCAGCTGCTCGAGATCCTCGCCTGCCCCGAGGACAAGGGCCCTCTCCTCTACTTCGAGGACGAGGACAGCCTCTACAACCCGCGCCTCAAGCGGCGCTACGCCATCCGGGACGACATCCCGATCATGCTCGTCGACGAGGCCGAGACGGTCGAGGACGACGAGCACGAGCGCCTCCTGGCCAGGGCGGAGGCCAACGGCATCCAGCCCACCTTCGAGGCCTGAGGTGAGCGGCCTCCTCGACTCGGTCGGCATGTTCGACCTGGCTGCCGCTTTGCCCGAGCAGGTCGCCGCCGCCTCCCGGCTGGCCGAGGGCCTCGAGGGCCTCCCCGAGCACGAGGACATCGAGAACGTCGTGGTCCTCGGCATGGGGGGCAGTGGGATCGGCGGGGACATCGCGGCGGCCGTGGCCGGCCCGTTCTCCCCCGTGCCGATCGTGGTGGCCAAGGGCTACGAGGCGCCCTCGTTCGTGGGCCCCGGCACCCTCTGCTTCGCCATCTCCTACTCGGGCAGCACCGAGGAGACGCTCGAAGCTGCCCAGGCCGCCGTCGAGTCGGGGGCCCGCATGGTCGTCTGCTCCACCGGCGGGGCGCTGGGCGACATGGCCGCCGCCATGGACTTCCCCCACGTCGTCCTGCCCGACATCCCGATGCCGCGGGCCGGGGTCGGCGCCGTGAGCGTGCCGGTCCTCATGGTGCTCGAGCAGGTGGGGATCTTCCCCGGCGCCGGCCAGTACGTGGCCGATGCCGTGGACCAGCTGAGCCGCCGCCGGGACAAGCTCATCCAGGACGGCGGACCGGCCCAGGCCGTCGCCCGCCAGCTCGGCCGCACCATCCCGATCGCGTACGGCGCCGATGCCATCGGCCAGGTGGCCGCCTACCGGTTCAAGTGCCAGGTCAACGAGAACGCCAAGGCGCCCGCCTTCGCCGGCGCGGTACCGGAGATGTGCCACAACGAGATCTGCGGCTGGGGTCAGCACGGCGACGTCACCCGACAGACCATGAGCGTCGTCCGGTTCCGGCACGACTTCGAGCACCCGCAGAACGCCCGCCGCTTCCAGCTCACCTTCGACGCCGTCGACGAGGTCGTGCACGCCGTCATCGACATCGAGGCCGAAGGCGACGGCGCCCTGGCCCAGCTGTTCGACCTCGTCCTCCAGGGGGACTTCGTCAGCCTGCACCTCGCCGCCGATGCGGGCGTCGACCCCGGGCCCATCCCCGTCCTCGAGGACCTCAAGGCTGCGCTGGCCCGCTGAGGCCCGGTAGGCTCGCTCCCCGAGCTGATCAGGGTGCTGCGGCTGCAGCCAGCTCACCCCCGCCAACCATCGCGCGCCGCCGCTTCGGCGCGCCCCACGGAGGAACCCATGACCACCCCTGATCAGGACTTCAAGGTCGCCGACCTCTCCCTCGCCCCCTGGGGCCGCAAGGAGATCGAGCTCGCCGAGGTCGAGATGCCCGGCCTCATGGCCCTGCGAGCCGAGTACACCGACAGCCAGCCGCTGAAGGGCGCCCGCATCACCGGGTCGCTCCACATGACGATCCAGACCGCCGTGCTCATCGAGACGCTCACCGCGCTCGGCGCGCAGGTCCGCTGGGTGTCCTGCAACATCTTCTCCACCCAGGACCACGCCGCCGCCGCAGTGGCGGTCGGCCCCGAGGGCACGGCGGAGAACCCGAAGGGCGTCCCCGTGTTCGCCTGGAAGGGCGAGACCCTCGAGGAGTACTGGTGGTGCACCGAGCAGGCACTCATGTGGCCCGACGGCGGCGGCCCCAACATGATCCTCGACGACGGGGGCGACGCCACCCTCCTCGTCCACAAGGGCGTCGAGTTCGAGAAGGCCGGGGCCGTGCCCGAGGCCACCGAGGACGACCCCGAGGAGTGGGGCATCATCCTCGACACCCTCCGCCGGTCCCTCGCCGAGGACCCGGACCGCTGGACCACCATCGCCAGCGGCATCAAGGGCGTCACCGAGGAGACCACCACCGGCGTCCACCGGCTGTACCAGATGTTCGAGCAGGGCAAGCTCCTGTTCCCGGCCATCAACGTCAACGACTCGGTCACCAAGTCGAAGTTCGACAACCTCTACGGCTGCCGGCACAGCCTCATCGACGGCATCAACCGGGCCGTGGACGTGATGCTCGGCGGCAAGGTGGCCGTGGTGTGCGGCTACGGCGAGGTCGGCAAGGGCTCCGCCCAGTCGCTGCGCGGCCAGGGCTGCCGGGTGGTCATCACCGAGGTCGACCCGATCTGCGCCCTGCAGGCCGCCATGGAGGGCTACGAGGTCACCACCCTCGAGCAGGTGCTGGAGACGGCCGACATCTTCATCACCACCACCGGCAACAAGGGCATCATCACGGCCGAGCACATGGCCCGGATGAAGCACAACGCCATCGTCGGGAACATCGGCCACTTCGACAACGAGATCGACATCGCCGGCCTGCAGCGGATGAGCGACGTCCGCAAGGTCGAGATCAAGCCGCAGGTGCACGAGTTCGTGTTCCCCGACGGGCACTCGATCATCATGCTGAGCGAGGGGCGCCTGCTGAACCTCGGCAACGCCACCGGCCACCCGAGCTTCGTGATGTCGATGAGCTTCACCAACCAGGTGCTGGCCCAGATCGAGCTGTTCACCCGTACCGAGGACTACCCCCTCGGTGTGTACGTGCTGCCGAAGGTCCTCGACGAGCGCGTCGCCCGCCTCCACCTCGACGCTCTCGGCGTGAAGCTCACCAAGCTCACGGACGAGCAGGCCGCCTACCTCGGCATCCCCGCCGAGGGCCCCTACAAGCACGACCACTACCGCTACTAGGGGCTTCGATCTCGAAGTGGAGCTTCGAGATCGACCTAGCCCATGCGGAGGCTCCGCCTCCGCGCTGAAGGGCTCGTCGCTCAGGACCGGCAGAGCCGGCTCCTTCGCAGGCGAGGGGGGTCCGGGGACGGACCCCCCTCCCGCACCCCGCCCCAGGGCTCAGAGGTGTGGCAGGGGGGAGGTCGGTCGGGCTCGCTCGACCATGCCGCGAGTGAACCAGTAGCCCCCGACCGTCCAGGCCAGCCCGAAGACGAAGCCAGCCAGGTTCCCTGAGACGAGGCACACCCCGGCGCCGAGGGCGCCCATGAGCGTCCAGAACCCGAAGAGCAGGGCGCCGAGCGCCCATCCGAGGTGCAGCGACGCCCGCCGTTCCGTCATCTCCTTGAGCCTAGGGTCACCTGACCGCCCGCGGAGCACAGCGACACCCGGCGCTCCCGAATCGGTGTCACACCCCGCGAGGAGAATGTCCGGTATGGGACGGGCGGACCGGCGGCCGACCTCGATCAGCTGAAGACCTTGCGCCCCGGTGAGAGGGCGGCGCGCGCCTCCGGCGGGCAGCGGCACAGGCACGTGCTCTGGATGCGGCCGCCGGGCAGCGCCGGCGCCGCCGCCACAAGAGGCGGTCAGAGCGGCTCGACGGGTTCCTCGAGGTCGTCGGGCGAGGGGGCGTCGGGGAGGGTCATGCGGTCGAGGTGCCAGTGGACGTTGGGGCCGATGGTCAGGGCGAAGAGGACCGTGCCGACGCCGACGGAGCCGCCGAGCAGCGCACCGGCGGCGAGGACGGTGAGCTCGATGCCGGTCCGCACGGCGCGGACGCTGTGGCCGCGTCGGGCCAGGCCGGTCATGAGGCCGTCCCGGGGGCCGGGGCCCAGGCCGGCACCGATGTAGAGGCCCGAACCAGGCCCGAACGCGTAGATGCCGAGCAGGAGGAGAACGACCCGGGCCGGGAGCGGCCTTGGCTCGTCGACCAGCGCCAGCGTGGCGTCGACCACGAGGCCGATGACGGCCACGTTGGCGATCGTGCCGAGGCCCGGGCGCTCCCGCAGCGGCAGCCAGAGGGCGAGGACGACCACCCCGGTGAGGATGGTGACGGTCCCGATGCCGAGGTCGACCCGTTCCGACACGCCCTGGTGCAGCACGTCCCAGGGTCCGAGGCCGAGGTCGGCCCGGACCATGAGCCCGATGCCGACGCCGAAGAGCACGAGCCCGCCGGCCAGGCGAGGCAGGCGGCGGCGGGCGGTGTCCGGGGGGAGGGGCAGCACCGGGGGGACGCTAGGGCTCCCCGGCGCTGCCGCCCACCGGGTTCCGTCAGCCCAGCTGCACCCTCGTGGCGGCGAACTGGATCGGGGCTCCGTCCTCGCCGCCCTCGCTCAGGTAGAGGACCGTGGCGTAGGTGCCGGCCGGCTGGGGGTCGTAGGGGAGCTCGCCCTCGTAGTCGCCGAGCACCCCGTCGCCCCGCCCCGTCACGAACGTCTCGGCCAGGGGCTCGACCATGCCGTCGACCCGCAGCTCGACCTGCACCGTGCCCTCGAAGGCGTAGGCCTGGCCGCTCAGCGCGATCGGTGAGGTCACCGTGGCGCCCGGCTCCGGGGTGGCTGGCCGAATGGAGTCGGTCACCGCTCCGATCACGAACCAGGAGTCGTCCTCCAGCTGGCGGACCAGGACCGTGGTGGGGGCGCCCTCGGCGAAGCCCCGGACCTCGATCTCGCCGGAGCGGCTGTCGCCCTGCATGAGCTCGCCGATCACGGGGTCGGTCATTCCGACGAAGTCCCGGGCGAAGGTGGACACCAGCGCGACGGGGTCCTCGAACCGCTGTGAGGTGGCCGGGTCCGGGAAGATGGTCTGCGCCGGATCGACGACCGCGAACTCGGAGGTCGTGGTGGTCTCCTCCGGCTCCGAGGTGGTGGTCGTGTCCTCGGTGGTGGTGGTCTCCTCGGAGGTCGTGGTCGTGTCGGCGGTCTCCACCTCGTCGCCGTCGTCGGTGACGGCGAGGACGCCGACGATCACCGCCACGACGGCGGCGGCCGCTCCGGCACCGATCAGCCAGCGCTTGCGGTTGAGGTCGGTCTGGGTCTGCATGAGCTTCTCCTCGATGCGCTCGAGGGCGTCGGCCGATGGCTCGACGCCGGTGGTGTGGCGGGCGATGGCGTCCCGGAGGCGGTCTTCGATGGTCATCGGCGGTCCTCCAGCGCCTCGGCCAGGGCGTGCAGGCCCCGGTGCGCGTGGGTCTTGACCGACCCGGCCGTGATCCCGAGCGTGGCGGCGATCTCGGACTCGGACAGGTCGAGGTAGTAGCGGAGGGCGAGGACCTCGCGCTGGCGATCCGGCAGCCCCCGCAGCGCGGCCAGGACCTGTCCGTCCGGGTCCCCGGCGAGGACGGCCGTCTCCGCCGCGGGCGTGGCGGGTGGCGGACCGACGGAGCGGAGGTGGCGGCGCCGGACGCCCCGGCGGCGCAGCTGGGAGCGGGCGCCGTTCAGCACCGCGCTGCGAAGGTAGGCGGGCAGCTTCTCCGGGTCCCGCATGCCCGGCCCGCGGCGCCACACCCGCACGAACGCGTCCTGCACCACCTCCTCGCACGTGGGAACGTCGTCGAGCAGCAGCGCCGCCAGCCGGACGAGCGGCCGGTAGTGCGCCTCGAAGGCGGCCTCGAGCTGCCCCCCGAAGGGGGTGGGCTCGCCCCGGGAGGGGCCGGTGCCGGGTTCGGCGGCGATGGACGCCATCATCACCCCGACAGACGCCCGACGCGGGGATCAGGTTGACACCGGCTGGCGCCGGCTCCGGCCCGGCGGCCCGGCCAGGGCTGTCAGAGGCCCTGCGTAGCGTCCCCCGGGTGCTGCTCGGTCCGGACCGCTGCCTCCTCTGCGGAGCCCCTGGCGCGGCGGTGTGCGCCCGGTGCCTCGTCCGAGGTCGGGCGAGGGCGATGCCGCCGCCCCTCCACGTCGACGCCTGCACCGCCCTGCTGGACTACCGCCCGGCTCGTCCGGTCATCACCAAGCTCAAGAACGGCCAGCACCGGGCGCTCGTCGGCCCGCTGGCGTCGGCCCTCGCCGAGCTGGTCGAACCACCTCGAGCCGCCGTGGTGGCGTGGGCGCCCACCACCCCGGAGCGCGCCCGTCGGCGCGGCTTCGACCAGGCGGAGCTCCTGGCCCGCGCCGTGGCCCGGCGCTGGGCGCTGCCCCCGGCGAGGCTCCTGCGCCGAGCCCGCCGTACCGCCCAGACGGGCCGTTCGGCGCAGGAGCGGCGTCGCACCCCCGCGTTCCAGGTCGTGGCGCCGGTACCGCCCGTGGTGGTCCTCGTGGACGACGTGGTCACCACCGGGGCCACCCTCACCGCCGCCGCCCGCGCCCTCAGGGCGTCCGGAGCGCTCCAGGTCCACGCCGTGGCGGTGGCCCAGGCCGAGCGCCGCGCCGGGCCGGGATGACCTGACGGATCATCAGCCCGCCTGGCTCACCGGGCTACGCTGAGCGGACTAGTCCGGTCAGCGGGCGACCGCGGCACGAGGAGGGACATGGTCGAGGAAGCAGCACCTCAGGACGAGTCGATCCGGGTGCTCATCTGCGACGACCACGCGCTGTTCCGCCGGGGCCTCACCATGGTCCTCGAGTCCGAGGAGGGCATCGAGGTCGTCGGTGAGGCCGAGGACGGCACTGAGGCCGTCGCCAAGGCCGAGGAGCTGGCTCCGGACGTGGTGCTCATGGACGTGCGGATGCCGCGGGTCAGCGGCATCGAGGCCACCTCCACGATCGCGGAGCGCGTCCCCACCACCAAGATCCTCATGCTCACGGTGAGCGACGAGGAGGACGACCTCTACGACGCGATCAAGGCGGGCGCCACCGGGTACCTGCTGAAGGAGATCTCCATCGAGGAGGTCGCCAGCGCCATCCGGGCCGTCGTCAGCGGCCAGAGCCTCATCTCGCCGTCGATGGCCTCGAAGCTCCTCACCGAGTTCACGAACCTCTCGAAGCGCGCCGACGAGCGCCAGTCGGTCCCCACCCCCCGGCTGACCGAACGGGAGCTCGAGGTGCTGAAGCTGGTCGCCCAGGGCCTCACCAACCGGGACATCGCCGGGGAGCTGTACATCTCGGAGAACACGGTCAAGAACCACGTCCGGAACATCCTCGAGAAGCTCCACCTGCACTCGCGCATGGAGGCGGTCGTCTACGCCGTGCGCGAGAAGCTGCTCGACATCCGCTAGCGCCTTCGCCCCCAGGCGGGCCCGATCGGGCGGTCGGAGGGGCCGTCGGTAGAGTGGTCGACCGCATGGGAATCTTCGACAAGATCCTCCGCTCCGGCGAGGGCAAGAAGCTCAAGGCCCTCCAGGCGCTCGTCCCCGACATCGGCGCCCTGGAGCCGGAGATGGAGGCGCTCTCCGACGCCGCCCTCCAGGCGAAGACGGGTGAGTTCCGCCAGCGCCTCGACAACGGCGAGGACCTCGACGACCTGCTCGTGGAGGCGTTCGCGGTGGTCCGGGAGGCGGCGCGGCGCGTCCTCGGCCAGCGGCACTACGACGTCCAGCTCGTCGGCGGCGCCGCCCTCCACTTCGGCTGGGTGGCCGAGATGAAGACGGGGGAGGGCAAGACCCTGGTGTCCACCCTCCCGGCCTACCTGAACGGGCTCTCGGGCAAGGGCACCCACCAGATCACCGTCAACGAGTACCTGGCCCGACGCGACTCCGAGTGGATGGGGAGCCTGCACCGGTGGCTGGGCCTCGAGGTCGGGCTCATCGTGCCGGGCGAGAACGATCCCGCTCACAAGCGGGCCCAGTACGCCGCCGACATCACCTACGGCACGAACAACGAGTTCGGCTTCGACTACCTCCGCGACAACATGGCCATGTCGCGCGAGCGCCAGGTCCAGCGGGGCTTCAGCTACGCGATCGTGGACGAGGTCGACTCGATCCTCATCGACGAGGCCCGCACCCCGCTCATCATCTCGGGCCGGGTGGCCGACGCCGCGCAGCTCTACTACCGGTTCGCCACCATCGTCCGTGGCCTGCGGCGGGACGACGACTACGAGGTCGACGAGCAGAAGCGCACCGTCTCGCCCACCGAGTCCGGCATCGAGAAGGTCGAGGAGGCGCTCGGCATCGACAACCTCTACGACGGTGTCGCCCAGAACCTCGTCCACCAGCTGCAGGCGGCCCTCCGGGCCAAGGAGCTGTTCAAGCGGGACAAGGACTACATCGTCGCCAACGGCGAGGTGAAGATCGTCGACGAGTTCACGGGGCGCATCCTCGAGGGGCGCCGCTGGTCCGAGGGCCTCCACCAGGCCGTCGAGGCCAAGGAGGGGGTGAAGATCAAGGAGGAGAACCAGACCCTCGCCACGATCACCCTCCAGAACTACTTCCGGATGTACGACAAGCTCGCCGGCATGACCGGCACCGCCTCCACCGAGGCGGCCGAGCTGTACAACACGTACGGCTTGCAGGTTGTGCCCGTTCCCACCAACAAGCCGATCGCCCGGCTCGACCAGCCGGACCTCATCTACAAGACCGAGGACGGCAAGTTCGCCGCCGTCGTGGAGGACATCGCGGAGCGCTACGAGTCCGGCCAGCCGGTCCTCGTCGGCACCATCTCCGTCGAGAAGTCCGAGAAGCTCTCCCGCCTGCTCGACAAGCGGGGCATCGCCCACGAGGTGCTGAACGCCAAGCAGCACACCCGGGAGGCCGAGATCGTCGCCCAGGCAGGCCGGCTGCAGGCCGTCACCGTGGCCACCAACATGGCGGGTCGAGGCGTCGACATCATCCTCGGCGGCAACCCGGAGATCCTGGCCAAGCGGGACCTCCGAGCCCAGGACGTCGACCTCGACAGCGACGAGGGCAGGGCCCAGCTGAAGGCGCTCGAGGAGCGGTACGCCACCGAGACGAGCGCCGAAGGCGACAAGGTCCGCGAGCTGGGCGGGCTCTACGTGCTCGGCACCGAGCGGCACGACTCCCGCCGGATCGACAACCAGCTGCGAGGCCGCGCCGGTCGGCAGGGCGATCCGGGCGAGAGCCGCTTCTACCTGTCCCTCGAGGACGACCTCATGCGCCTCTTCGCCACCGGGGCCATCAACTGGGTGATGGGCAAGGCCCTCCCCGAGGACGTGCCCCTCGAGGCCAAGATGGTCACGAAGGCGATCGAGCGGGCCCAGACCACCGTCGAGCAGAAGAACGCCGAGATCCGCAAGAACGTCCTCAAGTACGACGAGGTGATGAACGCCCAGCGCAAGGTGATCTACGCGCTGCGGGACCAGATCCTCGACAAGGCCGACCTGCGGGACAAGATCCTCACCGAGCACCTCCCGGAGGCGGTCGAGGCGCTCGTCAGCACCTACTGCGTGGCCGACATCCCCGAGGAGTGGGACCTCGAGGGCCTCCACACCGAGGTCCTGACCTACTGGCCGAGCACGCTCACCGTGGAGCAGCTGGCCGCCGTGCAGCACACCGACGAGCTCTACGAGGTGCTCGTCGACGACGCCACCAGCCACTACGAGCGCCGAGAGGCCGAGCTCGGCCCCGACGTCATGCGCCAGGTCGAGCGGCAGGTGATGCTGCGCATCATCGACACCCGCTGGCGCGAGCACCTGCAGGAGATGGACTACCTCCAGGAGGGCATCAACCTCAGGGCGATGGGCCAGAAGGACCCGCTCACCGAGTGGCAGCGCGAGGGCTACGAGATGTTCGGGATGCTCATGAAGGGCATAGCCACGGACCTCGTCCGCTACGTGATGCACGTGCAGGTGCAGGTCCAGGCGCCCACCCCCGCCGCCGGGGTCGGAGAGGCCCCCAGGCCGGCGGCCGCCGTGCTCGGCGGTGGAGCCGCCAACGACGAGCCAGCCGTCTCCAACGTGCAGTACTCGGCCCCCGACGACCCCTCCGGGGGTGGCTCCGCGGTGGCGCGCGCCGCCGGTGCCGACGCCACCGCGTCGGCGGCCGCACCGGTGGCCGGGGGCACCGCCGCCGCCACCATGCAGCCCACCGTGAAGTCCGAGTGGGAGAAGACCCCTCGCAACGCCCCCTGCCCGTGCGGGAGCGGGAAGAAGTTCAAGCTCTGCCACGGTCGGTCCTGACGTGCGGGACTTCACCGACCAGCTGGCCGAGGCGCGCAAGCGGGTCGCCGACGCCGAGTCGTACCTGAAGATCGAGGAGCTGCGGGCCCGCCGCCCCCTCCTCGAGACCGAGGCGTCCCGGCCCGACCTGTGGGACGACCCGGAGGCGGCCAAGCGGGTCACCGGCGAGCTGTCCACGGTGGTCGACGACCTCGAGCAGTACGAGGGCCTCGTCCAGGAGCTGGAGGACGCCGAGACCCTGCACGAGCTGGCCCGGGAGGTGGACGACGAGTCCCAGGAGCCCGAGATCGAGGAGGCGCTGGGCCGGCTGGACCGCGAGCTCCGCGGGCTGGAGCTGCGGTCGATGTTCTCCGGCGAGCACGACGAGCGCGACGCGCTGTGCACGATCACCTCGGGGGAAGGCGGTGCCGACGCCCAGGACTGGGCCGAGATGCTCTACCGGATGTACGTGCGCTGGGCCGAGCGGCGCGGCTTCGAGGTCGAGGAGGAGGGCTCCACGGCGGGGTCCGAGGCCGGCCTCTCCTCGGTCGAGTTCATCGTGAAGGGTCGCTACGCGTACGGGTACCTGCAGGCCGAGCGGGGCGTGCACCGGCTCGTGCGGATGAGCCCCTTCAACGCCCAGGGCAAGCGCCAGACGGCGTTCGCCGCGCTCGACGTCGTGCCGGTCATGGACGACGCCGAGGTCGACGTGGAGGTCGACGAGTCCGACATCAAGATGGACGTGTTCCGGGCGTCGGGCGCGGGCGGCCAGCACATCAACAAGACGTCGTCGGCCGTGCGCCTCACCCACCTGCCCACCGGGATCGTCGTGTCGTGCCAGAACGAGCGCTCCCAGTTCCAGAACCGGGACCGCGCCATGACGATGCTGAAGGCCAAGCTGGCCGACCTCGAGCGCCAGAAGCGGGAGGCCGAGCTGGCCGACATCCGGGGGGAGCAGCAGCGGGTGGGCTTCGGCAGCCAGATCCGCAGCTACGTGATGCAGCCCTACCAGATGGTGAAGGACCTGCGCACCGAGCACGAGGCCGGCAACGTCCAGGGCGTCTTGGACGGCGACCTCGACCCCTTCATGGAGGCCTACCTGCAATGGCGTCGCGCGACGGCCACCTCGTAACGTGATCGCAATCTCATGATCACCCTCGAGAACGTCTCCAAGATCTACAAGGGCGATGTCGTCGCCCTCAACGATGCCTCCCTGGAGATCAGCCGGGGCGAGTTCGTGTTCCTCGTCGGCGCCTCCGGGTCCGGCAAGTCCACCTTCCTGCGCCTGGTCAACCGGGAGGAGCACCCCGAGAAGGGCAAGATCTACGTCGCCGGCAAGGACATCGGGGCGCTGCCGTCGTGGAAGGTGCCCCACCTGCGCCGCAACATCGGCAGCGTGTTCCAGGACTTCAAGCTGCTCACGAACAAGACCGTCTACGAGAACGTGGCCTTCGCCCTCGAGGTGATCGGCCGTCCTCGCAGCGTCGTGAAGACGCAGGTCCCGGCCATCCTCGAGCTGGTCGGCCTCGGCAAGAAGATGGGCAACTTCCCCAACGAGCTCTCCGGCGGCGAGCAGCAGCGGGTGTCGATCGCCCGGGCGTTCGTGAACCGTCCGCTCATCCTCCTGGCCGACGAGCCCACCGGCAACCTCGACCCGGCCACCTCCGTCGGCATCATGCGCCTCCTCGACCGCATCAACCGCACCGGCACCACGGTGCTGATGGCCACCCACGACCGCTCCATCGTCGACACCATGCGCCGGCGGGTCATCGAGCTCGACCGGGGCTCGATCATCCGCGACCAGAGCCGCGGCGTCTACGAGTGACCCGCAGGCAGCCCTGACATGGCCATCAAGATCGACTACGTCGCCCGCGAGACCGCGAGCAACCTCTTCCGGAACATCACGCTCACGCTGGCGTCGGTGCTCACGGTCGTGGTGTCCCTCACCCTGTTCGGCTCGGCCCTGCTGCTGCGCCAGGGCGTCGAGAACGCCAACGACCGCTTCAAGGGCGGCATCGAGTTCATCGTCTACCTCCAGCCCACGATCACCGAGGACCAGAGGGCCTCGATCCAGCGCGACCTCGAGGAGAACCCCGAGGTCCGCGAGGCCACCTTCGTGGACCAGGACGCCACCTACGAGGAGTTCAAGCGCCTCTTCGCCAACTCGCCGCAGCTCGTCGAGACCGTCAGCCCCGAGATCCTCCCGCCGTCGTTCCGGGTCGCCCCGGTCACCAAGGACCCGGCCGTCGTCCAGGCGCTCGGCGAGACGTTCGGCGCCAAGCCGGGCGTGTACGAGGTGGTGTTCGCGTTCGAGGTCGTGCAGCGGATCCAGGAGACCTTCAACAAGATCGGCGTTCGCTTCCTGCTCGCCGCCGTCCTGCTCCTCGTCGCCGCGCTGATGCTCATCCTCAACACCATCCGGGTGGCGATGTTCGCCCGGCGGCGCGAGATCGAGGTGATGAAGCTCGTCGGCGCCACCAACTGGTTCATCCGGGTGCCGTTCATCATCGAGGGCATCATCCAGACCCTGATCGGCGCTGCGGTGGCGGTGGGGTTCATGACCTTCCTGGTCCGCCCCTTCATCGACGAGCTCTCCGAGGACCGGGTGCTCCCGATCTTCCAGGGCTTCGTGGTGACCGACGGCAACCTGCTCACCACCAACCTGCTGGTCGTCGGCGTGGCCGTCCTCATCGGCGCCATCGGCTCCGCAGTGGCGGTCTCCCGCTTCCTCGACGTCTAGGCAGGGCCTCCGGGTGTCGCGCCGCGCCCCCGTCCTCGACCTCGTGCTCCTCGGGGTCGCGGTCGCTGCGATTTCGACCTCGGCGCCGCTCATCCGGGGAGCGGCCGCGCCCACCCTGGCCATCGCCTTCTGGCGGAACGCGCTGGCGCTCCCGGCGGTCGGCGGCTGGGTGCTCCTGCGACGGGAGGAGCGGGCCGGCTGGCGGGCGCGGACCCAGGACGAGCGCCGGCTCAGCCGCCGCTCCGGCATCCTGCTGGCCGCCCACTTCGCAACCTGGGTGCCGAGCCTGTCGTTCACCTCGGTGTCCTCGTCGGTGGCGCTCGTGGCCACGCAACCGGTGTGGGCGGCGCTCATCGCCCGGCGCCGTGGCGAGCACGTCGGGCGCGGCACCTTCGTCGGGATCGGGGTCGCCTTCGCCGGTGCGCTCGTCCTCACCGGGGTCGACCTGTCGATCTCGGGGCGAGCCCTCGTCGGGGACCTCCTGGCCCTCGCCGGCGGCATGCTGGCCGCGGCCTACGTGACCGTCGGCGGGGAGGTGCGGCAGACGATCAGCACCGGGGCCTACACGCTGTCGTGCTACACCACCGCGGCGGCCGCGCTGCTCGTCGTGTGCCTGGTCGGCCGCCAGGACCTGTGGGGCTACGACGGAGGGACCTGGCTCGCCATCGCCGGCCTCGTCGTCGGCGCGCAGCTGCTGGGGCACACCCTGGTGAACCGGGTCCTGGCGGCGATCAGCCCCACCATCGTCTCGGTGGCGATCCTGTTCGAGATCCTCGGTGCGTCGCTCATCGCCTGGTGGGCCTTCGCCGAGGTGCCGCCCGCCGCCGCCTGGCCCGCCGCGGCGCTCATCGCGGCAGGGGTGGTGCTCGTGCTGCGCGACAGCCGCCGCCCGGGGGAGCTCGCCGAGCCGA
Organism: Acidimicrobiia bacterium; assembly: GCA_046565645.1. GTDB lineage: Bacteria > Actinomycetota > Acidimicrobiia > Acidimicrobiales > VFJN01 > VFJN01. The sequence goes on along the minus strand of JBKHYD010000055.1, from coordinate 9,543 downwards.
CCGGCGTGGTGGCCTGAGCGGGGCGTCCCCGGGGGACCGGCCCGGCGCCGCGCCCGGGCCGGCCGGTCGGACGGGTCAGGACCGCTCCAGGTGCCAGCCGTCGTCGAGCATCCAGAGGCGGTGCCGGGGGCCCGGGGCGTCGGGGTCCTCGTCCTCGTAGCCGGCGTCACCCTCCCACAGGGCGACGGCGCCGCCCTCCACCCCCGCCCAGCGGGTCGCGTAGCGGGGGATCGGCTGTCGCGCCGCCGCGTCGGCGAGGACGGCGTCCACGTCGGTGTGCTCGGCCAGGTCGGCCAGGGTGACGTAGGTCGGCGGCGCCAGGTCCACCTCCCCCCGGTCGCGCCGGTGGAGGACCTCGGTCGGGGACAGCCAGGCGTGGTCGTGGATCTCGCCGCCGTCCACGAGCACGTCGCCGTCGGAGGCGCGGGCGACGAAGAACCAGGTCAGGTAGCGGCGGGGGGTGACGGCCGGAGGCGTCCAGTGGGAGAAGGGCACCACCTCGTGGGGCTCGATGACGAGGCCGCACTCCTCGGCCGCCTCCCGCACCGCCGCGCGCCGAGCCGGCGCCTCGTCGTCGCGGTCCTCGGGGCGGTGGTCGCCGAGGTCCACCCGCCCACCGGGGAACACCCACATCCCTCCGAAGGCCACGGTGGAGGAGCGGTGGAGCATCAGCGTCTCGAGGCCCTGGCGGCCGTCGCGCAGCAGCACGACGGTGGCGGCCGGGATGGCTTCGGCGTCGGTCATCCCGGCATGGTGCCATCCCCACCCGCGGTCGTCCGTGCCGGGCTACCTGGCGCCGTCCCGAGGAAGCCTTCATGATGCGGTGGTGACGAGCGCCACCGACCCCACCCCCGCGGGTCGAGCTCCGCGCCTCGCCCGCGTGCCGCTCGGCGTGCTCCTGCTCGTCACCTTGCTCGTGCCGCTGCTCGGGCTGGCTGGCTTCTCGGGCCGCGAGACGGTCGCCCGGTGGTCCGACCGGGACGCCTCGCTGGCGCAGCAGCAGGGCACCGTGGAGCTGACGCGGGTGGTCGAGGTGAGGGCGGCGCTGGCCGACGAGGAGACCTACAGCACCATCCTCGTGCTGGGCGAGACGTTGGGAGCCGACCCTGACCTGCTCGTCGGTGACGGGCCGCCGGCGGCCGACGCGCTGGTGGAGGCGCGGGCCCGCCTCGACCGGGCCCTGCAGGCCCGTCCGATCGCCACGGTGTCCGAGCCACCGGGCGATCTGGCCGCGGTCCGGCGCGCCCTCGACGCCGGCACCGTCGATCACCCGGCCCTCGCTGCTGCCTTCGCGACGCTCAACGCCGCCGTGGACGACGAGCTCACCGAGGTGGAGGGCGTGCTCGAGCGGGCCGCCGACGGGCGCCCACAGACGAGCGGCGCCCGCGCCCGCCTCCGTGCGCTGCGCGAGACGTTCGTGGCCTTCTCCAGCGGCAACGACCGCATCCGCCAGGCGCTCGACCTGCTGGTCTTCGGGCCGAGCTCGTGAGGGTCGGGGGTGGTCACCCTGGTGCAGGCGACCGCCCGGTTCGAAGCCGCGCTCGAGCGGGCCCGTCGCGACTTCGGGCCGGCGGCCCAGGAGGTGTGGGAGGCGCTCGGCTCCGACCCGGCCGCCCGGCGCGCCGAGGCGCGGATGGACGAGGCCGTCCACGTCGCCCTCGGCGAGGCCGACCCGCTGCCCCTGGACCCGGCGGTGCTCGGTCCCGCGTTTCGGGACGGCTCGGCCTGGGCGCGGGGCACCATCGACCTGCTGCGCGCGGTCGGCGTGGACCTCGAGGCAGAGGCAGCGCGGGCGGTGGCCGAGGACACCCGGGCCGTGATCGTCACCGTCGCCCTCGCCGGCGGGGTGGCCCTCATCGCCGTGGCGGTGGCCGTGGCGACCGGTCGGGCGCTGCGCCGGGTGGCGGTCGACCTCGAGAGCGCGGCTCGCCAGATCCAGCAGGGCGAGTTCGAGCTGGCTCCGCTCCGGCCCGGCGGGTCGCGCGAGATGGCGGCCACCGTGGCCGCGTTCAACGACATGGCCGCCACCCTCGTGGCCGTGGAGCGCCACGCGGTCGCGCTGGCGGAGGAACCCGAGGCGCCGGTCCTGCGGGAACCGCTCCCAGGGCGGACCGGCCAGGCCATGCAGGCCACGCTGGACAACCTGCAGGAGTCGATCCACGAGGCGGAGCGGCACCGCGAGGCCCTGCACGACCTCGCCACCCACGATCCCCTGACCGGCCTCCTCAACCGCCGGGCCGCCTTCGAGGCGCTGGAGCGGGACCTGGCCCGGACCGAGCGCGACGGGACCCGGCTGGTGGCGCTCTACGTCGACCTGGACGGCCTCAAGACCCTCAACGACACCTACGGGCACCGCGCCGGCGACGCCGCCGTCCGGCGGACCGCCGCCGCGCTCACCGAGGCCACCCGCCGGGGCGACGTCGTGGCCCGGCTGGGCGGGGACGAGTTCCTCGTGGCCGGGCCGGTCCCCGCCGGGGCCGACGGCGACGAGGTGATGCGAGGCCTGGCCGCCCGCGTCCACGAGGCCATCTCGGCCGCCACCGTCGAGGTGGAGCAGGGCCCCGTCGTCCCGCTCCGGGCGAGCGTCGGCGTCGCCACCTCCGGTCCGGACGTCACCACCGTGGAGGAGCTGCTCCGGGTGGCCGACAGCGCCCTGTACGAGGCGAAGCGGGCCGGCCGCCACCAGATCGCGTGGGCGGCCGGGACGGTTCCGGACCGCTGAGCCTTCCGGCGCGTGCCATGCTGAGCCGGCATGGGGAAGCCGCGGCGCACGTCACCGACCGCGGCCGCCGGCGCCGTCCTCCTCAGCGGGATCGCCGTGACCGCCCTGCTCGCCTGGGCCGCGAGGACCGCCCACGCCGACAATGAGTCCCGGCTCCTGGAGCAGCGGACCGATCAGGGCGCCGCGGTCATCCGGGCCGCCATCCCCGGCATCGAGCAGGTACTGGTGTCGACGGTGGCGGTCGCATCGGCGGCGGGCGCCGACGGCGAGCTGCTGTCGGACACGCTCGGCACCCAGGTCGGTCCTGAGGCCCGGTTCCGGTCGGCGGCGGTGTGGGCCGACAGCGCCCCCGACCCGACCCAGGTCCTGGGCGATCCCCCCGAGCTCCTCACCCAGGGCCGTGACGCGGTCGCCGACGTGATCAGCCGTGCGCAGCAGGCCGAGACGATGGTGGTGGTCGACCTCGTCGCCGCCGACCCGCCGTCGCTCGGCTACGCGTACGAGCGGGAGGGGTTTGTGGTGTACGCCGAGCAGGCACTGGCCGAGGACCGCACCGAGGTGGAGCAGCAGGACACCGCCTTTGCCGATGTCGACTACGCCATCTTCCTCGGGGATCGGCCCGACCCGGCGGCGCTCCTCGCGGCTAGCACCGCCGAGCTGCCCATGGCCGGGTCGGTCGCAAGGGCCACGATCCCCTTCGGTGACTCCACGCTCCTCCTCGGGATGCGCGCACAGGGCCCGCTCGGGGGCGCGCTGCTCGGTCGGCTCCCCTGGATGGTGCTCGTCCTCGGCGCGCTGACGACCGCGGCCGCCGCCGTCGTCGCCCACCGGCTCCAGGGCCGGCGCCTCACCGCCGAGGGGCTGGCCGCCGAGAACGAGCGCCTGTACGAGGAGCAGCGGGACTCCTCGCTGGCCCTTCAGCAGAGCCTGCTCCCCGGCGCCCTCCCCTCGATGCGGGGGGTCGAGATCGTGGCCCGCTACCGGGCCGGGGTCGAGGGGACCGAGGTGGGGGGCGACTGGTACGACGCGTTCGAGGTGGATGGACGGCTGGTGGCGGTGGTGGGCGACGTGTCCGGGCGCGGACTGCCCGCCGTGAGCGCGATGGCCGCCGCCCGCCACGCCACGCGGGCCTTCGCCAGCCTGGGGGAGGAGCCGGGTGCCGTCCTCGATCGGGTGGCCGCCGCCGAGCGTCGCGCCCACCCCGGCCAGTTCGCCACCATCGCCTGCGCCAGGTTCGACCCCGCGTCAGGGGAGCTCGCCGTGGCGCTGGCCGGTCACCCGCCGCCGATCGTGGTCAGCGACGGCGTCGCCGAGCTCGTGCCCGTCGTGCCCGGCCCCCCGGTCGGCGTCGCCGGCGTGGGCACCCGGCCCACGGCACGGGTGGCGATCCCACCGGGGGCCACGGTTTACCTTTTCACGGACGGCCTGTTCGAACGCCGGGGGGAGACGGTGGACGCCGGCCTGGATCGGCTCCGCCAGGCCCTGCTGCACCAGCGGGGCGACCTGTCGGCGAGCGTCGACGGCGTGCTGAGCGAGCTCGGTCAGGGCGGGGTGGCCGACGACACCGCCGTGCTTGCCATACGGTGGGCGAGATGACCGACCCCGCCGCGTTCTCCGTGCACGTCGAGCTGGAGCCCCTCCGCGTCGTGGTGGCGGGCGAGCTCGACCTGGTGACCAGCGAGGCACTGAGCGCGGCCCTCGCGCCGATCATCTCGGACCCCAGCCACAACGTCGTTCGCTTCGACTTCAGCGGGGTGTCGTTCATGGACAGCTCCGGCTTGGCCGCCCTCCTCCAGGTCGTCGAGGCCGGGCGCGAGGTCGTGCTGTGCGGAGCCGCCGAACCGGTCCGGCGGGTCGTCGAGGCCACCGGCCTCGAGTCGGTCATCCAGGTCGAGCCATGACAGTGCGCCAGACCTTCCCGGCCGAGGTCACCTCCGTGGCGGCCGCTCGACGGTTCGTCGCCGGCGAGCTGGCGGACCTCGGTGCTCGCGTGGAGACCGTCGTGCTGCTGGTGTCCGAGCTCGCCACCAACGCCGTCCGGCACGCCACCTCGGCGTTCGAGCTGTCCATCGAGCGGTCAAACGGCCTAGTGCGGGTGGAGGTGGCCGATCAGGGCGCCGGCACCCCGCAAAAGCAGCCCCACGACATCGAGGCCCCCTCGGGGCGAGGGCTGCAGATCCTCGAGGCACTCGCCGACGAGTGGGGCGTCACCGAGCGCCAGCCGGGCAAGGCCGTCTGGTTCACCCTCGGCCTGACCTCCCGGCCTGACTGACCGCCCGCCGCGGGCCCTGCCGCCTTCGCCACGCCGGCGCGTCGGTAGGGACAGCGCCGACGACGCCCGCATCGAGCGCCCCGTCGTCGCGAGCGAGCAAGTGGGGAGTTCCCACAAAGGGCATCTGCGCTGGTCAGCGGACCCGTTCGCGTGGCGGCCCGAGCGTGGCTGCACACGACCACGCCTGAGTTTGCACACGGTGCGTGGCGCCGGTCGACGTCAGGCGTCGGCGCTACCTGTGCAGGCCAGCGCGTTCATCACGGAGGCAGCCTTCCTGCGGACGTCTTGCAGCGAAGTTGGCGTCGTCACGGACGCTGTCCTCACGGCCCGGGATCCCCTTCCCTTGTCGCGGCGGGTGGAGAGGGTCGCGTTGCCGTCGGAACTCATCTCAAGTTCGAGGATCCAACGCTCGCCATCGCCGTTCCCTTCCCAGCATCCGGGAGAGGTCTCGTGGAAGGACACCAGAGGACGGCAACGCTGGAGGAGGTCTCGCAACTTCGCTGCTGTCTGCGGCCTCTTCCCTTGGGCTGGATTCGTCGCCGCCCGAAGGGCTCGCTTCAGCGGCTTGTGGACGTGTTCCGGCCAGCGGTCACGGTCCGGCCAGCGCTCGAGTGCATCGTTGTCGGAGACGTCGAGGTCGTTGTACCCGGAGAAGTCGTCGCCGCAAATCATCCGGTAGAGGGTGACGCCGAGGGCGTAGACGTCGGCTTGCGGTGTCCACTGAACTGGTGGCGTTCGTGCTTCTGGCGGGGCGTGCGGCACGTACTGGTGATGGGGTTGCGTGCCGTGAAGGCCGGTGAGTCCGAAGTCGCCGAGTACCCCAGTGTCGCCCCGGAGGAGCACGTTCCCGGGCTTGATGTCGCGATGTACGAGACCCTGACCGTGGAGGTGATGGAGACCCCAGCAGAGGTCCATGCCGATGTCGACGACGTCCAACACCGGGGCGGGCAAACCGCCGTAGCGGCCCTCCCATGAGCCGTCCTGGAGGAACTCCATGACGAGAGCAGGCCCGGCCGGAGTCACAGCAGCATGCTTGATCTGCACGAGGTTCTCGTGGTCACACGCCGCCATGGCTTGGGCCTCCGCCGACCAGGCCTCGAGAGACATGTCGAGCTTGCCACCGTCCACATGCTTGATGGCGACCATCTCGCCGCTCAGGATGTTCTGCGCGAGGTACACCTCGCCGAAGTAGCCGGGCTGTCCGAGGACCCCGCGGTAGGTGTACCCGTCAAGCGGTACCACGACGCTCCGCAGCGAGTGACGCTGCCGCCGCTTCCTTCAGGTCGCCCACCAATGCGCTCATCAGGGCGTCATGCTTCATGAAGTCGCTCCAGGTGCCGCTCTTGCGATCTGCCAGACCGAGTGGCTTCCACATGCCTTGCTTCCGCATGAGCTGCACCGGAACACCGCGCATACCCGCGGCAACGGCGGCGGCACCCTCGAAGCTCGCTCTCGTCTGATCTGCGTCGCCACTGCTCACGCAGATGGCGAGGCCGTCGGCGCCGGTGTCCGCAAGCGCTTCCTCCACGACCTGGAAGAACCACCGAGCCTGACGCCCAACATCGGCATCGCCCTTCGGCATCTGCTGACGCCGATCGAAGGTGAGTGCTGGACCGGTCGCCGAGTTGTCGACAATCGCCAGAGCGACCTTGTCCTTCCAGCAACGAACTCCGAGCCATGCCATCTTTCACACTCCACGCCAACGGTCAAGGCTAGAACGCGGCTACCGACCGGCCGCGGATGATGGGGCCCACGGTCGCACCGACGCGCGCAGGGAGAGGGGTAGCAGCCCGTCTCCCCACAACGGCCCAATGGCGACGGCCAACGGAGGTACCAACTCGGCAAACCGCCGCGGGGCCGCTCCTGGTACCGGGCCGATGGGTCCTACGGGCGTCGTTGGTCAGGGCCAAGCGCTCTGGAGCACTACCGATGAGTGTCGAGATGCTGGGTCTGGGCGCGAGCGACGGGTCCCATCGTGTCGAACCACGTCGAGTACCAGCCGCAAGAGCATCGGGCTCTGAACTGACGGGTGCTGCCGTGTAGGCGTCGGTCGACTCCGACGGCCGGCCGAACAACCTGCGGCGTCGCACTCGACGTGGCCAGCTTCAGGGTCGTGTTCCCTTGGCGTGCCCGCTTGCGCTTGCCCTTCCGGATCTTCGTCGGCTTCGTGCCGCGTTTGGGCTTCCCCTTCTCGGGGCTCCCACCGGTAGTCAGGCGCACCCGGGGACGATGCACCTTGCGGCCGCGGGTCACGCCGCGTCCCCCTGGGCCCACTTCTCAGCGAAAACCTCGGTCTGCTTCAGGACCATCTCGATGGCTTCGTCGCTGTAGTCCGGCGGGTAGCCGCGCTGGGCGAGGAGCGTCTTGACGGTGGCGCGGATGCCGGCCTGGACGGACTGCTTGCGGTTCCAGTCGATCGTGACCTTCTCGCGTAGCTTCAGCACCAGCTCGGCGGCGAGCGCCTTGAGCTTGTCGTCGCCCATGGCGACCAGGGCGGGGCCGTGGTTGGCGACGGCCTCGTAGAACGCCCACTCGTCCGTCGACAACCCAGATTCGTGGGCCTTCTGCTGGTCCTCCTTGAACTCAAGCGCGAGCTGCACCAGGTGTTCGAGGGCCTCGGCGCCGGAGATGGCCCGGGTGCGGTACTGCTGGATGGCGCGCCTGAGCTTCTCGGAGAACTTCTCGAACTGGACGACGTTGGTCCGCCGGACGGACCGGACCTCCTCGTCGAGCAGCTTGCGGAGCATCTCGACGCGGCTGTTCTCGTAGCCCTCGATCTTCTGGATGTTCTCGAGGAACTCCTCGGAGAACACCGACAGGTCGGGCCGGTCGAGACCGGCCTGGGCGAACACGTCGATGACCCCTTCGGCTTCGACGGCCGAGGCGAGGACCTGGGAGAGGACGGTGTCGATGTCGGCCGGGGTCCGGCCGCTGCCGTCGGTGGACGAGGACGTGAGCTTGAGCAGGTGTGCACGCACGGCCTGCAGGAAGCGGATGTCGGTGGCGAGCTTGCCGACGAGCGGGTGCGACCCGGCGAGGGCCTGGGCTTTCGACAGGGCCAGCGCGTGGTCCAGGAACCGTTTCACCAGCCCATGACCCTCCGCATCAGGGTCGTCGTGCTCCAGAAGCCACTCGGCGGTGTCCTCGACCGCCTTGATCCGCACACCGGTGTTGTCGCTGTGTGCACCCGTGCGCCAGTCGTACCCGTTCAGGATCCCTTCGACGATCTCGTACTCACGCTCCAGCACGAGCGCGCCTTGTTCGATGTCGACGCCGACCTTGTCCTGGTCACGCTTGGAGTAGCTGGCGATGGCCCGGCGCAGGTTGTCGGTGATGCCGACGTAGTCGACGATCAGACCGGCGGGCTTGTCCTTGTAGGTACGGTTGACACGGGCGATGGCCTGCATGAGCCCGTGGGCCTTCATGGGCTTGTCCACGTACATCGTGTGCATCGCCGGGGCGTCGAACCCGGTCAACCACATGTCCACCACGATGACCAGCTCGAGCGGGTCGCCCGGGTCCTTGGCCCGCTGCTTCAGGTCGGCCCGGGCCTGCTTGCTGCGGATGTGCGCCTGGAAGTGCGGCGGGTCGGACGCGGACCCGGTCATGACGACCTTGAGCTTCCCCTTGTCGTCGGCCGGGTCATGCCATTCCGGCCGGAGTGCGATGAGCTCGTCATACATGCGCACGGCGATGTCCCGAGACATCACCACGATCATGCCCTTCCCGGCCAGGACTGCCTGGCGCTTCTCCCAGTGCGCCACGAGGTCCTCGGCGACCTGCTTGAGCCGTTTCGGTGCACCGACGATGCCCTCCACCTGCGCCCATCGCCGCTTGGCCTTCTCGGCCTCTGCGGGGTCGACCTCCTCGAGTGCCTCGTCGACCTCCTCGTCGACGGTTTCGGCGACGTCGTCGGGCAGTTCGACCTTGACGAGCCGGGACTCGTAGTAGATGGGGACGGTGGCGCCGTCCTCGATGGCGTCGGTGATGTCGTAGACGTCGATGTACTCGCCGAACACGGCCCGGGTGGACCGGTCGTCCGCATCGAGGGGTGTGCCGGTGAAGCCGAGGAAGCTGGCGTTCGGGAGGGCGTCGCGCATGTGACGGGCGAACCAGTCGATGAAGTCGTACTGCGATCGATGCGCCTCATCGGCGACCACCACCACGTTGGAGCGGTCGGTCAACAGCGGCATCTTGTCCGCGTCGGTCCCGGGCGCGAACTTCTGGATCGTCGTGAACACGATCCCGCCCGACGGTCGGTTCAGCAGCTCACGTAGTTGCTGGCGGCTCGCGGCCTTCGTTGGGGTCTCGGGCAGGAACCCCCGGGCGACCGACGGCAGGAACACCTCGTCGTGGAGCTGGTCGTCGAGGTCGTTGCGGTCGGTCAGCAGCACCAGCGTTGGGTTGCCCATCGCCGGATGGCGCATGACCTTGCCGGCGTAGCAGAGCATCTCGAAGCTCTTGCCCGACCCCTGGGTGTGCCACACCACGCCGGCTCGACCGTCACCCTCGACCGCCTCCAGCGTGGACCCGACGGCCTTCTCGACAG
>JBKHYD010000054.1:0-86140 GCA_046565645.1 Acidimicrobiia bacterium | reverse complement strand
CACGGTGGTGCCGGCCACGAGCTCGGGCGGCGGGGGCCGCCGGTCGAGCTGGTCGACCAGGCCGACCACCCCGACGACCGGTGACGGGTCGATGTTCGTGCCCCGGCTCTCGTTGTAGAGGCTCACGTTGCCGCCCACCACCGGCAGCTCCAGGACGCGACAGGCCTCGGCCATGCCGTCGATGGCCTCGGAGATCTGCCACATCACCTCCGGGTGCTCGGGGTTCCCGAAGTTGAGGCAGTTGACGAGGCCGAGCGGGCGGGCGCCGGCGCAGGCCAGGTTCATGACGGCCTCGGCCACCACCAGGGCAGTCCCCGGGCGCGGGTCGAGGGCGCACCAGCGGTGGTTGCCGTCGGTGGTGAGCGCCAGCCCCCGCCCGGTGTCCCCGCCGGTGCGGGGGTCCTTGAGGCGCAGGACGGCGGCATCGCCCCCGGGGGCCACCACCGTGTTGAGGAAGAGCTGGTGGTCGTACTGGCGGAACACCCAGGTGGGGTCCATCAGGAGCCCGAGCAGGTCGGCGCCGGCATCGGCGGGGGCGGGGAGGGCGTCGTGGGCCCGACGAGCGGCCCGCTCGGCCCGACCGGCCGGCTCGGCCAGGGGACGGTGGTAGACGGGCGCGTCGTCGTCGAGGGAGGAGGCGGGGATGTCGGCCAGTACCTCGCCTTCGCGACGGTCGAGGATCCGGAACCGGCCGGTGCCGGTGACCGTGCCGATGACCGAGGCGCTGATCTCCCACCGCTCGCACACGGCGAGCAGCTGGTCGAGCTTGCCCGGCTCGACGATCGCCAGCATCCGCTCCTGGCTCTCGCTGATCATGATCTCGAAGGGCTCCATGCCCTCCTCCCGCACGTGGATCTCCGAGAGCCACAGGTCCATGCCGACGCCGCCCTTGGACGACGTCTCGCTGGCGGCACCGGTGATGCCCGCCGCACCGAGGTCCTGGATGCCCACCACGAGGCCGGCGTCGAGGATCTCGAGGCACGCCTCGATGAGGCGCTTCTCCTCGAAGGGGTCGCCCACCTGGACGCTGGGGCGCTTCTCCTCGTCGCCCTCGCCGAACCCGGCCGACGCCAGCACGCTCGCCCCCCCGATGCCGTCGCGCCCGGTGGCGGAGCCGAACAGGACCGTGAGGTTGCCGGGCCCCGACGCCCGGGCCAGCGCGAGGCGGTCGTGGGGCAGCGTGCCCAGGCAGAACACGTTGACCAGCGGGTTGTCCTGGAAGGTCGGGTCGAAGACGGTCTCACCGCCCACGGTGGGCACCCCCACGGAGTTGCCGTAGCCCGACACGCCCGCCACGACGCCTTCCGCGATCCACCGGCTCCGCGGGTCATCGAGGGGCCCGAAGCGGAGCGGGTCCATGAGGGCGATGGGACGGGCGCCCATCGAGAAGACGTCACGGAGGATGCCGCCCACTCCGGTCGCCGCACCCTCGTAGGGCTCGATGGCGGAGGGGTGGTTGTGGCTCTCGATCCGGAAGGCAGCGGCGATCCCCTCGCCGAGGTCGACCACCCCGGCCCCCTCGCCCGGCCCGACCAGCACGTGGGGGGCCTCCGACGGCAGGCGCCGCAGGTGGACGCGGGACGACTTGTACGAGCAGTGCTCCGACCACATCACCGAGTACATGGCCAGCTCGAGGTGGTTGGGCTGCCGCCCGAGGATCGCCGCGATGGCGTCCGCCTCGTCATCGCTGAGCCCCAGGGCGCGGTGGGTCTCGACGTCGGGGAGCGCGGAGCCGGACGGGGCCATGGCGGCAGCCTACGCGGCCCCTGCCACCGCCCTCGACGGCCGCCGGATGGCCTCAAGGACCGCCAGCGACAGCCTGGGAATGGCCCAAATGAGCGCGCGAACCTGAGATGCAATACTCTGCCCGCCATGCCGGCAAAGACCCACCGCAACCCGATGTCCGATGAGCACAAGGCCGCCCTCGCCGAAGGGCGCAATCAGGGCAGGGCGGTACGGCGCTATCTCGAGGCCCTCGAAGCCCACAAGCCGAAGAGGGGGCGCAAGCGCACCCCTGAATCGATCAAGAAGCGGCTGGCGCGGATCGAGACAGAGCTGGAGCAGGCCGACGCCTTGAAGCGGCTGCAGCTCATCCAGGAGCGGTTGGACCTCGCCGAGGAGCTCGCCGCGACAGAGGCCAAGGTCGACCTCACCGAGCTGGAGGAGGGCTTCGTGGCTGCGGCCGCCGCCTACAGCAGCCGCAAGGGCATCTCCTACGCGGCCTGGCGGGAGCTGGGCGTCGACGCCGCGGTGCTCAAGCGCGCCGGCATCAGCCGGGCAGGCTGAGGCCTACCGGGTCCGCAGGCGACGGGCCAGGGCGCGCCGGCGGCTGCCGGGCGGGCCGGCCAGCGCAGCGCGCAACGACCGCCGGGCGCTGGGCAGCGGGCGAGCGAGGGAGCGCCTGGCCAGCTCCGAGGCCACGAAGCCCTCCAGGTAGGGATCGAGGCCCTCGGCGTCGATGAACACGCGCTCGGAGCACTCGAAGGAGCCCTCCCACCAGAACGCGAGGGTCCGCTCATCCTCGCTGAGCTGGCTGAGGATGCCTCGCGGAAGGTGGGCCCGCTCTCTGCCGCAGATGACGTGGTGCTTGAAGACGAACTCGAGGGCCCCGTCTCGGACCTCGACCAGCCAGCGGTGGTGGCCCCAGCCCACCCATGGCCCCTGCACACCGGCCGTCTGCTCCTCGAGGCGGGAGGGGGTCTCGATGTATCCGGCGCGGGCGATCCTCTGCATCTCCTGGCAGACCCATATTGGGTCACGGATGTCTTCGAGGGTGTGCGAGCAGATCACGAAGTCGATGGACTTGTCGGCGAACGGGAAGGGCTCCCGGTCGCAGATGTCCCGCTGGATCCAGGTGGCCCTCGTGAACCGCTCAGGGTCGTGGGTCTCGTACCCGTAGACGCCACGGCCGTCGTAGGGCATCAGGTCCATCACCCAGTCGGCCCGCGGGAAGGGCTTCCCCCAGCCGCCGATGTCGAGGACCACCGCGTCGTCAGGCACGGTCTGGAGGATCCGCTGGACGCTCGACGACCTCAACGTGGCCCGCCCGTCGACCCTCGGCGGCGCGACGGCGCGCCGCCACCGGCTGCTGGGTCCGACGTCACCTGCCCAGGCTGGCTGCTCCGCACCCCAGCCAGTTCGACGCCGGCGCCAGCGGCTCCTGCGGGGCGCTCAGGTCCTCACCGGCGCCCCGGCGCCGGCCGCGGCCAGGATCGAGCGGAGCATGACCAAGCCGTCGGTGGAGCCGAGGAGCGGGTGGCTGGCTCGCTCAGGGTGGGGCATGAGGCCCACGACGTTGCGGGCCTCGTTGCACACGCCGGCGATGTCGTCGATCGACCCGTTGGGGTTGTCCAGGTAGCGCACCACCACCCGATCCTCGGCGCGGAGCATGGCGAGCGTGTCGGCATCACACGTGTAGCTGCCCTCGAAGTGGTTGATCGGGATGCGCAGCTCGTCGCCGACGGCGGCTTCCGAGGTGAGCGGCGTGCTCGTGGTCTCGACCCGGAGGGTCACGGTGGTGCAGAGGAACTTGAGCCCGGCGTTCTTCTGGAGCGCGCCGGGCAGGAGCCCGGCCTCGGTGAGCACCTGGAAGCCGTTGCAGATGCCGACCACCGGGCCCCCGCCGGCCGCGAAGGCCGTCACCGACGCCATGATCGGCGAGAACCGGGCGATGGCACCGGGCCGCAGGTAGTCGCCGTGGGCGAAGCCGCCAGGGACGACCACGGCGTCGACCCCGTGGAGGTCCTCGTCGGCGTGCCAGAGGATCTCGGCGTCCCCCCCGACGCTGCGGACGGCCTCGACGACGTCGAGCTCGCAGTTCGAGCCGGGGAAGAGGACGACGCCGACCCGGGCGGCCATCAGGCGGGCTCGGCCACGGTGACGGTGACGTCGGCGTCCTCGATCACCGGGTTGATGAGGAACCGCCTCGTCACCTCGTCGGCGTGGGCCTGCGCGGTGGCCTCGTCGCCGGCCTCCAGCGAGAACCGGAACGCCTTGCCGACCCGGACCCCGCTGATCCCCTCGAAGCCGAGGTGCGGGAGCGAGCGCTCGATCGTGTGGCCCTGGGGATCGGCGATCCCGGGCCGCAGGCGGGTCTCCACGAGCACCGAGAACAGCATGGAGCCGATCCTACCGAGGGGCCGCGGGGCAGCCGGTCAGGAGACGCCCGGCCAGGCCGAGAAGCTGCGGCCGGTGATGCGCTCGTAGGCCTCGACGTAGCGGCTGCTGGTGGCGGTGACGACCTCCGGGGGCAGCGGCGGGGGCGGCGGGGACTTGTCCCAGTCGAGGGTCTCGAGGTAGTCCCGCACCGGCTGCTTGTCGAAGCTGGGCGGCGTGGTGCCGGGCTCCCAGCTGTCGAGGGACCAGAAGCGGCTCGAGTCCGGCGTCATCACCTCGTCGGCGAGGACGAGGTCGCCGTCGACCAGCCCGAGCTCGAACTTGGTGTCGGCGATGATGATCCCGTGCTCGAGGGCCGCCTCGGCGCCCCGGCGGTAGAGCTCCAGGCTGATGTCCCGGGCCCGCGTGGCGAGGTCCTCCCCCACCAGCTCGACGGCCCGACCGAAGCTGATGTTCTCGTCGTGCCGGTCGCTCTTCGTCGACGGCGTGAACGCCGGTTCGGGCAGGCGATCGCTCTTGCGGAGCCCATCGGGCAGCGCCTGGCCGTTCATCGTGCCGGTGGCCTCGTACTCCTTCCACGCGGATCCGGACAGGTAGCCCCGCACGATGCACTCGATCGGGAGCATCTCCGCCCGGCGGCACAGCATGACCCGCCCCGCCAGGTCGTCGTCGGCGGCCGCGACCTCGCTCGGCAGGTCGGCGACGTCCGTGGAGATCAGGTGGTTGCCCACGACATCACCCAGGACCTCGAACCAGAACGCGGAGAAGGCGGTGAGCACCCGTCCCTTGTGGCGGATCGGCTCCTCCAGCACCACGTCGAAGGCAGAGAGGCGGTCGGAGGCGACCAGCAGGATCCGGTCCTCCCCCACCGCATAGATGTCACGGACCTTGCCGGAGTACAGGTGCGGGAGGGGGAGCGGCACGAGCGCCGATCCTACGGGAACAGCGGTTCGGCGCCGACGGAGAACCAGAGCGAGCTGCCCGCCAGCTCGACCGGTCCGAGGGCCGAACCGACCGCCTCCGGGTGGCGCACGGCGAGCCAGCGGCTCCCGACCAGCACGTGGGCCCGGTGGTTGCCGAGGAGGTAGGCGTGGACGAGGTACTGCTCGTTCCAGCCGAAGCCGGCCTTCACCCACCCGATGGGGTAGTCCTCGGGGATGAACACGTCGTGGACGTGGACCGCGACGCCATCGCGCAGGCGAGGGAGGATCTGGAGCACCTCGTGCACCACGTCGCTGCCGGTCTTCGCTACGTGGGACGAGTCGATGAAGAGCACGTCCCGGGGCCCGAGCCGGGTGAACACCTCGATCGGGGTGTGCTCGACCTTTTCGACTCGCAGCTCGGCCACCTGGGGGATGGCGGACAGGAAGTCCCTCGGGTGGGGGTCGATGCAGGTGAGGTGGGTGGTGAGCCCACCGTCGCGGACAGCACGTGCGGTGACCGTCGTCGACCACCCGCTCCCGATCTCGACGATGCGCTGGGGGCGGAGGTGACGGACCATGGCGTAGAGGAGGGCCGCATCCTGGGGTGGGAACTGGTCGTTGCCGGGGTCGTAGCGAGGCGGGTCCCACGTATCGGGATCGGGCAGCCGGTGCTGGCCGAGCACCTCCAGGAGGTCCAGCTGCGCGTCCGGCCGCAGGTCGAGCCCGGGAGGGTCGGCCGGGTCCTCGGGCCAGACCCGCCCCCGCTCGGCCCGGGTGACCTCGGCCGCGTCGACGACCGGCGAGTAGAACGCCCCGGGCGGGAACAGCTGGGGCGCTGGGTCGGCCCGACGCCGACGGACCGCCTGGGCGAGCGGCGCCACCCTCCGGCGCAGATGGGACATCGATCGATCCTACGGGGCTAGAGGATGGGCTCGGGGCGGTAGGTGGCGGCGTCGGGGTGGCGGTCCACGACGTCGGCCACCTGGGCCACGAAGGCTTCGACCTGGGCCGGGGCGGCACCGACGAAGGACAGCGGCTCCCCGACCAGCGCGTCGAGGGCGGCCCGGTCGAGCGGGAGGCGGTCGTCGGCAGCGAGGCGGTCGAGAAGGTCGTTGTCCGGAGCGCCGTCCTCCCGCATGGCGAGCGCCACGGCGACGGCGTGCTCCTTGATGGCCTCGTGGGCGACCTCGCGACCGACCCCGGCCCGGACGGCGCCCATGAGCACCTTGGTGGTGGTGAGGAAGGGCAGGTACCGATCGAGCTCCCGGGCGATCACCGCGGGGTAGGCGCCGAAGTCCTCGAGCACGGACAGGAACGTCTCGAACAGCCCGTCTGCGGCCAAGAACGCGTCGGGCAGTGCGACCCGGCGCACCACCGAGCAGGACACGTCGCCCTCGTTCCACTGGTCCCCGCTCAGCTCCCCCACCATCGAGAGGTAGCCGCGCAGGACGACCGCCAGGCCGTTGATGCGCTCGCACGAGCGGCTGTTCATCTTGTGGGGCATGGCGGACGAGCCGACCTGCCCGGGCTTGAACCCCTCGGTGGCCAGCTCGAGCCCCGCCATCAGCCGGATCGTGGTGGCCAGAGACGACGGGCCGGCGGCCGCCTGCACGAGCGCCGACACGACGTCGAGGTCGAGGCTGCGCGGGTACACCTGGCCGACGTTGGTGAGGGTGGACTCGAAGCCGAGGTGGCGCGCCACTGCCTCCTCGAGCCGAGCCACCGCGTCGGGGCTGCCCAGGAGGTCGGCCATGTCCTGCTGGGTGCCGACCGGCCCCTTGATGCCTCGCAGCGGGTAGCGGGCCAGCAGCTCCTCGACCCGGCGGAGCGCCTGGAGGAGCTCCTCGCCCGCGTTGGCGAACCGCTTCCCGAGCGTGGTGGCCTGCGCGGCCACGTTGTGGCTGCGGCCGGTCATGACGAGGCCGGTGTGCTGAGCGGCCCGGTCGGCGAGGCGAGCCAAGGCCGCCACCATGCGGTCCCGGATCAGCTCGAGGGCAGCCCGGACCTGGAGCTGCTCGACGTTCTCGGTGAGGTCGCGCGAGGTCATGCCGGCGTGGACGCGCTCGTGCCCGGCCAGCGCCGAGAACTCCTCGATGCGCGCCTTCACGTCGTGCTTGGTGACCCGCTCGCGCGCCTCGATGCTGGCGAGGTCCACCTTGTCGACGACCGCCTCGTGCGCCTCGATCACCTCCGCGGGCAGGTCGAGGCCGAGCTCGGCCTGGGCCCGCATCACCGCGATCCAGAGGCGTCGCTCGAGCACCACCTTGTGCTCGGGGGACCAGAGCTCGGCCATCTGGGCGCTGGCGTAGCGGGCGGCGAGGACGTTGGGCAGCTGGGTGCCGGGCATCACCGGCAGTCTCCCACCCGACCGGCGACGCGGCCCAACAGGGTCGTTCGGCCCATCTCGGGCGGTGACGCGGCGGACCAGTACCCCGTCGGGGCTCGCCGGCGATTGCCCAGTTGCTGAGGAGCGGCGGTGGCGGTTCGTGCGGGTCGCCCTCGCCCGCTCAAGGCAGGGCATCGGAATGCCGATGCCCATGGTCGGGAGTCAGGCCCTGGGAGGGCGAAGCGAACGATGGACAGCTGCATCAAGCACCCGCACGAGCACGGCGTGAGCCACTGCGGCCGCTGTGGCGGCTCGTGGTGCTCCGACTGCCTGGTGCATGCCTACGGTGCCAAGAAGCCCCCGCTGTGCATGTCGTGCGCCATGTTCGCCGCCGGGGTGCGCACCCACGCCGACCGACCGGCGTTGGGCCGACGGGAGCTGAAGGCGCTGGCCAAGCAGGCCAAGAGCGCCGGCCCAGAGGACGGGGCCGTGGCCGAGCCGGCCGTCCCGGTCGCCTCGCTGCCGGAGGCCGACGTGGTCGACGACATCACCGCCGCCGACCGTGCGGTGGACTGGGACAGCCCCTGGTGGGAGAACGACCGGGAGCCCACCCTCACCGACTGACGGGGGCGGGAACGGCGCCCGGGCGCCGCTAGCCGAGCCGGGACGGGCGCCCGGAGGCGTCGCGCACGGCTTGGCCCTTGCTGCGGGCGAGGTCGGCCAGCGAGCGCTCGTAGGCGACCAGCTGCTCGCGCAGCGCCGGGTCGGACACACCGAGGATCCGGGCGGCCAGGATGCCCGCGTTCTTGGCGTTGCCGATCGCGACCGTGGCCACCGGGATGCCCGCCGGCATCTGGACGATCGACAGCAGCGAGTCGAGGCCGTCGAGGTGCTTCAGCGGAACCGGCACGCCGATGACCGGTAGCGGCGTGACCGAGGCCAGCATGCCCGGCAGGGCGGCGGCTCCCCCGGCCCCGGCGATGATCACCGACAGGCCACGATCTGCGGCGGTGGCGCCGTACTCGAGCATCTCCAGGGGCATCCGGTGGGCGGAGCGGACGTCGGCCTCCCAGGCCACCCCGAACTCGTCGAGGACGTCGGCGGCTGCCTGCATGGTCGGCCAGTCCGAGTCCGAGCCCATCACGATCCCGACCTGTGCGCTCACCCCGCCATCCTCGCACCCGGAGCGACCCGCACCGGGATCATCGAGCGTCGTCGCCGACGTCGCCGCGGAACCAGCCGGCGGCGTGCCGGGCCCGGGCCAGGCAGTCCTCGAGGTCGTCGCCGTAGACGTTGACGTGTCCGACCTTGCGGCCGGGCCGCAGGTCCTTGCCGTAGAGGTGGACGCGGAGGCGGGGGTCTCGGGCGAACGCGTGCTGGTAGCCGTCGTAGAGGTGGCCGGCCTCGGGGTCAAGCCCGCCCAGGATGTTCACCATGACCGTCCACGGGGCCCGCGCCTCGGCCGACCCCATCGGGAGGTCGAGCACCCCCCGGAGGTGGTTCTCGAACTGCGAGGTGACGGCACCGTCCTGGGTCCAGTGGCCCGTGTTGTGGGGGCGCATGGCCAGCTCGTTGATCAGGATGCGGTCCCCCGCCTCGAAGAGCTCGACCGCGAGGATCCCGGTGACGTCGAGCTCCGTGGCGATGCGGCGGGCCAGAGCCTGGGCCTCGGCCGCCCGGTCGGGGGCGAGGCCCGGCGCCGGGGCGACGACCTCGTGGCAGATCCCGTCGAGCTGCGTGGTGGCCACCACCGGGTAGGCCACCGCCTCGCCGCTCGGCGACCGTGCCACCACCGCGGACAGCTCGCGCCGGAAGTCGACGAGCTCCTCGGCCAGCAGGCGCACGCCGGAGCGCTGCGCGGTGGCGAGCGGCTCGTGGACGTCTGCGCTCGTGCGGGCCACCCACACGCCCTTGCCGTCGTAGCCCCCCCGGGTGACCTTGAGCACGCAGGGGAGTCCGAAGGCCTCGACGTCCTCGGCCGAGGAGACGACGGCCCACCGGGGCTGGGGGGCGTCGAGGCGGTCCATCGCCTCACGCATCACCGCCTTGTCCTGAGCGTGCACGAGGGCACCCGGCCCTGGCCGGCACGGGACCCCAGCCGCCTCGAGGGCGTGGAGGTGCTCGGTGGGGACGTGCTCGTGGTCGAAGGTCACCACCGCGCACCCGTCCACGACGGCTCGGAGCGAGGCGAGCTCCCGGTGGTCGCCGACCAGGTGGTCCGGGATCACCTGGGCCGCAGAGACGCCCTCCGCCTCGGCGAGCAGGCGGAGCGGGATCCCGAGCGCGCTGGCGGCCTCGGCCATCATCCGGGCCAGCTGCCCGCCGCCGATCACGGCGACCCGGGGGGCCTGGTGGGCGGTCACGCTCCCGGTCGGCCGGCCGCGATGTCGCGACGGTGGTGCATCCCCGGCCAGGTGAGCCGGGCCAGGGCGTCGTAGGCGGCGGCACGAGCGGCCCCGACGTCGGGGCCACGGCCGATCACGTTCAGCACCCGCCCGCCGGCGGTGTGCCAGCGGCCCCGGTCGTCGGCGAGCACCCCCGCGGCGTGGACCGACGCCCCTGGCACCGCTCGGGCCTCGTCCAGGCCCTGGATGGTGTCGCCCGTGCGGGGCGCGATCGGGTAGCCCTCGGCGGCGGCCACCACGAGCACCGCGGCGTCGTCGGACCAGGAGGGCCGGCTGCGCAGCGCACCGGCCGCGGCCTCCGCAAGGAGGGCGGCGAGGTCCGAGGTGATCCGGACGAGCACGACCTGGCTGTCGGGATCGCCGAAGCGGACGTTGTACTCGACGAGCCTCGGGCCGGCGTCGGTCATCATCAGCCCGGCGTAGAGGACGCCGCGGTAGTCGATCCCGCGCCGCTGCAACTCAGCCAGGGTGGGCCGGATGAAGCGGATGCGGATGTCCTCCTCGAAGCCGGGCGGGAGCCACGTGAGCGGGCTGTAGGCACCCATCCCACCGGTGTTGGGTCCGGTGTCGCCGTCGCCCACCCGCTTGAAGTCCTGCGCCGGGGGCAGCACCACGGCGTCGTCGCCGTCGCACACGGCGAACACGGAGACCTCGGGCCCGGTCATCCCCTCCTCGATCACGACGGTGCGGCCGGCGTCACCGAAGGCCTGGCCGGCGAGCTTGGCCCGCACGTCGGCCTCGGCCTCGGCGAGGTCGCCGGTGACGAGCACCCCCTTGCCGGCGGCCAGGCCGTCGGTCTTCACCACCCAGGGGGCGGGCAAGGACCGGAGGAAGGCGACGGCGGCGTCGACGTCGGCGAAGGTGCCGTAGCGAGCGGTGGGCACGCCGGCCTTGCTGACCAGCTCCTTCATCCACGCCTTGGAGCCCTCGAGGCGGGCACCGTCGGCCCCCGGGCCGAACACGAGCCGGCCGGCTCCTCGGAGGCGGTCGGCCAGCCCGTCGACCAGCGGCGCCTCGGGACCGATCACGTAGAGGTCCGCCTCGAGCTCCTCGGGCGGGGTGGAGGTCGACCCGGGGATCCCGGGGTTGCCGGGCGTGACGACCACCTCGGCGGTGCGCCCCAGCACCTCCGCCAGGACCGCCTCCCGTCCCCCCGACCCGACGACGACGACCTTCACGCCGACAGCTGCACGTACTGGTCGCGGCCGGGCCCGACGCCGAGCAGCCGGATCGGCACCCCCACCTGCGCCTCCAGGAAGGTCACGTAGGCCCGGGCCGGCTCGGGCAGCTGACCGGGCTCGGTGACCTCGCTCAGGTCCTGCCGCCAGCCGGGGAACGTCTCGTAGACCGGGACCGCCTTGTGCAGGGCGCTCTGGTCGTCCGGGAGGTGATCGACCCGCTGCCCGTCGATCTCGTAGGCCACGCAGACCTTCACCTCGTCGAAGGCGTCGAGGACGTCGAGCTTGGTGACGGCCAGCTCGGAGAGGGAGTTGACCCGCACGGCGTGTCGGAGCATCACGGCGTCGATCCAACCGGGCCGGCGGCGACGGCCGGTGTTGGTGCCGAACTCGTGGCCCCGGTCCACGATGGCCTCGCCCACCTCGTCGAAGAGCTCGGTGGGGAACGGGCCGGCGCCGACCCGGGTGACGTAGGCCTTGGCCACGCCGACCACCCGGTCGATGTGACGGGGCCCCACGCCGGCGCCGGTGCAGGCGCCGCCGGCGATCGGGTTCGAGGACGTGACGAACGGATAGGTGCCGTGGTCGAGGTCGAGGAAGGTGGCCTGGGCGCCCTCGAAGAGCACGTGCTGGCCCGCCTCGAGCGCCTCGTGCACGAGGTTCACGGTGTCGGCCACGTAGGGGGCCATCCGGGGGGCCAGCTCGCCCAGGTACACCTCGGCGATCTCGTCGACGGTGGGCGGGAGCTGGTTGTAGACCTTGGTGAGCACGGCCGAGCGCTCCTTCAGCACGAGCGACAGCTTCTCCCGGAAGATCTTCTCGTCGTAGAGGTCCTGCACCCGCAGCCCCACGCGCGACGCCTTGTCGGCGTAGGCCGGACCGATGCCCCGGCGGGTGGTGCCGAGCGCGTTCTTGCCGAGGTGCCGCTCGGTGACCCGGTCCATGATCTGGTGGTACGGCAGGATGAGGTGGGCGTTGCCGGACACCTTCAGCTGCGAGCAGTCGATGCCCCGTCGCTCGAGCATGTCGACCTCGGTCAGCAGCACGGCTGGGTCGACCACCACGCCGTTGCCGATGACCGGGGTGATGTGCGGGTAGAGCACGCCGCTCGGGATGAGCTGGAGGGCGAAGGTCTCGCCGTCCACCACCAGGGTGTGGCCGGCGTTGTGGCCGCCCTGGTAGCGCACGACGAGGTGCATCTCCTTGGCGAAGAGGTCGGTGAACCGGCCCTTGCCCTCGTCACCCCACTGGGTGCCGACGATGATCGTTGCGGGCACGTCCCGCCTCCTCAGCCGTGTTCAGGACAGCGGACGATGCTATCCGGGCGCTCGGGTGCCGAGCGCGACGCCGGGCCGGGGCTTGCGCCCCGGCCCGTCATCGTCGCCCTCCAACGAAACCTTCGGGTGGTCGAGGGGGACCGGAGCGCCCGCCGCCCCAGCCCCCCCGGACCGGTCAGCGCTCCGGCGCGCCCTGGGGGCGGCGGGCGGCGACCATCACGCCGGCCCCGACCATCACCAGGCCCAGCCCCAGCTGGACGAGGGTGGCGGTGTCGACGCCGGTGCGGGGGAGCTCCTGGGCGGCCGCGGTGGCCGGCAGGACCTGGATGCCGGCCACCGTGGTGGGCCGGCGGGCCGCCGGCACCTCGATCGGGGCGACCTCGGGCGCCTCGGCCGACGGCGGCAGGTTCTCGATCATGACCGGCGGGATCAGCACGGCCACGCACTGGTCGGTGCTCTGCTGGAAGCCGTCCACGTCCGGGCAGGCGTCCACCGGCTCGGGGTCACAGGGCCCCTCGGCCTGGATCCCGGGCAGGTCCTCGCACACGTCCTGCGGCGGACCACACGGCCCCTCGGCCTGGAAGCCGTCCAGCTCCGGGCAGGCATCCACCGGGTCGGACCCACACGGCCCCTCGGCCTGGAAGCCGTCCACGTCGGGGCAGGCATCGACGACGGTCTCGTCGCAGGTGCCGTCCTCACCGGCCTCGCTGCCGTCCTCGCAGAGGTCGACCACGTCCACATCCGTGCTGCCGGTGCAACCGGCCGCGAGGATCGCCGCGCCGCTGCCCTGCCACGCCTCGCTCCCCGGGTAGGACCCACCCTCCCACTCGTACGGCGGGATGATGTCGCCCCACTGGTCACCGTCGCGGGGCGTCGTGTAGGGGTAGTCGTCGTCCTCGGGGTCGGCGGTGTAGTCGAACGCCGGGCCCCCGTGGCCGAGGTGGTCGTTGCCGACCAGCGAGCCGTCCGTGGAGCGGAACGAGACCCGGTTGAGGGTGTAGGGGTTGTCGGGGGCGTTGGTGCGATGGCAGATCGTGATCTCGCCGTAGCCGGAGCCCTGGCCCTGGCCGGCGGACGCCGGGGCGGCCACCAACCCGGTCACGGCCAGGAGGATGCCGGCGGCGGTGGCGGCGAGGCCGCTGCGGAAGGTTCGGCTGCGATGCGAGGTGCGAGTGCCCACCTGGAGCTCCTGACGGTTCTGCCGCAGGAGCGTTGGAGGGCGCAGCCGGCGGCGTGATCGGATGGATCGAACGCAGGGCCGGGTTCGCTGTAGCTCCCCGACGACGCAGCGACCAGTTCAGCCGTCGGATCAGTGCTTCCCTTGCAGTGCTCAGTTCACCACGGAGCGTGGTCGTAGACCATGGGTCGTTCGGCCCATCGTCACGGAGCGTGGAGGAGCGGCGCCTGACCCGGCGGAGGACCGGGAGCGTGCCGTGGCCCCCCGGCGCCTCCGAGCCTCAGCAAGTCGGGACCAGCCGGCTGAGGCGGAGCGCCCCCGCACCCAGGAGAACCAGCCCCGCCCCGGCGAGGGTCAGGCGAACCGCATCGGCACCGGTCCGAGGGAGCCGGCCCGGAGCCGGCCGCTCGACCACAGCGCCCAGCACGCTCGTGGCCACCACCGAGGTGGTCGGGGTCGTCACCTGGCTGGTCGAGGAGCCCCCGACGCTGGTCGTCGTCGCTCCCGTCGTCGACGTCGTGCCCTCGGTGGTCGACGTCCTGCCCTCGGTGGTCGACGTCGTGCCCTCCGTCGTCGTCGTGCCCTCGGTGGTCGACGTCGCGCCCTCGGTGGTCGATGTCGTGCCCTCCGTCGTCGAGGTCGTGCCCTCGGTGGTCGTCACGACATCCCGGCAGAGGTCGAGGTGGCTGATCGAGCCGTCCGGCTGGTCGTCGGTCGTCGACGGGTGCAGCGCGGTGTCGCCCGTCGCCGGCGGGACGTAGAGGTAGACGGTCGCCCCGGCGCCCTGCTTCACGATCACGGCGTCCCACGCGATCGTCGAGCTCCAATCGAAGTGCACGACCCCATCGATCACGACCACGTGGCCGATGGTGACGGTCCCGCCTCCGACGACGCCGCTCTCGGCCTCCGAGACGGGGTAGGTGCCCTCGGCGGGAAGGCCCGGGATGTCGTCGAGCTTGAACCCCACGTCGAAGCCGAGGGTGGTGCAGGTGGGGTTGCCGGGGACGTCGACCGGGGTGAGATCGGTCGCTCCGGCCGGGACGGTGAGCCCGCTCACGGCGAGGAGACCGCCGGAGACGATGCTCACGAGGCCGAGGAGACCGAGCCCTCGGCGGCTGCGGGTGCGGGTGGCGGTCATGGCCGCTCCTGTCGTCGGTCGACAGGGACCGAGCGTCCCGGTCGACGCCGTGCCTCCAGGGGCCGGTTTCGCTGCTGGCTCCCCGCCGGCAACGCGACCATCTCAGCCGGCGGATCCTCGCCTCCCTTGTACGAGCAGCATCGCACCACCCTCCGTGGCGGAATAGGGCCGATGGACCCGAACGACCACGCTGAGTGGCATCGGGGAGCACAGCCGCCCGGGCGCGCCACGGGCCGGAGCCTGGCGGCTCCGGCCCGTTCGAGGCGCTGCGGGTTGGGTGGCCCGTCAGGCCAGGAGCGACTCCCGGGTGACGAGCACGAGGCCGCCGCCGACCATGATCAGGCCGAGGCCGATCATCGCCATGGTGAGGTCCTCGTCACCGGTGGCGGGCAGGGTCTGGGCCGCCTGGACGGCCGGGCCCGGCTTGGGAGCCGCCGGTCGGTTGACGACGTTGCCCAGCACCGTCTCGGTGGTGGTGGTCTCCTCCTCCGTGGTGGTGGTGCCCTCCGTCGTGGTGGTGGTCCCCTCCGTGGTGGTGGTGGTCCCCTCCGTGGTGGAGGTGGACGAGGAGCTCGAGGACGACGAGCTGCTCGAGGACGAGGAGCTCGAGGACGACGAGCTGCTCGACGAGCTG
This sequence comes from Acidimicrobiia bacterium, assembly GCA_046565645.1. Lineage (GTDB taxonomy): Bacteria > Actinomycetota > Acidimicrobiia > Acidimicrobiales > VFJN01 > VFJN01. Next base: position 70,966 of record JBKHYD010000054.1, on the reverse strand, counting down.
CTCGAGGAGCTGCTCGAGGAGCTGCTGGAGGACGTGGTGACGACGCTGTCCCGGCAGAACGTCACGTGGCTGATGCCGCCCGTCGGCTCGCCGTTGGTCTTGGACGGGTACAGGTCCGTATCGGAGCTGCGCTCGGGGTTGTAGTAGAAGACCGACGCCCCATCGCCCTGCTTCACGATGACCGCGTCCCAGGTGGTGGTGGAGCTGAAGTCGAACTCGAACACGCCGTTCACGACACCGGCGTTGGAGATGGTGACCGAGCCACCGCCGACGACGCCGCTCTGGGCTTCGGTGAAGCTGTAGCTCTGGTTGGCGGGCTGCGCGTCGATCTTGAACTCGTAGACCGGCGAGGCCGGCGCCAGGACCTGCGCGCAGGTCGGGTTGTCGTCGGCCGTGAAGTCGACCGGGATCACCGAGGCTGCTCCGGCGGTGCCGGTGAAGCCGGTGACGGCGAGGACGGCGCCGGCGAGGACGCTGCCGATGCCGGTGAGCCCGAGGGCTCGGCGGTGGTCCGCCCGCAGGGTTGACATGGTCCGATCTCCTGTCCGCAGGGTCGACGGGAGATCTGGGGCCCGCCGACGTAGGTCTCAGGGCCGGGTTCGCTGTAGCTCCCCGACGACGCAGCGACCAGTTCAGCCGTCGGATCAGTGCTTCCCTCTGAACCCGATCATCCTACCACCCTGCGTGATCGTCAACCTAGGCCATTCGGCCTACTCGCCACGGAGCGTGCCCCTCCGGGCTCACCCGCTCCCGTCGGTGACCGGGGTGACCACGACCTCGTCGTTGACCACGTCGACGACCACCGTGTCGCCGTCGCTGATCGTGCCGGCCAGCAGGTCACCGGCCAGGCGGTCGGCCACCTCGCGCTGGATGACCCGCTTCAGGGGCCGGGCCCCGAAGGCCGGGTCGTAGCCGGCGGTCGCGAGGTGGGCGAGCGCGGCCTCGGTGACCTCCATGGTGATCCGGCGCTCGGCCAGGCGGGCCCGCAGGTGGTCGAGCTGGATGTCCACGATGGGCGCCAGGTCGGCCTCGGTGAGGGCCCGGAAGCGGACGATCTCGTCGATTCGGTTCACGAACTCGGGCCGGAAGTGCTCGATCGGCTCCCCCGGCAGGTTGGACGTCATGATCAGCACCACGTTGGTGAAGTCGACCGTGCGACCCTGGCCGTCGGTGAGGCGACCGTCGTCGAGCACCTGCAGGAGGATGTTGAACACGTCGGGGTGGGCCTTCTCGAGCTCGTCGAGCAGCACCACCGAGTAGGGGCGGCGCCGCACGGCCTCGGTGAGCTGGCCGCCCTGGTCGTAGCCGACGTAGCCCGGGGGGGCGCCCACGAGGCGGCTCACGGCGTGCTTCTCCATGTACTCGGACATGTCGATGCGGACCATGGCCCGCTCGTCGTCGAAGAGGAACTCGGCCAGCGTGCGGGCCAGCTCGGTCTTGCCGACGCCGGTGGGCCCGAGGAAGAGGAACGACCCGATGGGGCGGTGGGGGTCGGACAGCCCGGCCCGGCTGCGACGGATGGCGTTGGCCACCGCCTGGACGGCCGGCTCCTGACCGATGACCCGTTCGTGCAGGACCTCCTCCATGCGCACCAGCTTCTGTGACTCGCCCTCCATGAGCCGGGAGACGGGGACGCCGGTCCACTTGGCCACGATCTCGGCCACGTCCTCGGCGTCGACCTCTTCCTTCAGCATCCGCTGCTCGCCTTGGAGCTCGTCGAGCCGGCCGCTGGCCTCCTCGATCTGGCGCTCGAGCTCGGGGATGCGGCCGTAGCGGATCTCGGCTGCCTTCTCGAGGTCGGCCTCGCGCTCGAGGTCCGAGCGCAGGTGCTCGAGCTCCTCCTTGAGGGCCTGGATGCGGCCGATGGCCTCCTTCTCGTTCGTCCAGTGGACGAGCATGCCGTCGCGCTGCTCGGTGAGGTCGGCCAGCTCGTGGTCGAGCGCCTCGAGCCGCTCCCGGGAGGGGGCGTCGGTCTCCTTGGCGAGGGCCACCCGCTCGATCTCGAGCTGCCGGATGCGTCGCTCGACCACGTCGATCTCCGTCGGGAGCGAGTCGATCTCGATGCGCAGGCGGGAGGCGGCCTCGTCGACGAGGTCGATGGCCTTGTCGGGCAGGAAGCGGCCGGTTAGGTAGCGATCCGACAAGGTGGCGGCGGCCACGAGGGCGGCGTCCTGGATGCGCACGCCGTGGTGCACCTCGTAGCGCTCCTTCAGGCCGCGGAGGATGGCCACCGTGTCCTCGACGGAGGGCTGGCCCACGAAGACCTGCTGGAACCGGCGCTCGAGGGCGGGGTCCTTCTCGATGTGCTGGCGGTACTCGTCGAGGGTGGTGGCGCCGATCATGCGCAGCTGGCCGCGGGCGAGGAGCGGCTTCAGCATGTTGCCGGCGTCCATCGAGCCCTCGGCGGCCCCGGCGCCGACGACGGTGTGGAGCTCGTCGATGAAGGTGACGACCTCGCCTTCGGCGTCGGTGATCTCCTTCAGCACGGCCTTCAGGCGCTCCTCGAACTCGCCCCGGTACTTGGCGCCCGCCACCATCGAGCCGAGGTCGAGGCTGACGAGCCGCTTGTGCTTCAGGCTCTCGGGGACGTCGCCCTCGACGATGCGGCGGGCCAGGCCCTCCACGATGGCGGTCTTGCCCACGCCCGGCTCGCCGATCAGCACCGGGTTGTTCTTGGTGCGGCGGGACAGCACCTGGATGACCCGGCGGATCTCCTCGTCCCGTCCGATGACCGGGTCGATCTTGCCGGCCCGGGCCTCCTCGGTGAGGTCCCGGCCGTACTTCTCGAGCGCCTGGTACTGCTCCTCGGGGTTCTGCGAGGTGACCCGGTGGCTGCCCCGCACCTCGGCCATGGCGGCGAGGAGCTGCTCCCGGTCGACGCCGATGCGGTCGGCCATGGCGAGGAGCAGGTGCTCGGTGGAGAGGTACTCGTCGGTGAGCTCGGCCCGGATGCCGTCGGCCTCGTCGATGACCTTCGACAGGTCGCGGGAGAGGCGGGCCTCGCTGCCGTAGGCCTTGGGGAGCTTGCCGATGGCGTCGGCGGCCTGGTTGCGCAGCTCGAGCGGCGTCTTGCCGACCCGCTGGACCATGGGCAGCACGATGCCCTCAGCCTGGCCGAGGAGGGCGGCCAGGAGGTGGTCGGGGGTGACCTCGGGGTTGCTCTCTGCCTTGGCCGCCTCGACGGCCTGGCTCATCGCCTCCTGGGTCTTCTGTGTCCAGCGGTTGGGGTCGAACGCCATGTCCCGAAGCGTACGGAGCCCACGCCAAAGTTGACAACGTCCCGCTCAGGTTTTCTACGTGGAAAGCGGATGGCCTCCGGGAGGAGCTCGCCCCTCGGCAGCGAACCTGTCAGCATGCGTCGGCTCCTCATCGTGCTCATTGGAATCGTGCTGGTGACCTCCGTGTCGGCGTTCCCGACCGCCCGTGCCACAGGGTCGCCGAGCCTGCCCCTCACCGAGATCCTCTTCGACTCGAACCGCACCGGGAACTACGAGCTGTACGCGATGGGCACTGACGGGGGTGAGCCGCGCCAGATCACGGAGAACCCCGCCTACGACAGCTGGTGGCCCAAGCTGTCCCCCGACCGGACGCAGATCATGTTCCACCGGACCCCAAAGGGAACGCACGACCGCGACTACACGAAGACGAGCATCTGGATGGTCGGCGTCGACGGCCGCGGGCTCCGGGAGGTGGTGCCCAACGGCGCGTTCGGCTGGGAGCTGCTGGGCCACCCCGAGTGGTCCCCGGACGGCACGGAGATCGTCGTGTTCGCCGGTCCGCTCCGGGCGCCGCAGATCCAGATCCTCGACGCCGACGGCACCGCGCCACGAGCAGTGACGCAGCGGGTGGGCCAGAACCTGGACCCGTCCTGGTCCCCTGACGGCCAGTCGATCCTCTTCGTCGGCTGCCCCGGGTCGATCTGCCCGCACACGAGCTACGAGATCTACCGCATCAGGCGCGACGGCAGCGGCGAGACGCGCCTCACCCGAGACCAGATGCGGGACCATGACCCCTACTACTCGCCCGACGGCACGCGCATCGCCTGGCTGCGGCTGGGCGCCAACTGGGGCATCTCGTCGATGGCCGCCGACGGCTCGGACCAGCGAACCGTGATCTCGGACCTCAACATCAACTCGAAGCCAGGATGGGCCGTCGACGGATCGTGGATCTACTTCCACCGGACCCCCGTCGGACGCTTGGGGTTCAACGTCTTCAAGATCCGGCCCGACGGGACCGACCTGCGCGAGCTGCTCCCCCGGCCCCTCATCGGGTTCGGGCCCTACGACAACGAGTACCCCGTCCACGGGCCCCTCTGATAACCCACCTCGTCACACGCCCGGATACTCGTTCAGGCTCCGTTCGCCCGCCGTGATCTCCCGCATCACGCCGGTGGCGACATCGACGGCCCACACCTGGAAGCCGTCGCCGCGGCCGTAGACGAGCCGGTGGAAGTAGATGGTGCGACCGTCGGGCGACCAAGCCGGCTTGCTGTTGATGTGTTCGTCGTCGGTCAGGAGGCGCACACCGCTGCCGTCGGCTTCCATGAGGCGGATGTTCCACGTCCCTGCGGGGCGGTCCGCACCGGCGTCAGCGGTCTGCGAGAGGAAGGCGATCGCCTCGCCGTCAGGTGAGTAGTAGGGATCGTGGTCCCGAATGCCGTCGTCGGTCAGCCGGACCCGTTCGTCTCCCCCGGTCGGGATCACGTAGATCTCCTGGTCCGACGGGAAGCAGATGCGTCCCGGGCAGCCGGCGTAGACGATCGACCGGCCATCGGGCGAGAAGGCCGGGTCCACGTTGGTCCCTGGCTCGTCGGTCAGCTGCCGAGGATTCCGTCCCCAGCGATCCAGCACCCAGATCTGCGGATTCGTCGTCCGACCGGCGAACATGACGAGCGACCCCCCGTCGGGTGACCACTCGGCATGGCCGTGCTGGTTCCAGCCGTACGCGTGGCGCGGAAGCACGAGAGTGGGATCGGTCCCGTCGGCCTTCATCATCCACAGCTCAGTGTGCTGGTACTCGCCGCGCTCGTTGTGCCGTCCGGCCGGCACCCGGTAGAAGAGGACCGTCTTGCGGTCCGGAGCGATCCGGGCCCAGAACGCGTCGTGCGCGGGGTCGTTGGTCATCTGCACGACGTCGGAGCCATCGGCCGCCATCGAGAAGATCTCGAAGTTGCCGCTCCGGTCCGAGTCGAACACGATCCTGCCCTTCGGCATGGCGGGATCAGATGACGCTGGGGCGGGCATTGTGGCCGTAGGCAGGGCTGCCGGGTCGACCCGGGGGTTCAGCCGTCGGTCCGCGATCGCCAGCAGCACCACGAGACCGACCACGAGGGCCCCGAGGACGATGCCTGATCCGAGGAGCCAGCGACGACCCCGGCTCACGCTCGGGCCACCCCGTCGCTCAGGGCCGCGTAGAGCGCCTCGCCCGCTCGACGCACCGAGTAGTGCTCGACCCGCTCGATGCCCCGGGCTCGTAGGGTGGATCGCAGGGAGGCGTCGCCCACCACCCGCTCGAGCCCGCACGCCAGCGCCTCGACATCGTAGGGGTCGACCAGCAGGGCGGCGTCACCGCAGACCTCCGGGATGGCCGTCGCATCGGCGGCCAGCACAGGGGTTCCGACCGCCATCGCCTCCAGGGGCGGCAGGCCGAAGCCCTCGAAGACCGACGGGTAGGCCAGTGCCTCGGCGGTGCGGAGCAGCCACGAGCGCTGCACGTCGTCCACCCGGCCGGTCATCACGACCCGTCCCGGTGGGCTGTCCTCGGCAGCTGCCCGCTCGCCGCCGCCGGCCCACCACGATCCACCCGCGATCACGAGCTGGAGCCCGTGGGTGCTGCTGCCGGCGTGAGCGCGGATCAGCCGGGCGACGTTCTTCCTCGGGTGGAGGTTCCCCAGGTAGAGGATGAACGGCCCTCGGATGCCCCTGGAGCGAGCCCACTGCCGGGTGCGCTCGTCCTCGTCGGGCGTCAGCGCTACGGGCACCTCTGCCGCACACGGCACCACGCGGACCCGGTCCGGGTCGAGGCCGAGCCCGTCGATCAGGTCGTAGCGGCAGAACTCGCTGAGCGTGATCACCGTCTCGCTCCGAGCCGCCTGGCGGGGCACGAGGACGGAGAGGCGGGCCCGGGCCAGTCGCGGGTAGTGCTCGGGGTGGTGGCGGAAGGAGAGGTCCGTGATCACGAGGGCGGCCCGACGTGGCGAAGGCAAAGGGAGGTGCGTGTAGCCGACGAACAGCTCGTCACGGCGGCGTCGCGCCCGGGCGGGCAGGGAGGTGACGAGGCGCACGGGACCACCCTGGGGGATCTCGTCCACCACGACAGCCGGGTTGCCGTCGGTGGGCGCGGTGGCGCCCCGGCGCACGTAGATGCGGGCACGATCGCCCGGTCGGGTGGTGGCGGCGAGCCCCGCCACCAGCGTGCGGACGTAGCTCTCGTCGCCGCCGCGACCCGAGCCGAGGGCGCTGGCGTCGAGCGCCACGACGAGGGGCTCCGGCGTCGCCGGGCTCAGGCGAACACCTCCGCCCATCGCTGCATCGATGCTCCCAGCTCACGGTAGATCTGGACGAAGTGCCGCGGGCCGGTGCAGCGACCCACCTCGACCAGGTACTCCTCCGTGAGGTCTGCGAACATCCGGGCGTAGTCGCCGGACCGAACCCGGCTTGCAGCCGCATCCACGAGGGGGAAGAAGTCTCGGGCCATGAGGTGCATGTAGTGCTCGATCTTGGCGGTCTTCTCGCCGGCGGTGAGCCGAGTGTGCTCCACGACCGGTCCCCCGAAGGTCAGCAGGTCGCCGCGCACGTCCATGAGGCGCTTCGTGATGTATCCCCCCCAGATGTCGTCGTGGCGCGAGAGCTGCCATCCGCCCGGCGAGCCGTCCTCGACCCACAGGTCGGGAAGGAAGAAGTAGGCCGGAGTCAGCTCGCGGACGAACGAGGTGTTCATGCCGCACACCGGGATGCTGCCGAGCGCCACCCGAGGCTCCGGGCCGTACAGGCCCGGATCGTAGGGCGCCTCGTGCGGAGGGAACCGGTCGATCCCGTTCAGGTCGACGATCCGATCCCACAGGCCCATGTGGAGGATCACCTCACCCGACGCGGTGGTGGCCTCCAGCTCGGCGTCGACCGGGTTCCGGAGCTCGTAGGGGTAGCCGCGGGCGTACCAGCCGCGTGCGGCGACCGAGTTGACCCAGCCGCCATCGGAGACGGGCCGCAGCGCCGGGGCGTCCTCCACCCGGGTCAGCGCGGCCAGGTGCGACGCCAGCCAGCCCTCGGGCACCTTGCAGTCGTAGTCGAGGGCGACGATCACGTCGTAGCCCTCACGGTAGGCGACCACGTGCCCGAAGTTGCGGCAGGCTGCACTCTTGTGCGGGATGGCGTCGTAGTGCTCGCCCATGTAGTCGCGCTGGGCGTCGTAGTCGTAGTACGTGACGTTGCCGCGTGGCGGGGGTGCGAGCCTGCCGTCGCTGTCGTCGGGGACGATGATCGGCACGTCCTCCGGCACCTCGGCGAAGATGTCCCAATCGGGGTCGTTCGGCATCGGCACCACGACGGCGACGGTGCGCGGCGGCGCGCTCGCCGCGTCGGTGGTTTCGGCGGACGTCGAGATCGTGGTCACTCAGGCCAGCTCCTCTTGAAGGGTGCGGCGTCCTGCCGCGGCGGTGAGGTCGAGCACACCGGGTGCCGACAGCTCGCGCACCAGGTCGGGGAACTCGGTGATCAGGTACTCGCGCAGGGCGCTACGCCATGGCCGCATCGTGTTGAGCCCCTGCATCTGGAGGTGGAGGTTCACCATGATCTCCGAGCGTGGCCGGATCGACGGGTAGTCCGCCGCGAAGAAGTCGGAGTTGACCTCCACCAGCTCGATCTCGTCCGCTCGGCCGAGCACCGCCAGGATCTCGGCTGCCACGTCGAAGCGACTCCCCTCGCCCTCGCAGACCATGTGGTACCGCCCGTAGGACTCCGTTGCAATCAAGCGCAGCAGGCACTGCGCGAAGTCGGGGACGTAGGTCGGGGTGCCGAGCTTGTCTCCCACCGCGTGGAGGGTCGTCCGGCCGTCGCGCACCTGGCCGAGGATCTTGGCGACGAACTTGTGATCGATGCCGGCACCACCGCCGACCATCCACCCGGCCCGCACGATGTAGTGCCTGGACACGAACCGCTCCACCAGCCGCTCGCCCTCGTACTTGGACTTCCCGTACGTGTTGAGCGGGTTGGCGTCGTCCCACTCGTGGTACGGGCCGTCCTTGACGCCGTCGAAGACCCCTGCGGTGGAGATGTACACCATCGGAGCGTCGATCCGCTCGCTCTCGAAGGCGACGAACTTCGTGCCGAGGGTGTTGGTGGCGAAGGCGTGCGAGGGATCGGCGTCGGATCGCTCGAGGTCGGTCTCGGCGGCGAGGTGGCAGACGAAGTCGGGCCGAACCCGCTCGAAGACCGCCCGCACCTCCTCCCACGACCGCACGTCGAGGCGCCCGATCGTCGGGCCCGCCGGGCCCCAGGGTTGAGGGGTGGACAGGTCGATGTCGGTGACCACGACGTCGTGGCCGGCGGCCGCGAGGGCGGGGACGAGCCCGCTCCCGAGCATCCCGGCTCCGCCCGTGACAAGGATCTTCATGGCGCCTGCCTTCGTGGTTCTTCAGAGTGCTGGTTCTGGAGGATGAAGACGACGTAGCGAGCGAGCCGCCACGAGCCCGGGACCGTGCGGTGGAGCAGCCGGTCCAGCCGCTCCAGACGACGGAAGACGCCGTCGGAGAGGTGCACGAAGTTCTGCACCCGCGTCGTCAGCTGGAAGGGCCGGACGACCGAGGTCCTGAACGCCGACGTGATCAGGTCGACGTCAGCGACGCTGATCGAGCGCTCGTCAGGCGTGTCGGCACGCGAGGGGAACCACCGCGTCACGGGACGGGAGTAGCGCGCCCGGCGGACGATCTCCGGCACGAAGAGCACCGGCTCGACGAAGATGGCAGTTCCCCCATCGCCCACGAGCCGGCTGATGTTCGGCATGGCTCGGGGGAGGTCCAGGTGGTGGAGGACCTGGTTGGCCAGCACGACGTCGAAGGATCCCTCGGGCTGGTCGAGATCCTCGATCGGCTGTGCGAACAGCTCGACCTGATCCGACACCGAGTTGGCCTCGGCCCGCCGGCGCGCCAGCTGGAGCATCCCCGCACTCACGTCCACGCCGACCGCTCGGGCTCCGCGCAAGGCGTGGAAGGTGGTGAGGTTCCCGCTCCCGCAACCCACCTCCAACACGCGCTTGCCGGCGAGGTCCCCGATGGTCTCGTAGACGAAGTCCAGGAAGTCGACGTGCTCGCGGTTCGGGTACGGAGGCCGATCCGCGTCGACGAGGAGGTCGGCGTCGGTGAGGGATGTGCAGAGGGCGCCGGCGCGGGCGTCGTACACCGCAGCTTCGTGGTACTGGCGCTCCGTGCGCGGACCGGCTCCGATGGTCATGACGCTCCTCCGAAGTACCGGGTCGACAGGCAGATGCGGGCGCTGCGCCCGTGACCGAGGGCCGTGGCACGACGCTCGGCCGAACGCAGGCCGAGGCTCCCGTGGATCAGTGCCCGCAGTGCGAAGCCTGCTGCGGCCACGATCCTGGTGCCGGCCGCCACCCGCGGGCCGCGGTGCAGCTCGACGTACCGCAGGAACGTGGACACCGCCAAGGGGGACGACCGGCCGGTCTGGCGCTTGGTGCTCTGCCCCATCAGGTGCGTCGCCACGGCACCGGGCTCGTACCAGACCCTCCAACCGGCCGCTCCGGCCCGGGCGCACAGGTCGACGTCGTCCATGTAGGCGAAGAACCGCTCGTCCATCAGCCCGATGTCCTGGAGGGCGGACCGACGCACCACCAAGCACGCGCTCGACACCCAACCGACGACAGCCGGCTGGCGCAGGTCCCGTCCGAGCCACACCCCCCACCGGGGGAGCAGTCGGTCGACGAACAGGAACGACGCTGCGACCGAGGCCAGGGTCGGGAGCCGTCCGGCCGTCCACCGCTGGAACGATCCATCGCCGTACTCGAGCCTCGGACCGACGATCGCACACCGGTCGTCGGCGGCGAGCCGGCTGAGCAGACCAGAGAGGCAGCCCGGCTGGAGCATGGCGTCCGCGTTGATCAGCAGCAGCACGGAGCCCCTCGCGGCCCGCATCCCCTGGTTGTTGGCTACCTGGTACCCGCGGTTGTCCGGGTTGGAGATGAGGCGTACGCCGGGCCAGCGCTCCGCCACGAGCTCGGCGGACCCGTCGGTCGACCCGTTGTCGACGACGATCACCTCCATGGCAATCCCCGAGGCCGCGTGCTCCTCGAGGCTGGCGAGGCACGCGGCGAGGAGATCGACGGTGTTCCAGCTGACGACCACCGCAGATACGTCCACGTCTCCGGCCGGCGGAGGCGCATGGAGGTCGATCGTCATCGGGGATCGACCGCCGTCTCGAAGGTCCGGGTGGTCACCTGGACGGGGTGGGGATCGCTGCCGTCCGCCCCGACCACCCAGACGTCGGCCTGGGCCGGTGGACCGCTGATGCCGATGAAGTAGATCCGTGAGCCATCGGCGCTGTACGCCGGCTTGAAGGCCGGGGTGACGGCGTGGTCGAGGAGGGTCCGCTGCCGTCCGGTCGCCACCTCGACCTCCACCAAGGCCCAGCCACCGCGGTCGACACGGCCCTGCTGGACCGCCTCGGGCAGTCCCTCGGATCCGGTCTCGATCGCCTGGGCGCCCCGGTAGCTCGCATAGACGATACGGCTGCCGTCGGGTGACCAAGCCGGCGTCAGGTCGATGAACGCGTCGTCGGTCAGCTTGGTCGCGCCGTAGCCGTCGGGCCCCATCACCCAGATGTCCACACCGTCGACAGCCGTAGAGCTGAAGGCGATGCGCTTGCCGTCGGGCGCCCAGGCGGGCTGTGCGTCACTGACCGGCATTGCGCCGGCGGTCGCGTTGGTCAGCGAGAGGACAGCACCGGTCTTGAGGTCGAGGCGCAGCACGAACGACTCGTCGTTCACGGAGGACACGTTCGTGAACGTGAGGTAGCGGCCGTCGGCGGAGAACGAGGGCTCGACGTTCCCACGCTCCTCGCCGTCTGGGATGGCGTCGCGCCAGTCCTCGGTCCAGGGGGTGGTCCGACGCCGCAGCTGCAGCGACGACAGCGAAAGGGTCCAGACCTGTCGTCGCGGGGCCACCTCACGGCTGGCCGGCGGGTCCTTGAACAGGTCGGACAGCCATCCGAGGGTGTAGTGACGCTGGCGCCGGGATCCTGGTGGCGCCGCTGGCGTCGGCGCTACGGAGTCGGGGTCGTAGGCGGCGTCGCCGTCGAACACCACGCTCAAGCGGTCCGGGGCGAACCGCGCGTTCGCAGCGTGGAGCACCGCGGGGACGGGGAGCTGCTGCTCGTGCCACCGATCCGGGGTCGTGACGAGGAGCACCTTCGAGCCGTCTGAGCGCGTGGCACTCACCAGGAGGCGCTCGTCGGTGAGCTCCTGGGCCGGCCGGGGATCGAGGATGGCGCCGTCCGGTGGCGCCGTGGGCACCACCCAGTCGAACCAGTTGATGGCGAGCTCGTCGCTCTCGAAGACGACCCGCGGGTCGGTCCCGTCGGGATCGACCATGCAGATGCAGGTGCGGGTGGAAGACAGCACCGACAGGTAGCCGATCGCGCCGCCGTCAGGTGTCCAGACCGGAACGTAGGCTGGGCCCTCCTCCGGGCTGCACACGTCGGCCGCCGGACGCCTGAAGCAACCCTGCCCCTCGGTCAGCACGGACTCGGCCCCCGACCCGAGGTCCCGGAGGACGAGCACGAAGTCCTCGAGCTTGGCCTGGAATCGGTCGGCGGCACCCTCCTGCGCGGGGTTGCCCTCGCCCACATAGCGCGCTACGGCGGCGAGACGGCCGTCGGGAGAGACGGACGGGTCGGTGTTGTGCCATCCGTCGTCGGTCAGCAAGCGGCGATCGGCGCCCTCGGCGTCCATCACCGCAAGCTGACCGGGACGGTTGCCGCCCTCGGCCGGCTCGCGAGCATCGATGAAGTAGATGCGCCCGTCGCCGGCGAGGGTGGGGTCCGAGTCGAAGGCACCACCGTGGGAGGCGCGCGCCGAGAGGTTGCGCACGAGGCCGGTCGCGAGGTCCATCTTGTAGATGGCGACCTCCTGGTACTCCTGCCAGAACGAGGTGAAGACCATGGAGCGACCGTCGGCGCTGACCTGGGGCTGACCGTTGCGCCAGGGGTTCGTGGTCACCTGGGTGATGTCGGAGCCGTCGGGGTCCATCAGGTAGACGGCCTCGGGCCCCCCGGACGGCCCAGAACGGGCGGTGAACACGATCTTTGAACCGTTGAAGGCCCAGCTCGACCAGCTGTAGTTCCGCCCGTCGTCGGGAGAGACGCGCCGCGGGGCCGACGCGCCTGGCTCCACGGTGTAGATGCCCCGAAGGCCGGTCGACCGATCGATCGCCGAGAAGACGATGCGGACCCCATCGACGGAGCCGTTCTCGGCCTGCGCCGACGGGACGGGGCCGGCGGTGTCGCCGGCTCCAGCCACGCCGAGTCCGGTCGCGCCTGCGGCGAGCAGCCCGACGACGATCGCACCGGCGATCCGACGCCGAACCACCGCACTGGCCATGGGGCGTGGTCGGGACCGCAGCGACGCGAGGCTCCCGCGCGGTGCGGAGCGGCGCCGGCGGGCCGGCCGGTGCACCAGCGTCGACCACACCAGGGCGGCCACAGGCGGGCGGGCCGTGCTGTCGTCAGTGCCGGCGAGCCGGGCGCAGGCGACCGTCAGTCCGGTCAGCATGAAGAACAGGGCGCGGGGGTGGTCCTGGCGGAGCGAGAAGACGAGCAGCTCCTCGATCGACCAGAACACCAGGGCTGCGGCGGTGCCGAAGCCGACGGCCGACAGGAGCCGGTCGCGGGATCGGGCCAGCCGTAGGGCCGTGACGAGGACGGCGATGGCCAGGACGAGCATCCCGGCGAGCCCCACGATGCCCGTCTCGGCCAGCTGCAGGAGGTAGACGTTGTGGACGGGGTTGTCCGCGAAGATCAGGCCGTAGCGGTCGTAGCGCGTCATCGCGGCCTCGAAGTTGTTCAGGCCATGGCCGAAGAACGGGGCGTCCTCGAACATCGACACCGCCAGGCGGTTGAGCTCCATCCGCGACTCCCACTCGAGGGAGAAGTGGTCGTTCGCAACGCTGCGCTCCCAGGTGCTCGCCAGCATGGGGGCCGCCGGAATGGCGCAGATGGAGGCCACGACCAGCCCCGCCACCAGGACCTTCGCTTCGAGGCGACGGGTCACGATCAGGGCCAGGCTGAGCAGCACGAAGGCGACGCTCAGACCGAGCGTGGCCGCCCGGGTGTTGCTGACCACCAGCGGTGTGGCGGCGGCCCCGGACACCGCCAGCCACGCGAACCGGGTGCGGGTGCGGGGGAGGTTGACGGCGAGGCTGTAGGCGACGAGGGCCAGCGCACCGGTGAAGGCGGCCAGGAAGACGGGGTGTGCCATGGTGCCGAAGGGCCGAGCATCAGCGATCCCGTCGCCCCGGTCGTGCAGGATCGTCGGGGTGCCGAACAGCGCCAGCCCGAGCGAGCTCGTCGTCAGCTTCTGGCCAACCACCACCACCGCCTCGACGCAGGCGACTGCGGCGAGTGCCACCAGCACGACCTGCACCTGCACCCTCGTGCGGATGCGCACGGCCATGTAGACGAACAGGAGGTACATCGAGGTCATGCGGACGACCTCGGCCAAGGCCAAGGTGGAGTCCTTGGCAACCAGGACCGCTGGCACCATCAGCGCAGCAGCGACGAGCGGCGCCCACATCACCCCTCGCCGAAACGCCCGACGAAGGTCGTGGACGATCTCCATCGGGGCTCGGAGGAACCAGACGAACCAGAGCGCGCCGACCATCAGGTCGAACGACGACACGTAGATCGACGGTGGGCCGCTGGAGACCTCGGCGAGGCCCCCGAAGGACTTGTGGAGCATGGCGGCGACCGAGAGCACCGACGTGCCGAGGACGAGCTCCTCCCGGTGGGGCACCACGACCAGCAGCACGAGGACGGTGAGACCGGCCAGCATGGCGACGATGCCCTTGGCGCCGAGCTGTGCCACCACCCAGGCGGGGAGCGCGCAGGTGCCGGCCACCCCGAGGAGCTGCACGACCTGCCGACGTGATGGCTCCCGGTGGGTTCGACCGAGCGGGACGACGGCGGCGTTCACGGGCGCACGCTCTCCGGCTCGTCGCACCACGTCTCGAGCGGAGCCGGCGACCGGCGCGGCTCGGTTCGATAGCCCCGGCTGCAGTGGTGCATCAGCACCTTCCAGTACATCCATCGCGCCACCGAGGTGCTTCTCGGCTGTTGGTCGAGCCATCGAGTGACCAGCGGCGCGGTCCACCGGTTGAACAGCGCGTCCCTTGCCACGAACCGTGCGGCGTTGCGCAGCCCGGCCTTACGGGACAGCACCCCGTACCGCTCCAGCAGTCCCGGATCCGGCACGAGCGCCTCGAGGTCACGCAGCCCACGACCGACCGACTCCTGCAGCCGGCACGCGCTGGCGACCGTGTGGGGGTGGAAGTGGTCGCCCCGGGCGCGCGGGTTGTAGATCGCCGATAGGCCGGCCCGTGTCCACCGCCACCCCAGCTCGACATCCTCGTGGCCGATGTGGGCCCAGTCCTCGTGGAACACCAGGTTCCGGTCGAGCATCACCCGTCGCGGCATCGACAGGTTCATGCTCCAGAACATCTGGTAGGGCACGGGCTGGTCCGCGAGGTGTTCCATCCGCGAGTACGCGAACGGCTCGTAGAAGTCGATGAAGGGCGTGCTTGGCATCTCCGGCGACTGCCGGCACCACCCCAGCACGGCAACCGGCTCGGGATGGGCGCGGTGCGAGGCAGCGTGCTCGGCCAACGCCGTCGGCTCGAGCCACAGGTCGTCGTTGATGAAGAGCACCAGCTCACCCTCGGCCTGGCGCAGTCCACGGTTGCGCTTCACCGCCGGAAGGCGCTCTGACACCCAGTCGAGGACCACCCGTGGCCCACCGTCGTGCGCCGACCGAGCCGCCTGGCGCTCGACCATGGCCGGGGTGCCGTCGGTCGAGTTGTCGACGGCGATGACCTCGTAGCGGTCGGCGGGGTACTCCTGCGCGAGGAGGTGGTGGATGGTGCGCTCGACCACCTCGCAGCGGTTGTAGGTGGGGAACACGACGGAGATCGTCGGCAGATCGCTCATGGTGCACCACCGATCGGCAAGGTCGTGGGGGTGGTGCGGGGCGGTTCGGATCGACGCACGGCGGCCCGGAGGTCCTCGACGGGTAGAAGCCCAGATCGCAGGATCAGTGCCCCGTAGACAAGTGCACCCAGCAAGACCGGCAGCGCCGGGTGGCCGCCCGCCAGACGGGCGGCGGCCATCGCTGTGAGCATCGTTGCGGCGGCGGTGCCTAGGCGCGAGATCCTGCGGCCGTCGAGGCGAGCGGCGGTGAACGTCGTGACCGCTCGGGTGGAGCGTCCGACGAGCACCACGGTGCTCGCGAGGACCGCCCACGCCGCGCCGGCGGGCCCGAGGCGCGGGATGAGGATGCTGCCGAGGGCCACGTTGGTGGCGAGCGCAGCGACGAGGCAGCGCAGGTTGGCCCTCGCGTGGTTCGCGGCCAGCAGCACCATGCCCTGCCAGACGTTCACGGTCATGCCGACCAGGGCCAGCGAGAGCAGCGACAGCGGCAGGGATGAGCCGGCGAAGGAGTCGTCGTAGGCCACCCCAGTGAGGGTGGGCGCGGTGACAGCGACCGCCAGTCCAACCGGGACGACCAAGACCAACAGCACCTCGGTGCCGCGCCGGTAGGTGTCGGCGAAGTGCGCCGAACCGGGCTCCCAGCGGGCCAGGACGGTGTAGAGCACCTGGACCACCACCGCAGACCCGAGGAACAGGTACTCGACCGGCTGGTAGGCGGCGCCGAAGACGCCGACGTCGGTGCGCGACCCGAGCAGCGCGACGAGCACGGCCCCTACCTTCAGGTACA
The DNA here is from genome assembly GCA_046565645.1 of Acidimicrobiia bacterium. Taxonomy (GTDB): domain Bacteria; phylum Actinomycetota; class Acidimicrobiia; order Acidimicrobiales; family VFJN01; genus VFJN01. Next base: position 54,973 of record JBKHYD010000054.1, on the reverse strand, counting down.
GGACCCCGATCACCAGGGCGGGGCCGACGGCGGCGACCTCGGCTAGCAGGCCCCGGACCAGCTGCCAGTCCCACGCCGGGCGGAACCCGAACCAGCGGCGGGCCTGGATCCAGCCGATGGCCGCGGCGACGAGCAGCGTCGTCGTCGTCGCACCGACGAGCGCCACGAGCCCCGCGTCAGCAAGGACGAGCAGGGTCACCGCTGCGAGCTTGACCACGTTGGCGGCCAATCGGGCCAGCGCCTCGAAGTGCTGGCGAACCGCGGCGTGGAAGATGACCACGACGGACAGGAGCGCCTCGGCGAGCGCGATCGTCCCAGCGACGGCGGTGGCGACCCGGATCTCGGCGGTGGCGTCGAGGGCGAACAGCGCCAGCTGGGCGGCCAGCGCGGCTACCCCGGCGAGCACGGCGCGGACCACCGTGACCGAGCCGACCAAGCGGTCGGTGATCGTCGAGTCGCGGACCAGCTCACGGACGGCGAGCTTTGGCAGCCCGAGGTCGGCGAAGAGCCCGCTGAGACCGGCGACGGTGACCACGACGACGAAGTCGCCGTAGCCGCGAGGGCCGAGGTGGCGGATGATCACCAACGCCACGACGACGTTGACGCACAGGTCGACGCCTCGGGCGAGCAGCTGGGTCGATGTGCTCAGCGCCACCGACCGGGCCAGGTTCACCGAAGCGGCGGCGGGCGGGGCTTCGGCGGTCACGTACTCAGGTCCGGCGGGACCCCCGCCGGGGCCACGGGTGCCGCGAGGCCGTTGGGCCCAGAGACGCCGCTGGTGACACCTTCCACGGGTGCGGCTGTGGACAGGTCGATCACCTCGTCCTCGCCCCTGCGCCGCAGGCCCCGCTGCAGGAGTAGGAAGGACCACACGAAGCCGGCCAGCGCGCCCATGAGTACCCCTGCGGCGAGGAACAGGTACCGCTTCGGCGCGATGGGATAGGTCGGCTCCGCGGCGTCGTCGATCCGGCTGATCTCGACGACCGAGCGCTCGGCGTTGACGGCGGCGGTCTGCAGCTCGTAGGAGAGCTGCGCCCGGGTGTCGCTGGTGATCACCACGTCGAGCTGGAGCCGAGCCAGCTCGGCCTCCTCGCTCGACAGCGTGGTGGGATCGCCCGTGGCCAGCTCGAAGGCCCCCTCCAAGGCGCCCAGCTGGGCCGAGAGCGACGCGACGTCGGCCTGGGCGGTCTGGAGCTGGCCCAGGAGGGCTGTGTAGGCGGCGCTCTCCGACTGCGTCTCTATGTCGGTCTCGCTGCGCCCGGTCTCGATGTTCTGGCTGGTCGTGGCCAACGGGCTGGTCGACGCTAGGTCGCGACGCAGCGACACGACCCGTGCCTGGGCCGCCGAGAGCTCGGCCTGCGTCTGACGGATCTCGACGGTGAGGTCGGCTTCGGACTGGCGGAGCAGCAGCGCGTCCTCTTCGGGCGTCGTCACGATGCCGTTGGCGGCCTTGTAGTCGCTGAGCGCCTTGCGAGCGGCCTGCTCGGCGACGTTGGCCTCGTCGACGCGGACGGCGAGGAAGTCCCGGTAGGCGGCAGACTCAGCCCGGAAGCGCTCGTTGGTCGAATCGACCAGCAGGTCGGCCGCGAGGTTGGCGATGGCGGCCACCTTCGCGGGATCGTCGTAGAGCGCGACGACGTCGAGCACGAAGCCGTCGTTGACCTGCTTGGCCCCGAGACCCGCCTGGACAGCATCGACGGCGGCCGTGCGGTCGTCGATCTCCTTGTAGAAGCCGTGGGTGAGGACCGCGCGCGTCCGCTTGTACGTGGCGGCGAACGCCTTCTGCAGGGTGGCGATCGGCCCGCTCTTCTCCTCGCGGACGTCCAGATCGAGCTCATCGACGATCCGCTCGGCGATGGCGCGGTTGGCCAGCAGCCCCGCCTGGGTGTCCGCGAGGGTGGCGGCGAGCTGCGAGTCGACCACACCCGGTTGGTTCGCGAGTGACTCGCCGTTGCTGTTCAGCACGGTGGTGTCCCGACCCCGGATCAGGATCCGGGTGCTGGCGGTGTAGGTCGGTGGCACGACGAACGATCCGACGTAGGCGAGGAGCCCGACGAGCAGTGCGAGAACGGGAACCCGCCAGTACGTGCGCGCCACCTCGCGCGCGCTCCACGGCTCGAGCCCGACCGTCGACGGCTCGAGCGCCTCAGGGTGCAGGGCGGTGGCGGAGGCGGCGGTCATCGTAGATCTCCTGCGAGGTCGGGCAGCCCGGGTGAGGGCTCCGGCCTGTCGTCGGCACGTCGTCTGAGCTCGTTGCGAGCCATCACCAACGCAGCCCGCGACGCCAGCGCGGCCGCGGCCACGGGGCGGAGCACTGCTCGGGGGCCCAGGAGGTGGTGCTTGCGGTAGTACCGGTAGGCACCCCGGTGGAAGTGGCGGACCTGGGGGGCCGGCCAGCCGCGGCGGCTGCCACCCTCGGCGTGCAGGACCCAGATCGACGGGATGCACCACACCTCGTGACCCGCCGACGAGATGCGACGGCACCAGTCGGCATCCTCCCAGTGCATGAAGAAGCCCTCGTCGAGGCCGCCGACCTGCTCCACGACCTGGCGTCGCACCATGAGGCAGGCACCGGACACCCAATCGACCGGGAAGGCCTCGTCGCCCGCTCGGTCCCGTCCGGTCAGGTACCGACGGACGTACCGGCTCTGCGGGAAGGCTCGAGTGAGCGGCGAGCGCCGACCCCAGATCGCCGCCGACGGGGTCGGGAAGGCGCGGGCGGTGCACTGGTCGCTCCCGTCCGGGTTGCACAGCTTGGGGGCGACGACACCCACCTCGGGATGAGCGTCCAGGTGGTCGACCAGGTCGTCGAGGGCACCGGGGCCGACGACCGCGTCACCGTTGAGCAGGACGACGTGGCGTCCGGAGGACGCCGCGAAGGCGCGGTTGTTGGCGGCTGCGAACCCGGCGTTGCGACCCATGTCGATGGTCGTCACCGACGGCCAGTGCGCCCGCAGGTGGGCCGCCGTGCCATCTGGCGAGGCGTTGTCGACGGCGATGACCTCGAAGGCGTGACGCCGCACGGTCTCTTCCACCGCGCCGAGGCAGAGGTCGATGAACGGCCGGGAGTTGTACGTCACCAACAGCACGGAGAGGTCGATGGGTGGTACGGCCACGTCAGTGCGCACCGATCATCATCGCCACGCACCAGGTGGTCCGGAGCAGGATCCGCAGGTCGAGCGCGAGGGAGCGGCGCTGCACGTACTCGACGTCCTTGGCGTTCGTCTCGACGAAGCGCAGGATGTTGCGACCCGAGGTCTGGGCCAGTCCCGTCAGCCCGGGCTTCACCCCGAACTTGCAGTGTTGGTGGGACTCGTAGAACGGGAGCATCTCGGGGATCTCGGGCCGCGGGCCCACGAGGGACATGTCTCCCCGGAGGACGTTCACGAGGTTGGGCAGCTCGTCCAGGCTCGTGCGGCGGAGCCACCTCCCGAAGCGCGTGCACCGGGGGTCATGCGGCAGCTTGAAGAACATCGAGCCGAGCTCGTCGTCCGAGAAGTCGTACGAGTAGAGCTCGGGGAACCGCTCGCGGGCGTCGACCCGCATCGTCCGGAACTTGAAGAACTGGAACGTCTCGCCGTTGCGCCCGACCCGTCGCTGCCGGAACACCGCCGGCCCCGGCGAGTCGATCCGGATCGCGATCGCGATCACCACCATGAGGGGCAGGACGGCCACGAGGACCAGGACCGCGACGCAGAGGTCGATGGTCCGCTTCGACGCCTCGTACGTGCGGGAGCGAGGTGGCGCCGAGGCGCTCCGCACGAGGCTGAGCGCCTCTTCGACCGACGCCCGGGGCACCGAGGCGGTAGGGGCCGCCCCACCCTCCCACCCTTGGCCTCCATCGCCCGCAGGTGCAGCCGACGCCGTCCCGGTCAGATCGATGATTCCGACATCGAGATCGATCACCAGCCGATCGCTGTCGACCTCGCCCGCGACAGTGCGCAGACTGCCGTTCCCCACGTGCTCGCCCATCCGTAGGCCCCTTCGCCCGTTGCGCGATCCCCTCCCTTGGTGATCAACGCATCGACCACTCTTAGGCCCAATCGCGTGGAGGCACAAGGGCCAACCTCAGAAAAACAAGAGAACGTAGTTCGTGAAATCGTCTAAATGACGTCAGAAGGTCGCCACCCAACGTGGCCTTTGGTCAGGCGCAGACTAGAAGGAATTTTTCCGGTATCCGCGTACAACCTCTAGTTGGCGAAGGATGCGGTGTACGCGGCAAACGGGCCCGAACGCAGCGCCTGTGCGTCGAGCCCGAAGTCCTCCGGGGCATAGCGGTGGACACCGCGATGATGGTGGTTCTGCTCGACGAGGAACGAGCGCATCGCCTGAGCCGATGCCGGGTGCAGATCGACGCCCATCCATGCGTACAGCGCTGCGACGGTGCCGACGGGATCGCCGACGAGGTCCGCGTACGCGACGTCATGGACAGCGGTCCGGCGGACTGCCCGGACCTGCAGGGCACGGGTGACCGCCTCGCCCCACACGTGCGACCACTCGCGTCCGATCCCCTGGCGGTCCACGGCATCGGAGCCGATCGCGTGGAGCACAGACACCAGGCTGCAGTGCGAGGTGACGGACGTGGCCGGGTCACGGTGGAGCCACACGACCCGAGCATCCGGGAAGACCTCGAAGAGCGCATCGAGAGCCAAGAGGTGGGCGGGGGACTTCAGCGTCCAACGAGCGCCCGGACACCTCCACTGCAGAAGCTGCAGCTGGGCCCGGAAGTACCGGTAGTGGGGCGCGAGGTCCGCTTGCAAGCACCACTCCAGGTGCGCCGGTACCCGGTTGATCGCCCCCAGCTCGAGACTGGCGAAGCTGTGCGCGAGGAGGCTGACGCACTCGGTCGGCAGCTGGGCGCCCACCGGATGGAGTCGATTGGCCTCGGGAGCGACGTAGTCCAGCACGCGCTGGGCCCGGGCGGCCGCCGCGATGCGAGGATCGGACTCGTAGGTCTCGCGGTCGGGTGGCGGGGCCGGACGGGTGGCCTCCCAGAAGAGCAGCGAGCGGTTGTCTTCGTCGCAGGCCAGAAGCTGCTGCAGGAGCGTGGTGCCGGAGCGAGGAAGCCCCACCACGAACACCGGGCCGGCTACCGGCTGCGTGAGGATCTCTGGGTGCCGGGTCCACCAGTCCTGCATCCGCAGACGGTTGGCGAGCAGCGTGATGACCTGTGAACGGGCTGCCACACGGCCGACGAACGTCAGCTGCGCATCCTGCTCGAGCGACGACAGCAGCACGCGCAAGGGCTCGAGGTGATCGTCGGATCCGAAGTCAGCCAGCCCGGTCCCTGCCACTGCGGCCTCGATGACGGAGTCTTCGTCCAACCGGGGGTACGAGAGCCCGGTCCGGCGGAGCACTCCACCGACGCGGTTTGCAGCCCGCACCACGACGCGCTGTCGGCCCACCCTCACCCTCACCACACCCCGATATGGACAGTTGAAGCTGGCCTTCCAATGTCGCTCATTGACACGATGACCCCTCCCGCCCCATGCTGACACGACCTGCATCGGCCGTGGCGTCGCCACGATATGTGCCGATGCTGCTGGAGGGCGAGCAGATGATGGGGGCGAAAAGCCACTTGGCGCGTGGACTGTCGTCTGTCGCCACCATGGCCACGATCGCACTGGTCGCTCCCGCAACCGCACCCGCAGCAGGCGAGGAGGCGCTCGAGAGCTGGTCCACGCCGATCACCCTTCGCACGCCTGACGGGTGGTACGCCTCACCGATCCACGGGGGGCTCCTCCCGGACGGCCGCGTGTTCCTCTGGGGGGTGAGCCGCTCCGACTGGCCGACCGCGACCAGCGATCCCGGCCGGCCCATGTCGTTCGTGCTCGATCCCCGCGCGGCAGTCGACGGCAATCTGCTCATCGACGAGATCCCGCAGCCCGTGGAGATCGACCGGTTGCTCCAAGGGAACCTGGTGGTCAGCGACTCCTACTACTGCGCCGGCCAGAGCATCACGGCCGACGGCAAGGTCTTCACGGCCGGCGGAACCCGAGCGTGGACGGATCAGGCGACGAACGCAGCGGCGACGATCATCGGCCTGCAGCACGAGACGATCTTCGACCCCAGCACCGACGAGTGGTCCCGGCTTCCTGGCGCGATGGTCGGCAACGGGCAGCTGTCGGTCGCTGCCCGCTGGTATCCGACGGTCACCCGGCTCCCAGACGGGCGGATGCTCGTCACGGCCGGCTTCGAACGGGTCAAGCCGACAGCGGTGCTCAACTTCTCGACGGAGACCTACGACCCCGCTACCGGGGCTCGGGCCGTGGGATCGACCTACGGCACCACACCACTCGAGATCGTGAACCGCGACTACACGCACGTCTTCACGCTGCCGTACGCGAGCGCGGCGATGGACCTGCTCATGATCGGTGAGCCGGGCCGGCCGGTGCTCAACAGCTCCCGGAACCTGAGCCGCTGGAGCGCCCTCGGTCCCGCACGGCCCGGCGCGGCTGGCCAGCGGGACGCCGGCTACGGGCAGTCGAGCGTGATGCTCCCCCTACGGGTCCGGAACCGGGAGTGGGGTTACAGCAACGGCAGCATCCTGGTGACCGGTGGCCGGAAGGACACACCCCTCATGCAGCAGGCCGACGTCTACGACCCGATCCGCAGCACGTGGCAGCCGTCGATCGCCACCGGCGTGATGCGCCACCACCCCGCAACCGTGGGGCTCCCCGACGGCCGCATCCTCGTGCTGGCCGGACACAACATGCTTGGGGACAGCGGGGTCTTGGGCGCCCAGTACATCGACCCCGCCAACGGCTTCGCCGTGACCGACGCAGCGGGGGGGATGACCCAGACCCGCGGGTACCACACGGTGAGCCTCCTCCTCCCCGATGGGAAGATCCTCCTCGCTGGTGGCCGCGACAGCGACACCGAGACCACCCTCGAGAAGCCGACGCTCCAGTACTTCTCGCCGGACTACATGGCCAAGGTCCGCCCGACGATCACCGGGGCACCCGCCACGCTGTCGTACGGCGGCACCTTCCCCATCACGGTCGACGGAGCGCCTCCGAGCGAGGTGGTGCTGGTCGGCCTCGGATCGATGACGCACTCCTTCGACAGCAACCAGCGCGTCGTCCAGCTGCCGGTGGGCAAGGTCCAGGACCTCGGTGGCGGCTCCTACCGGGTGATCACCGGTGGCCCCAAGGACGCTCACGTCGCTCCCCCCGGGCACTACATGATGTTCGTCCTCGACGGCGACCGGATCCCGTCGGTGGCGACCATGGTGCGGGTGGTCTAGCGGGGTGGACATGCCACAGAGGTCCCGATCGGGGACGAGGCACGATGGACTTCGACTGGACCCCTGAACAGGAAGCCGCGTACGAGACCATGGTCGCGTTCGCGCGCCGTGAGCTGAACGGCGACGTGATCGCGCACGATCGGGTCCACGAGTTCAACCATCGGGGGTGGAAGGCGTGCGCCGACGTGGGGATCCAGGGACTGCCCGTTCCCGTCGAGCACGGCGGCGCCGGCGCCGACCCCCTGACGATCGTCCGGGCCCTTGAGGGGCTGGGCTACGGCTGCACCGACAACGGGCTGCTCTTCTCGCTGGGCGCGCACATGTGGTCAGCCGAGATCCCGCTCGTCCGCTTCGGGACCAACGAGCAGCGGCGGCGGTACCTCCCCCGCATGGCCGACGGCTCGGTCATCGCAGTCCAGTGCATGACCGAGCCCGATACCGGGTCGGATGCGTTCGCGCTGCGCACGACCGCCACCGTCGAGGGGGACTCCTTCGTCCTCCGGGGCGCGAAGACCTTCATCACCAACGCACCGGTGGCCGACGTCTTCGTCGTGTTCGCCCGCACCGGTAAGGCCACGGGGATCGGCGGGATCAGCGCCATCCTGGTCGAACGCGCCACGCCGGGCGTCCACGTCGGCGAGCCGTTCCGCAAGATGGGGCTCCGGACGTCGCCGATGAGCGAGGTCACCTTCGACGGCTGCAAGGTCCCCGTCGAGAACGTGGTGGGCTCCATCGGTTCCGGGATGGCGATCTTCAACACGTCCATGGACTGGGAGCGCAGCTTCATCCTCGCCACGGCAGTCGGGTCCATGCAGCGCCAGCTGGAGCGATCGGTCGACTACGCGAAGCAGCGCCACCAGTTCGGCCAGCCCATCTCCAAGTTCCAAGCCGTGTCGCACCGGATCGTCGACATGCGGGTCCGGCTCGACGCAGCCCGCCTCCTCCTGTACCACCTCGCGTGGAAGAAGGGGCAGGGGAAGAGCACCGCAGTCGAGTCGTCGATCGTGAAGCTGTTCCTGAGCGACGCCTACCTCCACTCGAGCCTCGACGCCCTCCAGGTGCACGGAGGTTCCGGGTACATGGAGGAGTCAGAGCTCGAGCGCGAGGTCAGAGACGCCATCGGGAGCCGGATCTACTCGGGGACGTCGGACATCCAGCGCAACATCGTCGCCGCTCGCATGGGGCTCTGAGGACGTGCTCCTTCACCACCTCGTCGCAGCGGCTGCGGCCGAGGACCCCGACGCCGTTGCCGTCGTCGACGGGGCGGTCGTGCTCACCTACGGCGAGCTTGACGCTCGGTCGGACGCAGTGGCCCGAGTGCTCGTGGCCGAGGGCATCAGGCCCGGAGAGCGCATCGGTCTCTACCTGGAGAAGTCGGCCGATGCGCTCGTCCACCTCTACGGCGTGCTCAAGGCCGGGGGGGTCTACGTGCCGCTCGACGCCGGGGCACCCACCGCCCGCCTGGGGCTGGTGGTCGCCGACTCGGGCATGCGATGCATCGTGGCGTCAGCCCGCACCTTGGCCGGTCTGGACGAGCTCCTCTCGCTATCCGGCATCTTCGTCGAAGTGGTCCTCGTGGTCGACGCCGAACCCTCGACCCGCGATGGCGACACACCCGTGCGCATGCTCGGACCGAGCGCTCTAGTCGAAGCCGGGCCCGCGCCCGTCGGTGTCCGCCGCATCCCTGACGACCTCGCCTACATCCTCTACACCTCCGGCTCGACCGGCACCCCCAAAGGGGTGATGCTCACCCACCGCAACGCGCTGGCCTTTGTCGACTGGGCCGCGTCGGCCGCCGACCTCCGGCCCGAAGATCGCCTGTCGAGCGTCGCGCCGCTGCACTTCGACCTGTCGATCTTCGACGTCTTCGCCGCCGCCTGGGCGGGCGCCCGCGTCGTCCTGGTCCCGACCTCCACGCTGCGCTTCCCGGTCGAGATCCGCCGGTTCATCGAGCGGCACGAGATCACGGTGTGGTACTCGGTGCCGTCGATCCTCAACCTGCTGACGATGCGCGGAGGCCTCGCCCCTGGCTCCCTGCCCAGCCTCCGTGTCGTCTACTTCGCCGGCGAGGTGTTCCCGACGAGGTTCCTGCGCCAGCTGATGCACCAGCTTCCGGCCACGACCTTCTGGAACCTCTATGGACCGACGGAGACCAACGTGTGCACCGCCTACCGCGTGCCCAACCTCGCCGACGACCTGGTCGACCCGATACCGATCGGGTGGGCGATCCGCGACGACGAGACGTTCGTGGTGACAGAGGATGGCCGCCTTGCATCCCCTGGCGAGGTCGGGGTGCTGCACGTACGGGGGGCCACGGTCATGGCCGGGTACTGGAACAGCCCGGAACGCACCGCTGAGGTCCTCCGACCGAGCCCGTTCCACCATCCGCTCCCCGACCCCGCGTATCGGACGGGAGACCTGGTCCGCGAGCTCCCGGACGGCTCCTACGAGTTCCTCGGCCGGGCCGACCACCAGATCAAGACCCGCGGCTACCGAATCGAGCTCGGCGACGTCGAGTCGGCCCTCTACGCCCACCCTGCCGTCGAGGAGGCCGCTGTCATAGCGCAGCCCGACGAGGTGGTCACCAACCGGTTGGTGGCGTTCGTGGCGCTCAACGACGAAGCCACGGCCGCGGCGCTGCTCGATCACTGCCGTACGCTGCTGCCTGCCTACATGGTGCCGGAGCGGCTGGATGTGCTCACAACGCTCCCGAGGACCTCCACAGGAAAGGTGGATCGCCAGCGGCTGGCTGCCGCGCACGACCGCTCCCCTGAAAGGATCGCCACGTGAACCACGTCGAAGCCCAGATCCGCCGGTTCATCCTCGACGAGCTCGGATGGCCAGGAGATGCGTGCGAGCTCGACCGGGCCACTCCTGTGCTGGATGGCGATGTGATCGACAGCATGGGCATCTACGAGCTGGCCACCTTCCTCGAGCAGCAGTACGGCATCGAGATCCTCGACGAGGAGGTCGTGCCGGAGCACTTCGGGTCGATCGCAGCGCTCGCCCGGCTCGTGGACGCCAAGCGCTGAGCGGGGAGCGCGCCTGTCAGGCCCCAGGCGAGCGTTCGCCGACGGCGCTCCGGTGCTTGACCACACGCGCTGGTATGCCGAGCACGATCACGTCGGAGGGGACATCGCGCGAGACGACGCTGTTCGTCCCGACCACGACCCGATCGCCGACCGTCACCGCTCCGAACACCTTGGCGCCGTCGAAGATGTAGCAGTCGTCGCCGATCGTGGGGAGACCGTCTCGCGTGACGTCGTCGTACCCGCCGCCACCGAGCCGGACCCCTCCCATCAGCCGGACGCGACGGCCGATGTGCACCGGGCTGAAGGCGACGCCAACTGGGTGGGGCAGGGCAAGGCCCGGGCCCACGGTGGCGGTGGGCGCGAGGTCGGCTCCGAAGAGCACGCAGTTGGCGAAGTAGACGAGGCGGGACAGGGGACGAAGGCCGGTCGCATGGAGCAAGGAGCTGAGCCGGAACAGGAGCACCGCCCAGGTACCGGGGAGCAGCAGCAGGTCGACGAGCCCGCCGAGTGACGGGAAGCGAGCCTGCTTCAGCTCGGCCATGCTCTCGAGATCGGCCCGCACGATCGATAGCCAACCGTCATGCCCCGCTCCAGCCACGCCCATGACCTGACGGTAGCCGCGACGGCCCGCTGGGCAGGCGGGACTGGTCCGCCCCCGAACGGCCGACCACCGGGTGCCTCAGCGTCGCGTGGCGTCGCGGAACAGCGTGAGCGCCTGGTTGAGGGGGACGAGGTCGCGCCGGTACTGGCGGTGGGTCTGGGCGACGGCCTGCTGGGCCTGCTCCTGGGCCCGCTGGAGCTGGTCCTTCAGGCGGGCCACCTCGGCTTCGAGCTCGAGGACCTTCTGGACGCCGGCCAGGTTGAGGCCCTCGTTGGTGAGGTCCTGGATGCGGCGGAGCTGCTCGATGTCCTCGTCGCTGTAGCGCCGGCTGCCGCCGCCCGTCCGGGCCGGGTCGACGAGGCCCTTGCGCTCGTAGATGCGCAGGGTCTGGGGGTGGAGGCCGGCCAGCTCGGCCGCCACCGAGATCACGTACACCGCTCGCTGCTTCTTCGCTGCTGCCATCGGGATCACACTCCGAGGTGCTCACGGGGCGACGCACCGTCGCCGGCGGCTTGGAACGCTTCGAGCGCCTTGCGCTCGGCACTGGAGAGCTTGGCGGGCACGGCCACCTCCACGGTGACGAGCAGGTCACCGGCGCCCTTCGCGGTGGTGATGCCCTTGCCCCTCACCCGGAAGGTGCGCCCCGAGCGGGTGCCGGCCGGCACCTTCAGCGTGACCGGGCTGCCCGAGAGGGTGGGGACCGTCACCTCCGCCCCGAGGGCGGCCTCCGGGAAGGTGACGGGGACGGTGAGGGTGAGGTCCCGACCCTTGCGGCCGAACAGCGGGTGCGGGCTGACCCGGACCACGACGAACAGGTCGCCCGCCGGCCCGCCGCCCCGCCCCGGTCCGCCTCGGCCCTTGAGGCGGATGCGCTGCCCGTCGTCCACGCCGGCCGGGATGCGGACCTTGACCTCGCGGGGTCGACGCTCGACCCCCGTTCCCCGGCAGGTCGGGCAGGGGTCGTCGATGGTGGCGCCCCGGCCGCCGCAGACCGGGCAGGGCGAGGAGAACGAGAAGAGGCCCTGGTTCTCCGAGACCACGCCCTGGCCGCCGCAGCGAGCACAGGGGCGCGGCGCGGTGCCCGGCCTGGCCCCGGAGCCGTGGCAGGTGCGGCAGGTGGCCTCGCTGGTGAGGTGCACGACGGTGGTGATGCCGGTGGCGGCGTCCTCGAAGGAGAGGTGGAGCTCGGTCTCGAGGTCCTGACCTCGGTGCGGACCGCCGCGACCTCCGCGCCGCCCGCCTCGCTGGCCGAAGAGGCCGCCGAGCAGGTCGCCGAGGTCGCCCGCGTCACCGAAGGAGAACCCGCCCGGACCTCCCCCGCCGGGGAAGCCGGCCGCCGCTGGGCCGAGCCGGCGGAGCTCGTCGTACTCCTTGCGCCGGTCGGGGTCGCCCACCACGTCGTAGGCGGCTGAGATCTCCTTGAACCGCTCCTCGGCGGCGGCGTCACCGGGGTTGGCGTCAGGGTGGTACTGGCGGGACAGCTTGCGGTACGCGCTCTTGATCTCCTTGGCGGAAGCCGTCTCCGGCACGCCGAGGACCCGGTAGTAGTCCTTCTCGAGCCACTCTCGCTGCGGCGCCATGGCTACGCCCTCTGGCTGCAACCAGAGGTCGCAGCCCGAACGAAGCGGAGCGGCCTCCGGCCGCGCTCACCGTCGGCCGACCGACCGGCGAAGCCGGATCGATCGGCAGGCAGGGGGAACCGCAGGAGCCGTTCCCCCCGCACCCCCCTCGCCAGCCCGGTGTCCGACGCCGAGGTCGACATCAGTCCGTGACCTTGACCATGGCGGGACGCAGGACCCGGCCGTTGAACGTGTAGCCGGCCCGGAGGACCTCGGCCACCACGTGGTCGCCGCCGCTGCCGGGCTCGTGGACGACCGCCTCGGCCACCGCCGGGTCGAAGGGCTCCCCCGCCGGGTCGACGCGCTCCAGGCCCTCCTTCTCGAGGGCCAGCATGAGGGCGGTGACGATCGGCTCGACCTCGTCGCCGGCGCCGTGCTGGCGCGCCGCGTCGCAGGCGTCGAGCACCGGGAGGAAGCGCTCGACGAACGCGCCCAAGCGGCGCTGGACCTCGTCCTCGGCCCGGCGCTGGGACTGCTTCTTGAAGTTCTCGAAGTCGGCCTGGGCCCGGCGGTAGGCGTCGAGGAACTGGTCGCGCTCGAGCGCCACCCGCTCGAGGTCGCTGAGGAGGGTCTCGAAGGTGACCTCCGGCTCGACCTCGCCCTCGACGACCTCGCCCTCGGCAGCTTCGCCCTCGACGCCGGCCGGGGCGGCGGCCTCGCCCTCGACCACCGGCTCCGCCGGGCCGTCGGCCGGAGGATCGGGGTCGAGGGCGTCGATCGGCTCCTGGGACGGCTCGGTCATCGCTCTTCGGCCTGGTCCTCGTCCACGATCTCGGCGTCCACGACGTCGTCGTCGGACGACTCCGCGCCGCCCGCGGCACCGGCCCCCGCCTCGCGGTCAGCCGCCGCAGCCGCGTCGTAGAGCCGCTGGGTGAAGCCCTGCGACGCCGTCATGAGCGCGTCGGTGGCGGTCTTGATGGCCTCCACGTCGGTGCCGCCGATGGCTGCCTTCAGCTCGCCGAGCTTGTCCTCGACCTGGCTCTTCTCGTCGCCCTCGAGCTTGTCGCCCTGCTCCTTCAGCAGCTTCTCGGTCTGGTACACGAGCGTGTCGGCGTTGTTGCGGACCTCGGCCTCCTCGCGGCGCCGGCGGTCCTCCTCGGCGTGGGCCTCGGCGTCCCGGACCATCTGCTCGATGGTGTCCTTGTCGAGGCTCGACTGGCCCGTGATCGTCATGGACTGCTCCTTGGAGGTGGCGCGGTCCTTGGCCGACACGTGGACGATGCCGTTGGCGTCGATGTCGAAGGTGACCTCGATCTGCGGGACGCCCCGCGGGGCGGGGGGCAGGTCGACCAGCTGGAACTTGCCGAGCGTCTTGTTGAACTGGGCCATCTCCCGCTCGCCCTGCAGGACGTGGATCTCGACGGAGGGCTGCATGTCCTCGGCGGTGGTGAACACCTCGGTGCGGCGGGTGGGGATCGTGGTGTTGCGCTCGATGAGCTTGGTCATCACGCCGCCCTTGGTCTCAATGCCGAGCGAGAGCGGGGTCACGTCGAGGAGCAGGACGTCCTTGACCTCGCCCTTCAGCACGCCGGCCTGAACGGCGGCGCCGATGGCGACGACCTCGTCGGGGTTGACGCCCTTGTTGGGCTCCTTGCCGGTGAGCTCATGAACGAGCTCGGTGACCGCCGGCATCCGGGTGGAGCCGCCGACCAGGATCACGTGGTCGATCTCGTCCTTGGTGAGGCCGGCGTCCTTGATGGCCTGCTCGAACGGGGTGCGGCAGCGCTGGAGCAGGTCGCTGGTGAGGTCCTGGAACTTGGCCCGCGACAGCTGCTCGTCGAGGTGCAGCGGCCCGTCGGCGGTGGCGGTGATGAACGGCAGGTTGATCTGCGTCTGCTGCACCTGGGACAGCTCGATCTTGGCCTTCTCGGCCGCCTCCTTGAGGCGCTGGAGGGCCATGTTGTCCTTGGACAGGTCCACGCCGTGGGCCGACTTGAACTGCTCGACGAGCCAGTCGATGACCTTCTGGTCCCAGTCGTCGCCGCCGAGGTGGGTGTCGCCGTGGGTGCTCTTCACCTCGAACACGCCATCGCCGATCTCGAGGATCGACACGTCGAAGGTGCCGCCGCCGAGGTCGAACACGAGGACCGTCTCGTCGGCCGAGCCCTTGTCCAGCCCGTAGGCCAGCGCGGCCGCGGTGGGCTCGTTGATGATGCGCAGCACCTCGAGCCCGGCGATCTGGCCCGCCTCCTTGGTGGCCGTGCGCTGGGCGTCGTCGAAGTAGGCGGGGACGGTGATCACGGCCTGGGTGACCGTGTCGCCCAGGTACGCCTCGGCGTCGCGCTTCAGCTTCATGAGCGTGCGAGCGCTGATCTCCTGGGCGGTGTACTTCTTGCCGTCGATCTCGGTGCTCCAGGTGGTGCCCATGTGGCGCTTCACGGAGCGGATCGTGCGGTCGGGGTTGGTGATCGCCTGGCGCTTGGCCACCTCGCCGACCAGCACCTCGCCGCCCTTCGAGAAGGCGACGACGGAGGGCGTGGTGCGGGAGCCCTCGCTGTTGGGGATGACGACCGGGTCGCCGGCCTCGAGGACCGAGACGACGGAGTTGGTGGTGCCGAGATCGATGCCGACGGCCTTGGGCATGGGGGGTCCTCCGAGGGAGTCGCGAACTTGTGTCCCTGTGGAGGATAGAAGTTGAGTCAGGTGTTGACAACTTCCGGTCGCGGCGTCCGCGAGGGTCGGTGCGACCGGGCTCGGATCCACCCCGGGACCCGCTCGACCCTGAACAGCGAGGCGAAGGCCACCCCCGTGAGCGGGTAGGGGAAGCCGATCCCCATGAGCGCCAGGACGCCCAGGTGGAAGGTCCACGCCGCGATCGCCCAGAGCACCCGGAGCCGGCGGTCGAGGAGCGCCAGCGGCGCCCCGAGCTCCACGGCCAGCGAGGCGACCGCCATCGGCCCGAACGCCCAGCCGTGGTCGAGGACGGCGACGCCGAGCTCCGAGCGGGAACCCCCGACGAGGGTCTTGCGCAGGGCGTCGTGGGCGATGTGGTGGCGGAGCACGTCGCCCTCGATCCAGCCGAGACCACCGTTGCGGAGCTTGGCCCAGCCCGCCACCGCGTACGTGCCCAGGGTGAGCACGGTCAGGAGCCTCACGGGCCAGCCGTGGTCCGGGGACGCCGGCGCGGGTGGGCCGGCCCGCCGACGGGCGTCGAGCGCCCACGCGTCGGCGGCGGGGCTGACCGCCAGGACGAGGAGGTGCAGGGCCACCAGGTTCTCGGTGTGGAAGATCTGCCCCCACGAGCTGCGGTAGGTGGTGACGGCGAGGAAGGCGAGCGCGAACACCGGGCCGCTGGCCCGCCAGCGCCACCCGAGCACGAAGGCGGTGCCGCTGGCCAGCGCCACCACCAGCACGGCCCGGCCCACCGCGGGCGCAGCCGGGCCGGCCATCCACGCCAGCGGCCCGACCGGCTCGAAGCGGGGGTCGTCGGCTCGGGCCACCGCGAGGAGGTGGGGCCACCGGACGACGAGGAACGCCACCCCGAAGGCACCGACCAGCACCCGCAGCGCCGCCAGCCGCTCGGGGGGCGCCGGCGCCAGGTAGCGGCCGTCCAGCTTCGACGCCGCACGCCCGGCGCGCCCGCCAGCGGCGGCCGCCACCGCCGGACCCGGCGCGCCGGGCCGAGGCCCGCTCACCGGCGGACCTCGCAGCGGGCCAGGACCCTCACCGCCGCCGCCTCGGTCCGCTGGCCGGTGAGGAAGGGGACCGAGTCGTGCTCCTCCACCTGGAGCGCGACCTCGACCAGCTCGGCTCGGTCGGCGCCGGCCACCCGCTCCGCCACCTGGGCGCACAGCCGGGCCTGCTCGGCCGCCGAGCCCCGGGCCGCCCGCCCCGCCGTGGCCACCGCCAGCATCGGCTCGTCGGTGCCGCCGATCAGCGGGGGGCTGAGCCGGTGCGGCCCGCCGTCGGCGTCGAGGCCCACCAGGGTCGCGATCGCCGAGCGGGGCCCGCGGTCGTGGGAGAACATCGGGTAGGTGGACAGCGGGAAGCTGTCGGCGGCGGGCGGGACGAGCGGCGGCACCAGCACGGCCGCCAGCACGGCGGCCAGGGCGGCGTAGGCGCGTAGTCGTCCCCGCACCTCCCGGAGGCTACGGGACCGTCCCGGTACCCTCGTCCCCCATGGGCCGCCGGACGCTGTTGCGGACCGCCCTCGGGTGGGTCCTGGTGGCGACGGCGCTCCGAGCGGTGGTGCTGCTGCCCGAGCAGTGCCCGGCGGTCACCCCCGAGGCCCTGCACACCTCGGCCGCGGAGGCGGTGGGCTGGTTCGAGCGCAACCAGCGGGCCGACGGTCGCTGGCTCTACCGGTACGACGCCGAGGCCGGGCGGGACCTCGGCGGCTACAACCTGACCCGCCACGGCGGGGTGACGATGTCGCTCTACCAGGCGGCTGCCGCCGGTCACGCGAGCGCCCTGGAGGTGGCCGACGCCGGTGCCGGCTGGGCGCTCGATCGGCTCGTCGAGGTGGAGGGCGGCTCGGCCTTCGGACCCGAAGGCGACGTCGTCCCCGTCGGCGCCAGCGGGCTGCTGGCCGCAGGCCTGGTCGAGCGGCGCGCCTTCACCGGGGACCGGGCCCACGACGACGACCTGCGCGCGCTGGGCCGGTTCCTGGCCGCGATGGTCCGGCCCTCCGGCGCCGTGGTGGCCTACTGGCATCTCCCCGCCGGCGCCCCGCTGAGCGAGGACCCGTCCCCGTTCTTCACCGGCGAGGTGTACTGGGCCCTCGGCCTCCTCCACCGCGAGCTGCCCGACGAGGGCTTCGGGGCGGTGGCCGACCGGGTGGGCCGGTACCTCGCCTCCGCGCGCGACGAGGCGGAGCGCTGGTTCCCCGACATCTCCGATCACTGGGCCGCGTACGGCCTCGCCACCCAGGCGGCCTGGCCCGAGCCGCTCGACGGTGCGGACGCGACCGCGGCTCGGCGGGCCTACGCCGAGCGCCAGGCGGGCATCGCCGGCTTCCAGGTGCGGTGGGAGTCGCAGCGCACCGGAACCTGGGGCAACGAGCTGGTGCGGGGCGAGCCGACGTTGGGAGCGGGGCTCGGCACGCTCGGAGAGCAGCTGGCCGGGCTGTGGCGCCTGGCCAGTGATGAACCGGCGCTCGTCGACCTGCGCGACCCGCTGGCTCGCCGCACCGTGTGCGCGGCCGGGATGCTCGTGGAGCGCCAGGTGTCCCCCGAGGAGGCGGCCCACGCGCCCGAGCCCGATCGCGCCCGGGGCGCCTGGCTGCAGCGGGGCATCACCCAGATGGACGACCAGCAGCACGCCCTATCGGCCGTGCTCTTCGCCGAGCCGATCCTCGCCTCCCAGCCGGTGCAGGTGGACGAGCCCTGGGGGGCTGAGGTGCCGACTGCTCTGCTCGTCGCCGCCCTGGTCCTCGCGCTCGACCCGCTCCGGGCGGGCTCGGCCGCGAGAGGGCTCGGCGCGCGCCGTCAGGGCCCGCGGTGGCGGGCCTTGGCCGGAGCGGCCGTCAGCCTCGCGGTGGTGGTCCTGGCCGGCGCCGCCGGCGGGCCCTTGCTCAAGGCGCTCGACGTGAGCGCGCCCACCCTGCGGATCGGCGCAGGTCTCGTGCTGCTCGTGACCGCGCTGGCCGATCTGGTCCGCCCTGCCACCGGTCGCTGGGGCGGACCGGACGAGCCCGCGCCGCTCGACGAGGGACCCCGCCCTGGCCGAGGGAGCGCGCTCCTGGCGGCGGTGGTGCCCGTGGCCGTGCCCACCATGCTGCGGCCCGCCGCCCTGGTGGCCGCGCTCAGCGCCGGAGCCGACGGAGGGCTGGCGCTCGTCGCCCTGGCTGCCGTCGTCGCCGGGGCTGTCGTCGTGGCCGTGGACGACCGGACGGCGCCCGGCCCCGCCCGGTCGTCGTCGCTCCGCGACGAGCCGGCGGTGTCGAGGTGGGGCATCCGGGTGTCTGCTGCGCTGCTCGTGGTCGTCGCCGTCGCGGTGACCGCCGACGGCATCTACGACGTCTGATCCACGACGACGGCGACAGCGTCAGTCGGCTGGGGCGACCGGCTCGGCGCCGGTCTCCGAACCGGACGCCGTGGCGATCGGGAGGCGGAACTTGAAGGTGGCGCCCTGGCCCGGGTCGCTCTCGACCCAGATCCGGCCGCCATGGGCCTCGATGATCTGGCGGCTGATGTAGAGGCCGAGACCGGTGCCGGTCACCGACTCGCCGCGACCCCGCACGAACTTGTCGAAGATCCGCTCCCGGGCCTCGTCGGTGATGCCCGGCCCCTGGTCCCGCACGGTGACCTCCGCCTCGCCGTCCACCACCCGCAGCTCGATCTCCACCGGTGCCACCACGGGGGCGTTCTTGCGGGCGTTGTCGAGGAGGTTGGACAGCACCTGCTGGAGGCGATCGGCGTCGGCCGACACCCAGACGGGCCCGTCAGGCACCTGGACCTCGAACCGACGCTCGCCGTCCAGCTCTTGCTGCGCCTCGACGGCGTCGCGCACCTCGGCCACGATCTCCACCGGGCCCATGACCTGGACCAGCTCGCCGGTCTCGAGGTGCTGGGTGTCGAGCACGTCGCGGGCCATGGCCTGCAGGCGCCGAGCGTTGGCCGCGGCGCGAGCCACCGCGCTGCGACGCTGGGGGTCGTCCATCTGGTCCCAGTGGTCGAGGCTCGTCTCGAGGAAGCCGAGCACGCCCGCCACCGGGGTGCGCAGCTCGTGGGACACGATCGAGATCAGCTCCTGCTGGGCGGCGCTGACCTGGGCCAGCCGCGCCTGCTCCTCCCGGGCGTTGCGCAGCCGCCGTATGAGCACGAGCGTCATCACGAACCCGGCCGCGAGCAGCGCGATCACGATGACCGTGCCCGCCGTCTGCAGCGGACCGGCGAGCGGCTCCTCGAACTCCTCTTCGTCCTGCGTGAAGACGAGCCGCCACCCGACCGCCGGCAGCTCGCGATCGACGACCACCCGCCCGTCGCGGCGGTGCACGGTGCCGGGATCGTCGGCGAGCACCTCGGACAGCTCCAGGCTCTCGGCCGATCGGGTGACGTAGGCGGGGTCGTTGGATGCGACGACGCTGCCCCGGTCGTCGAAGAGGAGGTAGAGGCCCGTCTCGCCCCGACGGACCGCTCCCAGGCCACCGGACTGCTCCTCCTCGGTGATGTCGACCGGATCCTCGAGCACGAGCCCTCCCACCACCACGGGTGGGCTCTCGGCGCTGGCCGGGGCATCGGACGGCGCCGTGAGGGGGATCACGAAGAGCAGCGTCTGCTGGTCGGTCGTCACCCCATCGCCGACCGGCAGGATCCGACCGGGCAGCTGGCCGCTGCGGAAGGCCTCGGAGGCCATGAGCTCCACCAGCTCGGGTCGGGGGACGACCTCGCCCACCTCGAGCTCGCCGAGCTGCACGCCCTGGGTGACCACGGCCTGGAAGTCGACGAGGAAGATCCCGTTCGTGATCTGACCCCCGAAGAGCTCGATGAGCTCGTTCAGCTTGTCGAGGTCCTCGCGGCTGCCGGGCTCCCCCGTGAGCCCGAGGCCCTCGACGACCGGCCGGCTCCCCAGGAGCTGCGACGCGTACTGGGCGTTCTGGCTGTCGGCCAGAGCCGAGACCTCGGCCACCAGTGACTCCTCGAGCCCGTCGACCGCCCGGCCCTGGGCGTCCCGGATCAGCAGGCTCACCAGGACCGCAGCGACCACGAACCCGAGCAGCACGGCCCCCGGGAGCAGGCGCTCAGCTCGTTCGAGCATCCTCGACCTCCCCTTCGACGACCGCGTCGCCCTCTCGATGGCCGTCGCCCGCGCTCCACTCGGGCAGCCAGACCGTGAACCTCGCCCCGCCGCCGGGTGCGTCGTCGACGCCGATGGTGCCACCGAGGCGCTCGACGAGCTCGAGCACCACCGACAGCCCGATGCCGACGCCCCGGGTCTGGACGACCGCCTCGCCGGAGCCCCGGTAGAAGCGGGTGAAGACCCTGGCCTTGTCCTCGTCGGGCACACCCACCCCCTGGTCGCGGACCACGAGCCGACCCCCGCCCGGTGCCGCCTCCACGGACACGGAGATCGTGGTCCCCCTCGGGGAGAACTTCACGGCGTTCGTGAGGAGGTTGGTGACGACTCGCTCCAGCGCGTTCTGCTCACCGACGACCATCGGTGCGGCTTCGTCGACGTGCACGTCGAGCGTGTGGTCCCCGAACAGCGTCGAGAGCCGGTCCACCACCCCGGTGGCGAGCGCCCCCAGGTCGGTCGGGGTGGTGGGCAGCGGCTGCTCCCGCCGGTCGAGCAGCGAGAAGTCGAGCAGGTCCTCGACCACCGCGCCGAGGGAGCGGGCGTTCGCCGCGATGCGGCGCACCATCTCCTGGCGCCGGTCGTCGGGAAAGGCGTCCCAGCGCTGCTCGAGCAGCGACGCGAAGCCGCCGATGGCGGTGGCGGGGGTTCGCAGCTCGTGGGAGGCGGTGCTGAGGAAGACCGTCTTGAGGGCGTCGAGCTCGCGGAGGCGGCGGACTGCGTCCTGCTGGGCGGCGTAGAGGTTTGCGTTGACCACCGCCGCGGTCACGAGCTCGGTGAGCACCCGCAGGGAGCGCAGCTCCTCTTCGCGGAGGTCGCGGCCGGCGACGAGGTCGAGCCGGGCGACGCTGCGCCCGCCGCGCTGGAGGGCCAAGGACAGGCCAGCTCCGGCGGCGAGGCTGGCGGGAGGCGTGAGGACGGGAGTGCTGACGTGGGCGGGGCGGTCACCGATCCCGAAGACCTCGACCTCCCCGGCCGCGCCCTCGCCGGTGGCGAGGTGGATCCCGGCCAAGGCGAAGTGGTCACGCAGCTGGACCGCGATGGCGGGGAGCACGTCGGCGAGGTCGAGCGACTGCTGGACGACCGGGGCCACCTCGGCGATCAGGTCGGCCTGCGCCTCGCCCCGAGCGAGCGCCTCCGCCTGGTGGAGGACCCGCGATCGGAGCACGAGGATCCTCACCGCCGCCCCGACCGCCAGGGCCGCGCCCACCGCGAGGATGAGCCAGGTCCAACCGGAGAGCCCCGGAGCGTCGACGGCTCCGGCCCGGATGTCGATGACGTACCCGTGGAGGTCGATGCGCTGGCCCACGTCGGCGTGGGGCGCACCCGCCCCGGCGAGGAAGGTGCGGTCGGCGACCGTCACCCGGCCCCCCAGGCCCTCGGGCAGGTGCGCGCTCGCCATCGCACCGAGGTCGACCGTGGCCACGACCCAGCGCTCCAGCGCGCCCCGGCGGGCCTCCACGGTCCGGAGCTGCCCGGCGGGGGCGTCGTAGGACGGGGCCGCCACGACGGAGCGGAGGCCGACGTCGAGGAACGTCGGTGTGATCGAGGCGAGCTCACCGGTGTCGACGGCCCGGCCCAGCATCGAGATCACCTCGGGTCGCCGCAGGTCTGCGGTGGTGAGCTCGGTGCCCGTCGGCAACCGTCCGGCGCTGACCTCGCCGAGCACCACGCCCGGGACCTGGCTGGCCGGGACCGGCCGCCCCGGCTGGCCCGCCGCCGCCTCGATCTCCTCGGTGAACGCCTCGAGGTCGATGTGGACGGCCACGATCAGGTCGTTCACGACCCTCCAGTCGGCCTCCACGGCTTCGGCCTGCACGAGCGCCTGCTGCCGCTCTGCCAACAGGCCGGTGGTGGCGAGGATCGCGGCGGCCGCGACCAGCGCGACCAGCCGGTCGGCGGGCCGGAGCCGCGCTCGGCGGCCTGTGTCGCTCCCCTCGCCCATCGACCCGTTGGCTCTCCCGACTCGGACGCTGCCGTCGCGTTCGGCACGGACTGGCCGACAGCGTAGGGTCTGCGCGCACGAGGAGGAGCGCTGATGACGACCATGCTGATCGTGGACGACGAGCTCGACATGCGGATGCTCGTGCGCCTCGTGATCGAGATGGCGAACGACGGGCTTACGATCGTCGGCGAGGCCGCCGACGGGCGAGAGGCGATCGAGGTGTGGCGCGAGCTCGACGGCCCGCCGGTGCCGGACGTCGTCATCCTCGACAACCGCATGCCGGGGCTCAGCGGACTCGAGGTGGCCCAGCGGATCCTCGAGGAGCGACCGGCCCAGATCATCGTGCTCTACAGCGCCTTCCTCGACGCCGACGTGCGCGCCCGCGCCAGCGAGCTGGGCATCACCAGCTGTGTGTCGAAGCACGAGCTGGACCGCCTCCCCGACCTCGTGCGCGAGATCACCGCTGCTTGATCGATCGACCGTCCGCCTTCCGTTCAACCGGCGGCGGCCGAGTCGTCGAGGGAGCCGGCCGCCTCCAGCACCGCGCGGCGCAGGCGGCGGAGGCTCCCCTTCGGGATGTAGAGCGCGCCCGCGGCCCCGATCGCGTCGATGAGCTCGCGGTCCTGGTAGTTGGTGAACACGACGACGCCGAGCCCGGGCTGCTCGACCGAGAGCCGCTCCGCGACCTCGAGCCCATTGGGGCCCGGAGGCATGCGGTGGTCGAGGACCACCACGTCGGGCCGGTGCTCCTCGCAGGCCGCTAGGGCGGACGCGCCGTCGAGGACGGCCGCCACCACGTCGTGCCCCTCGAGCGTCAGGTCGGTGACGGCGAGGTCAAGGGCGGCCGGGTCGTTGTCAGCGACGACGAGGCGCAGGCGCGGGGGCATGGCGCATCATCCTGCCCCATCGCCGGTGCCAGCCGCCGCCGGGACCCGGCCTATCGTCGCCTGACATGACCGCGCACCGGCTCGTGCTGCTCCGCCACGGCGAGAGCGAGTGGAACAGGCTCAACCTCTTCACGGGTTGGTGGGATGCCCAGCTGACACCTCTCGGCGAGCAGCAGGCGGTGGCCGCCGGGCGGCTCATGGCCGAGCACGGGATCGCTCCCGACGTCGTCCACACCTCGCTGCAGACTCGCGCCATCCACACCGTCGAGCTGGCGCTGCGGGCCATGGGGCGCTCCTGGATCCCCGTGCGGCGGGACTGGCGGCTCAACGAGCGCCACTACGGGGACCTCACCGGCCGCAACAAGGCCGAGACGGCCGCCCGCTTCGGAGCCGACCAGGTGAAGCTCTGGCGCCGCAGCTACGACACCCCACCGCCGCCCATCGCTGAGGACAACGAGTACAACCCCAACCGAGACGAGCGCTACGCGCAGGTGCCGGCCGACCAGCTCCCGCGATCGGAGTGCTTGAAGGACGTCGTGGAGCGGCTCCTGCCGTACTGGGAGGACGGGATCGCCCCGGACCTGCGGGCCGGGCTCACGGTGCTCGTCGGCGCCCACGGCAACAGCCTGCGAGCCCTCGTGAAGCACCTCGACGGCATCAGCGACGACGACATCGTCGAGCTGAACATCCCCACCGGCGAGCCGCTCGTCTACGACCTCGGTGACGACCTTCGCCCGCTCGAGACCAGGCCGGTGATCGAGCGCTACCTCCGCAGCCCCGAGGAGATCCGGGCGGCAGCGGAGGCCGTCGCACGCCAGGCCGAGGCTGGATGACGGCCCCGGTCGGCGAGAAGCGCACGTGCTGCGGGCGCGGGGTGCGATGATGGCGGCTCGGCACTGAACGGGAGGGCACCGTGGCCACCAGATCGATCGTCGCGCTCGGCCTCGGGGCCGCTCTGGCGCTCAGCGCCTGCAGCACGGACCGGGAGCTGACCGAACCCGACCCCGAACCCGTCACCGAGGAGCGCCTCACCGCTGCGCTCATCGACGAGGGCGATCTGCCGGAGGGCTACGTGGCCGCCGACGAGAGCACGCCCTTCGCGTCCGAGGTGCTGCCCGAGCACGAGTGCGACGACCGGCTGGCAGAGCTGGAGCCCGAGGAGTCCGTCAGCCGCGACTTCACCCGCGACGCGGTGGCGGTCACCCACGCCCTAGCCTGGTTCCCCGGAGGGGGCGGGGCGGTCGAGCAGCTCTTCCGTGACGTCGCCAACGACTGCAGCAGCGTGGTCGTGGCAGACCAGGGCCTCGCCATCCGGACGGGGGGGCTCGACTTCGGCGTCCTCTCCGACGACACGCTCGCCATCCGCATCGAGCTCGACCCCGACTCGGGCGCCATCGAGGAGCGCGACATCGTCCTCATGCGCAAGGGCGACCTCGTGAGCCTCATCCGCATGTCCGGGCCCCGTCCCTCCGACAAGGCCCTGCTCGACGGCGCCGCGCGCGTCGCCATCGGCTACCTCGGCCTCCTCCACGACGACACCACCTGACGCCCCGCTCCTGACGGGGTCAGCCCGAGGCGGCCTCCGTGACGGTCCGCTCGAGGAGGTACCCGCGGTTGCGAACGGTGCGGATGACGAGGTCGAGCGGCGCCACACGCCGGCGCAGGCGCAGGACGTGCACGTCGAGGGCGTTGCGGCCCGGAGCGCCCTGCGGCCAACCGGCCCGTGACAGCGCCTCACGGGACACGACGGCGCCGTAGCGACCGATGAGCGCTTCCGCCAGCCGGGCTTCGACCGGGGGGAGCGACACCCACCGCCCCTCGAAGCGCACCAGGCCGTCGTCGTCGATCGTCGGGGCGGCGCTGCGGGGGGCTCGGGCCGCCAGCGCCTCGATGCGCGCCTCCAGGTCGGCCTCGGCGGCGGGGAGCCGGATCCAGTCCTCGAGCTCGTCGAGGAGTGCCGGCGGCGGGGCGCTGCCCTCCACGAGCAGAAGACGGGCCCGGCCTGCGCCCTGCAGCTGCGCTCGACGGTCGTCGTCAGCAGGCCAGCGCAGGAGCACGACGTCCACAGCGCCCGACCGTACGGGCGTCACGTTTCGCGCTTGTTACGCCGTGGTGAAGGGTCCCGATCGAGGAGCGGACCAGGATCCCGGCAGGCTCCGCGGATCGTCCATATGCTTCGGCGCCATGGCTCGAAACTCCCACCTTGACCACCTCGCGTCGGTCCCGCTCTTCTCGGCGTGCTCGAAGAAGGAGCTCCAGGCCGTCGCCAAGGCCAGCGACGAGGTGAGGGTCCCGGCCGGAAAGCACCTGTGCGAGCAGGGGCAGATCGGCCGTGAGGCCTTCGTGGTCGTCGAGGGCACCGCCGAGGTGCGCCGCAACGGTCGCAAGATCGCCACGCTGGGCGCCGGCGACGCCGTCGGCGAGCTTGCGCTGCTCGACCACGGTCCCCGCACGGCCACCGTCACCGCCGCCACCGACATGACCGTGCTGGTGCTCGGCGCCCGCGAGTTCGCCGCCCTGGTGGACGAGGTGCCGCCGATCGCCCACAAGCTCCTGAAGTCCCTGGCCGCCCGCATCCGGGACCTGGACACCAAGACCTACGGCTGACGGCTCGACGGCCGTTGCCGTCCGGGCCCTTCTTCGAGCCATCGACGCCGACGGGCGTGCGTTTCGGGTCGCCCCAGGCGCCCGCGGTACCGTCTCGCCCGTGAAGTCCCGACTGAAGCCTCATCAGCTGGCCATCGGCCTGGGTCTCGTGTTCGCCACGATCATCGTCGTGTCGGGCATCACCGCCACGGTCTTCCAGTTCCACGACGACAGCGAGATCCAGCGGGAGGTCTTCGGCAACATCCCGAGCGCGTGGAAGCTCGTGTTCTACAGCGTCTTCCCCGTGCTCGTCGTCTACGGCGCCGTCCTGTTCTCACAGCGGGTGAAGAACTGGGAGCGCGGCAACCCCGACAACCGTCGCACCACCGCCAAGAACGCGAAGCGCCGCCTCGGCGACTTCCGCGCCGGCGTCTACATGCAGACCCTGCTGCGCGACCCCGCCGCCGGGGTCATGCACAGCCTCATCTACTTCGGCTTCCTGATCCTCTTGGCCGTCACCACGGTCCTCGAGATCAACCACCAGGTCCCCGAGTCGTGGAAGTTCCTCCACGGCGGCGTCTACAAGGCCTACGCCGCGGTGGGCGACGGCGCCGGGCTCATGCTCCTCGTGGGCGTGATGTGGGCCGTCGTCCGTCGCTACGTCCAGCGGCCCTACCGGATCCGCATCAAGTCCAAGCCCGAGCACGCCATCATCCTCGGCACCCTCTTCGCCATCGCGGTCACCGGCTTCGGCGCCGAGGTGTGGCGGATCGCGCTCGACGGGCGACCCGATTTCGAGAGGTGGTCCTTCATCGGGTACCCCCTCTCCGGCCTCGTCGACGACGCCGGGAACCTGGCCGGCGTCCACCAGGTCTGGTGGATCGCCCACGTGGCCAGCTTCTTCCTCTTCGTCGTGATCCTGCCGGTCACGATGCTGCGCCACATCTTCACGTCGCCGCTCAACATGTACCTGAGGGACCGCGATCGCCCGAAGGGCGCCATGCGGCCCATGCCGAACCTGATGGAGACCGAGCTCGAGAGCTTCGGCGCCGCCACCGTCTCGGACTTCACCTGGAAGCAGCTGCTCGACACCGACGCCTGCACGATGTGCGGCCGGTGCACCTCCGTGTGCCCGGCCCACGCCACCGGCAAGCCGCTCGATCCACGGGAGATCGTCCTCAAGACCGGTGAGGTCATGTCCCGGACCGGCACCCCGCCGGTATCGCCGCCGCTCGGCGTCGACCCGGAGATCACGGTGTCCTCCGACAGCCTGTTCGAGCGCATCACCCCCGAGGAGGTTTGGGCCTGCACGTCGTGCAAGGCCTGCGACGAGATCTGCCCGGTCAACATCGAGATCCTCGACAAGATCCTCGACATGCGGCGCTACCTGTCGCTCATGGAGTCGAACTTCCCGACCGAGCTGGGCAGCGCGTACCGGGGCATGGAGAACTCGGGCAACCCGTGGGGGATGAGCCAGAGCGACCGGGCCGCCTGGACCAGCAAGGTCGAGGACGTCCCCGTCGTCGAGCCCGGCGACGCGTTCGACCACGAGTACCTGTACTGGGTCGGCTGCGCCGGCTCGTTCGACGACAAGAACCAGAAGGTCACGATCGCCATGGCCAAGCTGCTGCAGCGGGCCGGCATCGACTTCGCCATCCTCGGTCCGTCCGAGCAGTGCACCGGCGACCCGGCCCGGCGCTCGGGCAACGAGTACATCTTCCAAATGCTGGCCATGGCCAACATCGAGTCCCTGAACGGGATGGGTGTGAAGAAGGTCATCACGCAGTGCCCGCACTGCTTCAACACGCTCATGAACGAGTACCCCCAGCTGGGCGGCCACTACGAGGTCATCCACCACAGCCAGCTGCTCGAGCACCTGATCAGCAGCGGCCAGCTGGACATGACCGGCGCCCGGCTGGACGAGCGCGTCGTCTACCACGACTCGTGCTACCTCGGCCGCCACAACGACGTGTACCTGTCGCCCCGCAACGTAATCGGCGCCCTCGGCGGCGTGGAGATGGTGGAGGCCGCGCGCAACGGCACCAAGGGCATGTGCTGCGGCGCCGGCGGGGCGCGCATGTTCATGGAGGAGAGCACCGGCAAGAAGGTGAACGACGAGCGGGCCGAGGAGCTGATCGCCACCGGCGCCAGCAAGGTCGCCACGGCGTGCCCGTTCTGCTACATCATGCTGGACGACGGCGTGAAGGGGGCTGGCGCGGAGGAGACGGTGCAGGTGGCCGACATCTCCATGCACGTCCTCGATGCGCTCGAAGCAGCCGACGCCCGGCGGTTGGGCGAGCTGCAGACCCCGGTGGATTGACCCCACCACGACAACCCGGCACCTGAGCACCTTGGGGGCTCCGTGGCGCTTCGGCGGCGCAAGGACGACGAGTGGGACGGCACCGAGCGCCGTCGTCCCGCGACCGTCGTCGTGGTCAACGACGACGTGGACGCCTGCGAGCTGCTCGTGCGCTTCCTCGGCCACGCCGGCTTCCTGACGGTCGGCGCCCACAGCACCGACGCCGCGACGGCGACCATCCACGAGCGCCTTCCCCGCGCCGTCGTGCTCGACATGACGAGCGGCGGCATCGGCGCCAGCCTGCGGGTCCTCGACCTGATCCGAAGCCACGAGGACCGGCGGATCAGCACCGCGCGGGTGGTGCTGTGCGGGTCCAGCCGCCGCAACCGGGCCTTTTCGTTCCAGTCCGGGGCCGACGGCTTCGTGGTGCGTCCCTTCCACCTCCAGGACCTGGTCGACGAGCTCAACCGAGCGCTCGCCCGGCCCCAGGAGGCGCTGGCCCGCCACCGTCGCGACGAGCTCGCCCGGTCCAGCTGAGCGGGCCGGAGGGCAGCCGGCGCCATCGCTCGGGACCGGCCGAGCCAGGCGCCGATCAGCTGTTGAAGTTCTCCCAGTACCGGCTCGGCGTGGGCCCCCGCTGACCTTGGTACTTCGACCCGAGCTTGTTCGAGCCGTACGGCTCGTCGGCCGGCGTCGTCATCTGCATGAACGAGATCTGGCCGATCTTCATCCCGGGGTAGAGCGTGATCGGCAGGTTGGCCACGTTCGACAGCTCGAGCGTGATCGCGCCCGACCAACCCGGGTCCACGAAGCCTGCCGTCGAGTGGATCAGCAGCCCGAGCCGGCCCAGCGAGCTCTTCCCCTCCACCCGAGCCACGAGGTCGTCGGGCAGGGTGACCCGTTCCAGCGTGGCGCCGAGGACGAACTCGCCGGGGTGGAGCACGAAGGGCTGGTCGTCGGTCATCTCGACGAGGTGGGTGAGCTCCTCGAGGTTCTGCTTCACGTCGATGACAGGCATCGTGTGGTTGAGGAACACCCTGAAGAAGCGATCGAGCCGCACGTCGATCGACGCCGGCTGGACCATCGACTCGTCGAAGGGCTCGATGACGATGCGCCCCGCCGCGATCGCCTCGCGCATGGAGCGGTCGGAGAGGATCACGGCGCCGAACCTAGTCGCCCCCTGCGAGCGGCCTGCCGGCCCTCCCTGCGTGGCGATACCCCCGGGTCCTTGGGTAGGGTCAGAGCCCCACGCGGCCGTAGCTCAATGGTAGAGCGCTCGCTTCCCAAGCCAGATACGCGGGTTCGATTCCCGTCGGCCGCTCCAGTCCAGTGCAGTCCAATCAGAGGTAGCCGGCGGACGACGAGGACCGCCGTTGCCGCAGCTACGCGTCGAGCGAGGCGACCATCCGCATCTCGAGCGACATGCGGACCACCCGGCGCCGGGCTGCGCGCGCCGATGACAGCCATCCCTCGGCCCTCGGCCCGCACACGGCCGCCGCGTCGCGCGGTGCCGCTTCGAGCACCGCCGCCATCTCGGCGATGGCGGCCGAGAGCGCCGGAGGCACCGATGGCGGCGGCTCCGACGCGTCCGGCGGCCGCGCGCTGCGGAGCGCGTCGGGGTCTGCCTTCGCGACGGCCGCTTCGGCCTCCTCCAGGGAGCGGTACAGCGCCTCGGCGAGGTCCTCCCCTGGGAGCGCGCACGAGCCGTGTGCGGTGCTCAGGGTGTTGAACACGTAGGCGCTGCGGTGGTCCATCTCCGAGCGGAGGTACCAGCGCTGGCCGGGGTCGTGGAGGAAGGTCCAGATGTCGTTGGTGGCCATCTCCTCGTCGCGCTCGAGGAAGGACTGGGTGGGGAGGCCGTACCGGAGCTGGTGGCGGCGCCGGTCGACGCTGTGCCCGTCGGCCAGCACCAGCGGCTGGGTGATCTGCTGCAACGGGATCCAGAGGTTGAGCAGCATCAGCCTGGCATCGTGGTTGGCGCCGTCGGGCGAGTCGTGGCGGAACAGCTCGGGAGCTCGGCCGTCCATCAGCTGGGTCAGCGGCGTGCCGTAGACGTCCTGGTCCGCGTGGACCGACGTGGCCGGGCCGTGGCCGTTCATCCCCGTGGAGCGCGGTCCCACCACCGACAGGCCGTTCGGCCCGGCCGTGCGCATGATGAGGCCCTCGTCGGCCAGGTGCAGCACCCTGAGGGTCGGACCGCTCGAGCATCGGAGCGTCGCTCCGTCGAGCGCGGCCCGGATCCCGGCCGCGTCGGCCTCGGTGACGTGACCGGCCTCCCGCACGCCGGTCAGCACCGTCTGGAGGTCGTCGAGGCGGGACAGGTCCACGGTGTCGAACCCGAACCCGAGCAGGTCGGGTTGGACCGAGCCGGGTCGGGACGAATCTGTGGCCGAGCACCGGTGGCGCTCGAGGTCCTCCCGGGCGTAGGGCGCCGATGCCCGAGGTCCGACCCGCAGGAGCCCTGGGTGGTCCACGTCGGGCACCGCCACGGAGCGGGGCACGAAGCCCAGCGTCACGGCCATCCCAGCGTCGTTCGGTGCCACCGCCGTTCGATCCTACGACGCCGGACGGCGCCGAGCCGCTCCCGCCGAGGCGCGACCGTCAGCCGGGGGGCAGCGACTCGTCGTCAGCGCCGGTGCTCTCGGCCGGTGTGTGGCCGTCGGGCGCCTCGTCGAGGGCGGGGACCTCGTCGGGAGGGGTCTTCGGGAAGCGGCTGGGACGCTCGTCGGCCGTGCCCGCGCCTGGGTCGCTCACGACGGCTTCGGCTTGCTGATGTCGCGGTCGGGATCGTCCTTTGCCGAGTGCTCCTCGAAGGCGCGCTCGGCCGCCCGCTCGTCGCCGCCCGTGTCGGCCAGGACGTCGTCGACCATCTCCATGTCGTCGGCGACCTTCTGCCCGTGCCAGTCGTGGACCGTGCTGTTCGACGGCTCCACGATCTCTCCGTCCTCGGTGGTGGTGGGGGTCTGAGGGTTGTCAGCCATGGCACCGCGCTACCCGCTCTGCTGGCGGGCTATGCCTCCGCGACCCGCTCACGGACGCGGTCCTCCAGCCGCTTCAGGCTGGCCCGGTTCCGGGCTTGGGTGAGCGGTGCCAACACCGGAGCCAGCAGGCGGTGCAGCCCGATCGGGTGCTCCTCCATCGCCACGAGGGTCCCCTCGGGTGCGTCGGACAGCTCGAACACGACCGTGGCCTCGATCGCCGGGCGGGCCCGCACGACGAGCTCGAGCCGCCGCTCCGGGTCGACCGCCACCGAGCGGGTAGCGTCGGCGATGGTTATCGGCCCGACCCCGACGACGTGGTGGAAGGCCCGGCCTGGCTGCGGCCACCCGTCGTCGACGGAGCGGATCCGGCGCGCCCCGACGAGCCACCTCGGGTACGTCCGCACGTCCACCAGCGCCGCCCAGACCTCGGCTCGGGGCGCGGCGATGGTGGTCTCGACGGTCGTCATGGGCCGGTGCCTGCCCCCGACCGAGGCGGACCAGACCCGAGGCGCACCGAGCCCCCGGGATCGTCGTGCGGAACGGTCACCGGGGGCTCGGACGGGCCGCCGGCCCGAAGGCCGCCGGCGGGGCGTGCCTACCCGTGACGGCGCCGGCCAGACCCGCGGATCCCCGCCAGGTGCCGGTCGATCGCGGCAGCCGCCCTCGCCGGTGCACCGTCGCCCATGTCGAGGAACAGCGACGGTTCGACCAGCTCCAGCTCCATGAGGATCGGCCCGTCGGGGCCGGGGACGAGGTCGACCCGGGCGTAGAGGAGGTCCGATCGCCGCGTGGTGGGGTCGACGGCGGCCACCGCGTCGAGGGCCGCTTCGGCCACCGCCCGCTCGGCGTCCGTGGGCCGGCGCGGGGTGATCTGCTCCTCCCGGTAGAGCCCCTCGACCACCGAGACGCCCGGCTGCAGGAGCGGGCCCTTGCGGAACCCGTGCGAGAGCTCGTCGGCGAGGTAGACGAGACCGGTCTCGCCGTGGTCGTCGACCGCCGTCACGTACGGCTGCACCAGCGCCGCCCGCCCCGCGGCGTGGAGCGCATCGACGTGGGCTCGAGCGGCCCCCAGCTCCTCCCGGTCGTAGCGCTCGGTGTCCCGGGCCCCCGCCGAGACGACGGGCTTCACGACGAACGCTCCCGCCGGCACCTCGAAGCCCTCCCCCGGCTCGACGACCGCGGTCGGGACCACCGGCACACCGCGCGCGGCCAGGCGCGTCAGGTACCGCTTGTCCACGTTGGCGCTCACCGCCGCGAGCGGGTTGGCGAGCACGGTGGCCCCCGCGATCGTCGAGAGCACAGCGAGGAACTCGTCGAGGTGGTCGGTGTAGTCCCACGTGGAGCGCACCACGACCAGCTCGTGCCCGGCCCAGTCGTGCTCGGCGTCGTGCCAGTCCACGACGGCCGGGGTGAGCTCGAGCGCCGCCAGCGCGTCGACGAGGAGCGGCAGATCGACGTCGAGGTGGGCCGCCGCCGACGTCGTGAGGAGGGCCACGGGCGCGTCAGGCCGAGGGTCGAGCATCGCGGCAGCGTACGGGTCGGGCGACGCCGCCACCGAGCCCGCGCGGACGGCCAGGAGATCGACCACGAGCTGACGCCGAGCGGGACTGAACGGTTCCTTGCGGCTTGCTGACCTGCCCCTGACCGCTCCCGGCGCACCGTTCACGAAAGACACCGCCGCAGGAAACGAACGGGAAACATCCTGACGAGAGGGTGACCGGGCTCTGTCCCCGACCTGAGGAGCCCGACATGGATGCCGGCGACGCCGCCTGGGTGCTGACCTCCGCCGCCCTGGTCCTGTTCATGACCCCCGGACTGGCCCTGTTCTACGGCGGCATGGACCGTCAGCGGAACGTGCTCAACATGCTGATGATGAACTTCTGGTGCCTGCTGATCGTGCCCGTGGTGTGGGCGATCGGCGGGTTCTCGCTCGCTCAGGTGCCCTTCGAGAACGACTGGCTGGGTGGCTTCGACGCCGTGTTCCTCCGAGGCCTCGGCCTCGAGGCCGACGGCGGTGCGGCGCTCCTCACGGCCCTGTTCCTCGGGATGTTCGCGGTGATCACCCCCGCCCTCATCTCGGGTGCGGTGGCCGACCGCATGAAGTTCTCGGCCTGGGCTGTCTTCGTGCCCGTCTGGCTGATGCTCGTGTTCGTCCCGGTGTTCAAGTGGGTGTACGGCGGCTGGCTCGGTCAGCGGGGGTCGCTCGACTTCGCCGGCGGCACCGCCATCCACGTCAACGCCGGCATCGCCGCCCTCGCCGCCGTGCTGGTGCTCGGCAAGCGACGCGGCTGGCCAGCGGAAGGGCACCCGCCGCACTCGATGCCGCTCGTGATGCTCGGAACCGGGATCCTCTGGTTCGGGTGGTTCGGCTTCAACGCCGGCTCTGCGCTGGGCGCCAACGCCACCGCCATCCAGGCCTTCTCCAACACGTTCCTCGCAGCAGCCGCAGGCGGGCTCGCCTGGGCCCTCGTGGAGAAGCTGCGGGACGGTCACATCACCAACCTCGGCGCCGCGTCCGGCATCGTGGCCGGCCTCGTGGCGATCACCCCCGGGGCGGGGTTCGTGGCCGGCATGGCCCCCATCTGGATCGGCCTCGCGGCGGGCGTGGTCTGCGCCTACGCGGTGAGCCTCAAGACCAAGGCCGGCTACGACGACGCCCTCGACGTCGTGGGCGTCCACTTCGTCGGCGGCCTCGTGGGCTCGCTAGCCGTCGGCCTGTTCTCAGAGCCCGACTTCTTCGGGTCGGACGTGATGGCGGGCGTCTTCCACGGCGGCGGCTGGGACCTGTTCCTCGAGCAGGCCCTCGCCAACGGGGTGACGATCGTCTACTCGTTCGTCGTCACGGGGCTCATCATGCTGGCGCTCAAGGCCACGATCGGCGTGCGAGTCTCTGAGGAGACCGAAGCCACCGGTCTCGACCTGGCCGAGCACGCCGAGACGGCCTACAGCACCGGCACGGCCTCCCTGGCCGGGCACTGATCGGAGGAGATGTGAAGCTCATCACCGCAGTCATCAAGCCGTTCAAGCTCGACGACGTGAAGGAGGCCCTGAAGCAGGCAGGGGTGGCCGGGATGACGGTCACCGAGGTGCAGGGGTTCGGACGCCAGTCAGGACACACCGAGGTGTACCGGGGCGCCGAGTACACGGTGGACTTCGTGCCCAAGGTGAAGCTCGAGATCCTGGCCGACGACGGCGACGCGGACGGGCTGGCCGATGCCATCGCAGCGGCGGCCAGCACCGGCAAGATCGGCGACGGCAAGCTCTGGATCACCGACGTCGGCGGCGTCCAGCGGATCCGCACCGGCGAGCGGGGCGCCGACGCCATCTGACCGCGACGTCTCTGCCACCCATAGGCGCCGGGCCTGCGCGGCCCGGCGCCGGCGCGTCCGGGCGCCCGGGAGCCGAGGTCGGTGCCGCGGGTAGCCTCGTCGCGATGGACGAGCCTGCTGCTCCTGCGGTGCCCGAGGGGCCGGCCTGGTACATCGAGCCGAGCGGACCGCTGCGGGGCGATGTGGTGGTGGCGGGTTCGAAGAACGCGGTGACCAAGCACATGGTCGCGGCGCTGCTGGGGGAGTCGCCGTCGGTCATCACCAACGCCCCCGAGGTCGGCGACGTCGGCATCACCGCAGACATCCTCCGCTCGATCGGGCTCGGGGTGGAGGTCGACGGCGACCGGATCACCGTGGTCCCCAGCCCCGACCCGATCCCCCGGGTGCCGCTCGAGTTCACCGGGCTGAACCGCATCCCGATCCTGCTCCTGGGCCCCCTGCTCCACCGGGCCCACGAGGCGTTCGTGCCGCTGGTGGGTGGCGACCGCATCGGGCAGCGTCCGGTCGACTTCCACGTGACCGCCCTCACCCAGATGGGCGCTGAGGTCGAGCTCCACGACAACGGCATCACCGCCCGCCTGGCCGGCCGGCTCCGGGGCAGCCGGATCACGCTCCCCTACCCGTCGGTGGGCGCCACCGAGACCGTGATCCTCTCCGCCGTGCTGGCCGAGGGCCGCACCGTCATCCACAACGCCGCCACCGAACCCGAGGTCGTCGAGCTGGCCCTGTTCCTCCAGCGCATGGGCGCCCTCATCGCGTTCCGACCGGACCGCCGGATCGTGATCGACGGCGTCGAGTCCCTGAGCGGCGCCCAGGCCCGCCTCGCCGGCGACCGGCTGGAGGCCTTCAGCTACCTCGTGGCCGGCCTCATGACGGGCGGCGCGGTCCGCGTCGGCGGCTGCGCCCAGGACCGCATGGTCACCGCCATCAGCACCCTCCAGCGCATGGGCGCCCGCCTCAAGATCACCGACGACTGGATCACCGCCAGCGCCACCCGCCTGGTCCCCGCCGCCGTCCAGACCGACACCCACCCCGGGTTCATGACCGACTGGCAGCCCCCCCTCATCGTGCTCATGACCCAAGCCGAGGGCATGTCGGTCCTCCACGAGACCGTCTACGAAGACCGCCTCGGCTACGTCGAGGCCATCAAGGCCATGGGCGGCGAGATCGAGCTCTTCGACACCTGCCTCGGCGGCCCCGCCTGCCGCTTCCACGACTCCTCCGCCAAGCACTCCGCCATCGTCCGAGGCGTCTCCAAGCTCCACGGCGCCGAGGTCACCATCCCCGACGTCCGCGCCGGGTTCTCCTCGGTCATCGCCGCCGCCACCGCCGAGGGCGCCAGCACCATCCACGGCATCCACCACCTCGAACGCGGCTACAACCGACCCTTCGAGACCCTCCAGGACCTCGGCCTCAACCTCACCCGCGTGTAGCCCCACCAACACAGGGCACGCTCGAGACAGGCGAACGGCGGGGCACGGGGATCTCCCACGAGACCGGCCCGCAGCCGGCGCCGGCGGGGGGCGTGGGGGGCAGAGGCTCCGCCGGAGCCCCACAGACGCGGAGGCCGGCTCCGCCGGCCGCAGCGAAGGAGCCCTCAGCGCAAGCCGAAGACGAGTCAGAGGCTCGTAGCCGCAGCGCCGCTTCGGCTACGAAAGGAGCGACGCCAGTGCCCAGACGGCGCCGAGGAGGCCGATGCCGGCGAACGCCATGCTGCGCCCGAGGGGCGGCCGCTCGAGGTCCCCCTCCTTGCGCTGCTCCGGTGGACGGATCAGCGCGGCCAGGCTGCCCACGAACATGGCGGCCCCGATGGCGAGGACGAGGTAGGCGAGCAGGTCTTCGCCGAGGAACATCGGGCCAGCCTACCGACCGGTAGGCGACCGCTCGTGGTCAATAGAAACCACTCAAGGTGGTCGCCGAAGACGCCGATGACTGCGAGGACCGGTGGAATCGCCCCCGCTGGTCGCATGGGAAAGCGGGACGGGGGCTGTGACTCCCTCCAACTGCATCGCCCCCGGCCTCCGGACCGGACACGTGCCGCAGCCTCCGTCCCCACCCATCCCGGCCGGCAGGGCCCGGAGCCTCAGGGCTCGAGGTCGGCGTCGGTGACCTCGGTGCGAACGTCGGTCACGACGACGACCTCCTCCACCCCGCCCTCGTGGCGGACCCGGCTGCCGGTCGGGGCGCCGGTGGCCGGGTCGAAGCAGAACGAGGCCTCGATGCCGAAGGGGGCGCGCGGATCGGGCCGGCGCAGGTCCAGCCGGAAGCAGCCCGGTTCGCCCCGGGCCACGGCGTAGAGCGGGTCCGGGCCTAGCAGGATCGACCGAAGCCCCTCCACCTCCCGCTCGACCGACTCCTCGTAGGTGGGGCCGCCGGCCGGGCCGAGCCGGCACGGGGCCGGGTTCTCCCCGGGCGGGGGGGCCGGGCAGACGAGGAGGCGGTCGTCGTCTCGTCCGTTGACCCCGCCCAGCTGGCGGTGGAGGCGCCGGGGCGGACGCTGGGCGACCACGTCCTCGGAGGCGACGGCTGCGCCGGTGACGTCGCTGCGCCGCTCGTAGGTGCCGGTGGTGACGAAGGTGGCCCGCCGGCTCCGAGCCCACGCGTCGACGAGCGCGTCCGCCGCCTCCGGTCCGGGGTCCGCCCCGGACCGGTCGCGATCGGGGGCGCGGATCTCGGCCATGGCGGTCACGGCCAGCAGCCCGACCCACGCGACGATCGCGAGGCGACCGAGGACGGGGCCCGAGCGCGCTCGCATGGTCGGGGACCGTACGCGATGCTCCCCCCGCCCCTTCGTCAGGAGCCCCGATGCCCCGCCGTGCCCTCGTCGTCCTCCTCGCCCTCGGCCTCACCGTGGGCTCGGGCTGCACCGACGACGACCGGGAGGACGACGACTCCACCACGACCGTCGCCGTCGACAGCACTCCGACGACGACGGGGGACGGGGACGACGACCTGGATGCCGTGCTGCTCACCGCCGACGACCTCCCGCCGGGCTTCGAGCCGTCCGGGGCGGTCGACGACACGGTCACCAGCTTCTGCGCCACCCACGACGCCGCCGCCGGGTTGCAGGCGAGCGGCCGGGCGATCGTCGGCTTCGCCCGCGCCGGTGGCGGCGCGTCGGTCATCCAGCTGGCGTTCCGCTTCGAGGAGGGCGGCGCAGCTGCCTTCGTGGCCCAGGCCGAGGCGGCCATGTCCGCCTGCAGCGGGGTGCCCGACGGCTCCGGTACCGGGCTGGCCTTCGAGTACGAGCCGCTGTCACCGGCGGTGGCCGGTGCCCTCGCGACGGCCGGTGAGGCCCGCTCCGGCGGGTTCGGGACGTCTGTGGGCTCGGGCTCGCTGACGGTGGAGATCGCGGTGGCCCACCAGGGCGACGTCGCCACCCTCGTGGCGGTCCTCGGGCTGGACGAGCCCCGCGAGGCGCTCGACGAGCTCGCGGCGGCGGTGTTCTCGACGGTCGCGCAGCGGCTGACGGCGTAGTCGGCTAGCGGCTCCCCACCAGGCCGAGCTCGGCCGCCAGCTCGTCGCCGCTGACCGGGCGGTGGAGGAGGAAGCCCTGGCCCTGCCGGCAGCCGAGCGCGAGCAGGCCGTCGAGCTCGGCCGGGTCCTCGATCCCCTGCGCCACCACCTCGCGGTCCAGGGTGCGCACGAGATCGATCACGGTGCGGGCCACGGTCCGGTGGGGGTCCTGGGTGCGCAGCGCCGAGACGAGGCTGCGGTCGATCTTCACCACGTCGAGCGGGACCCGCTGGAGGTACCCCAGCGACGAGTAGCCGGTGCCGAAGTTGTCGATCGCTATCCGGACGCCCAGGTCCTTCAGGCGCTGGACGCGGTGCAGCACGGCATCGGTGTCGGCGAGGAGGCTGGGCTCGGTCAGCTCGATCATGAGGCTGGAGGGGTCGAGGTCCGAGTCGGCCAGCGCCCGCTCGACGGCCTCCACGAGGTCAGCCGCCAGCACCTCACGGGGCGAGAGGTTGACGCTCATCGTCCAGGCCCGGTCCCCGCCGGTCTCGCGCCAACGGGCCAGCTGCTCGGTGGCCGCTCGCAGGACGAGCCGGCCGAGGGGCACGACCACCCCGGTCTCCTCCGCGATGGGCAGGAACTCCGACGGGCCGACGAGGCCGCGCTCGGGGTGCCCCCAGCGGGCCAAGGCCTCGAAGCCGAGGATCTGCCGGTCCGACAGACGCAGGATCGGCTGGTAGACGACCTGGATCCGGCCGTTCGAGACGTCGGCCTCCAGATCGGCCCGCACGGTCAGCAGGTCGACGGCACGGTGGTGCATGGCCGGCTCGAACACCTCGACGCAGCCCTTGCCGGCGGCCTTGGCCGCGTACATGGCGAGGTCGGCGTTGCGGAGCAGGTCCCCCGGGGACATGTCGGGCCCGGTGCGGAGGGCCACGCCGACGCTGGCTCTGAGGTGGAGCAGGCGGCCCGTCACCATCATCGGCTCCGCCACCGCGTCGAGGACGCGCTCGGCGACCTCACGGACCGTGTCGAGGTCCGGGGCGTCCTCGATGAGGATCGCGAACTCGTCGCCGCCGAGGCGGGCCGCGGTGTCCCCGGCCCGCAGGACGCTGCGCAACCGGTCGCCGAGGATCACGAGGAGCTGGTCGCCGGCGTCGTGGCCGAGGCTGTCGTTGACCATCTTGAAGTCGTCGAGGTCGATGAACAGCACTGCGGGGGTGACGGCGTCGTAGCGACGGACCCGGTGCAGGGCGTGCTCGACGCGGTCGGCGAAGAGCGCTCGGTTGGCCAGCCCGGTCAGCGCGTCGTGGAACGCCTGGTGCCGGAGCTGGTCCTGGAGGGCGCGGCGGCCGGTGACGTCCCTGATGGTGAGGACGAGGCCACCGACGTCGGGGTTGTCGATCAGGTTCACCCCGATCATCTCGCCGAAGATGACCGAGTCGTCGGCCCGGCGCAGCTGGACCTCGAGCGAGCGGGCCGTCTCGGGCGCTGCGGCCACGAGGGCGTCGAGGAAGTGCTCGAGGTGGCGGACGTCGTCGGCATGGACGATCCGGGTGATCGACTCGCCGTCGAGGTCGACGGCCAGGTACCCGAGCACCCGGACGACCGAGGGCGTCTGGTAGCAGATCGTGCCGCTTCGGTCCACGATCACCACCGCGTCGCTGCTGTGGCGGACCAGCTGCTCGATGCGAGCCTCGCCCTGGCGCCGCTCGAGCTGGCGCTCCTGGACCAGCGAGTCGATGGCGAGCGCGCTCTGGGTGGCCAGGACGGCAAGGCCCTCGGCCAGCTCGGCCGCCTCCCGTCGAGGCGCCACCGCCAGCGCCCCGCCGCCGCCGAGGCGGGCCGGGACCGGGGCCACGATGACCTCCTGCCCGGCGACGTCGACCATCCGCAGCGGGCGGGGACCGAGGTCCACCACCTGGGCGAGCACCGAGTCGAGGTCCGTGTCCTCGCGCCGCAGCTGGCGGTCGGCCGCGACGACCTCGACGGGGCGGTACGTCCCCCGCTCGTTGCGGGCCAGCCACGCCGCATAGCGGACGTCGCCGCCGGCCAGCGCCACCGCGAAGCGCAGTGCCGTCCGCCGCACGTCGTCCGGGCTGCGACCCGACCCGATGGCCAGGGCCGCCTCGCGCAGGGTCTCGGCCTGCTGGGCCTGGCGCTGTCCGCTGCGCACGACCAGCTGGAGGCGGACGATGAGCAGCACGATGACCGCCGTCGCCATCGGGCCGACCACCACCGCTCGCACCTCGTGGCCAAGGGCGTGGCGGGCGGTGGCCGCGGCCGGGGTGGCGACGCACACCGCGACGAGCACGGCGAGGTGCAGCCGCGGCAGCGCGTGGGCGGGGCGGTGCTGGAGCTCGCCCAGGCGCGCCGCCGAGGGGTGGACGGCGGCGGCGGCCATGCTTACCGCCCCGAGCACGCTCAGCGCCGCGCCGGCCGGTCGCAGGTCCGAGGTGACGAGGTCGAGCTGACCGATCCTGAGCCCGGCCGCACCGAGCAGCAGCAGGAAGGCCCCCGACACCAGGAACCGGCCCGAGGGGAGGGCTCGGACGCCGGTGAGCGCCAGGCGCAGCGTGGCGACGCTCCCCAGGACCCCGGCCGCGAGGACCGACCAGGCGACGGCCTGGGCCTCGACGGAGCGCTGCTGCGCGGCGAGCGAGTCCGCCACCAGCGCCAGCGTGGTCCCTGCCCCGCCGACCGCCGCAAGGAGCGCGTCGACGCGGCCGATCCAGTCGGTGCGCTCCAGCCGCATCGATGCGATCCCGATCAGGCCCGCCGCCACCATCAGCTGCCCCG
The DNA here is from genome assembly GCA_046565645.1 of Acidimicrobiia bacterium. Taxonomy (GTDB): domain Bacteria; phylum Actinomycetota; class Acidimicrobiia; order Acidimicrobiales; family VFJN01; genus VFJN01. Next base: position 14,456 of record JBKHYD010000054.1, on the reverse strand, counting down.
CCAGCCGGGGGGCGTCGGTCACCGACGGGAAGGACAGCGACGGATCGCCGTCGTGGCCGACACCTCCGGCGGCGAGGAGCAGGCCGGCCGCCCAGAGGGCCAGGCCCAGGCCGATCAGCCGCCAGGACGGACCCGTCCGCCCGAACCGGGGACGGAGAGCCACGACCACGGCCCCGGTCGCCAGGGCCACCCCTCCGGTGATCCAGAGGCGGCCGTGGCCCCCGGTGAGCGCCGCCACGACCGCCCAGGCGGGCGCCACGAGGAGGAGCGCGACCGCGGCCCACCGCCTTCTCGTGGCGACCCTCGGCGATGGCCGCTGCTCGGTGCCCATGGCCGCTCCCGCTCCTCGCGATCGCGGCTCGCGCCCGCCAGGCACGTGTCGACCACGATCGAACCCACATGACAGCACACCGAGATCCGATCCCGCCCATCGGTGGGTGTGCACCTCCGCCCCGCTGACGCCCGCAGGCTACCCGTCGGGATCGACCCGGCGCCGCCCCGCCTTTCGCTGCGACCGGTGCCGCTTGGTCTCGAGCCGGCGCTGCACGCTGGAGCGGGTGGGTCGGGTGGCGCGCCGTGGCGCGTCCACGGCCAGCGCAGCCGCGAGGCGCTCGGCCAGCCGCTCGAGGGCGAGCTGGCGGTTCCGGGCCTGGGAGCGGCGGTCGGAGGCCACGATGCGCACCTCGGCACCGAGCCGCTCGAGGAGGCGGGCCCGCTGCCCCTCGCTGAGCGACGGTGAGGCGGCCACGTCGAAGCGGACCTCCACCCGGGTGTCCGCCGTGTTGGCGTGCTGGCCACCCGGACCACCCGACCGGCTGAACCGCCACTGCAGCTCCTCCACCGGGATGGCCAGACGGCTCGTCACCCTCACCATCGCAGGATCGTCGGCCACCTCCCCACGGTAGGTTCGCCCCATGGCCGAGGACACCACCCCGAGCGGCGCCGAGTGGGTCGCCGCCTTCGCCCGCCAGCTGGGCCTCGACGGCCCGGACCCGCGCGTGGTCGAGGCGCTGCCCGACCTGGCCGGCGTGGCCGCCCACGCGTCGGAGCGCACTGCGGCCCCGATCGCCTGCTACCTGGTCGGTCGGGCCGGGGTGGCACCGGAGGACGCGCTGGCCATCGCCCGGGCCACCGCGCCCTGACGCGCCGGCCGGCTACTCGAACCCGCGGGCCATGTTGGCGAAGCGGGTGTACTGAGGGAGGAAGGCCAGCTGGACGACGCCGGTGGGCCCGGCCCGGTGCTTGGCCACGATGATCTCGGCCTGACCGGTGTTCTCGGGCTTGGGGTCGTACACCTCCTCGCGGAAGATGAACATCACGACGTCGGCGTCCTGCTCGAGCGAGCCCGACTCGCGGAGGTCGGCGAGCATCGGGCGCTTGTCGGCGCGCATCTCGAGGTTCCGGGAGAGCTGCGACAGCGCCACCACGGGGGTCTCGAGCTCGCGGGCGAGGATCTTCAGCCCTCGGGACAGCTCGGACACCTCGACCTGGCGGCTCTCGGCGCCGGCCCGCCCGGTCATGAGCTGGAGGTAGTCGATGACGATCATGCCGAGGTCACCCACCTGGCTCTTCAGGCGGCGGGCCTTGGCCCGGATCTCCATGATCGTGAGGCTCGGGTTGTCGTCGATCCAGATGTTGGCCTCGCCGAGGCGGCCGATGGCCTTGGAGATCTTCTTCCAGTCCTCGCCGTCGAGCCGCCCGGTGCGGGCCCGGCTGGCGTCGACCTTGGCCTCCGAGCAGAGGATCCGCTGGGAGAGCTCCTCGCTGCTCATCTCGAGCGAGAACATCAGCACCGGCCGCTGCGCCTCCAGGGCGGCGTGGGCGACCATGCCCAGCGCGAAGGACGTCTTGCCCATGGCGGGGCGGGCGCCCACGATCACGAGCGAGCTGGGCTGCAGCCCCGCCAGGAGGGCGTCGAGGTCCAGGTAGCCGGTGGGCGTGCCGGTGATGGCGTCGCCCTTCTCGTAGAGGTCCTCGAAGCGCTGGAGGTTGTCGCCGAGGAGGTCGGCCAGCCGCTTCGTGCTGTCGGTGACCCGGCGCTCGTTCACCTCGTAGACGAGCGACTCGGCCCGGTCGAGCGCCTTCTGCACGTCATCGGGCAGCGAGTAGCCGAGCTCGGCGATCTCGCCCGCCACCGAGATGAGCCGCCGGAGGAGGGCGTGCTCCTCCACGATCTCGGCGTAGCGAGCCGCGTTGGTGGTGGCCGGCGTGGAGGACAGGATCTGGGCCAGCACGGCCGGGCCGCCCACCTGGTCGAGCAGCCCGAAGCGACGCAGCTCGTCGGCCACGGTGACCGCGTCGACCGGCTGGCCCGAGGCGTAGAGGGTGTGGATGGCGTCGTAGACGTGACCGTGGGCCGGCTTGTAGAAGTCCGACGCGGTGACGGTACCGGCGGCGTCGGCGATGGCCTGCGGCGAGAGCATCATCGCGCCGAGCAGGGACTCCTCGGCCTGGAGGTCGTGGGGCGGCACCCGGGTCCCGGAGCTGGGCCGTCTGGGGGCTTGGAGGTCCTGGGGTCGGGCAGCCATCGGGGTGTTCACCTTGCTCCTGCAGGCCTGTGGGGTACCAGGGGCACAACCCTGTGGATTGCCCCCGAGAAGCAGTGGATGGGCCTGTGCGGGCCCTGTGGACAAGTGACCGCGACCTGTGGACCGACACCGTGGACGGGCGCGCGAGATCAGCGTTGGTGGCCCCACCGGTGCGGTGGACGGGCCGCCCCGCTGGAGGGCGGACCGAGCTACTGGGCGACGATCTCGACGGTGACCGGGAACTCGACGTCGGCGTGGAGCTTGGCCGGAACGAGGTGCTGGCCGACGGACCTGATCGGCTCGTCCAGGTGGAGCTTGCGGCGATCGATCTCGACCCCCACCTGGGCTTCGATGGCGCTCGCGATCTCGGTGGTGGTGACCGAGCCGAAGAGCTTGCCCTCGGCGCCGGCGCGGTGCGCGATCGTGATCACCGTCGGCACGAGGCGCTTGGCGACCTCCTCGGCGGCGGCCCGGTCCTGTGCGTCGCGAAGGTCCCGGCCACGCCGCATGGCCGCAGCCTGCGCCTCCACCCCGGGGGAGGCCGTGAAGGCAAGGCCCTTCGGGACGAGGTAGTTCCGGGCGTAGCCGTCGGCCACCTCGATGATGTCGCCCTTCTTGCCGACCTGGTCGACGTCGGTGCGCAGCACGACCTTCATCAGACCTCCTCCGCCACGACGTCATCGCCGGCGTCGGCGTCGGTGCCGTCGGCCTCGCCCGTCACGAGGTCGGTGTCCTCGACGACGTCGTCGCTGCGCTCTTCACGGTCCCGGCGCGGGCCGCGATCGCGATCGCCGTCGCCCCGCTTCTGGCCACGGGTCTGGGTGACGCGGGTGGCGTAGGGGATGAGGGCCATCTCGCGGGCGTTCTTGATCGCCCGGGCGATCTCGGCCTGCTGCTGGACGGTGTTGCCGGTGACGCGGCGGGCCCGGATCTTGGCTCGGTCGGACATGAACCGGCGGAGCAGGTTGACGTCCTTCCAGTCGACGTAGTCGACCCGCTCGGTGACGAGCAGGCTGATCTTCTTCTTGGCCCGGCGGGCGTTGTCCTTGTTCTTCGTGCGGGGGGACGGCTTGGCCATCAGAACGGCTCCTCAGCAGGGTCGTAGGTCGCGGGGCCGGGGGCGGGCGAGGGCGCCGGCCGGTTGCCGCCTCCTCCACCGCCGGCGTAGCCGCCGGAGTCGCCCTCACGGCGCTCGTTCTTGGAGATCTCGGCGGTGGCGTAGAGCAGGCTGACGGCAACGTCGTCGGCCACGATCTCGAAGGCGTAGCGCTTCTCGCCCTGCTCGGTCTCCCAGGAGCGCTGCTCGAGTCGCCCGGAGACCACGACGCGGCTGCCCTTGGACACCGTGTCGCTGATGTTCTGGCCGAGCTGGCCCCAGGCCTTCACGTCGAAGAAGGAGGTCTGCTCCTCCCACTCCTGGGTCTGGCGGTTCTGCCAGCTGCGGTTCACGGCAACGCTGAAGGAGCACACGCTCTGGCCCGAGGGCGTGAAGCGGATCTCCGGGTCGCGGGTGACGTTGCCGCTGACGGTGATGGTGTTGATGTTGCGTGCCACGGGTGGCCTCCTATCCGGCGCTGGCCGGTTGGGCCTGCTCGCCGACGAGGCCGCGGCGGGCGGCCTCGTGGTCCGGCAGGCGCACGAGCTTGTGGCGGACGACCTCGTCCGCGAGGCGCAGGGAGCGCTCGAGGCCCTCGAGGTCGGCCCCGTCGGCCGTGAGCTCCCACACCACGTAGTAGCCCTCGGTCTTGTGGTCGATCTCGTAGGCGAAGCGACGGCGACCCCACCGATCGGTCGAGGCGACGGTGGCGCCTCGGGTGCCGATCTGGTCGGTCACCGACTTGACCTGGTCGTCGACGGCGAGGTCTTCCAACCCCGAGTCGAAGATGACCATCAGCTCATAGGCCCGCATGGGCGATTCCTCCTCCTGGACCCGGCGGTGCCGGGGCCCCCGACCTGGGGGCAAGGGGTCTGTAGTTGTGGCCGGGTGATGGTAGCGGCGGTCGAGCGTCCTGCACACATCCAAGTCAACCCGCGGGGTGTGACAGCGCGCGGCGACGCTCCTGGCTGTGGTAGATGCCGCTCAGGCGGCGTCGGGGCTCCGGTCGGCGCCCGGCGCCTGGGCCTCCTGCAGGCCCACCCGCAGCTCGCGCTGGGCCTGGCCGATCGAGCGGGCGAGCTTCGGGAGCTTGGAGCTGCCGAAGAGGAGCAGCACCACGACGAGGACGAGGAGCACCTCGGGACCGCCGAGCATCCCCATCAGGAGCCCACCTTCCCGCCGTCGAGCCGGCGGATGACCACCGTGGCCGGGCGGGGCCGACCGGCCGACGGGTCGGGCCAGGAGCTCACGGCATCGGGGTCGGCCGTGGTCGGGGTCCCCCAGGCGGTGGTCGACTCACCCGGGTGCTGGATGTTCACGAACATCGCCGTCTGGTCGGGCGTCGTGATGACACCGGTCACCTCGCAGCCCCGGGGGCCGGTGAGGAAGCGCTTGACCTCGCCCGTCGTCGGGTCCGCCACGAGCATCTGGTTGTTTCCGATGCGGTCGTAACCACGGGTGGCCAGGTTCTGGCTGCTGTTCGAGATGTCGGTCTGGATCCACACCAGGCCGTCGGTGTCGACCCAGATGCCGTCGGGCGAGCCGAAGATCGGCTGGTCGGCCGGGACCTTGCCGCCGGAGAGCGCGGGGTAGGCCGGGTCGCCGGCGAAGAGGAACACGTCCCACGCGAAGGTGGTCAGGTCGTCGGCGCTCCCAGCCTCGCGGAAGCGGACGACGTGCCCGTAGGGGTTGGACGTCCGACCGCTGTTGACGGCGGCGGCGTTGTTGGTGCTGCCGTTGGTGAGGGTCACGAACACGTCGCCCGTCTGCTGGTTGGCGGCCACCCACTCGGGCCGGTGGAGGCGGGTGGCGCCGAGCGCGTCGGCCGCCAACCGGGTGCGGATGAGCACGTCGGCTTGGTCGGCCCAGCCGTTGGCGGCCGTGAGCGGGCCGGTGCCGTGGACGAGGGCCAGCCAGGTGCCGGTGCCGTCGTCGGCGAAGCGGGCCACGTAGAGGGTGCCCTGGTCAAGGGGGCTCTCGCCCTGGGCCCGGGCCTGGCGCCACGGCTTGGCGCTCACGAACTTGTAGAGGTAGTCGCCGTTCTCGTCGTCGCCGGAGTAGACGACGGCCCGGCCGTTCTGCTCCATGAAGGTCGCGCCCTCGTGCTTGATGCGGCCGAGGGCGGTCCGCTTGGTCGGCGTGGAGCCGGGATCGAAGGGGTCGAGCTCGACCACCCAGCCGAAGCGGTTGAGCTCCTTGCCGTTCAGCGCCACGTCGAAGCGGGGCTCCGCCTTGTGCCAGTCGTAGCCGAAGCCGGTGGCGCGCACGCCGTAGCGGGCCTGGAGGGCATCGCGGGTCCATCCGGCGTTGCTGGTCCCGAAGTAGCCGTTCCAGTTCTCCTCGGCGATGAGGTAGGTGCCCCACGGCGTGAACCCGTGGCCGCAGTTGTTGAGCGTGCCCATGGGTGCCTCGCCGAGCTCGGACTGCAGCATCGGGTGGTTCGCGCCCACCGGGCCGGAGAAGGCCATGGGCGTGGTGCCCGTGACCCGGCGGTTGTAGGGCGAGCCCTGCACGTGCTCCCAGGAGCCGTCCGCCCGGCGCCGGACCTCGACCACCGTGACCCCGTGGCCGGCGAGCGCCTTTGCCACCTTCTCCCGGCCGGCGGCGTCGGGGGTGATCGCCTCGCCCTGGGCGGCGGTGTAGATCTGGCTGCTGTCGGTGTACTCGTGGTTGATCACGAGCAGGCCCCGGCGGTTGCGCTCCGGGCCGCGCCCGAGCGGGAACAGGTGCATGCCGTCGTGGTTGAAGCCCACCTGTCGCGCCTGGTCGGCGGCCGTGTTGGAGGCGTCGGGCGCCCAGCTCGGGCTGTCGGCGAACAGCGGGGTGCCCCACGGGACGAGTACCTCGGCCACGTACCCGTCGGGGACCACGACGGTGTCGTCAGAGCTGGGCGGCACCTCGGTGAAGCCGAGCCGGCCCTTCGCCCCGGCGGCGCGCGCTGGCGTGGCGGGTGCTGCCGGACCGGCGCCGGCCACGGCCGGTGCGAACAGGCCGCCGCCGAAGAAGCCGACGGCGGCGGCGAGGCCTCCGCCCAGCACCGCCCGGCGGCTGACACGGGCCGCGATGAGGTCGGCGAGGTGGGGGTTGTCGGTGGGGTTCGAACCGAGGTCGTCGGTGTCGTGCACGGGGTCTCCTGGGTGCGGGAGGGATCGGTCGACCGGGACCGTAGGGACCCGACCTGGCCGGCCCCCGAGCACCGGGTGAACCGGGGGCGAAGGTCCGGCGACGGCTGGGGTCCGGCGATGTGACAGAGGACCGGGGCCGGAGCCCTGGGCAGCGCCCGCATATTCCTCTACCATCAGTAGGGTAAAGGTCGCTCACCGGACCGACCGCACATCGCTGGAGGACCGCCATGCCCGCCACCGCCACCCCCGTACCGCCCCGAGACATCGAGGTGCGGCGCCCGGGCCTCGAGTACCCCGAGCCCGCGCTGCCCAAGTACTTCGTGGCCGGCGACATCCTGCGCAGCCACATCGCCGCCATGCTCTCGGCCGTGTTCCCCGAGGGGGAGGACTTCTTCGTCCGCAGCGTCCGGGCCTACCGCGACCAGATCACCGATCCGGAGCTGAAGGAGCAGGTGAAGGGATTCATCGGCCAAGAGGCCATCCATGGCCGGGAGCACCGCCACTTCAACGAGCGCCTCCAGGAGCTCGGCTACCCCACCGCGTTCGTGGACCGGCGCACCAAGAAGGGCCTGGCCATCCTCGCCAAGATCGCGCCCAAGGACCGCCAGTTGGCCGTCACCGCCGCCCTCGAGCACTACACCGCCACCCTGGCCGAGACCCTCCTGCGCGACGAGGACGCGCAGGCCGAGTTCGGCTCCGAGGAGATCCGCACGCTCTTCACGTGGCACGCCCTCGAGGAGACCGAGCACAAGTCCGTGGCCTACGACGTGTTCCAGCACGTGTGCGGCAAGCGCCGCATCCGGGTGGGCGTCATGTACGCCACCCACGTGGTGTTCCTCGGCGCCATGAGCGTCGCCGTGGTCCACTCCCTCGTGCTCGACAAGGACGCCCGCCGCAACCCGAAGGCCGTCTGGCGCAGCCTGAAGGGCCTGCGCAGCCACCCCTTCTTCACGCGGGACGTGGTCCGCCGGCTGCGGGACTACGACCGCAAGGACTTCCACCCCGACGACCACGACACCGTCGAGCTCCTGGCCGAGTGGCGCCAGCGCCTCGGGTACGTGTCCGCCGCCTGACCCACCGTCAGCTGCGCGGGGCGCACGCCCCGCCGACCTCGACCGTCGCGCCCTCGGTGATGCCAAGGGCCGGGAGGTCACCCTGGAGCACCTCGATGGCGTACCGGTACGGCCCCGCCGGGGGGTAGGTGGGGCAGCCCTCCCGGTCCTCGCACGGCTCCATGTCAGCGGTCGACACCAGCCGGCCCTCGGAGGAGATCCACGCGATCGACAGCGGGGTGGGGGTGTTGCGCATGTAGAAGGCGTTCTCGACGTCCTCGTCGTAGACGAAGACCATCCCCGAGTAGCCCTGCAGGTCCGTCACCTCCATGAGGCCCCGGCTCCGCTGGGCGGCGTCGAGGGCGGCCAGCAGGCACCAGGACAGCCAGCTGCTCCCGTCGGCGGGCCGCACCCGGATGGCCACCTCGTCGAAGCCCTCGAGCGGCACCCGGTCGGGGTCGCCTGGCAGGGTCGAGCCGGGCTCGGGAGGCACCGCACCGGGCTCGTGGGGCCCCTCGGAGGTGGTGGTGGCCACCGGCTCGAGCACCGGGTCGGCCGGGCGGTCCGCGCCCCGGACCAGGAACGCACCGACGCCCAGCGCCGCCACGACGCCGATCGCCCAGGCGAGCTGGCGGAGGCGGCGCTCGTCCCCGGTCACCCCGGCATGATGCCCGACCAGCTGGCCCGGCGACGGTCACACCCGCTCTCGCCACCGGCGCCCGCGCCGGGTCGGGGTCAGCTCGACGTGCCGTAGAGGCCGAGGGTCTCGGCCACCTCGGCGGTGAGGTGGTAGCTCTCCTCGGCGGCGGGGAAGGCGCCGGTGCGGACGTCGTCGGCGTAGGCGGCCAGCGCCTCGACCGACGCCGCCTTGAGGTCGGCGTAGCGGCGCACGAACTTGGGCAGGATCCGGTCCTCGATGCCGAGGACGTCGTGGAAGACGAGGACCTGGCCGTCGCAGCCGGGCCCGGCCCCGATGCCGATGGTGGGCACGTCGACGGCGTCGGTGACCAGGCGGGCCACCTCGTCGGGCACGCCCTCCAGCACGATGGCGAAGCAGCCCGCCGCCTCGAGGGCCTTGGCGTCGGCCACCAGGGCCATCGCCGCCTGGTGCTCGCGGCCCTGGACCTTGAACCCGCCCATGGCGTGCACGGACTGCGGGGTGAGCCCCAGGTGGCCCATGACCGGGATCTCGGCGTCGACGATCGCCTCGATCATCGGGAGCCGCTTGCGGCCCCCCTCGAGCTTGACGGCCTGGGCGCCGGCCCGGACGAGCGACGCCGCGTTCTGGATCGCGTCGACCGGGGTGGTGTGGTAGCTCATCCACGGGAGGTCGGCCACCACGAGCGGCTTCTTCTCGGCCCGCTCGGGGGCCGAGGTGGCCAGGCCGCGGGCCACGGCCCCGGTGTGGTGGGCCAGGTCCTCGACCGTGACCTGGAGGGTGTCGTCGTAGCCGAGGACCACCATGGCCACGGAGTCGCCGACGAGGATGAGGTCGACGCCGGCCTCGTCGGCCATCCGGGCGCCGGGGGCGTCGTAGGCCGTGACCATCACGAGGGGCTCCCGGCCGTCACGGACCTTCCGGGACCGGACGGCGGGCGCGGTGAGCGACGTGCGCATGGGGATCTGCCTCCTGGACCGTCCAGCGCCTGGGTGGCTGCCGGCGGCCCCTCCAGGATACGCCCGCCGCCCGCAGGCCACCAACCCGCGGAGCGACGCGCGAGCATTCGCCCCATGCGCTCTGCCCCCTGCGACTCCTGCGGTGCCGACAGCGACGACCTCGTGGCCGTCCACCGGGTCTACGTCACCCCCGCGGCCTGGGACACCGAGGAGAAGGTGGAGGTGGTCGAGGCAGTGGAGCGGTGGTGCGTTCCGTGCCGCACCCACTACCCCCACCAGGAGGTCGCCGGCCCGGGCTGAGCCACGGGTCGGTCGGACCGCCCGGTCAGCTGACCGGCCCGGGCCCGCCGCCCCCGCCCCCTCCGTCGGTGGGTTCGGCGGTGGTCGTGGTCGACGCCGTCGTGGTGGGCGACTCGGTGGTGGTGGTGTCCTCGACCTCGCTGGTGGTGGTCGTCGTCTCCTCGGCCTCGGTGGTGCTGGTGGTCGAGGACGTGGACGAGGTGGCCCGGGTGGTGGTGGTCTGCTGGAGCTCGGGGTTCAGCTCCCGGCCGGGGAACGACGTGGGCTCGGTGAACGAGCCCCACTCGTCGAACCGCTCGGCCGCCACCCGCATGTACTTGGCCCACATCTCGGCCGGGAACGAGCCACCGGTGACGGCCCGGCCGTGCACGTCGTCCATGAACCGGGGCTCCTCGCCCGGCGCCCCCGGGTAGCCCATCCACACGGCGGTGGTGATGCGGGGCCCGTACCCTACGAACCACGCGTCGCGGTTCTCCTGGGTGGTGCCGGTCTTGCCGGCCACGGCCCGGCCGATGTCGGCGGCCCGACCGGTCCCGGCCTCGATCACCATCTCCAGGCAGTAGGTGACGAGGTCCGCCTCCTGCTCGCTCAGCACCCGGTCGGCCGACGGGCTGGCCTGGTCGAGGACCCGGGTGCGGCCCTCCTCGTCCACCTGCTCCACCTTGGCCACCATGATCGGGTCGTTGTGGACCCCCCGATTGGCGAAGGTGCTGTAGGCGCTGGCCATGTCGAGCACCGACACCTCACCGGTGCCGAGGACGAGGGAGTTCACCGCCGGCAGCTCCGCGGTGATGCCCATCTGGTTGGCCAGGTCGACCACCGCCTGGGGCCCGACCTCCAGCATCAGCTGGGCGTAGGCGGTGTTGGACGACACCCGGGTGGCGTCGGGCAGGTCGAGCACCCCCTGCTCGGTCCCGCCGTAGTTGCGCACCGTCCAGTCCTCGCCGGCGTTGGCGTTCGGGAAGACCATCTGGCCCGGGCTGTTGAACTTGGTGTTCAGCGAGATGCCCTGCTGGATGGCCTCGGCCAGCACGAACGGCTTGAAGGCCGACCCGGCCTGGCGGCCCGAGCCGCCTCCGGCCTGGCCCATGGCGAGGTTGACCTTGTCGGCCTCCCAGTCCCGGCCGCCCATCATCGCCACCACCCGGCCGGCCTCGTCCACCGACACGAGGGCACCGGCGGGGTCGTCGGGCTGGTCGAGCGTCGTCGTGACCGCCTCCCAGGCGGCGGCCTGCAGCTCCCGGTCGATCGTGGTGTAGATGCGCAGACCCCCGCCGTAGAGGGTGTCCTCGCCGTAGCGCTCGGCCACCTGCTGGCGCACCGCCTCCACGAAGTGCTCGGCGCCGATGCCCTGCCAGTCGTCCCGCAGCTGCATCTTGCGGCGGTCCCGGCGGGGGATCACGTAGTCCCAGCCCATGGCGTCGACCTCGTCGCGCTGGGCGGCGTCGATGTGGCCCTCCTCCTCCATGGCCGTGAGGACGGTGCGGCGACGACGAGCCGCCTCCTCGGGGTAGTCCTGGGCGTCGGCCGGGCCGGGCGAGCGGATCAGCCCCGCCAGGTAGCTGGCCTCGGGCAGGCCGATCTGGCGGATGTCCTTGCCGAAGTAGGCGCGCGAGGCCGCCCCGACGCCGTAGGCGCCCCGGCCGAAGTAGATGGTGTTGAGGTAGCGCTCGAGGATCTCGTCCTTGTCGAGCTCGCGCTCGAGCTTGACCGCCAGCACGGCCTCCTTGACCTTCCGGGTGAGGCTGCGCTCGGAGGTCAGGTACGCGTTCTTCACGTACTGCTGGGTGATGGTCGAGCCGCCCTGGCGGCTCTGGCTGGTGCCCCGGACGTCCTGGTACAGCGCCCGGCCGATGCCGACGGGGTCGATCCCGTTGTGCTCGAAGAAGTCCCGGTCCTCGGTGGCGAGGACCGCCTGGGTGAGGACCTCGGGCAGCTCCTCGAGGGGGACGCTGATGCGGTCCTCCTCGGCGCTGAAGGTGGCGATGGCGTTGTCGGGCCCGCACCCCTCGGTCACGTCTGCCGCGCACACGAACGACGTCTGCAGCAGCGGGTCGACCGGGGGGAGGGAGATGTTGAAGGCGATCGAGGTGACGCCGCCCATGAGGGCGACGGACACCAGCCCGCTCAGGAACAGGCCGCGCCGCCAGCGCCACAGGAACGACCGCTCGGCGTCGCGGGGCTGCGGGCGGTTGCGCTTCGCCGTCCCGGCCCGGCGGGAGGGGCCGCTCGACGCGCCACCGGACCCCGGCCGCTGAGACGAGCCCCGGGAGGGCGTGGAGCGGGCGGAGGAGCCACGCTTGGGGGAGGGACGACGCTCGGTCATGGTCTGCGGATGCGGGGCGGGGCCGCGGATCAGCCACGCGACTGTAGGCGCCGCCGGCCGATCCTCCCCATCGCGCCTCCGGTCCAGACCCCGTCGGGCGCCAGGGGCGCCCAGCGCCTCAGGCCGTGCCGAGTGCGAACGACTTGGCCAGGTGGTTCCACGAGCAGGACGGGCACACCTCGACCACGTACACGGCCAGGCGGCGCCGGCCCTTGGCCAGGTTGGCGACCTCGCCCTTCTTCGTGATGCACCGACCCGAGGCGGGCAGCCGGTCCCCGAAGGCGTAGGTGACGAGGACGATCTGGTCCTCCTCGCAGATCGGGCACTCCATCTCGGTGGGCTCGCTGGCCGATGCCGCCGCCCGCTTCAGCTCGGGGTGGGCGTCGCACACCTCGTGCTGGGCCAGCCGGCCCTTGCGGAACTCGGCCACCACCCCCATGCGCGCCAACCGGTAGTCGATCACGCCACCGGCCCGCTGCTGGCCGTGGCCCTGGATCGCTTCGGGCCGGAAGGTCACCCGCCGAGGCTACCGCTCGGCCTCGAGGTGGCGCCGGGACGCCCGCGGACCGACGGACCGCTCGCTGTGACCGATGTCTCGCCGGCACCGCCCTTGACGGGACGTCGCCGTTCGTGCACTCTGTCGTTGCATCGATTCGATACATCATCCCGATGTAGCGACGCTGCCCCACCCCTCATGATCGACCTCGCCATCCTCGGCCTGCTCACCGAGCAGGAGCTCCACGGCTACGAGCTGAAGAAGCGGCTCGGCGAGCTGCTCACCAGCCGCGCCTCGGTGTCGTTCGGCTCGCTGTACCCCGCCCTCAACCGGCTGGAGCAGCAGGGCTGCGTGAAGGCCGTCGAGCAGCGCACGGCCACCCCGGCGGTCGCCCCCATGTCCGGCTCGCTGGCCGGCGAGCTGGCCGCCTTCAAGGCCCGGGTCCGTGAATCCGGTCTCGTCAAGGGCAGCGGTCGCAGCAAGAAGGTCTACGGCATCACCGACCTCGGCCGGGAGCGCCTCCAGGAGCTGCTCACCAGCCCCGACGTCACCGACGACCACGAGTTCGCCCTGCGGGTGGCCTTCGCCCGTCACCTCTCCGCCGACGAGCGGCTCGAGCTCTTCGAGCGCCGTCGCACCGAGCTGCTCGACCGGCGCGACGACCTGCGCCGCCGCCGAGAGGGCAAGACCGACACCTACCTCGGCGCCCTGCGCGAGCGCGACGCCGACCACCTCGTCCACGACCTCGCCTGGCTCGACCGCCTGATCGATGCCGAGCGCACCCAGATCCATTCCCAGGAGGAACCACAGTCATGACCGGAATCCGTCTCGCCATCGCCGGCATGGGGAACTGCGCCAGCAGCCTCGTGCAGGGCCTCACCTACTACAAGGACGCCGACCCGGCGGACCGGGTCCCGGGCCTCATGCACGTGGAGCTGGGCGGCTACCACATCCGCGACATCGAGCTCGTGGCCGCCTTCGACGTCGACGCCACCAAGGTCGGCCTCGACGCCTCCAAGGCGCTGTTCGCCGACATCAACAACACCATCAAGTTCGCCGAGGTGCCCCACCTCGGCGTCGAGGTCATGCGCGGCCCGACCCTCGACGGCTTCGGCGAGTTCTACCGCGAGGTGGCCGAGGAGAGCCCGGCCGAGCCGGTCGACGTGGCCCAGGTGCTGCGCGACACCAGGGCCGACGTGCTCGTCTCCTACCTGCCCGTCGGCTCCGAGGAGGCCCAGCGGTACTACGCCCAGGCCTGCATCGACGCCGGCGTGGCGTTCGTGAACGCCATCCCCGTGTTCATCGCCTCGGACCCCGAGTGGGCCGAGAGGTTCCGGGCCGCCGGCGTGCCGATCGTGGGCGACGACATCAAGAGCCAGGTCGGCGCCACCATCGTGCACCGCACGCTGGCCCGCCTCTTCGAGGACCGCGGCACCACGATCGACCACACGTACCAGCTGAACTTCGGCGGGAACATGGACTTCATGAACATGCTGGAGCGCAAGCGGCTGAAGTCGAAGAAGATCTCCAAGACGCAGTCCGTCACCAGCCAGATCGACCAGGGCATCAGCGACCGCGACGTCCACATCGGCCCGTCCGACCACGTCCCGTGGCTCGAGGACCGCAAGTGGGCGCTCATCCGGCTCGAGGGCCGCAACTTCGGCGACGTGCCCCTCACCGTCGAGCTGAAGCTCGAGGTCCACGACTCCCCCAACTCGGCCGGCGTGATCATCGACGCCGTCCGCTGCGCCAAGATCGGCCTCGACCGCGGCATGGCCGGCCCCCTCGAGGGCCCCAGCGCCTACTTCATGAAGAGCCCGCCCAAGCAGTACCGCGACGAGGAGGCCCACCGCCTCGTCGAGGCCTACGCCAGGTTGGACGACCAGCTGCGCTGATCGTCCTCGTCCTCGCTCGCC
>JBKHYD010000053.1:0-70360 GCA_046565645.1 Acidimicrobiia bacterium | reverse complement strand
CCACCACCACGATGTTCGACCCCGCGTCGGTCGAGGGCCAGGTCGAAGCGGCGTACCTGAAGAGCTGGGACGTCTACGCCGAAGCCGTCTACAACCTCGAGCTAGACGAAGAAGCCCTGGCGGAGGTGTATGCGGAGCCGTACCTCTCACTCATCCTGTCCGAGGTTGAGGATCGCATCCGCGAGCGCCGGGCCGCACTGGTTCGGGTTGAGCATGATTACGAGATCCAGCTGAACGGCACCGACCAGGCTGTCCTGGTCGATCGGTATCGCAATCACCAGGTCTTGATCGATGCGGAGGCAAAGGAGCCGATCGAAGAGGATCCCAATGAACTCGTGATCGATGTGGTGACCCTGGTGAAGGTCGGTGACGACTGGAAGGTTGCACGGATTGAGGAGCTGGAATGAGGCTGCTCGCGAAGTCGGCTTTGGTTGGTTTGGCCCTGGTACTGCTTCCGTCCCCGGCAGCTGCGGATGGCAAGGCCAAGAACGAGACCCATTCCTCGGCCGAGACGCTTGCTGAGTCAGTTCGGGTCACAATCGTCCGGCTCGGCGGAATCGATCGCGTGCATGAGGTGCGCGGAGGGAGTGCGGGCCCAACAAACGGCTGCGTCTGGACCCTTCTCTACACGCCAGCCTTGGACGACACGCCGTACGGGACCTCGGCGGGGCCCATGCCCCATCCCGAGGCCCGGTTCGCGCTGCTGCAGTGCGACGGGGTCACGGTGCGGCCGATCTGGGTGGCGCCGGATGACGTCATCGATCTGGATGGGGCGGCGCGGGCGGAGGCGCAGCGGTACGTGGAGGAGGTGCTGCGGCCGGCGGTGTCGATCGGGGCCAACCCCGCCGCCCGCGGGCTGGTCGGGCTGCGGTCCTGGTTCTGGGTCGAGGGCTTCGCGGGGCAGGTCACGGCACCACCCATCTCCGCCTTCGGCATGACGATCGAGGTGCGGATGGCGTCCGGGTCGGTCACCTGGGACTTCGGCGACGGCACCGTGGAGCCGGGCGACCTCGGTCGGGCCTACCCGGAGGAGTCGACCGTGCAGCACGCCCACCAGCGCTCCGGCACCTACACCGTCACCGCCGCCATCGAGCTCGTCCCCGAGTACCGCGTCGACGGCGGGCCCTGGCTGACCCTGCCGCCGCTCTCAGCCACCGCCAGCACCGACCACCCCGTCGAGGAGCGCCAGGCCGTCGTCACCGAGCGCTGACGCTCGCCGTGACTGCGTCGCGTGCGCACGGCGACGTCGGGGGTGGGTTTGCGCTCGCGTGTCGGGTTGTGCACGCGACAGGTTGGCTCGGTGGGTCCGTCGTGTGCGGTCGGCGACGTCGGGGGTGGGTTTGTGCACGCGTGTCGGGTTGCGCACGCGGCGGGTTGGCTCGGTGGGGTCCGTCGCGTGCGGTCGGCGACGTCGGGGGTGGGTTTGTGCACGCGTGTCGGGTTGCGCACGCGACGCGAGGGCTGGGTACCGGGTCAGGTCTTCAGCTGGTCGGCCAGCCAGGTGGCGGAGCGGTCGGCGATGCGGGCGATGGCTCCGGCCAGGAAGTGGTCGGTGCCGTCGACCACCTCGATCGTGGTGCCCGGGTGGGGACCGAGGAGTCGGTGGACCTCGTCGGGTGGGCCGTACTGGTCGTGGGCCGGGACGAGGACGAGGGTCGGACGCTCGTCCTCGCGTGGGTCGATGGCCAGCATGGCGGCCGGGGGAGCGACCAGCACACGGGCCACCAGGCCGGGCGGGGAGGCAGCGGCAGCCACGATGGAGCCCCACGAGTAGCCGACCAGCCCGATCCGGTCCGAGCGCTCATCGGCGGACAGTGCGGTCGCGGCGGCCGCGAGGTTCGGGACCTCGGCCACCGGGTCCGGGTTGCGGAGGTCGATGCGGAGGGCCGCCACGCCGTGCTGGGCCAGCCGCTCGCACACCGTCACCACGAGCGGGTGGTGGCGGTCGCCACCCATGCCGGGGTGGGGGTGGAGCACGACCGCGACGGCGGTGGGGTCGGCGTCGACGGGTCGGTGGAGGTCCCGGCCGGGTGCGGTCGCCATGGGGGAACCCTAGGGTGGGCCCCATGGCCGACGAGCTCGATCGCGAGAAGCTCCCGATCAAGATGCTCAACGACCGCATCCTCGTGCGGCTGAGCCCAGAGGGAGAGCGCCGGACGTCGGCGGGCATCCTCATCCCCGCCACCGCCGAGGCGAAGAAGCGGCTCATCTGGGCCGAGGTCTGCGCCATGGGGCCCAACGTCCGCACCATGGAGATCGGCGACCAGGTGCTGTTCAGCCCGGAGGACCGCTACGAGGTAGAGGTCCGGGGCGACGACTACATCATCCTGCGCGAGCGCGACATCCACGCCGTGGCCGCCAAGCGCCTCGAAGAGTCCTCCACCGGCCTCTACCTCTGAGCCCGGCCAGGAGCAGGCCCGGCGCCGCGCAGCTCGACTGCGCCGCAGGCCCAGGAGGCGCTTGGGGAACCGTGCCGTGCGGCTCCGGGCGTGGGTGGTCCGTCCAGCGTCCGAGCGACATGCGGCGGGCTCGTCGAGAGGGTGTCGCTCGAACGCTGGACAGCTCGTGCGCCCCGAGCCGGACCGTCGGACGGCCGGTCGACCGGTCTGATGGCGGGCCGCGGGTGGCCATCGGTCGCGATCGACGTCCGGTCCGGGGTCGCGATGACGGTCAGAGTGGGCGGGTGATGGCCGTGCCGAGGGGGTCGAGGACGCAGTAGGGGCCGGTGGGGAGCGCGGTCGCCACCGGGAGACGGGTCTCGGGTGGGCGAGGGGGCCCGCCGTCGGGGTGGACGGCTCGACGGGCCGGGAGGTCGAGCGCTCGCCGGAGCTGCGGCTGGAGCTCGAGCACCCAGAACCCGCCCGAGCGGGTGGTCAGCCATATGTGGCCTCGCTTGGCGTCGTAGCGGCTGTGGGCCCACGCCTGGTCGAGCTGGTTGGGGGTCTGGAAGGCCAGCATCTGGCCCACGCCGGTCCCGCCGCCGGGATCGCTGACCGGGAAGCGGCCGGGGTTGAAGTAGGCGACCTCGCGCGGAGCGAGCGGGTCGCGCACGTCGAAGATCCGCAGGCCGGCGTTCCACATCGAGGCCATGACGAACGTGGTGTCGTCCGGGTCGTCGACGTCGTGGTAGTGGACGGACGCGTTGACGCCGGCGGCGATCTGGCGCAGGCAGTTCTCGGGCTCGTTGATGGGGAGCCGGAGCTGGCTCCGCACCACCGGGTCGGTCTCGTCCGAGATGTCGGTGAGGTACGGCTGCGAGGCGCCGCCGACGGGCGTCATGGGCTCGGGCACGCACCCCTTGGCCGTCGGGTTGACGATGCTCTCGTCGGAGTTGACGAGGTAGGGCACGCCGTCGATGGTGGCCGGCCGGATCGAGTGGCCGGGCGACGCCACGCGCCCGACCACCCGGGCGGGTCGCGCCGGCCAGCCGTCGACGTCGAGCACGAGGAGCTCCTCGTCCACCGCCATCTGGCCCCCGACGTAGAGCCGGGTGCCGTCAGGTGACGGCCAGGCCTCGTGGGCGTACATCATCTTGAAGGCGCCGGCGGCGGCCAGCTCCTCCTCGAGGTTGCCGAGCGGGACCGGGTTCCGGGGGTCGGAGAGGTCGACGGCGCTGAGCGGGAGGGTGTTCCAGAGCCGGCGCCCGTCGGCGCTGAGGGTCAGGTTGTGCGCGTTCCACGGGATGGTGACCGTGGACAGGTGCACCGGTTCGGCGCAGTCGCTGACGTCCCACACGTCGATCGGGGCCGGGCCGTTGAAGTCCCGCCACCCGAACACCCCGTAGCGACCCGTCACGAGGATGGAGCGGTCGGGCGCGTCGACGGCGTGGAGCGTCTCGACCGTCTCATCGGCGCCCGCCCCTCGCAGGGTCCGGACGTGGACGGGCCGTTGCGGGTCCCGCACGTCGACCACGGCCACGCCGTCGCCGGCCACGTAGGCGCAGTGCCCGGCCCAGGCCATGTTGGCGTTGCCGCCCCGCCCGCCGAGCGCGGTGTACCCGATGAGGCTGAGCCCGCAGCTGTAGCCGTCGTCGGCCCGGCCCGAGATCTGGTCGGCCAACGGGACCTCGCCCGCGATGCCGGTCTCGGGCCGGTCGAGCGGGCCGCAGCCCGGAGCTGCCTGCGCGTCGGGACCCGCCGCGAGGCCCAAGCCCATCCCGGCGACCACGCTGAAGGCGGCGCCGATCGCCTTCGCCCGTCGTCCCATCTCGACCCCCAGCCGCCCGGTGTGCCCGATTTGCCCGAGATGGTATGGGTCCCTGCGGCAGGATCGCATTTCGGGGCCTCCGGGGACCACCCGTACGATGCAGCCATGCCCGCCACCACCCCCATCGCCGCCACCGACGAGCAGCTCGCCACAGTGAAGTTCGACGAGAGCGGCCTGGTGCCCGCCATCGTGCAGGAGGAGGGCACGGGGGAGGTGCTGATGATGGCGTACATGAACGCCGAGACCCTGCGGATGAGCCTGGAGGAGGGGCGCACGGTCTTCTGGAGCCGGAGCCGTCAGGAGGTGTGGCGCAAGGGCGACACCTCGGGGGACCGGCAGTTCGTCCGCCAGGCGTACTACGACTGCGACGGCGACACCCTGCTCTTCGTGGTGGAGCAGGAGGGCAAGGGCGCCTGCCACACCGGCGAGCGCTCCTGCTTCTACCGGGCCTTCGGGTGACCCGTCGGTGACGCTGCGCCCCACCCGGGACGAGTTCCGGGCGCTGGCCCGGGACCACACCGTCATCCCGGTGTGGCGGGAGCTCCTCGCGGACCTGACCACCCCCGTCGCGGCCTTCGCCCGCCTCGTCGGCGACGAGCCCGGGTTCCTGCTCGAGTCCGTCGAGCACGGCGAGCGCTGGAGCCGCTGGTCGTTCATCGGTCGCAACCCGCTGGCCACCCTCACCGCCCGAGGTCGCACCGTCGAGGTGACCGGCGACGTGCCCGACGGAACCCCGCTCGACCAGGGGATCCTGGCCGCCATCGAGCACCTGCTCGGGATCTGGCGGGCGCCGGCCCTCGCCGACCTGCCGCCCCTGCACGGCGGGATCATGGGGTACCTCGGCTACGACGTGGTGCGAGAGGTGGAGCGCCTACCCGACGTGCCAGCTGACGACCTCGGTCATCCCGACGCCATGGTGTCGGTGATCGGCCAGCTGGCTGCCTACGACCACTGGCGGCAACGGGTCTCGCTCATCGAGAACGTCCTCGTCGAGCCCGACCTCACCGACGACGAGCTCGACGCCCGCTACGACGCCGCAGTGGCCCGCCTCGACCAGCTGGCGCTCGACGGGGCCCGACCCCTCGACGAGCCGTTGGTCGAGCCACCCGACCCGAGCGACCCGCTGCCCGAGGTCCGCTCCACCATGGGCCACGACGCCTACCGCCAGGCCGTCGAGGTGGCCCGGGAGCACATCCTGGCCGGCGACGTGTTCCAGGTGGTCCTGTCCCAGCGCTTCGACCTGAACCTCGACGCCCACCCCTTCGACCTGTACCGGGTGCTGCGGCAGGTCAACCCCAGCCCATACATGTACTTCGTGCGCCAGCCCGGGGTGACCCTCGTCGGCTCGTCACCCGAGCCCATGGTGCAGCTCCTCGACGGCACCGTGATCTCCCGACCCATCGCCGGCACCCGCCGCCGGGGCCGCACCGACGAGGAGGACCGCCGCCTCGGCGCCGAGCTGCGCGAGCACCCCAAGGAGCTCGCCGAGCACGTCATGCTCATCGACCTGGCCCGCAACGACGTGGGCCGCGTCGTCGAGTTCGGGACCGAGCAGGTCGACGAGATGATGACCCTCGAGCGCTACAGCCACGTCATGCACCTCACCTCCCAGGTCTCGGGACGGCTGCGGGACGGCAAGACGGCGATCGACGTGCTGCGGGCCACCCTGCCGGCGGGCACCGTCTCCGGTGCCCCGAAGGTGCGGGCCATGGAGATCATCGACAGCCTCGAGCCCACCAAGCGCGGCCCCTACGCCGGCGTGGTCGGCTACCTCGACTTCTCCGGCAACATCGACACCGCCATCGCCATCCGCACCCTGGTGGTGGGCGACGACGGACGGGCGTCGGTCCAGGCCGGGGCGGGGATCGTGGTCGACAGCGTGCCCGAGCACGAGGACCTCGAGTGCCACAACAAGGCACGGGCGCTGTTGGCCGCGGTGCCGGCCGCCCGTCGCATGACCGCCAGCCGGACGGCCCACCAGGCGGTGCGTCCGCAGGGCTGACGGTAGCGTCGCAGTGTGCCCGACCTGCCCGACCTGCCCGATCTGCGCACCCACCTCGGCGCGGCCCCGCTGGTGCGCGACGTGGTGGTGGTGCGCGGGCCCGAGGCCGTCCCGTTCCTGCAGGGCCAGCTGAGCCAGGACGTCGCCGGGCTCGCCCTGTCGGAGCCGGTCCGAGCCTTCCTCCTGGAGCCCACCGGCAAGGTCGACGCCTGGCTGCGGGTGACGCTCCGGGCCGAGGACGACGTGCTGCTGGACGTCGACGTCGGCCACGGCCCTGCGGTGCTCGCCCGCCTGCAGCGCTTCCGGCTGCGGACCAAGGTCGACCTCGAGGTCGAGACCTGGAGCGGCTTGGCGCTGCGAGGGCCTGGCGCCCGTGACGTGGAGCCGCCCGCCGGGCTGATGGCCCTCGACGCCGCCTGGCCCGGTGTCCCATCGGTCGACCTGCTCGGCTCGGGGGAGCTGGCCCTGGCCGGCGTGCCGCCGGTGCCGGCCGAGGCGCTGGAGGCCCTGCGGATCGAGTGCGGGGTGCCCGCCATGGGCGCCGAGCTCACCAAGGCGACCATCCCCGCCGAGGCCGGATCGTGGCTCGTGGAGGCGTCCGTCAGCTTCACCAAGGGCTGCTACACCGGTCAGGAGCTCGTGGCCCGGATCGACAGCCGAGGCGGTCAGGTCCCCCGCCCGCTCCGTGGCCTCCGCCTCGCCGAGGACGGCGTCCCGGCGGGGGCCGAGCTGCACCTCGCGGAGGCCGGGGAGGCCGACCGGTCCGCGGCGGGGGAGGACGGCGAGAACCATGCCGGCGCGGGCGAGGACCCGTCCCGCCCCGGCGCGCATGCGGTGGGCACCGTCACCTCGGTGGGCCGATCACCTGCCCTCGGGCCGGTGGCCCTGGCCGTCGTCGCCCGTTCGGTGCCGGTCGGCGCCACCGTCGACGTGTGCTGGCACGCAGGCGCCGTCCCGGCCACGGTGACCGACCTGCCGATGCGATGACCCCGCGATCGCTGAGGGTGCTCGCGCTCGGGGTCGTGCTGTCCGGGCTGGTCGCCTGCACGGGCGGCAGCGACGACACCGGACCCACCTCGACCACCCGGCCCACCCCGTCGACCACCGTGGTCGACCGCAGCGGCATCGCCCTCGCCCGGGTGCCGGGCGAGACCACCACCACGATCCAGGAGACCGGCACGGCCCGCATCACCGGGTCGGTCAGCGGCCCGTCCGGGCCGGTGCCCGGGGCGACCGTGCGGCTCGAGCGCCTGGTGGCGGGCCGGGAGGTCCGTACCGACGTGGTGACCGGCGAGGACGGTCGCTTCCTGCTCGAGGGCGTGCCCGGCGGCCGGTACCGGGTCCGAGCGTTCCTCGCCCCCTCGCTGGCCCAGACCGAGCCAGAGGTCCGGTTCCTGGCCGACGGCGAGGAGCACACCTTCGACCTCACCGTCGAGTCCCACGGCGGCGTCGCGGTGCTGGCCGACGCCGCCCCCGACCAGCCGCTGCTCGATGCTCCGGTGAACGTCGTCGTCCGGGTCCTCAACCGCACGGTCGACGCTGACGGCATCGTCCGCTCCGTCGGGGTGCCCGACCTCATCGTCGAGCTGACCGGCCTCGGGCGGTGGAACCTCCGCCGCGACGCGGACGCCACCTCGACCACGTCGACGACGAGCGGCGTCGTCTCGACCACATCCAGCACCACCGCGGCGCCGCCCACCCGAGCCACCGCCCGCACCGACCGCGGCGGCCAGGCCCGCTTCGAGCTCCGCTGCGACAGCCCCGGCTCACCCGGCCTCGTGCTCCAGGTGCCGGTGCGCCGCCCCAGGCCCGGCGGGCCGGCGGATCCCGCCGCGCCGTCCACCACCGCCGCGGCCGCGCTGACGACCGAGGCCTTCCCGCTCCCCCTGCCCGACTGCGTCGATCCGGCCACCACCACGACGCTGGCGCCGACCACCACCGAGTCGACCACCACCTCACCCCCTGGGTGAGGTGTCGACCTCGTCCTACCATCGGGGCGTGAGCCTCTACGAGGTGCTCGGTGTGCCGCCGTCGGCCGATCAGGCCACGCTGCGGCAGGCCTACCTCGCCCTCGCTCGCCGTCACCACCCCGACCGCGACGGCGGCGACGCCGCCCGGATGCGGGCCGTCAACGAGGCGTGGGCCGTGTTGAGCGACCCGGTGCGCCGAGCCCGCTACGACCGGTCCCTCGCCCCGCGGCGCACGCCGGGCGCGCCGGGCGCCTCCTCGAGCACGGTCCGCCCCGGCTTCGAGCGCGATCCCCGCTACCCGGCCGACGAGCCCGTCGACGACCTCGAGGACCTCGCGCTCGATCCCGACGACCGGCCGGTGCGGATCACCGTCGTGCTGCCCCGCTGGCTCCGGCTCCTGCCCATGGCCACGTTCGGCGCCGCCGTCCTGGCCGGGTTCGTGGGCACGGTGGTGGCGTCGGAGCCGCTCCTCGCCCTCGGCCTCATGCTCGCCGTCCTGGCCTTCCTCTTCTTCGTCTCGGCCCCGTTCGTGGCCCTGCTCGCCGGCCATCGCCGAGCTCCGGAGGACTGACCACCCGGGCGCAACCGGTGGCGGTGGCCGACGGGGCGACCGGTAGCGTCGGTGCGCCATGGCGACCTACCTCGACCGCATCCTCGCCGCTCACCGGACCGCGGCGGCCGCCGACCGCCGCCGACTCGAGGACCTGCTGGACGGCGCCCGGGCGCAGCCTTCCGCCCGCGGCTTCACCGCCGCCCTCCGACGCGAGGCTGCCGCCGGCGGCTTGGCGGTGATCGCCGAGGTGAAGCGGAGGTCGCCCTCCAAGGGCGACCTCGCCGCCGACCTCGATCCCGCCTCGGTCGCGGCCGACTACGCGGCCGGTGGGGCCACCTGCCTGTCGGTGCTCACCGATGAGGAGTGGTTCGGCGGATCAGCCGGGGACCTCCAGGCCGCCCGGGCGGCGGTGGAGATCCCCGTCCTGCGGAAGGACTTCACG
The DNA here is from genome assembly GCA_046565645.1 of Acidimicrobiia bacterium. Taxonomy (GTDB): domain Bacteria; phylum Actinomycetota; class Acidimicrobiia; order Acidimicrobiales; family VFJN01; genus VFJN01. The sequence goes on along the minus strand of JBKHYD010000053.1, from coordinate 61,187 downwards.
GTCGACGCTCGTGACGTGGCCGACGCCCGCCTCATGGGGGCCGATGCCGTCCTGCTCATCGTCGCCGCGCTCGACGACGCCGAGCTGACCGACCTCCACGCCCTCGGCGCCGAGCTGGACCTCGACGTGCTCGTCGAGGTGCACGACGAGGCCGAGCTGGACCGGGCCCTGACCGTCGGCGCCGCGCTCGTCGGGGTAAACCAGCGCGACCTCGTCACCTTCGAGGTCGACACCGGGCGGGCGGTGCGCGTCGCCGCCGCCATGCCCGAGGGGATCGTCCGGGTGGCCGAGTCCGGCGTGCGAGGGCCCGACGACGCCGCCCGGCTCGCCGAGGCCGGGTTCCACGCCGTGCTCGTCGGCGAGTCCGTGGTCACCTCCGGCGACCGCCGCCTCGCGGTGCGGGCCCTGCGCTCGGCGGGTCGGTAGGTTCTCCGGCGTGTTCGTGAAGATCTGCGGGGTCACCACCGAGGAGGACGCCCTCCTCGCCGTGGCGATGGGGGCCGACGCCATCGGCTTCAACTTCGTGCCGTCCTCCCCCCGGTTCCTTGCCGCCGCCCGTGCTGCGGACATCGTGAAGCGCCTCCCGCCGGAGATCCTGACCGTCGGCGTCTTCCGCGACGAGGCCCCGGCCAGGGTGGTCGAGCTCACCAACCACGCCGGACTGCGGGCCGCCCAGCTCCACGGGCGGGAGACCGCCGAGGAGACCCGCTGGGTGCGCGAGCGCGTCCCGGTGGTGATCCGAGCCTTCCCCGGCGGCGACCCCGCCCTCGCCAGGGCCGTGGACTACGGGGCCGACATCGTGATGCTCGACTCGGCCAGCCCCGGCTCGGGCAAGGTCTTCGACTGGTCCCTGGCCGAAGGGGCCCCCTCCGGGGTCCGCCTCCTCCTCGCCGGCGGCCTCACCCCGGAGAACGTGGCCGAGGCCATCGATCGGGTCAGGCCCTGGGGGGTGGACGTCGCCACCGGGGTCGAGTCGGCCCCTGGGGTGAAGGACCCGAGTCTCGTGCGCCGCTTCATCCGGGCCGCCAAGGAGGCCGAGCCGCCCGACTACCGCGGCAACGAGGCCACCAAGCCCTTCGACTGGCAGCTCGACTGACCCAGCCGCCCGGATCGGGGCGCATCCGACTGGCGCTGAGACGGCCGGTCGGCCGACGATGGGCCGGTGAGCGACGCAGCCCGGCCCGCGCCGGTGATGGGAGACCCCGGTGCGACAGGCCGGTTCGGCGAGTTTGGCGGCACGTACATCCCGGAGACCCTGGTCGGGGCTTGTGCCGAGCTGGATGGCGCCTTCCGGGAGGCGTGGGCCGACCCGTCGTTCCGGGGCCAGCTCGACCGCCTGCTCACCACCTACGCCGGCCGCCCGTCCCTGCTCTACGAGGCGCAGCGCCTGTCCGAGGAGCTGGGCTGCACCCTGCTGCTGAAGCGCGAGGACCTGAACCACACGGGCTCGCACAAGATCAACAACGTCCTCGGCCAGGCCCTCCTCGCCCAGCGGATGGGCAAGCGGCGCATCATCGCGGAGACCGGCGCCGGCCAGCACGGCGTGGCCACCGCCACCGCCGCCGCCCTGCTCGGGCTGGACTGCGTCGTGTTCATGGGCGAGGTCGACATGGAGCGACAGGCCCTCAACGTCTTCCGGATGCGCCTCCTCGGCGCCGAGGTCCGTCCCGCCCTCTCCGGCAGCCGCACCCTGAAGGACGCCGTCAACGAGGCCATGCGGGATTGGGTGGCCACCGTCGAGACGAGCCACTACCTGCTCGGGTCGGTCATGGGCCCGCACCCGTACCCGTGGATGGTCCGCGAGCTGCACCGGGTGATCGGCGACGAGGCCCGACAGCAGTGCCGCGAGCTGCTGGGCCGTGATCCCGACGTCGTCACCGCCTGCGTCGGCGGCGGCTCCAACGCCATCGGCATCTTCTCCGGCTTCGCCGAGCTCCCCGCGGTCGAGCTGGTCGGCGTCGAGCCGGCCGGCGGGGCCGCGGTCGGCCACGGCGTGCCGGGGATCGTCCACGGGTCCAAGTCGTTCCTGCTCCAGGACGAGCACGGCCAGGTCGTGGAGGCCGAGTCGATCTCGGCCGGGCTCGACTACCCCGGGATCGGTCCCGAGCACGCCCACCTCGCCGCGGTCGGGCGAGCCCGCTACGAGGCCGTCACCGACGCCGAGGTGCTCGAGGCCTTCCAGGTCCTCGCCCGGACCGAGGGCATCATCCCCGCACTCGAGTCCGCCCACGCCCTGGCCTGGGTGCTGCGGGCCGAGGCGGAGCTGGCCGGCAAGGTGGTGCTGCTCAACCTGTCCGGCCGGGGTGACAAGGACGTGGCCCAGGTGTCCGACATCCTCGGTGCGCAGCTGGCGGCCGACGGTGGCTGAGCCGATCGACCTCGAGGCGCACCTGCGGCGCCAGCGCGACGCCGGCCGCAAGCTGCTCGTCCCGTATGTGACCGGCGGGCTGGGCGACGACTGGCCCGAGGTGGTCCGGGCCTGCGCGGCGGCCGGTGCCGACGCCGTGGAGGTGGGCATCCCGTTCTCGGACCCGGTGATGGACGGTCCGACCATCCAGGCGGCCTCCGAGGAGGCGCTGCACCAGGGTGCCACCCTCGACGGCGTCCTCGACGGCCTGGCCGAGGTCGACGCCGGGGTGCCGCTCGTGGCCATGACCTACGTGAACCTCGTGTTCCACAAGGGCTACGAGCGGTTCGCGGCCGAGGCCGTGCGCTCCGGCGTGTCCGGCGTCATCCTCCCGGACCTCCCCCTCGAGGAGATGGGGGAGTGGGAGCCGAGCGCGCTCGCCGCCGGGCTCGACACGGTCATGCTCGCCTCGCCGCTCACCCCCGACGAGCGGCTGGCCCGTCTCTGTGCCCGATCCAAGGGCTACGTGTACGGCGTGAACCTGCTCGGCGTCACCGGCGAGCGGGCGTCGGTCACGGACACGGCGGTGGTGCTGGCCAAGCGCCTGAAGGCCACGACGGACCTGCCGGTCATCATGGGCTTCGGGATCTCCACCCCGGCCCAGGCCGCGGACCTGGCGCAGCACGCGGACGGCGTCATCGTCGGCTCGGCGCTCATGCGCCTCCGGCTCGACGGCGCCTCCCCCGAGCGCATCGGCGACGAGATCGCCGCCCTGCGCGCCGCGCTCGACGCCGGCTGACCCACCCGCGCCGGTTCTTTGGCCGAGCTCGCGCTCGGCCCACGCATGCGGCCCGTTCCCGTCGCGCTTTGGGACGGTCTTGCACCCCGGGCACGGCAGGAGCGCCGATCGATCGGAGGCGCTCAGCCGGCGGGCGTCAGGTGGCGGCGGAAGAACTCGAGGGTGCGTCGCCAGGCCAGATCCGCCGCCGCCGGGTCGTGCTCCGGGCGGTCCTCCTCGAAGAACCAGTGCTTGGTGCCGGGGTAGCGGTGGAAGGTCGTGTCCTTCTCCAGCAGGTGCAGCTCGGCTTCGAGCAGCGCCAGCCCGTCGTCGTCCACGTAGGGGTCGTCCTCGGCGAAGTGGCCCAGGTAGGCGCACTGGGCGGCAGCGAAGTCGATGTCCTGACCGCCGTAGAAGACGGCCGTGGCGGCCACGCCCTCCGGTACCCGGGCCGAGAGCCACAGCGCCATCGAGGCGCCCATGGAGAGGCCGAGCACCCCGACCGGGCCGACGGCCGTCACGGGGAGCTGGCGTAGGTGGTGGAGGCCCGAACGGGTCAGGTGGGCGAGCTGGTCGGCGTCGGCCTCGGCGAGGCGCCGCTCCGCGTCCTCGACGGTGGCTGGCCCCGGGCCGCCCAGCAGGTCCGGGGCCAGCACCACGAAGCCCTCTGCGGCCAGCCGGTCGCAGAGCTGCTTGATGAACGGGGTCAGGCCCCACCAGGCGTGCAGCACGAGGATCCCCGGACCCGGGACGTCGTCGGGGACGGCCAGGTACCCGGTGCCGGCGTGGGAAGGCTCCATCAGGAGCGAAGGTACCGGTCAGGATCGCGGTCCACGCAGCCGAGCGTCAGACGGGGACCGCCGGCGCGGCAGCAGGTCGCTGGTCCGGCGCGGGGGCGGGGGCGTGGCGGCAGCCCTATCGTCTCGCCATGCCCGTGGGAGCCAAGGACGACCGCTGCGACCTGTGCGAGGCGGCCCGCATCACCCACTGGTTCCACGAGGACGACGTCTGCTGGATCGCCGAGTGCGAGCTGTGCGACACCCCGATGGTGGTCTGGCGCTGGCACGGCGTCGACCCGCCCGAGGAGCAGCTCGCCCACATGCATGCCGAGCTCGTTCGGGTGGCGGCCGACGTGTTCGACGGGCACTACCTCGACGACCAGATGCGCAACATCCCGGACCACTACCACGCCCACGCCCGCCCCCGAGGCGGGTTCTTCGGCCACGGCCACCGCCGGGACAGGTAGCACGACGCCCGCGGAGGGGATCCCTGCGGGGTGCGGGCGGGAGTCCGCCGACAGGTGCCCGTTCTCGCCGACGGGGCACGGGACCCGCAGGTTCGGCTCGGTAGCCTCGACGAGGTGAGCGAGCAGGTGTCGGTGTACCAGGCGGTGGGTGGGGCGTCGTTCTTCGACGACCTCGTGACCCGTTTCTACGGCCGGGTGGCCTCCGACCCGCTGCTGCGCCCCCTCTACCCCGAGGAGCTCACCGACCCGATCCGCCACACGAGCCTCTTCCTGCAGCAGTACTGGGGCGGCCCCGGCACCTACAGCGAGGAGCGCGGGCACCCTCGCCTGCGGCAACGGCACCTGCCGTTCGTGATCGGCGAGGCAGAGCGGGACGCGTGGTTCGGCCACATGGCAGCCGCCCTGGGCTCCGTGGTGGCCGAACGAGGCACCGACCCCGCCATCGAGGAGCGGATGCTCGACTACTTCGCCCACGCCGCCGACTTCATGGTCAACGCCCGGTAGCGGCAATCACGGCCATTCCCTAGGGTTTCGAGATGCCTGAGCTCGTCCTGGTCGCCGTCGCCGGCTTCGCTGCTGCGCTGGTCGACGGGGCGCTCGGGATGGGGTTCGGCCCCACCTCGTCGAGCATCCTGCTGGCGGCGGGCGTCAGCCCGGCGGCCGCGTCCACCACCGTGAACCTCGCCAAGGTGGTGACCGGCCTCGCCTCGGGGGCATCGCACTGGCGCCTCGGCAACGTCGACCGACCGCTTGTCCTCCGGCTGGCGCTGCCCGGCGCCGTCGGCGCGCTCGTAGGGACGCTGGTCCTCGTCAACGTGGACGGCGACCAGCTGCGTCCGTACCTCGCCGTAGTGCTGCTGCTCGTCGGGCTGCGGATCCTGCTCCGGTTCAGCCGGCCTCTCCCCACCCAGCCCGACCGGGAGCTCCAGGTGGGCGACGACGAGCTGCCGCCCTTCACCCCCAAGGGGGTGGAGGTGGCGGCGGCCGCCGGCGGGATCACGAACGGGCTGGTCGGCGCGTGGGGTCCGGTGGTCACCCCCTACCTGCTGCACCGGGGCCTGCTGCCACGGTTCGCCGTCGGGTCCGTGAACACCGCCGAGGTGGCCGTGGCGGTGGTGGCCTCGGGATCGCTGGTGGGCTCCCTGGGAGGCGAGGGGCTCCGATTGGGGGTGCTCGGCGCCATGCTGGCCGGCGGGCTGGCGGCAGCCCCGATCGCGGCCCACGTCGTCCGGTACCTGCCCGCCCGCGCGCTCGGGCTCGCCGTGTCGGGCCTGCTCCTCGTCACCCAGACCCGGGAGCTGGCCGCCGCCGCCGAGCTGGGGCCGGAGCGGTGGGTGGCCTACGGGGTGATCCCGCTCGCGTTGGCCCTCGCAGCCCTGCGCCCGAGGCTCGCGCGCCGCTCACCGGTGGGCCGTGGGCCCTCCCTCGCCGGCGAGCGCAGCTAGCGGCATCCTGGCCAGCCGGTGGCGGTAGGTTCAGTCCATGGCGCTCTCACCCGGTGACAAGGCCCCCGCGTTCTCCCTGCCGGACCAGCAGGGCAGCACCGTGAAGCTCTCGAGCTTCAAGGGCCGCAAGGTCCTCGTCTTCTTCTACCCGAAGGCAGACACCCCCGGCTGCACAACCCAGGCGTGCGGGATCCGGGACATCCTCGGGGAGATCGGGGAGACCGCGGTGGTGGGCATCAGTCCGGACAAGCCGGCCAAGCAGGCCAAGTTCGACGAGAAGTACGGGCTCGGGTTTCCGCTGCTCTCCGACGAGGACCACGCCGTGGCCGAGGCCTACGGCGCCTGGGGCGAGAAGTCGATGTACGGCAAGAAGTACTTCGGCATCATCCGCTCGGCCTTCCTCGTCGACGAGAGGGGCAAGATCGCGCAGGCCTGGCCCAAGGTCAGCCCCAAGGACACGCCGGCCAACCTGCTGAAGGCCCTGGCCACGTGATCGACCGGATCGAGCCGGCGTCGATCCTCCCGCACCGCCCGCCGTTCCTCTTCGTCGACGAGATCGTCGCCGTCGACCCCGGCCGCGGGGCGACAGCCCGCTGGCACCTGACCGGCAACGAGAACTTCTTCGCCGGGCACTTCCCCGGCCGCCCCACCCTCCCCGGGGTCCTCATGGTCGAGGCGCTCGCCCAGGTCGGTGCCGTCGCGGTGCTGCGCGACGAGCGCTATGCCGGCAAGCTGCCGCTCTTCGGTGGCATCGACGGCGTGCGGTTCCGCCGGCAGGTCGGACCCGGCGACACCCTCGACCTGGAGGTCGAGATGACCCGCCTGTCGGCCCGAGCCGGCAAGGGCCACGGGCGAGCCCTGCTCGCCGGGCAGGTCGCCTGCGAGGCGGACCTCCTCTTCGTGATCGCCGACGCCTGATCTCACATCCGGGCCGGCCCGTGCGTTCCACTCCCGTGCTGCCGCCCTTCCAGCGCCTGCTCGACGAGCAGGGCCCCGCCCTCCACCAGTTCTGCGTCGCCCAGGCCGGGCCCGACCACGGCCCCGACTGCTTCCAGGAGGCGGTCCTCGCCGCCCTGCGCGGCTACGCCGACCTCCGGGACGCCACCAACCTGCGCGCTTGGCTGTTCACCATCGCCCACCACAAGGTCATCGACCACCACCGCCGCACCCGGCGAGTGGATCCGGTTGCAGACGTGGCGGTCCGGGTGGACGCCTCCGCCGGCGCCGCACGGGCGCTCCCGGCCGGGATCGGCGCAGCATCCGCCGAGCAGGCCGTGGCGGACGCCGAGGTGTGGGCGGCGGTGGCTGTGCTCCCGGACAAGCAGCGGGGCGCCATCGCTCTGCGCTACCTCGCCGACCTTCCCTACGCCGACATCGCCGCCGCCCTCGGGTGCAGCGAAGCGGCTGCCCGACAGAACGTGCGAGCCGGTCTGACCCGGCTCCGCTCGGAGGTGACCCGATGACCCGCACCCACGACCCGCTCCTCGACGCCCTGCGCGCCACCCCGACCAGCGACCCGGCGGCCGATCTCCACCGAGCACTCGCCCGCGCTGAGGCCCACGGCCTGGTCGACGTGGCCTATGACAGCACCGACAGCCCCGTCGGTCCGCTCCTCGTGGCCGTCACCGACGCCGGCCTCGTCCGGGTCGGGTTCGCCCGGGAGGACGAGGACACCGTCCTCGAGGAGCTGGCGGCCCGCATCTCGCCGCGGGTGGTCCGGTCGCCTCGCCGCACCGACGAGGTCCGCCGGGAGCTGGACGAGTACTTCCACGGCCGGCGCGACCACTTCGAGCTGGCCCTCGACTGGCGCCTGTCGCGGGGCTTCCGGCGCCAGGTGCTCGAGCACCTCCACGCCGAGGTGCCCTACGGCCGCACGGTCAGCTACCTCGAGCTGGCCATCATCGTCGGGAACCCCAAGGCATCACGAGCGGTCGGCTCGGCCATGGCCACCAACCCGATCCCGATCGTCGTGCCCTGCCATCGGGTCTTGCGCAGCGGGGGCCACCTCGGCGGCTACGGAGGCGGCCTCCCAGCCAAGCGCCTCCTCCTCGCCCTCGAGTCCGGCGAACCCCCCCTCCTCTGACGACGTCTGTGTGGGATCTCACGCCGCTACGGCGCAGAAGTCCACACAGACGTCGTGTCAGGCGGGGGCGAGGACGAGAGAGCCGTTGTGGCCCCCGAACCCGAAGCTGTTGGAGATGGTGGGGCCGGGCGTCCACGGCCGGGCTTCGCCGGTCACGAGGTCGATCGGGGGGAGCTCGGGGTCGACCTCGGTCGTGACGGCGGTGGGCGGGATCAGCCCGCGGCGCATCGACTCGATGACCGCCACGGCCTCGATCGCGCCCGCCGCCCCGAGCGAGTGGCCCGTGACGCCCTTGATGGAGGTCACCGGCGGCCCGGGCAGCCCGAACAGCTTGGCCAGGGCCTCGGCTTCGGCGGCGTCGTTCAGCGGCGTGGAGGTGCCGTGGGCGTTCACGTGGGCGATGTCGGCCGGCTGCAGCCCCGCCGAGGCGAGCGCCAGCTCCATGCAGGAGATGGCGCCCCGCCCGCCGGGGGCAGGGGCGGTGATGTGGTGGGCATCGGCGGTGGAGGCGCCTCCCAGCACCTCGGCCAGGATCGTGGCGCCCCGAGCCTCGGCGACCTCCCACGCCTCGAGGATGAGCACCGCGGCACCCTCGGCGATCACGAAGCCGTCGCGGGTGGCGGCGAAGGGCTCCGACACGCCCCGCCCCGAGAAGGCCGTCATGTTGGTGAAGCCGGCCAGGCTGACCGGTGTCATGGCCGCCTCCGTGCCCCCCGCGGCCACCACGTCGCAGCGGCCGGAGGAGATCCAGAGGTGGGCGTCGGTGAGGGCATGCGTGCCGGCCGCGCAGGCCGTGCTCACCGTCTGGCAGGGGCCCTGCCAGCCCCAGCGCATCGACACGGTGGCGCTCGGAGCGTTCGGCATCATCATCGGGATGAGGAACGGCGACACCCGACGGGCACCCTTGTCGTTGTAGAGGGTGATCTGCTCCTCGAGCGTCTCGATGCCGCCGATGCCGGTGGCGATGAGCACGCCGCGCCGCACGGGGTCGGCACCGATGTCGCCGGCCTGCGCGAGCGCCTGCCCGGCGGCCCCGAGCGCCAGCTGGGTCACCCGGTCGGCTCGGCGAGCCTCCTTGGGGTTGTCGAAGACCGACGCCGGGTCGAAGTCCCGGACCCGGCGCTCGCCCTCAGGTGGGGGGCCGTTCAGGCCCGCCCAGAAGGCGTCGAGGCCCGTCCCCACGGACGACAGCACCCCGATCCCGGTGACCGCGACCCGACGGCCCATCTCAGGCCAGCTTGCCCTGGACGAGGTCGAGCGCGTGCTGGACGGTGGTGATGCCCTCCAGCTCCTCTTCCTCGACGGTGATGTCGAACTCGTCCTCGAGGGCCATCACCAGCTCGGCGAGGTCGAGGCTGTCGGCGTCGAGGTCGTCGCCGAAGCTGGCCTCGGGGGTGACCTTGTCGGCGTCGACGGCGAGGACCTGGGCGGCCAGCGGCTTGAAGCGCTCGAACACGTCGCTCATGGTGGGGGTTCTCCTTCGGTTGGGTGGGGTGGGATGGGGGCGGGCTGGATCGGGAGGACGTCAGTGCACGCTAGGGCTCAGAAGCCCATGCCGAGGCCACCGTCGACCGGCAGCACGGCACCGGTGATGAAGGCTGCCGCCTCCGAGGCGAGGAACACCGCGGCGGCGGCCACCTCGTCTGGGGTGCCCGTGCGGCCGACGGGGATCGAGGCTGCCATGGCCTGGCGCCGGTCCTCGGGCATCGTGGCCAGCATGTCGGTCTCGATCGGGCCCGGGGCGATCACGTTGGCCGTGATGCCGCGGGGCCCGTACTCCCGGGCGATCGAGCGGGTCAGCCCGATCAGTCCTGCCTTCGACGCGGCGTAGTTCGACTGCCCCGGCGCGCCCACGTAGGCGCCCACCGAGGAGACGGCCACCACCCGGCCCCAGCGCGCCTTCATCATCTTGGGCAGCGTGCGCTTGGCCAGCCGCCAGGTGGCGGTGAGGTTGGTGTCGAGCACCTCGGTGAAGTCGGCGTCGGCCATCCGCACGAGGAGCCCGTCCCGGGTGATCCCGGCGTTGGCGACCAGCACCTCGACCGCCCCGAGCTGCTCTTCGACGGAGCTGAGGGCGCGGTCGATCTGCGCGGGGTCGGAGACGTCGCACTTCACGGCCAGGAGCCCGACCTCGTCGATCGGGGTGGACGAGAACGTCACGGCCACGCGGTGACCGGCCGCCGAGAAGGCGCGGGCACATGCGAGGCCGATGCCGCGGCTGCCGCCGGTGACGAGGACGGTGCGGGGGGCGTCGGTCATCGGGCCCATTCGATCACGGCCGACGCCCATGACATGCCGGCGCCGAAGCCGATGGCGAGGACGCGGTCACCGGGCGCCAGCCGGCCGGCCTCGGCTGCCTCCGCCAGCATCAGCGGGATGGAGGCCGCCGACGTGTTGCCGAGGCGCTCGAGGTTCGTGGCCACCTTGTCGTCGGGGAGGCCGAGGCGGCGGGCGGCGGCGTCGATGATGCGGAGGTTGGCCTGGTGGGGCACGAACAGCGCGAGGTCCTGGACGGTCACCCCGGCGGACCGCAGGGCTCGCTCGGCGGAGTCGACCATCACCCGCACCGCTCGGCGGAACACCTCGGGCCCGTCCATCTCGATCGTGCCGCCCACCTCGGCGTGGAGGATGTGGCGCAGCGAACCGTCCGAGCCCAGGTCGAACCCGAGGATCCGGCCGGGCCCGTCGCTGCGCTCCATCACGACGGCGCCGGCGCCGTCGCCGAACAGGATCGCGGTCCCCCGGTCGTCCCAGTCGACGATGCGCGACATCGTCTCCGCACCGACCACGAGGATCCGCTCGAGCCCCGCCCGGAGGAGGCCGTCGGCGGTCACGAGCGCGTACACGAAGCCCGAGCAGGCGGCGTTGAGGTCCATCGCGCCCCCGGCGACGTCGAGGGCCTGCTGGATGGCCGAGGCGCTCGCTGGCATGGCCTCGTCGGGGGTCGAGGTGGCGAGCAGCACGAGGTCGATCTGGTCGCCCTCTACGCCGGCCATCGCCATGGCCTGCCGGCCGGCGTCGATGCCGAGCCCGGTGGTGGTGCCGCCGATGCGCCGCTCCCGGATGCCGGTGCGCTCCACGATCCACGCGTCGCTGGTGTCGAGCGTCGACTCGAGGGCGCCGTTGGTGACGACCTTCTCGGGCAGGGCGGTGCCCCACCCCACGATGCGAGCCGGCGAGGGGGAGTGCGGGGCGGTCACGCCGTGCGGAGCCAGGCCACCGGCTGGCGGTGGGTGAGCCGCTCGCCGGCCACGGCCAGGACGCCTTTGATGGTGCCGCGGAAGGCGGACCGCACCTCGTGCCCGGCGACGTGGCCGAGGACGTGCCCTTGGTCGATCTCGTGGCCCTCGGCGATGCCCTCCACGGGGGTGAACACACCGGCGGCGGGGCTGACGACGAGCCGCTCGGCGGCGAAGAGGTGCTCGCCTTCGTGGTCGATGGTGACGGGCATGGGGGCGGGCTCCGTGGTCTGGTGGTGGGCTGGGGTGAGGGGAGGGTGCGTGCTCGCGGCGGCGGTGGCGAAGACGGCACCGACAGAGCGAGCGGCCTCGACGACGGCCTCGAGCGCCTCGGGGGTGGCAGCCGCCTTGGCGGTGCCGCCGGGAGCCTGGCGCTTCGCCACACCGGTGAGGACGGAGCCCGGCCCGAGCTCGACGAAGGTGGTGACGCCGTCGGCGACCATCCGGTCGATCGTCTGACGCCACCGCACCGGGGCCGTGAGCTGGGCGGCGAGCAGGTCGGCCCACTGGTCCGCGTGCTGGTGGGGGAGGGCGTCGACGTTGGCGACGATCGGCACCGATGCGTCACGGAAGGCTGTCCGGGCGATGGCGGTCCGGAGGCGCTCGGCCGCTGGTGCCATGAACGGGGTGTGGAACGCGCCGCCGACCGGCAGCGGCATGACCCTGCGGGCCCCGAGGTCCTTGGCGATCGCTGCGGCCTCCTCGATGGCCACCGGGTCACCGGCGATGACGACCTGCCCGGCCCCGTTGGTGTTGGCCACCCAGACGTCGCCGGCGACCTTGGCGCAGGCCTCGGCCACGACCTCGTCGTCGGCGCCCAGCACGGCGGCCATGGTCCCGGGCCGGGCGTCGGCGGCGGCCTGCATGGCCGCGCCCCGCTCGGTGACCAGCCGCACCCCGTCCTCCAGGGCGAGCGCCCCGGTGGCGGTCAGCGCCGAGTACTCGCCGAGGCTGTGGCCGGCGGCCCGGTGGCAGCGCACGCCGAGGGCCTCCACGGCGTCGTGGACCACCAAGCTGAGCACGTACGTCGACAGCTGGGCGTTCTCCGTGCGGCGCAGCTCGTCGGCGTCGGCGTGGAGGAGGAGGCCGGCGACGTCCCGGCCGCTGGCGGCCGAGGCCTGGTCGACGAGCGCCCACGACGGGTGGTCCACCCAGGGGGCGCCCATCCCGGGCTGCTGGGACCCCTGGCCGGGGAAGGTGAAGGCAAGCATCGGTGCTTCGACCGGCCGAGCACGTGCGCGGTTTCACGATCGCGCCAAGTTCCCCTCGGGTAACTCCACGCCCCAATGTGAACGCCGCACTGGGGCCCGGAGTCCCTGTCGGTTGGCTCGGTGCCCGGAGCGGGATTCGAACCCGCACGCCCGAAGGCAAACGCGTTTGAGGCGTCCATGTCTGCCAGTTCCATCATCCGGGCGAGGTGCCCACTCTACCGAGGCCGTCGGTCGTGGGAGCGCTGTCAGCCGACGAGCTTGGCTCGACCGCAGGTCATGTCGATCGCGGCGATGTCGGATCCGCCGACGTCGACGCCGAGCTGGGCGGCGATGCTGACCGTGTAGGTCGCCAGCTGGTCGAGCACCGGCTGGAGGGCGGTGTTGATCGCCGCAGAGAGCGCGCCGAGGTCCAGCGGGAGGATCCCGAGGGCCACGATCTGCGCGCCCGACACGGTCAGGGCCTGGGACAGGCCGATGGTGGTGCCCGGAGCGTGCACCATGCCGCCGGTGCCGACGTCGGGGAGGAAGTCTGTCGGGTGGTCGAACCGTGCCCCGTTCGACCCGCTCGGTGGCGCGAAGGCTGCGGTCGTGTCGAGCGTGGCGACGGTCCGCACGCCGAGGAGGGGCACCAGGGCGGAGATGTCCATGTCGAGACCGGTCTGGACGCCCACCGGCCGGCCGTCGGCACCGATGCTGACCCCGGGGACGGAGGAGCAGTCGATGTCGGTGATCGTCCCCCGTGCGCCGGCGACCGACACCTGGATGGGGATCCGGCCCGTGAGACGAGCCCCGGTGAGCCCGATCACGTCGAGCGGCAGGTCCACCTGGGCGCTGAGCGTGAGCCCCACCTGCTGGGTGTCGACCTGCGCCCCCTCCGATCCGCTCCAGACCACCGGGGTCTGGGTCACGGTCAGCGCCATCGACGTCCCCGTGACGCCGGCGACGTTGGTCGTGACCGAGGGGATGTTGATGGTGTTCGTGCCGTTGATCACGTAGGCGGCGCCGGTGAGCAGGCCGAAGGCGTCGATGGCTGCGCCCCCGACCCCGCTGGGCCCGTTCTGCTCCAGCTGGAGGAGGTCGCCCATGTGGATCAGGGTCGAGCCGGAGATGGCGGTGCCGTACCACTCGAGGACCTCGGCTCCGGCGGTGTTGCCCTGCAGCTCCAAGATGTCGGCGGACGCCAGCAGCAGGTCCCGCGCGGTCACCTGGGCCTCCGCCAGCTCGGTGGGGGAGCCGAAGCCGAGGGCGGTCGCCAGGTCTCCCAGCCCGATGGTGGCCCCAGCCAGCCCGTTGTAGTTGAGCAGCCCCAGGGCGACGGCGCTGTTGATGCCGAAGGCGCGCCGCAGCACGGCGTCGAGCGTCACGGAGGCGGAGCTGTCCACGTTCACGAGACCGGATCCGATCTGAGCGATCGCGGCGGCGTCGGTCGTCCCGATCGCGGTGCGCGTGACCGTGCCCGTGCCCGGCCGGAAGAAGTAGTCCGTGGCCTCGCTGGTGGTGATCTCGACGGCGTTCGGCACCAGGGTGGGGTCGTCGACTGGGAGGAAGCCGGGCTGGTGGTGAGGCTGGAAGCCCGTGCCGGGCTCGTACTCGCCCCAGACGACGCTGGTCACCACGGAGGGGTCGACCTCGTTGCGGGTGGCCGATGCGGCCAGCGCGGCGTCGGTGGCAGCGCCGTCGACGACGACGATCTGGTAGGCGCTGCGCCCGTCGGCGAGCCGGGACATGTCGAGCGCGATCACGTCGGCGACGGCCTGCATCGTCCGACGGCTGGAGCGCTGCCGGCCGAGGTCGACGGCGAAGGCGGTCATCGTGATCAGGACAGGCAGGACCAGGGCGACGAGCGGGATCACGGCGCCGCGGTCCCGTCTCGACGAAGCCGCCTGCGTGCGGTTCGGGGCCATCAGTCGTTCAGCTGCGCCACGGAGCTGGCGCGGATCGTGCTCGGCAGGAAGGCGGCCAGGATCGGCATCTTCGGCAGGAGCGGGTGGTCGTCGTAGTCGTAGACGAGCTCGACGGTGACGCAGTCGCCGGTCGACGCGCTGTTGCTGGGCGTGGTCGTGGCCACCGGCACCGCGCAGTCGTGCAGGTTGACGAAGCACCTCATGCCGTCGAGGTCGGACGCGGGCGGGTCGATGTCGCCGTTGGCGTTGTCGTCGCAGCTCCGCCCGAACCCCTCGACCGCCGTCATCGTGGCCGAGGCGGAGGCGTCGAACGCCTCTGACACCGGGTAGGCGACGGCGCCGCCGCGAGCGCCCTCGGCCGCGGCGCGGGTGACGTCCTGCTTGAACGAGAGGATCAGCCCGAAGTTGATGATCCCGAACACGAGGACGACCAGCAGCACGGCGACGAAGGCGAACTCGACGATCACTGCGCCGCCGTCCCCCTGCGCTCGTCGCCCGTCGTGTCGCATCTGGTCCCGATCCCGGCCGGCTGGCGGCCGCTCGCGGCGCGCCTGCCCGACCCTGTCTGAATGGGTGGATTCGTCCCGAACAGGTATCGGACAGTTCGGCCGATCGCACCATGGCCCGATCGGGTGGTTTTCACTCCCCCCGATCGGGCTAGTCCTCGGGGCCTCGCCCGGCGCGCTCCTCGATGAACGCCTCCAGCGCGCTGGTGTCGAGCGCTCGGCAGGTGCGCTTGTGGAGCCAGGCGGTGGCCACCACCGCGTCATCCAGATCGGGGTTGGGGGCCACCACCACGCCGTCGCCGGCCAGCCCCTCCAGCGCCTCGACGTCATCCTCGGCGAGGGACGGCTGGTACTGGATCAGGACGTCGCCGCGCTCGAGGATCCCGACCTGGATGGGTCGGGTGAGCGGCTCGTCGATCGCGCCGTCGGCCGGCGGGCTGGGCTGGTGCGGACCCGAGGTGGGCGGGTCGGACGTGTACTCCACCTCCGCCTCGGTGCCGAGGACGTGGACCAGGTAGGCGGAGTCGAGGGCCTCCCGCAGGATCGGGCTGCAGGTGCCCTCGCTCTCGCCGGCCGGCCCGCAGGCCGAGGCGGCGACCACCAGCGCGGCGAGCGCAGGGATCCAGACGGTACGGAGCACGGGACATGCTGGCACGCCGCCGGCACCCCGTCTGCCTCTCGACCGGGGGCGGGACGGGGCCTGCCCCTAGACTGCCGCCCGATGTCCCGGTCCCTCGTCGAGCGCCGCCTCTCGGAGGTGTCCATCCGCTTGCGCGCCCTGCGCGAGGAGCTGGCCGTCTCCGACGAGCAGCTCGCGGTCTTGGCCGACGCCGCCGACGACGCCCGACTGCGGGCGCTGGTCTCGGAGACCCCCGTCGCCGGGCGCGAGCACCACGAAGCCCAGCGCCACGCCGAGGCCATGGCCCGGCACCGGGCCGAGCTGGCCGAGGAGATCGCCCGCCTGGAAGCCACCCAGGACGAGCTCCTCGACCGCCTCACCGCCCAGGCCAAGCCCTGACCGCCCCCACCCCCGCAGAAAGGACCCGACGGTGAGCACCCGTGTCGTCATCGCCGAAGACGAGGCCATCATCCGCCTCGACCTGAAGGAGACCCTCGAAGAAGAGGGGTACGAGGTCGTGGGGGAGACCGGTCGGGGCGACGAAGCCGTCGAGCTGGTCCGCCAGCTCACGCCCGACCTCGCCATCCTCGACATCAAGATGCCCGGGATGGACGGTCTCACCGCGGCGCGCGAGATCAGCACCGACCGCAAGTCGGCCGTGCTGATCCTCACCGCCTTCTCCCAGCGGGACCTGATCGAGCAGGCGCGCGACGCGGGCGCGCTCGCCTACCTGGTGAAGCCGTTCCAGCGGTCCGAGCTGATCCCCGCCGTCGAGGTGGCCCTCGGGCGCTTCCGGGAGATGCAGGCCCTGGCCGACCAGAACACCACGCTCGAGGAGCAGCTCGAGACCCGCAAGGTGGTGGACCGGGCGAAGGGCATCCTCATGGACGACCACGGGATGAGCGAGGGCGACGCCTTCTCCTGGATCCAGAAGCGAGCCATGCAGGAGCGGGCGACGATGCGGTCGGTGGCCGAGCAGGTCATCGCCGGCGACCTGGCTCCCTAGTCGGCGCCGGCGTGGCCGAGCCCGGGCGCACCGTCCTGCTCATCGACGGCAACTCCCTCACCTACCGCGCCTTCTTCGCGCTGCCGGCCGACCTGGCCACCGCCTCGGGGCAGGTCACCAACGCGGTGTTCGGGTTCACCTCGATGCTCGTGAACCTGCTGCGGGACCACCAGCCACAGGGCATCGTGGTCGCCTTCGACCGGCCCGAGCCGACCTTCCGCCACGAGCGGGTCGAGACCTACAAGGCCAACCGGGAGGCGGCGCCGGACATCCTGCGCCAGCAGATGGGCCTCGTCCGCCAGGTGGTCGAGTCGCTGGGGATCCCGATCGTGGAGGCGCCGGGCTTCGAGGCGGACGACATCATCGCCACCCTCGCCACCCAGGGCCGCGACCGAGGCGACGACGTCATCATCGTGACCGGCGACCGGGACAGCTACCAGCTGGTCGAGGACCCCCGCGTGAAGGTCCTCTACAACAAGCGCGGGGTGTCCGACTACGCCCTCTACGACGAGGCCGGCATCGCCGAGCGGACCGGGGTGACGCCGCAGCTCTACCCGCAGTACGCCGCGCTGCGGGGGGACCCGTCGGACAACCTGCCCGGCGTGCCCGGGGTGGGGGAGAAGACCGCCGCCAAGCTGATCAACACCTACGGCGGGATCGACGGGATCTTCGAGCACCTCGACGAGCAGACCCCCAAGCTGCGCGAGAACCTCGCCGCCCACGAGGCGAACGTGCGCCGCAACGCCGAGGTGATGGTGCTGCTGCGCGACGTGCCGCTCGACCTCTCCGTCGAGGACCTGCACTTCGATCCGGCGGCCATCGACGTGGAGGAGGTGCGCCGCCTCTTCGAGTTCCTCGAGTTCAACACGCTCTTCGACCGCCTCGCCGCCGCGATCGACACGGACCTCGGGCCGTCCGCCAGCGAGACCGTCGTCCTCGAGGCCGAGATCGTCGTGGCCTCCGACCCGGCAGCCGCGGCGGCGGCCGTGATCGACCTCGTGGCCGGCGACGCGCCGCTGGCCCTGGCCGCGGCCTGGGAGGGCGTCGAGGGCCGCAGCCCCCTCGAAGGGCTGGCCCTGGTGGTGGACGGCGCCTCGGGCGACGTGCTCTGGATCCCCGGCCCGCTCCTCGCACACCACGACGTCCGCAGCGCCCTGGCGCAGCTGACCGCCATCGAGGGGCGCCCGCTGGCCGCCCATCAGGCCAAGCCGCTCGTGCGGGCCCTCACGGGACTCGACGTGGACGTCCGCAGCCTCGCGCTCGACACCGCCTTGGCGGCCTACCTGATCGACCCGGCCGAGAACCGCTACCTGCTGGAGGAGCTCGTCATCCGCTACGCCGGGGCCAGCATCCCCGAGGGCGACGCGGCGGCCGACGGCCAGCTCGACCTCGAGGGGTCGAGCACCCCGGCCTCCACCCTCGCCGCCCGACGGGCCCTGGCGGTCGATCGCCTCGTCGGCCCGCTGCTCGCCGCGCTCGACGCCCGGGGCCTGCGGGCGCTGAACGACGACGTCGAGGTGCCGCTCGTCGGGGTGCTCGCTCGCATGGAGGACCTCGGCGTGGGTGTGGACCGGTCCGAGCTGGAGCGCCTCCGGGACCGCCTGGCGGCCGACTGCGAGCGACTTCGGGGCGAGATCGTCGACGCCGCCGGCCACGACTTCAACGTGAACTCCACCCCCCAGCTGCGCCAGGTGCTCTTCGACGAGCTCGGCCTCGTCCCCCAGAAGAAGACCAAGACCGGCTACTCCACCGACGCCGCCAGCCTCGAGAAGCTGAGGGGCCAGCACCCGATCATCGAGCACCTCTTGGCCTACCGGGAGGTCGAGAAGCTCCGCTCCACCTATGGCGACGGCCTCCTCCAGGAGGTCGGTCCCGACGGCCGCATCCACGCCACGTTCAACCAGACCGTGGCCCGCACCGGCCGGCTCTCCAGCGACCAGCCCAACCTGCACAACATCCCGGTCAGGTCCGAGCTGGGCCGGGAGTTCCGCCGAGCGTTCGTCCCGGCGCCGGGCTTCCGGCTCCTCGTCGCCGACTACAACCAGATCGAGCTGCGCTGCATCGCCCACCTGGCCGAGGACCCGGGCCTGATCGACAGCTTCGAGTCGGGTCGGGACATCCACAACGAGACCGCCGCCCGGGTGTTCGGCGTGGCGCCGGACGAGGTGACCGTCGAGATGCGCTCGAAGGCGAAGATGGTCTCCTACGGCCTCGCCTACGGCATGGAGGCGTACGGGCTCGGGCAGCGCCTCAACATCCCCACCGAGGAGGCGGCCGAGGTCCTCGACGCCTACTTCGTGGCCTTCCCGTCGGTGAAGGCGTACATGGAGCGCACCGTGGCCGAGGCCCGCGAGCGCGGGTACACCGAGACGCTCTTCGGGCGCCGGCGCCAGATCCCCGAGCTGGCGTCGTCGAACTTCCGGATCCGCCAGGCCGGCGAGCGCCAGGCCATGAACGCCGGCATCCAGGGCCTCGCCGCCGACATCTTCAAGGTGGCGCTCGTCCGCCTCGACGCCGCACTGGCCGCGGAGGCCCTCCAGAGCCGCCTCATCCTCCAGGTCCACGACGAGGTCCTTCTGGAGGTGCCCCCTGATGAGGTAGACCACGTGGGTGAGCTCGTGGCGGGGGTGATGGCAGGCGCAGCCGATCTGCGGGTGCCGCTGGCCGTGAACCTGAGCGTGGGCGACAGCTGGGCGGACGCGAAGGGGTAGGGACCCATGGCCAAGATGGACAAGCTCGATCGACGGGGCAGCGGCCCGTGGTTCTTCATCGCGGTCGCGGCGCTGACGTTCTTCATCTACTCCCTGGCGCTGGCAGTCTCCACCGCCGACGACTGCGGCGAGGGCGTCGAGAAGCACTGGAGCTACTGGCCGCCCGAGTGGGTGTGCGAGCGCGGCCGCGGCTTCGGGTGACGTGGTGAGCGGCCCCGACCACTGGTTCGAGCCGGTGGCCGAGCACCTCGGGTCCGCCTACCTCCGCTACTCCTTCACCAAGGGCACCGACCAGGAGGTCGGCTTCCTCGTCGACGCCCTGCGCCTCGAGGCCGGGCAGCGGGTGCTCGACGTCGGCTGCGGCCCCGGCCGCCACGCCCACGCCCTGGCCCGGCTGGGGATCGAGGTGGTGGGCGTCGACATCAGCCAGCGCTTCGTCGACCTCGCCTCCGGGGCGGCCCCGCCGGGCGCCAGCTTCCAACGGACCGACGCTCGCGACCTTCGCTTCGACGCCGAGTTCGACGCCGCCATCTCGCTCTGCCAGGGAGCCTTCGGCCTGACCGGTGGCCCGGGCGCCCCGCTCGACGGCGACGGCGCCGTCCTCGACGGCATGGCCCGAGCGCTGCGGCCCGGCGGACGCCTCGCCGTGTCGGCCTTCTCGGCCTACTTCATGGTCCGGTTCCTCGAGGACCACGACGCCTTCGACGCCGAGGCCGGCGTGAACCACGAGCGCACCGTGGTGAAGGACGAGGCGGGCGGCGAGGCCGAGGTGGACCTCTGGACCACCTGCTTCACCCCCCGGGAGCTCCGCCTCCTGGCCGCCCAGGCCGGCCTGCGGGTCGAGGGCCTGTGGTCGGTCACCCCGGGTGCGTACCGGCGGGCCGCCCCGACCACGGACTCCCCGGAGCTCCTGCTGGTGGCCTCCCGCCCCTGATCCGAGAGGACCCACGGCCGGCGGGCTGTCCAGCGCGGCAGGGGAGCGGTTACCCTGTCCGGCGCGCTACGGGCGCCTGCCTGGCGCGCGCTCCTGAACCCCGTCCCCGACCCCTGAAGGCCCACTCCCTTGTCCGACGACACCATGACCACCTACGAGCCCAACCCCGAAGCCACCGACGCCCCCGTCTCCGGCATGGGCACCTTCGCCGAAGACGGCACCTACACCCCCCGTCAGATCGTCGCCGACGACCTGGGCGGCAGCTTCGAGGACTTCATCGACGGGACCATGGTCACCGTCGAGGACGGGCAGCTCGTCGAGGGCACCGTGGTCAAGGTCGACAAGGACGAGGTCCTGCTCGACATCGGGTACAAGTCCGAGGGCGTGATCCCCAGCCGCGAGCTGTCGATCCGCAACGACGTCGACCCCGCCGAGATCGTCTCCTTGGGCGACAAGGTCGAGGCCCTGGTCCTCACCAAGGAGGACAAGGAGGGCCGGCTCATCCTCTCCAAGAAGCGGGCTCAGTACGAGCGGGCCTGGGGCGACATCGAGCGCATCAAGGAAGAGGACGGCGTGGTCACCGGCCCCGTCATCGAGGTCGTCAAGGGCGGTCTCATCCTCGACATCGGCTTGCGTGGGTTCCTGCCCGCCTCCCTCGTGGAGCTCCGCCGGGTGCGGGACCTGCAGCCCTACGTCGGGAAGCAGATCGAGGCCAAGATCATCGAGCTCGACAAGAACCGCAACAACGTCGTGCTGTCCCGCCGCGCGTGGCTGGAGGAGACGCAGAAGGAGCAGCGCGAGGACTTCCTGGCCAACCTGAAGCCGGGCGAGGTCCGCAACGGCGTGGTCTCGAGCGTCGTGAACTTCGGCGCCTTCGTCGACCTCGGCGGCATGGACGGCCTCATCCACGTGTCCGAGCTGTCCTGGAAGCACGTCGACCACCCCGGGTCGGTGGTGGCCGTGGGCGACGAGGTCACCGTGCAGGTCCTCGACGTCGACCTCGACCGCGAGCGGATCAGCCTGTCGCTCAAGGCCACCCAACAGGACCCGTGGCAGGAGTTCGCCTCCAGCCACCGGGTCGGGGAGCTGGTCTACGGCCGGGTCACGAAGCTGGTCCCCTTCGGCTCGTTCGTCCAGGTGGGCGAGGGGATCGAGGGCCTCGTGCACATCTCCGAGATGTCGGCCCACCACGTCGACCTGCCCGAGCAGGTGGTCACCCCCGGTGAGGAGCTCTGGGTGAAGATCATCGACCTCGACCTGCAGCGCCGGCGCATCAGCCTGTCGATCAAGCAGGCGGCCGAGGGCGGCGTGGTGGCGGCCGAGTACCAGGAGCACTTCGGCGAGCACGCGTACGACGACGAGGGCAACTACATCGGCCCCACCATCGAGCACGACGAGGCCGCCGAGGCCGCCTGGGCCGAGTACTTCGAAGCCGGCGGCACCGCCTCCGAGGCCGGTGGCGAGACGGCGACCCCCGAGGGCGGCGCCGACGCTCCCGGTGCGGAGGCCGACACCACCGAGGAGGCTCCGGAGGCCTGACCTCCTCCGGCCCGCCCCTCCCAGCGCTGCCGGGCGGCCTCTGGGCCGAGCGGCTCATTCCGAGGTATCGCCGTCCACCGCGCTGAGCGCGGGGTAAGGTTCGCCCCGGCCTTGCGGAAGGTCCGAGCCGGAAGAGGTGGGTGTGAGCTCTCGACGAACCCTGATCCTGATCGCGGCCGTGGTGGTCGGCGCGATCGCTGCGTACGCGCTGTACACGTACATCGGTGGCATCGAAGACGAGGCCAACGACAACGCGGAGCGGGTGCGGATCTACAAGATCGTCCAGGACATCCCGAAGGGCACCTTCGGCGACGAGGCGTTCGCGCAGGGCCTCATCGAGGAAGACGTGATCGCCAAGGAGTACCGGCCGGCGACCGCCATCACCGACCCGGCCCAGGTCGACGGCCTCGTGGCCATCAGCGACCTCCCCGCCAACCAGGTCGTGGTGAGCAACCAGTTCGTGTCGCAGGCGGCCTCGCTGTCCACGTTCTCCAGCCTCCTCAAGAACAACGAGGTGGCCATCACCATCTCGATCGACCAGGTCCGCGGCGTGGCCGGCCTGCTGGTGCCGGGTGACTTCGTCAACCTGCTCGTGACCCCGGCGGCCACCCTCGAGAACCCGCCGCCCGCCGGCGAGGCGCAGGGGGCGAGCGACGTGTTCACCCAGCCGGCCCGGTACCTGTTCCAGAAGGTGCAGATCCTGGCCATCGGCCAGTCCCGCAAGCTGGAGCCGGGTGAGACCACCGCCACCAACCCCGACGGCACGCCCGTCACGTCCACCTCGTCGGGGATGCTCACCTTCGCGCTGCCGGCCGAGGCGGCCCAGCAGATCGCGTCGGTGCCGGCGGGTAGCTTCTACCTCACGCTGGTCCCGAAGGACTACCAGCCCGAGCCGCTCCCGGCGCTCGACGTCGAGCAGCCGCTCCCCGGCGAGGACCCGGCCCAGCTCACCCCCTACGGCCCCGAGGGCCGGCCCGAGTCGTAGGCGCGACGGGGGCGCCGGCGGCCCCCTGACGCCACCCGGCGAGGCCCGGACCCTCAGCGACAACAAGGAACCCCGTCATCGCTACCTCCCCCTCGAGCATCGTCCCCGTTGTGGTCGTCGACACAGATGCCGTCGTGCGCGACACGTTGGCCTCCCACCTGGGCGGGCGGGCCGAGACCGTCGGCTCCGTCGGTGCCCTGCCCCCCGTGCTCCACGGTCCGCTCGTCGTCGTCCTCGGCCCGTCCTGCGGCTCCTCCGACGGGCTGGCCGAGGCCTCCGCCCTCCTGGGGGGCCATCCCGACATCGCCACCATCCTGGTCACCGACGAGCTGAGCACCGACCTGCTCCAGACGGCCCTCCGCTCGGGCGTGAAGGACGTGCTGGCGATGCCCGTCGACGCCGAGCAGCTGCTGGCCGCCATCGACCGGGTGGCTGTCACGCTGGCACCGTCGCCGAGCGCCGGCGGGGACTTCGGAGCCACCCCTCAACCGGCCGGCGAGGTGGGCCGGGTCGTCACGGTGTTCTCCACGAAGGGGGGAGCCGGGAAGTCCGTGATCGCCGCCAACCTGGCCGTGGTCCTGGCCCGGCGCAGCGACAAGCCGGTGGTGCTCGTCGACGCCGACCTCCAGTTCGGCGACGTCGCCGTGATGCTGAAGCTGGCCCCGCAGCACACGATCGTCGATGCGGTCGGGTCGCTGGACCGGCTCGACGCCACGCTCCTCCAGCAGCTGATGCTGCGCCACGAGCCGTCCGGGCTGTGGATCCTCCCCGCGCCGCTCGAGCCCTCCTTCGCCGACCAGATCAGCGCCGGCGAGATGACCCGCATCATCGAGATCCTGCGGGGGTTCTGCGGCTACGTGGTCATCGACACGCCCGCCTACTTCAACGAGGTCGTGCTCGGGCTGATCGAGGAGAGCGACGACGTCCTCCTCGTGGCCGGGATGGACATCCCGAACATCAAGAACGTCAAGATCGGTCTGCAGACGCTGCGGCTGCTCAACGTCCCCACCAGCAAGCTCCACCTCATCCTCAACCGGGCCAACTCGAAGGTGAAGCTGGACGTCAGCGAGGTGGAGCGCACCCTGCAGGTGAAGGCGGAGTCGCTCATCCCGAGCGACGTGGTGGTCCCGCAGTCGGTGAACAAGGGCACCCCGGTGGTGCTCGACGCCCCCAAGTCGGGGGTGGCCAAGTCGATCGAGCAGCTGGCCGACATGTTCCTGCCGGCCAGCGGGCGACGACGGTAGGAGAAGGCGACGCAGGGGTGAGGACCGGGTGCGCGACACTGCTCGAGACGTGACGAAGGGATTGGCGGGATGAGCCTCTACAAGCGCCTGCACGAGGTGCAGCAGAGCACGGCGGCGGCTGGCACGAAGCGCCGCGACCCCGTGCTCGACGAGCTCCGGCAGCGGATCCACCACCACCTCATCGACGAGCTGGGCCCGATCCTCTACGACAAGCGGCTCTCCGAGGACGACCTCCGGCGTCGGGTCCACGAGCAGCTCCATGCCGCGCTCGCCCAGGAGCGGGCGCCGCTGTCGGCCGCCGACAAGGCGCAGCTGATCCAGGACGTGTCCGACGACATCCTCGGCTACGGCCCCATCGACCGCCTCCTCAAGGACGAGGAGGTCTCCGAGGTGATGGTCAACGGGCCGGAGGCCGTCTACGTGGAGCGGGCCGGTCGCATCGAGCGCACCCAGGCCAGCTTCGTGGACGAGACCCACCTCCGGCGGATCATCGACAAGATCGTCAGCCAGGTCGGGCGCCGGATCGACGAGGCCGTCCCGATGGTCGACGCTCGCCTTCCCGACGGCTCCCGGGTGAACGCCGTCATCCACCCGCTGGCCGTGGGCGGGCCGTTCCTCACCATCCGGAAGTTCTCGAAGGACCCGTACCAGATCGACGATCTGATCCGCTTCGGCACCCTCAACGCCCACGCAGCCCGGTTCCTCCAGGCCTGCGTGGTCGGTCGCCTGAACGTCATCGTCTCGGGCGGCACCGGCACCGGCAAGACGACCACCCTCAACGTGCTGTCGTCGTTCATCCCCAGCGACGAGCGCATCATCACCGTCGAGGACGCCAAGGAGCTCCAGCTCCACCAGGACCACGTCCTCGCCATGGAGGCCCGCCCGCCGAACATCGAGGGCAAGGGCCAGGTCACCATCCGCGACCTCGTGCGCAACTGCCTCCGGATGCGGCCCGACCGGGTGGTGGTGGGGGAGTGCCGTGGCGGCGAGGCGCTCGACATGCTCCAGGCCATGAACACCGGTCACGACGGGTCGATCACCACGATCCACTCGAACAGCCCTCGTGACACGCTGGCTCGCATCGAGACGATGACCCTCATGGCCGGCTTCGACCTGCCGGTCCGGGCCATCCGGGAGCAGATGGCCTCGGCTCTCGACCTCATCGTCCACCTCACCCGCCTCCGGGACGGCACCCGCCGCATCACCCACATCACCGAGGTTCAGGGCATGGAGGGCGACGTGATCACCCTCCAGGACGTGTTCCTGTTCGACTACGGCATGGGCGTGGACGAGCACGGCAAGTTCAAGGGCCACCTCAAGGCCACCGGCGTGCGCCCGAAGTTCACCGAGAAGCTGGCCGACCTGGGGATCCGGCTCGGGCCAGAGGTGTTCCAGCCCGAGGCCTTCGCCCGGCGCGGCTCGGGGGGCAGCTGATGCGGCGCCTGGGCCGGGCGGCCCTGGCGCTGTCCCTCGTGGTCCTCACCGTCCTCCTCGGCCTCGACCCGTCGGCCGCCCAGGACGAAAGCCCCGCGCTCGTCATCCGCAGCGTCGACGCCACCGACCCCGCCAACGTCGAGGTCGTCTTCGGCTACCAGGGCGACCGCAACGACCTCGCGGACCTCGCCGTGCGCGAGTCGGGCGACCTGGTCGAGGCCACCACCGCCGTGCCGCTCTCGGATCAGCAGGCGCTCGGCGTCGTCCTCACCATCGATGTCTCGGGGTCGATGGAGGAGGGAGCCCTGATCGAGCGGGTCCTGGAAGCGGCTCGAGAGTTCGTCTCCAACAAGTCGGTGGCCGACCAGGTCGCCATCGTCACCTTCAGCGACGAAGTGCGGCTCGTCCAGGACTTCACCACCGATGAGGACACGCTCCTCGACGCCCTCGATTCACAGAACGTGGGTGGCGAGACGGACCTCTACGACGGGGTCGTCAGGGCGGCGGCTCTCTTCGAGGACTCGGAGCTCCAACCCAACATCATCGTGTTCTCCGACGGTGCCGACGTCGGTTCGGTCGCCACGGCAGACCGAGCGGAGGCGGCGGTCCGCAACGTCGGCGGGGCGCTGTTCGCGCTTGGCGTCGACAACCCCGGTTTCGGGGTGCTGCGCGACATCGCCGAGCGGACAGGCGGCACTTCGGCAGTGGCTTCTGATCCCGCCGGGGTGGACGCGCTGTTCGCGGGCGTGCAGGAGACGCTGCAGAAGCAGTACGTCACGACCTATCCCTCGCGCGTCGACGCAGGCGCGGTTCCGGTGGTCCTGACCGTCGGCACCGCCCAGGCTGAGGTCGAGGTGGTGGTCGGCAGCGCCCAGACCGGGACCGCGAACCTCGAGCCGGCGCCGATCGCCTCGCCATCGGGCCCCAAGCTCCTTCGGGAGAAGACGGGCCTCTACATCGGACTCGGCCTGCTCGCCTTGGCTGCGTTCGTGGCTGCGCTCAGCCTCGGCATCACCTTCCTCGGTCGGGAGAACACGCTGAGCCAGACGCTCTCGCCCTACAGCGAGGGCTACGTCGCCTCCGGAGAGTTCGACGAGGACGACGGCGGCGACGGCCGACCGCAGCAGATGGCCACCTCCGCCGTGCTGCAGCGCGCGGTGGCCGCCACGGGATCCTTCGCCGAGCGCCAGGGCCTCCTCCAGAAGGTGGAAGCCAAGCTCGAGCAGGCCAACCTGGCCCTCCGACCGGCGGAGGCGATCTTCTTCTATGCCATCGGGATAGTCATCGTGGCCGCGCTGTTCCTGGCCCTGGCCGGTAACGCCTTCGGTGCTCTCATCGGAACCTTCCTGGCGGCTCTGGTTCCACCAGCGGTGCTGAACTTCCTCGCCAGCCGCCGCAAGAAGCAGTTCAACGCGTTGCTGCCAGACACCCTCCAGCTGCTCGCCAGCACGCTGCGAGCTGGTTTCTCGCTCATGCAGGGCGTGGAAGCGGTGTCCACCGAAGTGTCGGAACCGATCGGACGCGAGCTCCGCCGGGTCGTGACCGAAGCCCGCCTCGGTCGCCCTCTCGAGGAAGCCCTCGAGGGTGTGGCCAACCGGATGGACTCTGACGACTTCGGCTGGGCCGTGATGGCGATCCGCATCCAGCGGGAGGTGGGCGGCAACCTTGCCGAGCTCCTGGTGACCGTCGCCGACACGATGGTCGAGCGAGAGCGACTCCGTCGCGACGTCAACGCACTTACTGCTGAAGGTCGAGTCAGCGCCATCGTGCTCGGGTTGCTTCCCGTAGGCATCGGTGTCTTCATCATGGGTGCAAACCCTGGATACATGGATCCGCTGTTCGACGAGACGATGGGCCGCATCCTGCTCATCGGGGCGGGCGTGCTCATGGCAGTCGGCTTCTACTGGATGAAGAAGACCATCGAGGTGGAGATCTGATGCTGAGCATCGGGATCGTCGGAGTTGGCCTGGCCATCGGGCTCGCGCTCTACGCGGTCCTCGAGAGCGCGGAGGAGAAGGCAACCGTCAGAGCCTCGCTCCGCCAGCTCGAGGACTACGAGGTCGAGTCGGTTCGGGAGAGGGAGCTGCTCGCCCCCCTGCGCGATCGCGCGGTGGCTCCGATCATGACCGGACTGGTGGGGCTGGGAAGGAGGTTCACGCCGCAGGGCTACGTGGATCGGACCAAGGCCAAGCTGGTGACGGCTGGGTACGCCGACCAAGCGGCGGTGGACCGCTTCTTGGCGATCCGCGTCGTCACGGTGGTGGCAGCGCCGATCGCCGCCTACCTCGCCTATCAGTATCTTCCGCTGAGCGGGATCGGCCGGCTGATGGGTGTGCTGCTGGCTGCGGCGGTGTTCGTCGTGGGGCCGGACTCCGTGCTGGACCGGAAGGTGCAGGAGCGCCAGTACGAGATCCGTCGAAAGCTCCCAGACGTGATGGATCTGCTCGTGATCAGCGTCGAGGCCGGGCTGGGCTTCGAGCAGGCTCTGGATCGCACGATCGCAGCAGTACCGGGTCCGCTGACGGAGGAGTTCTCCCGCATGCTCGGCGAAGTCCGAGCTGGCGCTAGCCGAGCGGACGCCCTGCGGGCGATGGACGCCCGAACCGACGTCCCGGAGATCCGATCCTTCGTCCTGGCCATCCTGCAGGCGGACACCTTTGGGGTGTCCATCGGCCGGGTGCTCCGGGCTCAGGCCGACGAGATGCGGATCAAGCGACGCCAGCTCGCTCAGGAGCGAGCAGCCAAGGCGCCAGTGAAGATGCTCATCCCGATGGTGTTCTGCATCTTCCCCGCCCTCTTCGTGGTCGTGCTCGGCCCCGCTGCGATGAACATCGCCGACGCCTTCTAGCGTGGGGGATCCTGCGGTCTCCAGGCGTGATCCGACCCTGGGGTTCGCAGCCGGGGCGTGCTTCACCGCCGCAGGTCTGC
This sequence comes from Acidimicrobiia bacterium, assembly GCA_046565645.1. Lineage (GTDB taxonomy): Bacteria > Actinomycetota > Acidimicrobiia > Acidimicrobiales > VFJN01 > VFJN01. Next base: position 33,028 of record JBKHYD010000053.1, on the reverse strand, counting down.
TGGTCGGACTCCGACCGCTCTCCGACAACTCTTTCTTCACCCACCTGGCAACGGGCCGGCTGATCCTCGACCGGGCCGAGGTCCCGTCGACGGACCCCTACACCTTCACGGCGGGCGACGCGCCGTGGGTCGTGCAAAGCTGGCTCGCGTCGTGGTTCTACGCGACCGTAGAGGCCGTTACAGGTGCCACGGGGCTCCGCCTGCTGGCGGGGGTGGTAGCGGCCGCGGTGGCGGCTGTCGTATGGACGCTCGCCCGGCCCTGCCAGTCGGTGCTCGTGCGGTTCGTCCTCTGCGCCACCTTGCTCGTGGCGAGCGCGTCTTTGTGGGCGGAGCGGCCGTTCATGCTGGGCCTGCTGGCGCTGGGCGTCGTGATGCTCGCCGGGGAGGGGAGGATCGACCCTCGCTGGCTCGTCCCGGTGGGCTGGCTGTGGGTGAACACGCACGGGTCGTTCCCACTGGGCCTCGTGTACCTGGGGTGCGTGGCGGCAGGGTCCAGGCTCGACGGCGACGAGGCCCGCGGCGAGGTGCGGGCGGGGGCGTGGCTGGCCGCCGGGATCGCCTCCGGTGCGCTGGGTCCGCTGGGTCCGGACGCGCTGCGCTTCCCGTTCGAGCTGGTGCAGCGCCAGGAGATCCTCAGGAACGTGATCGAATGGCGCTCCCCGACCTTCCAGACGGTCGGGCAGCGGGTGTTCCTGGTTCTGATCGTCGCTGCGGCTGTGCTGCTGGTACGTCGTCCCTCGTACCGTGCCGCCCTCCCCTACGCCGTCTTCGTCGCCATGGCGCTGCTGGGTGTCCGCAACGTGCCGGTGGCTGCGCTCGTGCTCATCCCTGGCATCGCAGTTGCCGCCCCCTCGCTTGGTGCCCTCCGAGGCGCTGCTCGAGGACTGGTGCCCCGCGCCCTTCTCGTCGTCGCTGCGGTCCTGGCGATTGCAGTGGGATCGGCGAGGCTGGAGCGCCCTGACTTCGTGCTGGCCCGCTACCCGGTCGATGCGACGGCCTACCTTGAGAGCCGCTCGATCGAACCGCAGACCGTGCGCATGGCCGCCCCGGACATCGCCGGCAACTTCCGAGAGCTCGTGTACGGAGCGCGAGGCGACGTGTTCTACGACGACCGCTTCGACATGTTCCCGGAGGAGGTCACGCTCGACCACCTCGTCCTCGTCAACGGCGGTGCTCGCACGATGGACGTCCTCGACGACCACAAGATCGACCTCGTGATGTGGGAGCGGGCCAGCGGGTCGTTGCCGCAGCTGGTTGCCGACCCGGCCTGGCGGGTCCTCTACACGGACGAGCGTTGGTCCCTGGTGTGTCGGCGAGATGCCGACCTAGGGAGCTCACAAGGGCGCTGCTAGCGGCCCCACCCCGTCAGTTGGTACTGCCTAGGTGGCTCGCGGACACGGAGAACGACTCCGAGGTTTCGTCACCGAAGAACCCCACGGCAGCGACGCAGACTAGCGCGATGAGAGCGACGAGGAGGGCGTACTCGACGAGCGATGCACCGCGCTCGCTGACGAGTGCCCGCCGCACCCAGGATCGCAGTTGTTCGAATCGGTCCAGCATCCTCAGCTCCTCGATGGGCGGTCGTCTCGTGCAGTGTGGAGGACCGATGCCGTTCGGTGAATAGGCCGAATGGAGTGGATTCTCTCGGACTCGGACGCGAAGAGGGACGGGCCTGCGCCCGTCCCTCTTCGTCAATGCTCGTGCAGGCTAGTTGCCGGCGTTCATCGACGAGCCGGTCGTCGAGAACGACTCGGAGGCCTCGTCGCCGAGGAACTGGATGGCGATGATGCACACGATGGCGATGAGGGCCACGAGGAGGGCGTACTCCACGAGGGAGGCGCCACGCTCGCTGTCGGAGAAGCGGGCCCGGAGCCAGGTGGCGAGGAACTCGTAGGTGCTGATCATGGTTGGTTGCTCCCTAAGGGGTTGGTGCCCCCGGTCCACCCGGGTGCGGCTTCCTGTCGAATGAAGTATCGGGGTCCGGGGGCGGCGTCTGTATAGGCCATGTGGACCATTTGCTGCGCCGCAGGTCACGGGCGGTTTTCGGGTCGCTCAGAGGAGCCGTACGATGCCCATCCGCACGGCCTGGAGCACGGCCTGGGTGCGGTCTCGAGCGTCGAGCTTCTGGTAGATCGACGCGAGGTGGTTCTTGACCGTCTTCTGGCTGATGTAGAGCTGCGCCGCCACCTCCGGGGTAGAGCACCCGTCGGCGATGAGCTGGAGGACCTCCTCCTCGCGCTTGGTGATCAGGCGCTCCTCGTCCGTTGCCGGGGGCGGGGTCTCGAGCCGCCGCACCTCGTCCAACATGGTGGCTGCTAGCTGCGGCGAGAGGGCTGTCTCCCCGTTGACAGCAAGGCGGACGGCGTCGGCCACCTCGTCCACCGAGCAGTCCTTGACGAGATACCCCGATGCGCCGGCTCGGATGGCATCGGCCAGCACCTCGGCGTCAGCGTGCATCGTCAGCATGATGATCCGGGGTGCGTCCTCGGACCGGGTGATGGCCCTCGTGGCCTCCACGCCGTCCATCTCGGGCATCGACACGTCCATGAGGATCACATCGGGCTGCAGCTCCTCGGCCATCCGGACGGCCTCCTCGCCGTTCTCGGCCTCGCCGACCACGTCGAAGCCCTCGTCGATCATCGACCGACGCAGACCCTCCCGCAGCATCCGATGGTCGTCGGCCAGCAGCAGTCGGATGGTCACACCACCTCCCGGTGGGTCGGAGTGGTCACGGGCTGGTGACGACGCAGCGTACCCGCGTGCCCTTGCCCGGCCGGGACTCCACGTCGAGGGTGGCGCCGATGCTGGCCGCCCGCTCTCGCATGCCCAGGATCCCGTAGGAGTCGAGTCGGCCGGCGTGGCCCGGCGGGAAGCCGACGCCGTCATCAGCGACCTCGAGCGACGCGCGGGCGCCGTCGCAGCGCCACGTGACGGTGAGGTGGGCGGCCCGGGCGTGGCGCTCCACGTTGGTGACCGCCTCCTGGGCGATCCGCCACATCTCCCGCTCCTGGAGGATCGGTAGCCGCCCGGTCTCCTGCGAGCGAAGGCCGACCTCCAGCCCCGAGCGCTCGCGCACGCGGTCGAGGAAGCTCTCGAGGATGAACGGCAGGCTCTGGGCATCGGTCACGTCGGTCCGAAGGTCGTAGAGGGTGTCCCGCACCTCTCGGATGACCCCGCGGACGTCGCCCCGAAGCTGGTCGAGGGCCTTGGCCACCTTCGCGTCCCCGCCTGCGCTCTTGACGATCCGGTCGAGCTCGAAGGCCAGGTAGGCCAGCGACTGACCGATGCGGTCATGGAGGTCACGAGCGATGCGGGTGCGCTCCTCGTCGGCGCCGACCGTCCGCAGCCGAGCGAACCAACGGGCGTTGTCGATGGCGAGGGCGGCGGGCTCGACGAACCCTGCGAACAGCTCGGCGTCGCGATGGGTGAAGTGCTGGCTCTCGCCGTGCTCGAGGGAGATCAGGCCCAACACCGACCCCCGAGCCGTGAGGCACGCGTACATGCCCGATGCGGCGCTGCCCGACAGCCCGGGCCCTCCGCTGGCCAGCAGGTTCGGCTCCTGGAAGAGGCTCCGAGCCTGCAGCGACCGGCTGAGGGGAGGAGGCAGCTCGTGCTCGTGCATTCGGGCGGGGGGGCGGGTCCCTTCACGCCGGACCGTGTGCCATCGGTGCTCGGACTCCTCGTAGAGCAGGATGGCCATGGCGTCGAAGGTGAACAGGTCGCCCAGCTGGGCGACCGTCGTGTCAAGGGCTTCGTCCAGGTCGAGCGACGCCGGGAGCGACTGGGTGACCTGGTGGAGCTGGAACAGCAGCGTGTTGGCATCCGAGAGCCGACCGAGCCGATCGAGCGCCAGCGTCTGGCGCTCCTCGGCCTCGCCGCTGATCCGCCGCGCATATCCCGAGACGATGCCGACGAGGAGGACCTCTGCAGACCACTGCAGAGACGTGCGGGCATCCTCCTCGACGAAGGTCTCCTCGAACGCCCACGGAGCGGTGACCGCCACGATCGCCATGACGGCGACCCTGATGCCGAAGCCGAAGCCTCGCGCGAAGCCGGCGACAGCTACCGCGGTCAGGGCCGAGAAGACCAGTGGGGACTCCCAATAGCCGGTGGCCACGACAGCGAGGATCGTCACGGCTGCTTCGCCGAGCACGTGGAGAAGGGGGCCGAGCTCGTCGCCGTAGCGAAGGGGGCGAACCGTGCGGAAGACGGTGAGGCCCACGATGGCGATCGTGGCCACCACCAGCGCTCCGTCCCCGTCCTGGATGCGGGGAGCGGCGAGCGCCACCGACAGGACCGTGGTCACCCACCGGATCACCAGGATGGCTTGGTTGAAGGTCCGGAGGCTGTCCGAAGGGCGGGGAAGTGGGACGGTCGTCGGTCCCTGCGAGGTCAGCCGAAGGCGCCGCCGATGTCGGAGGCCGCCGGACCCAGCAGCACCACGAAGATCGCCGGGAAGATGAAGAGCACCAGCGGGAACAGGATCTTCACCGGGAGCTTGGCCGCCTTCTCCCGGGCCCACTGCTGGCGCTTGGTCCGCATCTCCTCGGCTGCCGTCTTCAGGACGCGCCCCACTGGCATGCCCAGCGCGTCGGCTTGCGTCAGCGTCAGCACGAAGTTCGATAGCTCCGGCACCTCCGTGCGCTTCTTGAGGTTCTGGAGAGCCTCCCGGCGGGGCAGGCCGAGCTCCATCTCCCGCAGCGTACGCGCGAACTCGTTGGCCAGCGGGGAGTCGAAGTTGTCGCACACCACTCCGAGGGCCCCCTCGAAGCCGACGCCCGCCTCCACGCTGATCGCCATCAGATCGAGGGTGTCGGGGAGGTCCCGCCGGATCGCCTCGCGGCGCTCCTCCACCTTGCGGTCGAGCCAGGACTTCGGGAGCTGGAGCCCGACGACCGGGAGCAGGACCGCCATGAGGAGCCCGGTGCCGCCGCCGACCACCCCGAAGCCCAGGTTGGCGATGCCGAGGATCAACCCGACGAGGCCGGCGAGGAACCGCAGGCTGATGATCTCCTCGGCCCGGAACTGACCCTGCAGGCCGGCGTGGACGAGCTGGGTGTGGACCGTCTCGCGGTAGTTGCCGGGGAGCAGCGAGCCGAGCGATCGGAGCAGCGAGTCGGCGATGGGCCGCACCACCCGGGTCAGGAAGGGAAGGGAGAGCGTGCGCTCGAACTCGTCGAGCGCGTCGTCGTCCCAGTCCAGGCTGCGCAGGTACTCGCTGGCGTCGGGCTCGGTCGCCTGGGCGGCCTGGGACAGGCCCACCAGGGCCACGGCGGCGCCGGCCACCAGCACCGCCCACCCGACGAGCGGGCTCATCAGACCTCCGCCTTCACCATGCGGAGGATCACGACCATGCCGATCGCGACGGACGCCAGGGCCCCGCCGAGCCAGACCCAGCCCCACCCCCGGAACATTGGGTCGAGGTAGCCGGGGTTGGACATCTGGATGAAGACCCCGAGGAAGATCGGCAGCGCGCCCAGCACGTACGCGGACACGCGGCCCTCGGCGGTGAGGACGTCGACCTCGCGTCGGATCTCCTCCCGGGCCCGGATGAAGTCGGCCAGGGTGTGGAGGAGGTCGGCCAGCTTGCCGCCGACGGTCTGCTGGATGCGGATGGCCTGGACCACCCACTCCACGTCCTTGATGTCGAGTCGGTCAGCCATGCGGGCCAGCGCGTCCACGAGCGGGTCGCCGAGCTGGGTCTCGGACACCACCCGGCCGAACTCCTCGGCGATCGGGCCCTCCGCCTCCTCGGCCATCATCTGGATCGACCGCAGGAAGGTGTGGCCGGCGGACAGCGAGCTGGCGATCAGGGTGAGGGCGTCGGGGAAGTGCTCCTCGAAGGTGCGCTTGCGCTTGGCGATGCGACGCTGCAGGTAGGCCGCCCCGAGGAACGGGGCCGCCGCCAGGGCCAGGAGGGCGAAGGGCAGCGACGAGGTGATCGCCCAGATGAACGAGGCCAGCACCACGCCGCCCGAGATGACGAAGAGCACGAACTCCCCGGGTCGCACGGGCACGCGGGACTGCTCGAGCAGCGTCAGGAGCGATCCCTTGGCGTCGACCTGGTCGATGAGCTTGCCGGCCGCACCGACGGTGGTCTCGACCAGCGACGAGTGCTGCTCGACGGCGGCCGCCAGGTCGACGTCCTGCTCCCCCCAGGGGAGGTCGAGGATGTCGGCCAGCTGCTCCTCTCGCTCGTAGACCCGGCTGATGAGGCCCACACCGAGGAGGGCGAGGCCGCCGCCCACGAGGACCATGGCGGCCAGCTGCATGGTGGTCACCGGAGTCGCTCCCGGTCAGCCACCTCGCGGGCGCTCGGCACCCTGACCTTGCGGCCCCGACCTGACGCGGTCGACGCCTGACGGGCCCCGGGGGCGGTGCCGGCGGGAGCCTTGAAGGCCGAGGCGGGCACCTCGACCTTGTTCTCGGCCAGCTTGTCGAGGAACTTCGGTCGCAGCCCGGTGGCCACCAGCTCGCCCGATCCTGCGCCGACCCCGCCGGGGACGGGGCGGTACCTGAAGATGTCCTGGAGGAGGATGACGTCGCCCTCCATGCCCTGCACCTCGGTGACGGCGCTGATCACGCGACGGCCGTCGGGCATGCGAGTGACCTGGAGGATGAGGTCGATGGCCGACGCGATCTGCTCCCGGATGGCCCGGACGGGCAGCTCGAAGCCGGCCATGAGGACCATCGTCTCGAGGCGACTGATGGCGTCCCGGCTGGTGTTGGCGTGGACCGTCGTCATCGAGCCCTCGTGGCCGGTGTTCATGGCCTGGAGCATGTCGAGGGCCTCGGCGGCGCGGCACTCGCCGACGATGATGCGGTCCGGGCGCATCCGGAGCGCGTTCTTGACCAGGTCCCGGATCGTCACCGCGCCGGTGCCCTCGGCGGAGGCCGGGCGGGTCTCCAGGCTGATGACGTGGGGCTGCTGGAGCTGGAGCTCGGCCGAGTCCTCGATGGTGATGACCCGCTCGCCGTCCGGGATGAACGAGGAGAGCACGTTGAGGTTGGTGGTCTTGCCCGTGCCGGTGCCGCCGGAGACGAGGATGTTGAGCTTCCCCCGGACGCAGGCCTCCATGACGGTGACGAGGTCGACGGTCCAGGTCCCGAAGGCGATCAGGTCCTTGGCGGTGTACGGGTCCTTCGAGAACTTCCGGATGGTGAGCACGGAGCCGTGGAGGGCCAGCGGCGGGATGATGGCGTTGACCCGGGAGCCGTCGGGCAGCCGGGCGTCGACCATGGGAGAGGCCTCGTCGACCCGGCGCCCGACCGCGGAGACGATCTTGTCGATCACGGCGCGGTACTGGGAGTCGTCCGTGAACGACAGGTCCGTGTGCTCGATCCGGCCCTCACGCTCGATCCATATGTCGTCGTAGGCGTTGCACATCACCTCGGTGATGGTGTCGTCGGCCAGGAGCGGGTCGAGGGGGCCGTAGCCGAGCGTGTCCGACATCACCTCCTGCACGAAGCGCCGGCGCTCGAGGGGGGTGACCTCGACGTCCTCCCGCTGAAGGATCCGGTCGAGTGCGCCTCGCACCTCGTCGGCCAGCTCCTCGGCCGACAGCCCCTGCATCTTGGGGGCGACCTCCTCGAGGACGAGCTCGCGCACCTTCTTCTTGGTGGCGTCCCAGGGGTTGGCTCCCTTGCCCTTGGGGGAGCGGGCCTTCTTGGTCGGGACGGCGGCTGGGCGCTCCGTGGTGGTGCTGGCGGCGGCCTCCCGGCTCGCCTCCTCCTGCTCGAGGGCGGCCAGCTTCTCGGACAGCTTCATGGCGGACCTCGCTTCCTACTGGGCCTTCGACCGGCGGCGGAACAGTCCCTGCTTCTTCGGGGTGGTCTCCGACGCCACCCGGGACTGCAGGGCCTCGGGCAGGATCAGCTTCATGCCGCCTGCCATGAGCGAGCTGATCTCAGCGGTGGGCGAGGCGGCCATCACCGGCATGCCGAGGTTGATGGACCGGCTCACCTCCTTGGCGTAGGGCAGCACGCTCTCGAAGCCCTGCGGGAACAGCTTGGTGACCTGGTCGATGTCGATGCCGACGTCGCGCTCGGCCTTGTTGAGGATGAGCCGGATGTTCTCCGTCGGCACCTTGAGGCGCTCGAGGGTGGACAGGAACACGCTCATGTTGCGGACGCTGGGCAGGTCCAGCGTGGCCATCACGTAGAGCATGTCGCTCATGTCGAAGGCGACGAGGACGGTCTCGGCGAGGGCCGGCGGCGTGTCGACGATCACGTAGTCGAACCGCTGCCGGGCCGCCTCGAGGATCCGGGTGATGTCGGGTGGGCTGATGCGATCGGCCTCGGAGGGCTCCCGTGGCGCGGCTAGGACGTGGACGCCGGTCTCGTGCTGAACGCAGTACTCCTCGATGTGCTCCTGCAGGACGCTCTCGTCGGTGTCTTCGCGCTGGAGGGCGTCGAAGATCGTGTACTTCGGACGGAGGCGCAGCGCCGTGGAGACCTCCCCGAACTGGAGGTCGAGGTCCACGATGCAGGCCCGCTTCTGGGTGTAGCGGGTGAGGAAGTAGGCCAGGTTGGTGGCGTAGAACGTCTTGCCGCAGCCTCCGGTAGCTGAGGCGATCGTGTAGATCGTCCCGGGCCCGCTGTCGTCGGCGTGCGCCGGACCCGCAGCCGCTGTGGCGGCGACCGCCGCGGCGGAGGCGGCTGGGCGAGCGAGGTCGGCCAGCGAGCCGGCCCGGTCGAGCGCCTCAGCCAGCTCGGCGTCCTCCACCGGGAGCTGGAGGAGGTCGATCGCACCGGTGCGGACGATGTCTCGGAGGCTGGCGTCGGGACGGCGCGAGAAGGCGAGCACGAGGCTCATGGCCGGCAGCTCCTCGTGGATGAGGCGCAGTCGAGCCAGACCCGAACGGGTGCCGAGGCTGGGCCCGGCGATCAGCACGTCGAAGGGCCCTTCCTCCTCGAGCACCTCGCCGACGGTGCCGACGCGCAGGCAGGAGGTGAGCTCGGCGGGTGCGCCGCCCTCGGCGAGCGCCGCCCTCACCTGGTCGGCGAGGGCTTCGCTGCGATCGAGGACGAGGATCTTTCGTGCGGCCACGGGCTCCCTATCCGTTGAAGGCGGCGTTCGGCTCTTCGGCGAGGATGTTCCCGCCGTCGCGGCCCTCGGTGGGCCCGGCCGGCGGCGCGTCGTCTGCGGTCAGGGTGGCGTAGAGCTTGGCGAACTCCGTGGTGAAGATCACCTTCTCGGCGTCGTCGGCCCGCATGGCCAGAAGGTACGTCACCGCATCCGCGCTCGCTCGGGGCGTCGTCGCGGCCGTCTGGTCGGTGTTCTGCTGCTGGGTGCCGCGCCGGGGCGGGATGGTGAGGTCCACGTCGAGCACCTCGACGTTGGTGAGCAGCAGCTCCGCTCGGGGCACGGGCGCCTCACCGGCGGACGTGGTGTAGATCCCGTACAGGTTGATGCGGTCGCCCTGGCTGACGTAGCCAGCACCGCCGTCCACGAAGTCGAGCTGGACGGCCACCGCCTCGAAGCCCTCGGGGACGGCGAAGGTGCGGCTGGGCAGCTGCAGACCCGAGGTGGTGATCTGCTGGTCGGCGGCGAAGCCTTGGATGAAGGTGGCCCCGGCGATCTGGTTGACGCTCTGCACGGCTCCTGGGATCACCTGGCTGGCCGGGACCTCCATTGTGCGGAGCCGACCTGACTCGATGAGGTCGTCGGCCAGCGTGCCAGCCGACACGTCTTCGGTGGCCACCACGACGGTGACGTCCTGGACGGCGCCGCCGCCCCCACCCTCGTCGTCGTCGTCGGTGAGGAGGTAGACCAGCAGGCCTCCGACCAGGAAGAACGCGATCCCCAGCAGCACCAACAGGTTCGAGCGTCGTCGCACTGCGCCTCCTCGGCCTCGTGTCCACCCCGACCGGGGCATCTTGCACCACCCGCCCCGTGCCGACCGGCGGAGCGCGCGGCGACCGCCGGTCGAGCCGTCGTCGGGGTCGGGAAGATTGTCGGCATCTGCCGACTTCGGCAACACCCCCCGGACGGCTCATTTCACGATGGCCCGATCGGACTAGTCAGAGGTCGACAGCCCTCGGCCACGGCGCCCGGGCCAGCCAGCGATCGAGGTCCTCCGCTCGGTACAGCCGGTGCATGGTGGGGTGCTGCGGGGCCTTCCCCACCACCCGGCCGTCGGTGGTCGTGCCCCACCACCCCACGTAGCTCTGGTCGGGCCGGTGCGGGTCAGGGATCGAGACCGCCTCGGCGGCGACGTCGATCGAGGCGGTGCTGGCCGCCGCCTCGTCGAGCAGGACGATCATCCGGGGCCGGCAGACCGAGGTGGCCACGGCGAGGCGCTCGGGCGCGTCGCCGAGGTGGATGAGGGCGGTGAGGGCGAGGGCCTCTGCGGTGCTCCAGGTCGGATCGTGCCGGCGCAGCACCGCGATGGCCCAGCGTCGCACCTCGGCCCAGAAGCCGATGGGGTCGGGGTAGAGGAACCCGGGGTGGGGCTCGCCGAGGGTGAGGGAGGCATCGGGCCACGGGATGAGGGGATCCCGCCAGGACGGTGGCTTGGTGGTGACCAGCAGCAGCCACGCGTTCCGGGCCCCGGGGGAGAGAGCCGGCCAGCCCTCCGGCGTCGTCTCCATCCGCCGGCGGGCCCGACCCTGCAGCCGGCGGGCGACGTCGAGCCGGCGTCCTGGGTCGGCAGAGAAGAGCGCTTCGGCGTCGACCACCCGCGCACCCTACGGCAGCACTCCGCAGCGACGTCGTAGGCTCGTCCGCCGTGCTCCTCATCGGACTCACCGGCGGGATCGGATCGGGCAAGTCGACGGTCTCGGCGATGCTCGCCGACCAGGGTGCGGTGGTCATCGATGCCGACGCCATCACCCGCGACCTCCAGCAGCCCGGGACGCCGGTCTTCGAGGCGATGGTCGAGCGCTTCGGCCCGGGCATCGTGTCCCCGGACGGCTCCCTCGACCGACAGGCCGTGGCCGACATCGTCTTCGCCGACACCGAGGCGCTGACGGCCCTCAACGCCATCGTCCACCCGGCCGTGGGCGCCGAGATCGCGCGGCGGCTGGAGGAGGAGGCCGGCACCGACCACGTCGTGGTCCTCGACGTCCCGCTGCTCGTGGAGAGCGGGCGAGACGGCCTCGCGGCGCTCGTGGTGGTGGACGTCGACCCCGAGGTCGCCCTGCGGCGGCTCGTCCAGCAGCGCGGGATGCGGGAGGACGACGCCCGCGCCAGGATGGCCCGCCAGGTGAGCCGCGAGGAGCGTCGGGCGCGAGCCGACGAGGTCCTGGACAACTCGGGCTCCCGGGAGGAGCTGTCAGCCCAGGTCGAGGCCCTGTGGCAGCGGCTGGTGGCCCGACGAGACGCCGCGGTGGCCGACACCCCTCGTGGCTGACCTTCCTGAGCGGATCACCTCCCGGCCGGCCGGGGTGGACGCCATCGCCCTCTTCTCGGTCATGTGGGCCCTGGCCGCCGTGTGGCACCTCCTCGGCAACCCGGACGTGGCTCCGGCCTGGAGCCAGGCGCTCCTCCTGGCCGGCGTCATGGCGGTGCTGCTGCGCCCGGGCGCCCCACTGGCGCTCGGAGGGCTGGCGGCCGCTGGGCTGCTGATGGTGTGGGAGGAGGCGCCCTTCCTCGGCAACCACTGGCTCCTGGCCGGCTTCGTGAACCTCGGCATCCTGGCTGCGGTCGCGACCGGTGTGCTGCGGGGCCGCCCCCACGACCGTCTCGACCTGGCCAACCGGGTGCTTCCGGTCGCACGGCTGTCGCTCCTCGGGTTCTACGTCTTCGCCGGCTTCGCCAAGGTGAACAGCGCCTTCCTCGACCGGAGCGTGAGCTGTGCGGTCTTCTACTTCCGGGAGTCGACCGACTCGGTCGGGCTGACCGGGCTCCAGCTGGGTGGGGCCCGCTGGCTCGAGCACGTCGTGATCCTCGCCACGGTGGTGATCGAGCTGGCGGTTCCCGTGCTGCTCATCGTGCGAGGGACCCGCCGCGCAGGGGTGATCGTGGCCCTCGTGTTCCACGCGGTGCTGGCCGTTGACCACGCGCACCAGTTCTTCGACTTCTCGTCGGTGCTCTTCGCCCTCTTCGTGCTCTTCCTGCCGGCGTCCTCGGGAGCCTGGGTGGCGGAGCGGGTCGGGTCGGTCCGGGCGCGGCTCGCCCTGCGGGGCGATCGGATGCCCGAGCGGGTGCACCTCGCGCTCGTCGCGGTCGTGGTCGGCGCCGGTGCGCTCGTGGTGGTCGACGGTCTCACCCGCACCGAAGCCCTGCAGGTGGGGTGGTGGCCGTGGCAGGCCTACGCGATCGCGGTGATCTGGGGGGCGTGGCGGTGCACCCGCCAGGAGCACGGCGCGCCGTCCGTGCGGCTCAAGCCCCACCACGCCCTGTTCGCCGTGGTCCCGCTGCTCGTCGTGTTCAACGGGCTCACCCCCTACCTAGAGCTGAAGACGGGGTTCGGTTGGAACATGTACGCCAACCTCCGCACCGTCGACGGCGAGACCAACCACCTCGTGGTGCCCCGCACCTTCCCGCTCACCGACGAGCAGGCCGACGTCGTCGAGATCATCAGCACCGACGACCCGGGCCTCGCCCGCTACGCCGCCTCCGACCACGGCCTCACCTGGCGAGCCCTGCGCACGTACCTGTCGGACCGACCTGACGTGCGGATCACCTACCGCCGCGGCGCCCAGGTTGTGTCCCTGGCCCGGGCCGGGGACGACCCCGACCTGGTGCGCCCGGTGCCCGAGTGGCGGGACAAGGTCCAGCTGTTCCGGGCCGTGGACCTCCGCTCCCCGGAGCGCTGCGTGCCCTCCTGGGGCCCGGCCCGGTGAGCGCCCCACTGACGGGAGATGTCAGGGGTCGTCGGTAGCCTGGGCCGGTGCGCCCCTTCCGGATGGTCTCCGACTTCGCGCCCGCCGGCGACCAGCCGAAGGCGATCGCGGCGCTGACCGAGGGCATCCGCCGAGGGGACCGCTACCAGACGCTCCTCGGCATCACCGGCTCGGGGAAGAGCGCCACCATCGCCTGGACGATCGAGCAGGTCCAGCGCCCCACGCTCGTCCTGGCCCCCAACAAGAGCCTGGCCGCCCAGCTGGCCAACGAGTTCCGGGAGTTCTTCCCCGACAACCGGGTCGAGTACTTCGTCAGCTACTACGACTACTACCAGCCCGAGGCGTACATCGCCTCGAGCGACACCTACATCGAGAAGGACTCGTCGGTGAACGACGAGATCGATCGGCTCCGCCACGCCGCCACGTCGGCTCTGCTGACCCGGCGAGACGTGATCGTCGTGGCCTCCGTGTCGTGCATCTACGGCCTCGGCTCCCCTGAGGAGTACCGGGAGAGCATGCTCCACGTGAAGGTGGGGGAGGAGATCGACCAGCGCAAGGTCCTGCGCAAGCTCGTCGACATGCAGTACGAGCGCAACGACATGAACCTCGTGCGAGGGAAGTTCCGGGTGCGGGGCGACACCATCGAGGTGCACCCGGCCTACGACGAGACCGCGGTGCGCATCGAGCTCTTCGGCGACGAGATCGAGCGCATCCAGGTCGTCGACCCGCTCACGGGTGAGCAGGTCACCGTGCTCGACGAGCTCGTCGTCTACCCCGCCACCCACTACGTGGCCGGCGAGGAGCGGATGCAGAAGGCGATTGTCCGCATAGAGGCCGAGCTCCAGGAGCGGCTGGCCCAGTTCGAGAAGGAGGGCAAGCTCCTCGAGGCCCAGCGGCTCCGGATGCGCACCCAGTACGACCTCGAGATGATGCAGGAGGTCGGCTACTGCAACGGCATCGAGAACTACTCGGCGCCCATCGACGGCCGGGCTCCGGGGGAGGCGCCGAACACCCTGCTCGACTTCTTCCCCGACGACTTCCTCATGGTCATCGACGAGAGCCACGTGGCCGTGCCCCAGCTGCACGGCCAGTACGAGGGCGACCGCTCCCGCAAGCTCGAGCTCATCGAGCACGGCTTCCGCCTGCCCTCGGCGGCCGACAACCGGCCGCTGCGGTTCGAGGAGGTGATGGAGCGCCTCAACCAGGTCGTGTTCGTGTCCGCCACGCCCGGGGACTTCGAGCTCAAGGTCTCGACGCAGGTGGCCGAGCAGATCGTCCGGCCCACGGGCCTCGTGGACCCGGAGGTGGTCGTGCGCCCCACCAAGGGCCAGATCGACGACCTCATCGAGGAGATCGGCAAGCGCGTCGCCGACGACGCCCGGGTCCTCGTCACCACGCTCACCAAGAAGATGGCCGAGGACCTCTCGGACTACCTGCTCGAGCAGGGCCTGCGGGTGCGGTACCTCCACTCCAACATCGACACCATCCAGCGCATCGAGATCCTGCGGGACCTGCGGCTGGGGGAGTACGACGTGCTGGTCGGCATCAACCTCCTCCGAGAGGGCCTCGACCTGCCCGAGGTCTCCCTGGTGGCGATCCTCGACGCCGACAAGGAGGGCTTCCTCCGCTCCGAGACGAGCCTCATCCAGACGATGGGGCGAGCGGCGAGGAACGTGGACGGCCAGGTGATCATGTACGCCGACACGGTGACCGACTCGATGCAGCGGGCCATCAGCGAGACGCAGCGGCGCCGCAAGCTCCAGCTGGCCTACAACGAGGAGCACGGCATCCACCCGGAGACGATCCGCAAGGCCGTCACCGACATCCTCGCCATGCTCCGCCCGGCCGAGACGGCCCCGGTCCCAGGGGCCGATCAGCGCAGCCGGAGCCGGGACAAGGTCAACCGGGAGCTGGCGAACCTGCCCGGCGACGAGCTGCGTCGGCTCATCCTCCAGCTCGAGGAGGAGATGCACGACGCCTCTGCCGAGCTCCGCTTCGAGTACGCCGCCCGCCTGCGAGACGAGGTCAAGGACCTGAAGCGCGAGCTGCGCGACGTCGGGTGACGCGCGGGGTGGCGCGAGCGACCGAGCTCCCTTTGTCAGACTGACCGGGTGCGGGCGTCGACCGAGCGTTCAGGGCCCGTGTGACGCCGGCTCCGTCCCGCCGTTCGGTCCTCAGCCACCTCGCAGTGCTGGTCCTCGCGCTGCTCGCGGTCTCGCCCCTGCTGGAGCTCGACGTCGTCTTCAGCGCGGACGAGGGGTCGAACGCGCTCCAGGCCCGGGTCCTGCGAGAAGGGGGGTGGGACGCCGGCTACGCGTTCCGGGAGGCGGATCCGAGCGGACGCTTCGTGCCATGGCACGCCGCTTCGGTCACGGACGCCGCAGTGGTCCCCTACGCCCAGCACCCGCTGTGGTCGAGGGCGCTGCACGTCAGCACGGGGATCGCGGGGGAGCAGCTGGGGCTGCGGATCCTCAGCGTCCTCGCGCTGGTGGCGGTGGCGGCGCTCGGATGGGCGCTGGCGGGCGAGCTGGGTGGTCGCCGGGCCGGCCCGTGGGGGTTCTGGATG
The DNA here is from genome assembly GCA_046565645.1 of Acidimicrobiia bacterium. Classification (GTDB taxonomy): domain Bacteria; phylum Actinomycetota; class Acidimicrobiia; order Acidimicrobiales; family VFJN01; genus VFJN01. The sequence continues at coordinate 17,673 of JBKHYD010000053.1, read as the reverse complement.
GCAGCTGCGTCTCCCGTCCTCGCCAACGCCTGGGGGGTGTGGGCCCATGCTCCTTCGGCCGCCCTAGGGGGCACCGCGGCACTGGGCTTGCTCCGCGTCGAGCGGTCCCGGATCTGGATCGCTCCCGTGCTCTTGGCGACGACCGTCGGGATCGCACTCCGGTCGGAGGCGCTGCTGTGGTCGCTGGCGCTCGCTGCCTCCGTGGCGATCCTGGGCCGCGGCCGGTCACGCTGGCTGGGGCTGGCGGTGGCGGCGGTCTCCGGCGCCACCCTCCTCCTGGAGCGCGCCTGGGTTCGGAGCATCGTGCCGGGCACCGCCGTGCAGTCGTCGATCGTCGGCCCCTCCGCCCCGGTGGTGCAGGATCGCGCCCCCGGGGCCGGCGTGCCGAGTCGTCTGTCCGGGCTGCGCACAGCGGTCATCGACAACGCCTTCGGCGCGGAGGACGTCAGGCTCCTGGGCTACGTGACCCTCGCCACGATGGTGCTCGTCGTCCTGGTGGTCATGCGTCGAGGCTCTGGCCGGGTCGTCGCGCTCTCCGTGGCCGTGGTGGCCCTCGTCTCGGCTGGTCGCCTGGTCATGGCCCTCGACGAACCCGTCCCAGGCCTCCTGGCGGCGGCGCCCATCCTCATCTTGGGCCTGGCCTGGCGGCCTGAGGCCGACCAGCGCTGGATCCTCGGCGCAGTCCCGCTGTTCGTCGGCGCCGTGGCCGCGAGCATCTACACGGACGGCGGCGGGTTGCAGTGGGGTGGGCGCTTCCTCTCGCCGATGGTCCCCTTGTTGGCGGCCGCGGCAGCGGTGGCTGTGGCCCGTCTGCTCGACGCGCTCCCTGTCGTCGAGGGCCGCCCCGTAGCCGTGGCGGCCGCGCTCCTACTCGGCGTGCAGGCGGCCGGCGCGGTCATGGGCCCCGATCGGGTCCGCGAGCAGAGCGAGGCGATGTTGCAGGAGGTGCGCTCGCTGGACCAGGCGGTGGTGCTCGCCGGAACCCGCCATCTGGGCCGCTTCGACGTGGACCGCTGGCCCGACGCTTGCTGGCTGGCGATGGAGGGCCCTCCCAACCTCGAGGTCCTGGAGGACCTCGTCGACGTCCTTCGGCGATCCGGGATCGGCCAGGCCGCCTTCATCGGGATCGAACCCTCGATGCTGGAGGAGGCCGGGGCCTCGGTCGGGGTACGGCTCGGCGATGACCTCGGCGTCGTGTGGATCGAGGACAGCGCCGCAGACCGCTCGATCTCAGCGCCGTACCGATGCTGATGCGAACATGCGTTCGTTACGTTGCGGTACCCGCTAGCCTGGCAGGGTGTCCGATTCGCTCGTCGTCCGGGGTGCCCGCGAGCACAACCTGAAGAACGTCGCCATCGAGCTCCCACGGGACAAGCTCATCGTCTTCACCGGCTTGTCGGGTTCCGGGAAGTCATCGCTGGCCTTCGACACAATCTACGCCGAGGGGCAGCGACGGTACGTGGAGTCGCTGTCCTCCTACGCACGGCAGTTCCTGGGCCAGATGGACAAGCCCGACGTGGACTTCATCGAGGGCCTCTCACCGGCCATCTCGATCGACCAGAAGTCCGCTTCCCGAAACCCGCGCTCGACCGTCGGGACGATCACCGAGGTCTACGACTACCTGCGGCTCCTCTTCGCGCGCATCGGCGTGCCGCACTGCCCGGAGTGCGGCGCCCAGATCACCCGGCAGACGCCGCAGCAGATCGTCGATCGGATCCTCGAGCTGCCGGAGGGCACCCGCTTCCAGGTGCTTGCGCCAGTGGTGCGGGGACGAAAGGGCACCTACGAGACGCTCCTTGCCGATCTGGCCGCTCAGGGCTACGCCCGCGCCCGCATCGACGGGGAGGTGCACGAGCTCACCGACAAGGTGGAGCTGGCCCGCTACGAGCAGCACACGATCGAGGTGGTCGTCGACCGCCTCGTCGTCCGGGAGGGCCTCGAGCGAAGGCTGACGGACTCGTTGGAGACCGCACTGCGGCTGGCCGACGGGGTGGCCGAGGTGCAGCTCGTGAGTCGAGACGGCGAGCCCGTCGGGGGCGCCGAGGACGGCGAGGCTGACGACACGCTCACCTTCTCCCAGCACCTGGCCTGCCCCAACGGCCACGGGTCCTTCGAGGAGCTTGCGCCCCGCAACTTCTCGTTCAACTCGCCCTACGGCGCCTGCTCCACCTGCGACGGCCTCGGCACCCGCTTCGAGGTCGACCCCGAGCTGGTCGTCCCGAACCCGGACCTGTCGCTTCGTGAGGGCGCGCTGGCGCCGTGGGCCAGCGGCCACAGCCAGTACTTCCACCGGCTCATCGAGTCCGTGGCCGAGGAGCTGGGCGCCGACATCGACACGCCCTTCGGGAAGCTGTCGAAGAAGCACCAGCAGTCCTTCCTCTACGGCAACGGCGTGGGCAAGGTGCTCGTTCGGTACAAGAACCGCTACGGCCGGGTCCGGTCCTACACCGCCACCTATGAGGGGCTGATCCCGTACCTGAGCCGCCGGCACTCCGAGAGCGACAGCGACAGTCAGCGGGAGCAGATCGAGGGCTACATGCGGGAGGTGCCGTGCCCCACTTGCCAGGGTGCCCGGCTGGGGCCGCTGCCGCTGGCCGTCACCATCGACGGGCACACGATCGCCGAGATCAGCGACATGTCGATCGGCGAGGCGGCCAAGGTGCTGGCTGGTCTGCAGCTCTCCGAGCGCGACCGGATCATCGCCGAGCGGGTGGTGAAGGAGGTCAACGCCCGCATGGGGTTCCTCCTCGACGTGGGCCTCGACTACCTGTCCCTCTCCCGCTCGGCCGCAACGCTGGCTGGCGGCGAGGCGCAGCGGATCCGGCTGGCGTCCCAGATCGGCTCCGGTCTGGTCGGGGTGCTCTACGTGCTCGACGAGCCTTCGATCGGGCTCCACCAGCGGGACAACCATCGCCTCATCGAGACCCTCGTGCGCCTGCGGGACCTCGGCAACACGGTCCTGGTGGTAGAGCACGACGAGGACACGATCTCGGTGGCCGACCACGTCGTCGACATCGGCCCGGGGGCGGGAGAGCACGGCGGCGAGGTGGTCCACTCCGGCACGGTGAAGGCGCTGCTCAAGAACAAGCGGTCGATCACCGGGCAGTACCTGGCCGGCAAGCGGTCCATCTCCGTCCCGACCAAGCGGCGCCCTCCCGGCGACGCCCGCCTCGTCGTCAACGGCGCGCGGGAGCACAACCTGAAGGACCTCTCCGTCGAGGTGCCGCTCGGGCTCTTCGTGGCCGTCACCGGGGTGTCCGGGTCCGGCAAGAGCACGCTCGTCAACGACATCCTCTACCGCTCGCTCATGCAGCGGATCTACAAGTCGAAGACCCCGCCGGGCCTGCACAGGTCCGTGACCGGCATCGAGCACCTCGACAAGGTCATCAACATCGACCAGAGCCCCATCGGCCGCACCCCCCGCTCCAACCCGGCCACCTACACCGGGGTGTGGGACCACGTGCGGAAGCTCTTCGCCGCCACCCAGGAGGCCAAGGTGCGGGGCTACCTCCCGGGGCGCTTCTCGTTCAACGTGGCCGGCGGCCGCTGCGAGGCCTGCGCCGGAGACGGGACGATCAAGATCGAGATGCACTTCCTGCCCGACGTGTACGTGCCCTGCGAGATCTGCAAGGGCAAGCGCTACAACCGGGACACGCTCGACATCACGTTCAAGGACAAGAACGTGTCCGAGGTGCTCGACCTGTCTTGTGAGGAGGCGCTCGAGTTCTTCGCCAACCAGCCGGCCATCGCCCGCCACATGCAGACCCTCGTCGACGTGGGCCTCGGCTACGTGCGGCTCGGCCAGCCCGCCACCACCCTCTCGGGCGGCGAGGCCCAGCGGGTGAAGCTGGCCAGCGAGCTGGCCAAGCGCTCCACCGGCCACACCATCTACGTGCTCGACGAGCCCACCACCGGCCTGCACTTCGAGGACATCCGCAAGCTCCTCACCGTGCTGTCCCGCCTGGTCGACCAGGGCAACACGGTCCTGGTCATCGAGCACAACCTCGACGTCATCAAGACCGCCGACTGGATCATCGACCTCGGCCCCGAGGGCGGTTCCGGCGGCGGCCAGATCGTGGCCGAGGGCCCGCCCGAGCACGTCGCCACGGTGACGGCCAGCCACACCGGGCAGTTCCTGGCTGCGATTCTCGGCGTCAATCGGGGCTGACCGGTCCTCAAGTCGCCTTCCAGCTCTGCCGTAACCTCGTGGTGTGAGGCGGTTGGCTCGTCCCTCAATGTATGCCGGCGTGGCCGCTGTCGTCTTGGGTCTCGGCAAGTACCACGCCGCCACCCGAGGGGACTACGACTTCACTACGTCGTCGCGGTTCGGCTGGGCGTTCGCCTACGTGGCGATCCTCTGCGTCGCCGCTTACGGCTTGGGGCTGCCCGAAGTGCCTCGGACCCTCCGAAGCCGACTTCCCACGGCGCTGACGGCGTCGTTCGTCGGCGCGCTCGGCATCTCGTTCGTTCAGCTATTCGTCGGTGACGCCTTGTTGCCGAGGTTCGTGGTGTTGGGGTCCGGCCTCCTCCTTGTGCCGTGGTACTACGCGATGTCCACGGTCGCCGGCGCCGGCCGCTCTTCGCTCGAGCGCCGGGACCGAGTGATCGTGGTGGGTCCGGCCGAGCTCGCCGCTGAGCTGGCCGCCGAACTGGCGGGGAGCCCGGAGAAGCCCGCCTCCGTGGTGGCGCACCTGTCCGAGGTCGCCGCCGCCGATATCCGTGCAGAGCACCGGCCGCTGGTCGACGCCGTCCGACGGGAGGCAGCAACGGTCCTCCTCCTGAGTGGGCCGGCGCAGACGGAGGAGCGCATCATCGACCAGGCGGCGGTCTTGCACGAGACGGGCGTCCGTGTGCGCACTCAGTCCCTCTTCTATGAGGAGTGGCTGGGCAAGATCCCGGTCGCCGACCTCGGTCGGATCTCGCTGTTCTTCGACATCGGCGAGGTTCACCGCATGCGGTTCGGCCGCACGAAGCGGATCGTCGACCTCGCCGCAGGGCTCGTCGGCGTTGCTGCGCTCATAGTCGTCGTTCCGGTGGTGCTCCTGGGCAACCTCGTGGGGAACCGCGGCCCGCTGTTCTATGCGCAGGAGCGCGTGGGCCGAGGCGGTGCGGTGTTCCGGATCCTGAAGTTCCGCTCGATGCGGGACGACGACACAGTGCCGACCGACTGGACCTCGGAGGGCGACCCTCGGATTACGCCGTTCGGCCGCATCCTGCGGGTCACCCATCTCGACGAGTTGCCTCAGGTGTGGAACATCCTCAAAGGCGACCTCAGCCTGGTTGGCCCCCGGCCGGAGCAGCCTCGCTACGTTGCCGAACTCGTGGAGAAGTTGCCGTACTACGACCTCCGGCACATCGTGCGGCCCGGTCTCACCGGCTGGGCCCAGGTCAAGTACGGGTACGCCGGCGACGAGCGAGACGCCCTCGAGAAACTGCAGTACGACTTTCACTACCTCCGGCGCCAGTCGCTGGCGTTTGACTTGCGCATCGCAGGCCGCACCACCCGCTCGGTGCTCGGAATCGAGGGCAAGGCTCGGTGACAGCTCTTCCTCTGGTCACCGTTCTCATTCCAGCCCGCAACGAAGAGCGCGACATCGAACAGTGTTTGGAGGCGGTTCTTGCACAGGACTATCCGAAGGGGCGCCTCGAGGTGATCGTCGTGGATGGCGCGTCCACTGATCGCACGGCTGCTGTCGCTGCTCGCATCTTGAGTAACAGTGAGGTGGACGCCCGCATTGTGCGCAACGATGTTGGAACTACTCCGACGAACCTCAACATGGGCCTGGACTCCGCTGCCGGTGCGGTCCTGTGCCGAATCGACGCCCGGAGCACGGTGCCGCCCGACTATGTGCGTCGATGTGTGGAGGTGCTGTCCGCCCATCCGACGGTGTCTGTGACCGGCGGCTCACAGGTGGCGTGGCCGCGGTCCCCCTCTCCCGTCCATGTCGGCATCGCTCGAGCTCTCAACAACCCATGGACGATGGGCGGATCGCGCTACCGACGAAACGCCGAGAGCGGCCCCGCAGACACCGTCTACTTGGGCGCCTTTCGAACGGAGCAACTCAGGTCGGCGGGCGGTTGGGATCCGAGGTTCTTGACGAACCAAGACTTCGAGCTCAATCAGCGGATGCGTCACTTCGGCACCGTGTGGTACCAAGCCGGGTTGCCTGTTGGATACGCACCGCGCGCGAGCATCAGCGAGGTGTTCAAGCAGTATCAGCGCTTCGGGCGCTGGAAGGCGAAATACTGGCGATGGACGGGCCGGAGGGTCGAACCTCGACAACAGCTCCTGCTCGCGCTTCCACCGCTCGCAGTCTTGGCCGCCATGTGCCTGTGCAAGGTCTTCGGACCCCGGCGAACGCTCGGAGCTGTGATCGCCGGTGCACTCATCGTTGAGTCGAGGACCGCCGGCCCCCCCACCAGGTCAGGACGCGCGGTCGTGGCCAGCGTCCTTGCATCGGTCGCGGTCTCAGCCGGGTGGACCGTCGGTGTGCTCTCCGAGACTCTGCGCCCGGAGGAGGCGAACACCACGAGCAACGTCTTCCTGACCGCCTGCCGACATGAAGCCGGCGAAGACCACGGCGGCTCCCACGATCAACGCTCCGAGACCGATCCGATCCTCGAGGAAGTAGACGACTGACCCACCGAGCGCTGCACTGGCGAGCATCGCCGGATGCGGAAGCGGTAGCCGGAGGCCTACATGCTCAGCATTGCGTCGACGGTAGAGCGCGACGTTCATGATGTTCACCGCCACGGTCACCCAAGCAGCTCCGGCACTGCCGAGGATCGGTATGAAGACGGAGTTACCGACGATGATTGCAGCAATCAACGCGACTCCGATCCGCATGGCTCCCCGGAGATCCGGTCCAGCTGCAAGCACTGCGCCGTTGTGAGCGGCCAGGAACTCGAGCCATATCTGGAGGCCGAGGATTCGCAGGAGAGGTGCAGCGAAGTCGTACTCGTCCGATGCGACGACATCGATGATCTGGTTCGCACCCCCGACCACCATCGCAGACACGAGCAAGCCGAACATTGCCGCGACACGAGCCAGTCGTTCGTTTCTTATGCGTGCCTCTTCGTGGTTGCCGCTGCCGAGACTTCGCGCCAATGCGTAAAGCGATGCACTCGAGAGTGCAGTCGCTGCGAACGACGCGGCTTCACAAGCTCGGACCGCCAGGTCGTAACCGGCTACGTCGGCAGGTGTTCGGAGCACGGAGAGAGCGATCAGATCGAACCGTCGTGAGACGATCGAGATCGCGCTGAGGCCTGCGAACGGTGCGGCGGCGGTCACGAAGGACCGCATCGCAGAGCGATTCATCGACAGTGGCCATGACGCAGTCACGCCGTGCCGGCGAGCGATGACGATCGTCGGTAGTAACGTCAGCCATCCGCTGAGAGACAACGCCGCCGCGGCCGCAAGACCGTCGGCCCACAGCAGCAGAGCTGCCAAGCCTCCCAACGCGGTCACGGTATGCATTCCGAACGTCAGCCACGCCCGGAGTGGCATTCGGCCGACTCCGTCCAAGGCGCCGAAGTACGAGGTCAGTACGGTCATGCCGGGCAGTCCGGCTGCTGCGACGCAGGTGGCAGCGAGTGGCGCGCCGTCGTAGGCGACGAGGGCGAAGCCGACGACGGCTGCTGCCGACAACGTCCCCAGGCAGAGGGAGGGAATCAGCGCCCTGTCGATGACTTCCTCGGGCACGCCTCCGCGGCTGACCTCCCGAGCGATGAGCCGCGACGTTCCGAAGTCGCCAATGACGGTTCCGACGGTGAACAGACCTGCGGCGATGCTGTAGGCGCCGAAGTCTGCAGGTGCAAGCGATCGTGTGGCTACGGCCACGAAGACGAGACCCATCCCCCGAGCCAGCACCTGTACGGCGATGAGCGACAAAGCACCTCGAGCGGTCTTGGAAGCGTCGGACCGGTCCCTTCCGTCCGAACGGCTCATCGGAGGCGAGAGTACCGTGGCGTGCCATGGCGGCCGCTGACACATCTCTCGTAGTAGTCGCGTATCACCGGCCGGACACGCTGGCGCAATTGCTGCGATCGATCGATGCTGACGCCGAGAAGGTGGTCGTCAACGTCGACGACGACTCCCGGGTCTCAAGCGTGGCTGTGGCCTGCGGCGCTGTCGTGGTCCCGTGTATGGGGAACCCCGGTTTCGCCGCTGGTGTCAACCGGGGGGTGCGGGCTTCGACGAGAGAGTTCGTAGTGGTGACCAACGACGACGTGCGGTTCGAAGCGGGTGCCTGGCGGCTGCTGGTGTCCGAGCTCCGCCTTGCCGAAGCCGACGTCGTGGTCCCGGCTCTTGTCAACGAAAGTGGCGGGCGGTCCCGCTCAGTCGTGTCCCATCCGACGCTCGGTCGACTCATCCTCGAATGGCTGCTGCTGCCCGATGAGCCGATGCGCATCGTCGATCGCATCCTGAGAGTCGAGAAGTGGCGGCTGCCCACGCAACCGGAGTACGTCCCGGGCGTCGCTGCGGCAGTGCTTGCCGCACGCCGTCAGACGTTTGTCGACCATCCGATGCCGGAGGAGTACTTCCTGTACTGGGAGGAGCGTGAATGGTTCTACCTCCTAGCGGCCGCCGGCAGGACAACTCGGTACATGCCTTGTGCGCGCGCCATCCACCACGGCGGACGTCAAGAGGTCCGGGCAGAGAAGCAACGACTCCTGGCCGAGAACGCCATCCGCTGCGTCCGGCGGACGCAGGGCCGGCGCCAAGCTGCGCTCGCATGGCCCATTATCGTCGGATGGCAGTGTCGACTTGTCGCCATTGATGCGTTGAGGGCGTTGCGAGGCGGCCGGCCTTCGCGAAAGCGTCTGCGCGCCCGGCTTCACGGCCTCTACGGTGCCCTTCGAGGCGCTCCAATCCTCGTTGGACTGCGTTGAGCACCCAGGTCATCGTCGTAGATTGGCTCGGCCGAGGCGGTATCGCCCAGACCGCCGACGCTTGGGCACGCGTCCTGCGGGCTCAGGGCGCCGCTGTGCGCCTGTTGACGCGAACTGGTCGAGAACTGAGCGGCCCAAATGTCGCGGGAGTACGCGAGCCTCGCTACGGGGGAGCGGCGCTCTGGCACCTTCATTTGGTAGTGCATGTTGTGAGGCGCGTGCTCCGTGGGCGGCCTGCGGCGGTCATACTGCAGAACTATCACCAGCCGTTGTTGGAGCTCGCGGTCGTCGCGGCGGCCCGCCTGGTCAGGGCAAGAGTGGTGATCGTCGTCCACAACCACGAGCCTCACGGCCGTTGGTTCGAACGGGGAGTCGGACTCCGGTACCTCGTGGGTGCGGCAGACCGTGTCATCTGCCATTCACGCTTCGTCGCAGATCGTCTCCCGGTGGCTGGCGCGCAGGTGATTCCACACCCGAAGGCCTTGTCAGTGCTGTCATCGACGGCTACGCACGCGCCAGTTGCAAAGCGGCCGAGATGCCTTCAGTTCGGCATCTCGCGGTCCTATAAGGGGGAAGAACTGATAGAACGCTTGGCCGCGATGGAGCCAGGCTGGGAATTCCGTCAGATCGGTGCCGGTGTCGGTCGAACGACTCCACTCGTATCCCGTCGAGACGAGTTCTTGAGCCCCGGCGAGCTCGTGGGGGAGTTGCATTCAGCCTCGGTCGCAATATTTCCCTACCGCTCGGCCACGCAGAGCGGAGGTGTCGCACTCGCGCACGCCTTGGGAGTGGTGCCGATCGCTGCCGCCGTCGGCGGCATACCTGAGCAGATCCACGACGGCGAAGACGGCTTCCTGGTTCCGTCCGAGGCCACCGTGCTCGATTGGCTCCGTGTCCTTCGCCTTGTGAATGACGAGTCCCTCCGATGTCGTCTCGCCCAAGTCGGTCGACAACGGGCGGAGAGGGAGCATGTGGCATTCGAGAACGCGGTCAGTGCCATGATGCTCGACGTGGCAGACCTGGAGGCGAGAAGCTCGTGATGATCGACTACGACGAACTGATTAGGCGATTCGCGGACCGCAGCACCGACTACGCCGAAGCGTCGCCGTTTCCTCACGCCGTTTTGGAGAATGTTCTCTCAACGGAGGTTTTGCAGCGGGTCGCGTCCGAGTTCCCGTCACCCGAGGCAATGGAACAACACTTTGCCGGCCCGTTCGAGAAGAAATGGGCCGAGTCGCGGTGGGAGTGCTTCGGGCCGGCAACTCGAGCCGTCGCAGCCGAACTGAACTCCAACGCCTTCCTTCGTGCACTGGAAGCACTGACAGGTATCGAACGACTTATCGCCGATGTCTCGTTCTACGGAGGTGGGATGCATCAGATCTCGCCCGGTGGTCTTCTCGGCGTCCACGCCGACTACAACCTGCATCGGGTGAACGGCCTCCGTCGTCGGCTGAACGTGCTTCTCTACCTGAATGAGGACTGGGACGCCGCCTGGGGTGGCCAACTTGAGCTGTGGGACGAGGCCGTGCAGCGGCCGGTGCGGAAGATCGAGCCCACACTGGGACGCATGGTCGTGTTCTCTACCACTTCGGAAGCATTTCACGGGCACCCCGATCCATTGGCCTGCCCGCCAGAACGCACCCGCAAGTCTTTGGCCTTTTACTACTTCACAAACGACGCAGATGCTGAGGATGTCGCTGCGCGGCACTCCACGGTATTTCGAGCCCGTCCGGGATCAGCCCGAGATCGTCGCCAGGACATCGGCCGTCGTGTCATCCGGTGGATTCCCCCGGCTTTGACAGAAGCTGTGGTTTCGCGGCGATCCTCTAGGCGGTCTTGATGTATGCGACCACCTGATCGCCTTCGCCACGTCGGTTGCGAAGCCAGGCGCGGAGTCGCATCAGCGCGATCGATCGTCCGGGCAGCGACTTCCTTGTGTCTTCGAGCCTGCGCGACGTCGGGCCGGTCAAGGATCTGCAGTGCGCGCTGCCCCAAAATTGATACTCATCAGAATCGTCGACCAGCCGGACAACGCGGCCCCCGGCGCGCTTGGCGGTGAGCGACAGGCTCTGCCTCGAGTGGAGGTAGATGTGGCGAGGCGCATCGATCTGGACCCAATCGGCTCCGTACTGCTCGAAGGCGGCCGAGTCGCACGTCGGTACGCGTACAACGATGGTTCCACCTGGCGCCAATCGAGCGAGCGCTGACTCAATGATTGCGACCTGGTCCGGGATGTGCTCAAGCGAATGATTGAAGGTGATGATGTCCCAATCAGCGCGATCGATGCGGTCAAGGGGTACAGCGGCGACTCGAACGCCGTTATTCAACTGCTTGTCCTCGGGAAGGAACGGGTCGACGCCGAGAACGTCGTCTATGCCGATTGCACGGAGAGCGAGAAGCATGCCTCCGGAGCCGGAACCGACATCGAGAACTGATGTCCTCCTGGTCAGGTCAAGCCCGCGTAGCGCTTGGAGCTTCCGGTCGGGAACGGCTGCCGCTAATGGGCGGCCCAGCAGCGGACGCCCGAGTGCCGAGCTTCGGTCGCGGAGTCGGGCAACGAAGGCGCGCGACGCTCCCTTCGCCGTGCTGCCGTAGGAGTAGTAGCCGGGCTCGTAGAAACGGCTGAGATTGTCCGGTATGAGGTCAATCTGAAGGCAGCCGCAGCTGACGCAGCGCACGTAGTCGAACAACTGGTACGTCCCTTGCATGACCTCCGGGACCCCGAGCCGGGGCAAGCCGGCAAGTGTTGTGTCACAAATGCGGCACTGCGCCAGCGGCTGCCGGGCCGGTTCGGCAGCGCTCACCCTCGGACGCTCAGCATCCGCTCGAGGGCGGTCCTTGCCGATTGCCTAGTTCCTTCGTCGACCGAGATCCGGTTCTGCATCCGCCCCGCCACCAGCTCCTCAAGCACCCACGTCAGGTGCGGCAGGTCGATCCGGTTCATGGTCGAGCACGGACAGATCAGCGGGTCGAGCGAGAGGATCGTCTTGTCGGGGTGGTCCTGCGCGAGCCTGTTGACCAGGTGGATCTCGGTCCCGATGGCCATCGTGCTGCCGGGAGCGGCGCCTTCCACCGTCTTGATGATGAAGTCGGTCGAGCCGACCTCGTCTGCGGCGAGGATCGCGTCGTGGGGCGCCTCGGGGTGGATCACCACGAGGCCGTCGGGATGCTCGGCGCGGAAGTCGGCCACCTGCTGGGCAGAGAATCGCTGGTGGATCGAGCAGTGGCCCTTCCAGAGGAGGAAGGTGGCCTCCTTCGCCTGCGCCTCGGTGAGTCCGCCCATCTCTCGGCGGGGGTCCCAGAGCGCCATGTCGTCGAGCGAGTAGCCCATCGCCACGCCGGTGTTGCGTCCGAGGTGCTGGTCGGGGAAGAACAGCACCTTGTCGCCCCGGGTGAAGGCCCACTGGAGGACGGCACGGGCGTTGGTGGACGTGCACACCGCGCCGCCGTGGCGGCCGACGAAGGCTTTCAGGGCGGCGGACGAGTTCATGTAGGTGATCGGTACGAGCCGCTCGACGTCGATGACCTGCTCGAGGCTCTCCCACGCCTCCTCCACCTGGTCGATATCGGCCATGTCGGCCATCGAGCACCCGGCGTTGAGGTCGGGGAGGATCACCTGCTGGTGATCGCCGGTGAGGATGTCGGCGGACTCGGCCATGAAGTGGACGCCGCAGAAGACGATGTACTCAGCCTGGGGACGCTCCTGGGCGAGGACGGAGAGTCGGTAGCTGTCCCCCCGGGCGTCGGCGAACTGGATGATCTCGTCGCGCTGGTAGTGGTGTCCGAGGATGAAGAGTCGCTCGCCCAGTGTCTCCTTGGCGGCGGTGATCCGAGCCGCGAGCTGGTCGTCGCTGGCGTCGGTGTACCGCTCTGGCAGCGGCAGCTGGAGGCGGAGCATGTTGTGGGGTCCCCCGTTTCGCAAGGGTGGAGGACCGATTGGCGGACGGCAGGGACAGCCCGGGCGCCTCTCCTGCGGTGATGTCGTCCTCGGTCCAGATGGGGTGCCGGTGGTTCCGGGCCGGCTCCCGCAGGATAGCGACCGACTGCTCAACCCACCTCTCCGGAAGGGTCGAGGTCGCTCACTCGCAGGAGTGCGAATCGACGGTCCGGGTACAGGTTGCGGTCATCGAGGGTGAACGGAAGTGCGTCGCACGCTGCCTCGGGTACGTGGCAGGCCGTGGAGGCCAGTACGACGGGGTCGTCGTCCCTTGATCGGATGCTCCGGAGCTTCTCCGACGTCAAGAACTCGGCGGCCGGTACGTAGGCGTCGAGCCAGGGGTCCTTCGGCCGGATGTCGGCGAGCAACCACAGGACGTCCTGGTCTTGCGGCAGCTCGGTGCCCTCGAGAAGCCGGGCGGCGGCGACGCCAGCGCGGTTGCTCCGTTCCTGGTCGGACACGTGGGCGTAGGTCATCGCGAGCGGGAGGACCACCAACCCGATGATTCCGACCGCTGTGAACCCCGGATCGTTTGCTCGGCGCTTCAGACCTTCGGCTGCTGTCGCAGCACCGAGCGCGACGAGCAGCAGCGTCCAGTAGAGCCAGTAGTCGTGCTGCGCGGCGCCGTTCGACGTCAGCAGCAGGTAACCGGCGGTCGAGGCAACGAGCACCGAGAACGAGACGCGTCCCAGCGGGTGCGGGGCCAGCGCTGCGACGGGGATGAGGAGGATCCCGGCGCCAAGCAATCCGGGAAGGACTGCGAGCTGGTAGTCGACGGCGTCCAGCAGCCCCCGGTCGGCTTCCGAGTCCAGCCCGGAGCGCAAGAGGAACTGCTCGAGGACGGGTGCGGTGCCCTCATGGACCCACAGCAACCAGCTGAGGAGGGCGGCGCAACCGGCACCCAACGCCACTGCGGCACCCCGCAGCTGGGGCCGACGACGCCGGTCGAGGACGAGCGCGATGCACAACAGGGCGTTCAGCAGGAGGAGCTGCCACGACACCAGCGGCCCGATGCCGATGATCACGAGCCCCCACCACGGCAACCTGCGATCGTCGGGCGAAGTTCGGACCAACGCTGTGATCGTCGCAGCTGCGAACGGCAGCGCCAGCATCGGCGTGTCGACGAGGGATCCGTACGCTCGCGCCATGGGGGTCGCAGCCATCCCGGCGACGCCGACCAGTGACATGAGGATCGAGAAGCCCAGGCTCCGAAGCAGCCAGAACGTGAGAACGACCGTGGCGGACAGAGCGAGGATCGGGATGGTCCGATGTCGCAGTGGTGCGGCTGGCTCACCGATGGCTTCTGTGACGCCGATGATCACGCCGAGACCAGGCGGGTGGTTCGCGTAGACCGAGCCATCACCTCGGATGGCGCCGAGGCGGCTCTCGAGCGGCCCGTCCTGCATGGCGTCGCCCGTTTCCGCCCAGGTCGCTCCGTTCCGCCCGTCGTGGCTGTCGCCGTCCGGCTCGTCGAGGAGCATCGTGCCTCGCGCGATGGGCAGCAGCGAGCACGCCACCAGGGCGAAGGCGATACCGAGTCGACGGATCGTCCCTCGCCGTGCTGCGCCGTCGTGGTGATCTGGCGCCTCGCACCGAACGTCGCCCACGTCAGATGGTAGGTCGGCGCAGGGCTTGCGCCGAGCGATGCGCGGTACTCATGCGCGGTGGCCGTCGAGCAGCCATGGCCACGACGTCCACAAGGCTCTCGGAGTGCCCAGATGGTCCGTAGCCTGAGCGGGTGGTGCAACGTCCCCCTGCCGGCACGATCCCGGAGACGCCCGGCTCGTACCAGTTCAAGGACGCGCACGGCCGGGTGATCTACGTCGGCAAGGCGCGCAACTTGCGCCAACGGCTGTCGAACTACTTCCAGAACCCGCGCAACATGCACCCGCGCACGGCGCAGATGGTGGCCACGGCCGAGACCGTCGAGTGGATCCAGGTTCGCAACGACGTCGAGGCACTCATGCTCGAGTACAACCTGATCAAGGAGCACCGCCCCCGGTTCAACGTGCGGCTCCGGGACGACAAGAGCTACCCGTTCCTGGCGGTCACGGTCTCCGACGAGTGGCCTCGGCCGATGGTGATGCGGGGGCGGAAGCGCAAGGGCACCCAGTACTTCGGGCCGTACGCCAACGCGTACGCCATCCGAGAGACGCTCGACCTGCTCCTGCGCACGTTCCCGCTGCGCACCTGCTCGGACAACAAGTTCGGCCGCCACGAGCGCCTCGGCCGGCCGTGCCTGCTGTTCCACATCGAGAAGTGCTCGGGGCCCTGCGTCGGGGAGGTCGACCGGGAGACCTACCAGCAGCTCACCAAGGAGCTCATCGACTTCCTCGACGGGGAGACCGACGCCGTGGTCGCCCGCATGCAGGCGGACATGGCCGAGGCGGCCAAGGAGCTCGAGTTCGAGCGGGCGGCGCGCATCCGTGACCGGCTCGAGAGCGTCAACAAGGCCATCGCCAAGCAGCAGATGGTGGGCGACCGGGACGAGGACCTGGACGTCATCGGGCTGGCGGAGGACGAGCTCGAGGCCGCCGTCCAGGTGTTCTTCGTCCGTAAGGGCCGCGTGGTCGGCCGCAAGGGGTTCGTCGTCGACAAGGTCGAGGACCTCACCCCCGGCGCGCTGATCGAGCACACCCTCGAGGCCCTCTACGACGACCCGCCGCTCGGGATCCCGAAGCAGGTCCTGGTGCCCAACATGCCCGACGACCCCGAGCTCTACGAGGAATACCTCTGCGAGCTCCGAGGCAGCCGGGTCGAGATCAAGGTCCCCCAGCGGGGCGAGAAGGTCCGGCTCCAGGAGACGGTGGCGCACAACGCCAAGGAGGCCTTCGCCCGCCACCGCCTGAAGCGAGCCAGCGACCACAACAGCCGGGCCCGGGCGCTGAACGAGCTGCAGGAGCACCTCGGCCTGCCCGAGGCGCCGCTGCGCATCGAGTGCTTCGACATGTCGCACTTCCAGGGCACCGACTACGTGGGCTCGATGGTGGTGACCGAGGACGGTCTGCCGAAGAAGTCGGAGTACCGGCGGTTCAAGATCAGGGAGGTCGATGGCAACAACGACTTCGCCGCCATGGAGGAGGTGCTCCGGCGTCGCCTCACCGCCTACCTGATCGAGCGTGAGAAGCCCGTGGGGGAGCGGCCCGGCAAGTTCGCCTACCCGCCCCAGCTCCTGCTGGTCGACGGTGGAAAGGGCCAGCTCACCTCAGCGATCAACGTGCTGAAGGAGCTCGACCTCTTCGACGAGATCCCCGTCGCCTCCCTCGCCAAGCAGTTCGAGGAGGTCTACGTGCCGGGGAAGTCAGATCCCATCCGCATCCCCCGCCAGTCCGAGGCGCTGTACCTGCTTCAGCGGCTTCGGGACGAGTCCCACCGCTTCGCCATCACCTACCACCGCAACCTGCGGGACAAGCGCATGACGCAGTCGGTGCTCGACGACGTACCGGGACTCGGTCCGACCCGGCGCAAGCGCCTCCTGAAGGAGCTGGGTTCGATGCGGAAGGTGAAGGCGGCGACGCTCGAGGAGCTCCAGGCGATCTCGTGGCTACCGGACCGGGTGGCCGAGAACCTGTGGAACCACCTGCACCGGCCCACAGCCGGCGTCCGCCCGTAGGTGGGCGCTCTGCCAGGCTCTCTCCGTGGCCGCCGACGACGACCTCTGGGAGACCCACGCCGACTGGTGGGTGAGCGGGTTCACGGGAGGCGTCGACCCCGAGTACGAGGAGCAGATCTTGCCGCTCGCGGCCGAGCACCTGCGTGGTGCCCGTCGAGTGCTCGACGTCGGCACGGGGGAGGGCCAGGTCGCCAGGCTCGCGGCATCGACGGGCGCTGAGGTCGTCGGCCTCGACCCGACCTGGAACCAGCTCGAGGTCGCGCAGGAGCGGGCTGGGGGACCGGCGTACCTGCGGTCCGGCGCTGCACAGCTGCCCTTCCACGACGAGTGCTTCGACGTGGCCGTCGCCTGTCTGGTCTTCGAGCACATCGACGAGGTCGACGAGGCGATCGCCGAGGTGGCTCGCGTGCTCGAGCCCGGCGGCCGGTTCCTGTTCTTCCTGAACCACCCCCTGCTGCAGACGCCGAACAGCGGGTGGATCGACGACCAGATCCTCGACCCGCCCGAGCAGTACTGGCGCATCGGCCCGTACCTGCGGGAGGACAAGTCGATCGAGGAGGTGCAGAAGGACGTCTACATCCCGTTCATCCACCGTCCGCTGCACCGGTACCTCAACGCGCTGATCGACAACGGCCTCTACCTGACCCGCATGGAGGAGCCGGCGCCGCCGCCCGGGTTCCTCGAGCGGGCCGCCGAGTACCAGGACGCCGCCGAGATCCCACGGCTGCTCTTCCTTCGCACCGAGAAGCGGGGATAGGCGCCGGTACCCTCACGCGCATGTCCGAGTTCGTCGTCATCGCCGGACTGTCGGGCGCCGGCCGGTCGCAGGCGGCGAACGACTTCGAGGATCTGGGCTGGTTCGTCATCGACAACCTGCCGCCGGCGCTGATGCCGAAGGTGACCGAGCTGGCCGACGCGAAGGGCTCGACCATCGAGCGGGTGGTGCTCGTCGCCGGCACCGGCCACTACGACGGGGAGCTGGTCGACGCGCTGGCCGAGCTGCGCAAGGAGACGCCCCGGGTCCGCATCCTGTTCCTCGACTGCGCCACGCCGGAGCTCGTCCGCCGCTACGAGCAGACCCGGCGGCGGCACCCGATCGCCGGGAGCACGGTGGAGGAGGCGATCGAGACCGAGCGCAAGATCCTCGAGCCGGTGCGCGCCGAGGCCGACGTGGTCATCGACACCACGGAGCTGAACGTGCACCAGCTGCGCGACCGGGTGCGAGCGGCGT
>JBKHYD010000052.1:0-15346 GCA_046565645.1 Acidimicrobiia bacterium | reverse complement strand
TCGACGATGAGCGTGGCCGAGCTGGTGTACGACCCGTACGACTACGCGGTCCACGACGATCCGTACCCCGTCTACCGGCGGCTGCGGGACGAGGCGCCGGTGTACCGCAACGAGGAGCGGGGCTTCTGGGCCCTCAGCCGCCATGCAGACGTGGTCGACGCGTTCCGGGACAGCGCCCGGTTCTCGTCCTCCCACGGCGTGTCGCTCGACCCGGCCGCCTCGGGTCCCCACGCCCACCGCACCATGTCGTTCCTGGCCATGGACGAGCCGATGCACGGGCGCATGCGGGGCCTCGTCGCCCGCGGCTTCACCCCCCGCCGGGTGGCCGAGATGGAGCCGCACATCCGGGAGCTCACCCGCGGCTACCTCGACCGCATCCTCGACGCGGGGTCGATCGACTTCATCGGCGACCTGGCCGGCCGGCTCCCGATGGACGTGATCTCCGAGCTGATCGGCGTCCCCCCCGCCGATCGGGACGAGGTGCGCCGCCTGTCGGACCTGCTCGTCCACCGCGAGGAGGGCACCCACGACGTGCCGCCGGCCGGCGTGGAGGCCGCCCTCACCCTCGTCACCTACTACTCCGAGATGCTGGCCCAGCGCCGTCGTCGACCCACCGACGACCTCACCTCGGCCCTCATGGCGGCCGAGGTCGACGGGGACCGCCTGACCGACGACGAGATCATGGGCTTCCTCTTCCTCATGGTCGTGGCGGGCAACGAGACCACCACCAAGCTGCTGGGCAACGCCTGGTACTGGGCCTGGCGCCACCCCGACGAGCGGGCCAAGCCGTTCGCGGACCCCACCCGCATCCCGGACTGGGTCGAGGAGACCCTGCGCTACGACACCTCCACCCAGCTCTTGGCTCGCACCACCACCGAGGACGTCACGCTCCACGGCACCACCATCCCGGCCGGGGGCCGGGTGGTCCTCCTGGTCGGCTCGGCCAACCGGGACGAGCGCGCCTTCCCCGACCCCGACCGCTACGACCTGGACCGGTCGGGCCTGGCCCAGCTCGCCTCCTTCGGCTTCGGCCGGCACTTCTGCATGGGCGCGTCCCTGGCCCGCCTCGAGGCCCGGGTGTGCCTCGAGGAGCTCGTGGCCCGGGTGCGGGCCTACGACATCGACCCGGCCGGCGTGCGGCGGGTCCACAGCGCCAACGTCCACGGCTTCGCCGCCCTCCCCACCGAGCTGAGGCTGCGCTGATGCCTCGGTTCGAGCCGCATCCGGCGGTGCGGGCGGCAGTCGTCACCGGGGCGTCGTCGGGGATCGGCCGCGCCACGGCCGAGGCCCTCGCCGCAGAGGGGCACCCGGTGGTGCTGGGAGCCCGGCGCCTCGATCGCCTCCAGGAGGTGGCCGAGAAGATCCAGGCCGACGGCGGGACGGCGGTCGCGGCCCGGCTCGACCTGACCGACGACGCATCGATCGACGCCTTCGCGGCCGAGGCCGAGGAGCAGCTCGGGCCCATCGAGGTCGTCGTCTCGAACGCCGGCGACGTGCTGCCCGCCACCGGGCTGGGCGTCGACCCGGACGACTTCGCCCGCCAGGTCCAGGTCAACGTCACCGGCGCCCACCGCCTCGTCCGCCGGCTCGGCCCGGCCATGGTCGAGCGGGGCCGGGGCGACATCGTGTTCGTGACCTCCGACGTCGTCCGCGTGCCCCGCACCTACATGGCCGCCTACGTCACGTCGAAGAACGCCCTCGAGGGGCTGGCGCGGGCCATGCAGATGGAGCTCGAGGGCACGGGGGTGCGGGTCGGGATCGTCCGCCCCGGCCCGGCCAGCACCGAGCAGGGCGCCACCTGGCCGGCCGAGGTGATCGACGAGGTCCTGGCCGACTGGGAGCGCTGGGGGATCATGCGCCACCCCGGCTACCTGCGGCCCCGGGACGTCGCCGGCGCCGTCGTGGCCGTCGTGTCCACCCCGAAGGGCACCCACCTCACCCTCGTCGAGGTCGAGCCCGAAGCCCCCGTGGAGCGGCGGCCGTGACGGTGAGCTGGGCTGGCCCCGTCGACGGTCACCACGATCGAGGTCACCCGTCGCCCAGCCGCGCTGGAGGTACCCGTCGATGACCGCCACCGAGACCGACCTCCGCACGCCGCCCCGGGTCTCGGGGGAGGGCGATCCCTCCGGCACCGGGCACCTCGAGGAGCTGCGGCGCGACCCGATCGGGCTCATGCTGCGCACCCGGGCCGAGTGCGGCGACGTCGGCACGTTCCGCCTGGCCGACCGCGACGTCGTCCTCCTCACCGGACCCGACGCCAACCAGATCTTCTTCCGGGCCCCCGACGAGGAGCTCGACCAGGCCGAGGCCTACCCGTTCATGACCCCGATCTTCGGCAAGGGCGTCGTGTTCGACGCCTCGCCCGAGGAGCGGCGCAAGGCCCTGCACAACCAGGCGCTGCGGGACCGCTACATGCGGGGCCACGCCGAGACGATCGCCGCCGAGGTGGAGCGGATGATCGCCCAGCAGCCCGAGGGGGGCGAGATCGACCTCCTCGACTGGTTCGCCGAGCTGACCATCTACACGAGCTCGGCCTGCCTCATCGGCCCGCGCTTCCGCGAGGAGCTCGACGGCCGCTTCGCCGAGCTCTACCACGACCTCGAGCGGGGCACCGATGCCCTCGCCTACGTCGACCCGTACGCCGACATCGAGTCGTTCCGGGCCCGGGACCGGGCGCGCGTGGGCCTCGTCGAGCTGGTGCAGGGGATCATGGACCGCCGGGCCGCCCAACCGCCGCCCGAGCGGGAGGACCGCGACCTGCTCGACGTCCTCATGTCGCTGCACGACGACGACGGCACCCCGACCTTCGACGCCGACGTGATCACCGGCATGTTCATCTCGATGATGTTCGCCGGGCACCACACCACCTCGGGCACGGCGGCCTGGACCCTCATCGAGCTCATGCGGAACCCGGAGGTGATGGCCGGGGTGGTCGAGGAGCTCGACGCCCTGGCCGCCGAGGGGATGGAGGTGAGCTATCAGGCGCTGCGGGAGATGCCGAGGCTCGAGGCGGCCGTCAAGGAGGCGCTGCGCCTGCACCCGCCGCTCATCATCCTGCTGCGGGTGGCCAAGGTGCCCCTCGAGGTGGGCGGGTTCACCATCCCGGTCGGGACGATGGTGGCCGCATCGCCCTACGTGTCGAACCGCCTCCCCGAGGCGTTCCCCGACCACGACGCCTTCGACCCGTCCCGCTACCTCGCCCCCCGCGAGGAGGATCTGGCCAACCCGTGGTCCTGGATCCCCTTCGGCGCCGGCCGCCACCGCTGCGTGGGCGCCGCCTTCGCCATGATGCAGCTCAAGGCCATGTTCTCGGTGCTCCTGCGGCGCTACCGCTTCGAGCTGGCCCTGCCCCCCGACCAGTACCGCAACGACCACTCCAAGATGGTCGTCCAGCTCGCCCAACCCTGCCCCGCCCGCATGCTCCCAAGGCAGTCCCGGTGACCGGACAACGTCTGTGTGGGCTTTCACGCCGCTACGGCTCGAAACCCCACACAGACGTGGTGGGGTCATGAGGATCCGGGTCGATCGGGACCTGTGCCAGGGGCACGGGGTGTGCGAGTCGGAGGCGCCGGAGGTGTTCTCCGTGTCGAAGGACGGCGTGCTGACCGTCCTCGACGAGCGCCCCCCCGAGTCCCAGCGAGCCGCCGTCGAGCTGGCCGTGAGGTACTGCCCCACCCACGCACTGTCCATCGAGGAGGACTGATGATGCCCGCGTTCCCGCGCGCCGAGCTGGAAGAGATGGTGGAGCGCTGGCTCCAGGCCAACCGCGACGCCGAGGCGGCCGGCGACTGGAGGCCGATGGCCGCCCTCTACGCCGAGGACGCCACCTACGGGTGGAACTACGGCCCCGAGCACGAGTTCATGGTGGTGGGCCGCGACGAGATCCGAGAGGTCGCCCTCGGCCTCGAGATGGGCGGGCTCGACGGCTGGCAGTACCCGTACGAGGAGATCCTCATCGACGACCAGAAGGGCCAGGTGATCGGCCTCTGGCGCCAGATCGCCGACGCCACCCGGGCCGACGGCACCCACTACGAGGTGGCCGGCATCGGCGGCTCCTGGTTCGGCTACGCCGGCGACTTCCAGTGGTCCTTCCAGCGGGACTGGTTCGACTACGGCAACGCCGCCCACCTCTTCCTCGAGATGATGAAGGACGGCACCTTGTCCGAGGGGATGACGGCCCGGATGCACCGCAGCCTGGGCGGCGGCCTCCCCGGCCACTACGCCATCGGCCAGGCCCCCGCCCCCCTCTGGCCCGACAACCGATGACGGTCACGATGTCTGTGTGCACTTCCGAGCCCATGCGGCGTGAAACCACACAGAGACGTCGGGTTCGGGCATGACCGGGCGGTTCGACGGGAAGGTCGCGGTCGTCACCGGGGCGGCCGGCGGCATCGGGGAGGCCTACGCGCGGGCCCTGCACGCCGAGGGCGCCTCGGTCGTGGTGGCCGACATGGACGCCGACCGGGGGGACGAGGTGGCGGCCGCCCTCGGCGACCGCGGCCTCTTCGTGCGGACCGACGTGTCCGACCCGGCCTCGGCCGCCGCCATGGCGGACGCCGTCACCGAGCGGTTCGGGGGCGTCGACCTCCTCGTGAACAACGCCGCCATCTACGGCGGCATGCAGCTCGACACCCTCCTCACCGTCGACTGGGACTACTACCGGCGGTTCATGTCGGTGAACCTCGACGGTGCGCTCGTGGTGACCCGCGCCTGCTACCGGTCGATGCGCAAGCGGGGCGGCGGCGCCATCGTCAACCAGTCGTCCACCGCGGCGTGGCTCTACAGCGGCTTCTACGGCCTGGCCAAGGTCGGGATCAACGGCCTCACCCAGCAGCTGGCCGCCGAGCTGGGCGGCCAGGGCATCCGGGTCAACGCCATCGCGCCCGGGCCGATCGACACCGACGCCACCCGGGCCACCGTGCCCGAGGAGATGCTCGACGAGATCGTGAAGGGCCTCAGCCTGAAGCGCCGCGGGACGCCACAGGACCTGGTCGGCATGTGCCTGTTCCTCCTCTCCGACGAGGCGTCCTGGATCACCGGCCAGATCTTCAACGTCGACGGCGGCCAGATCATCCGCTCATGACGAACGATCCCGGCCCCGTCGATCCCGACCCCGTCGGTCCCGTCGGCTTCATCGGCCTCGGGCAGATCGGTGCCCCGATGGCGGGTCGTCTCGTCGGCTGGCCGGGCGGCCTCCACGCCTTCGACCTGCGCCCCGAGGCAGTCGCGCCCCTCGTCGACCAGGGAGCCGTGGCCGCCGCCTCGGTGGCCGACCTCGGCGCCACCTGCGACCTGGTGTCGGTCATGGTGCTCGACGACGCACAGGTCCGCACCGTCGTGGCCGAGCTCCTCACCGCCGCCCGCCCCGGGACGATCGTGGCCGTCCACTCCACCATCCGGGCCGAGACGGCCGAAGAGCTGGCCGCCACCGCCGCGCAGCACGGGGTGGACCTCCTCGACGTGCCGGTCAGCGGCGGGTTCATGGGCGCCCACGACGGCACCCTCGCCGCCATGGTCGGCGGCGAGCGGGCGGCCTACGAGCGAACCAAGGACGTGTTCGCCCGGTGGGCGTCGGTCGTCGTCCACATGGGCCCGGCCGGGGCCGGCACCCGCACCAAGCTGGCCCGCAACCTCATGCACTTCGTGGCCTTCACCGCCGCCGGCGAGGCCCAGCGCCTGGCCGAGGCAGCCGGCCTGGACCTGCGCAAGCTGGCCCGCGTCGTCCGCCACTCCGACTCCGTCACCGGCGGCCCCGGCGCCATCATGCTCCGCGACACCACCACCCCCCTCGCGCCCGGCGACGACTGGTACGACGTCCTCGCCCACACCCGGGACCTCGGCGAGAAGGACCTCACCCTCGCCCTGGAGCTGGCCCAGGACCTCGACGTCGACCTCCCCCTCGCCCGCCAAGCCCTGGCCGACCTGGCGAGCCGTCTGGGCGTGCCGCACTAGTCGTCCTCGATCCCGACGCTGCGGGGACGGGACGAAGGGGGCCCGGCGGGAGCGGGTAGCACCCAGAGGGTGGTCGGGGCCACTTGGGGGTGGTGGCAGAATCTCACGTTCCATGGCGAGGTCGATGCGGCTGAGGAGATGGCAGAAGGAGGCGCTGGACCGGCTCGACGAGCACCCGGGCCGGGACTTCCTCGCCGTCGCCACCCCCGGCGCCGGCAAGACCACCTTCGCCCTCACCGCCGCCCTCCGGCACCTGGCCGCCGAGCCCGGCCACCGCCTCGTGGTGGTGGCGCCCACCAGCCACCTGAAGCTCCAGTGGGCCCACGCCGCCGCCCGCTTCGGCCTCCACCTCGAGCCCCAGTGGATGTCGGCCACCGGACGGCTCCCGGCCGACATGCACGGCATCGTGGTCACCTACCAGCAGGTGGCCAGCAGCCCGTCGGCTCTGCGCCGGCACGCCGAGCGCTGCCTGGTCGTGCTCGACGAGCTCCACCACGCCGGCGACGAGCGGGCCTGGGGCGACGCCGTCCGCCACGCCTTCGAGCCCGCCCCCCGACGGCTCGCCATCAGCGGCACCCCGTTCCGCAGCGACACCCACAGCATCCCCTTCGTCGACTACCACCTCGACGAGGCCCGCCCCGACTACGAGTACGGCTACGACCGGGCCCTCGCCGACCGCCGCGTGGTGCGCCCCGTCTGGTTCCCCCGGATCAACGGGTTCATGGAGTGGACCGCCCCCGACGGCAGCGTCAACGCCGCCTCCTTCGAGGACGAGCTCGACCGGCAGCGCTCCGCCCAGCGGCTCCGCACCGCCCTCAGCCTCGACGGCGAGTGGCTCCCCACCGTGCTGGACCAGGCCCACCACCGCCTCATGGAGCTGCGCCGGACCCACCCGGCGGCCGCCGGGCTCGTCATCGCCGCCGACCAGGACCACGCCAAGGGCATCGCCCGGCTCCTGCACCAGCGGCACCGGGTCGGCGCCGTCGTCGCCACCTCCGACGACCCGTCCGCGTCCAGCCGCATCGCCCGCTTCGCCGAGAGCACCCAGCCCTGGATCGTGGCCGTCCGGATGGTGTCCGAAGGCGTCGACATCCCCCGGCTCCGGCTCGGCGTGTTCGCCACCACGACCACCACCGAGCTGTTCTTCCGGCAGGCCGTGGGCCGCTTCGTCCGCCACACCGGCGGCCGGGCGGCCGACGAGCGGGCCTGGCTGTTCATCCCCGACGACCCCCGGCTGCGAACCTGGGCGGCGTCGATCGCCGAGCAGCGCCGCCACAGCCTCGCCCGCCACCAGCGCGGCGAGGACGAGCCCACCCTGGCCGACGAGGCCGCCCCCGACGAGGTGGCGGAGGAGGCCGACGAGCAGCTCTCGCTCTTCCAGGTGCTGTCGGCCCAGGTGGTCGCGGAGGACGGGGCTCGCTCCGTGTTCGACCCCGACGACGACCTCGCCGACGAGGACGACGAGGACTCGGGGGTCGACGTGGAGCTGCCCCCCGCCCCGCCCCCGGGCGGCAGCCGCTTCTCGGCCCCTCTGCCGGAGGACCTGGGCGGCCGGCCCCTCACCGAGGTCAAGAAGGAGCTCCGCGAGGCCAACGCCGAGCTCGTCCTGCACCTCGTGCGCTTCACCGGCATGAGCCACCGAGAGGTCAACGGCCGCCTCAACCGCCTCGCCGGCGTCCAGAAGGTCACCGAGGCCACCCTGGACGAGCTCCGCCGCCGCGCCGACCAGGCCGAGCGGTGGATCGCAAGTCTGTAGTCGGTCGGAAAGCGGAGCTTTCCGACCGAGCTGGCCCGTGCTCGCCTTCGGCTCGCGCTGAGGACTCGTCGGCTCCGGGGCGGCAGAGCCTTCCTGCCGTTTCGTCCTCGGAGGGCTTCGCCCTCCTGCGGCGAACACTCTGCGCCTTCGGCGCGCTGAGGACTCGTCGGCTCCGGGGCGGCGGAGCCGCCCTCCGCCTGTGTGGGGGGCTCCGGCGGGAGCCTCCGCCCCCCACGCCCCCCGCCGGCGCTCGCTGCGGCTCGACCTCGGGGCTTCGCGATCGACATGGGTGTGGCGCGAAGGAGATCGTCCGGGGACGAGGAGGGGTGGGTGGGGTCGGGGGGAAAGGCCGGGCGTGCTGCCCGGCCGGCCCCGGCGCCGGCCGCCCCGACGCTGCGGGGACGCGTCAGCCAGACGGCCCGCGGGCGGCGGGGTCTTGGCCGTAGTACTGGCGTAAGACCTCGTAGAGGGCGGGGCGGTCGGCCCGGAGGGCGGTCGGGCGCTCGAAGAAGGCTTCGGTGGCGACGGCGAAGAACTCGCTCGGGCTCTCGGCGGCGTAGGCGCGCAGCACGCCGTCGCCCGGCCCCTCCCGACGGAGGCGGCGGTACTCAGCGGTGCATACCCGCACCCACTCGGCTCGCTGGGGAGCGCCGTCGAGCTCGGGGGTGCCGTCGAAGAGGCCGTCGACGGCGTCGAGCTTGTGGGCCAGCTCGTGCAGGACCACGTTCTGGCCGTCCCGCTGGCGCAGGTCGCGCTCCACCGCGGCCCACGACAGCACCACCGGGCCCCGTCCGCCCACGGCGTGGCCGAGCACCCGGCGGGGACCGTCGGTCACGACGCCGCGGATCGACGTGGACCACACCCCTCGGCGGGTCACGGTGCGGGGGTGGACGACCACCGCCCGCACCTCCCGGAAGGCGTGCCGGTCGAGCCCGAGGAGCAGGAGGCCGGCGTGGGCGGCCACGGTCACCACCATCTCCTGGGTCAGCTCGAACCCGCGGGCCGCCTCCCAGTGCTTGGTCCGCACCATCCACTCCAGGTGGCCGCCGAGCACGGCCCGCTCGGCCCCGTCGAGGGACGGCCACTGGGCCAGCCGCTCGGCCGCCACCGCCTCCCAGCCGTCGAGCCAGGCCCGCTGCCGCCGTCGCCGACCGATCACCGGCCCGACCGTACCGGGAGCCGATCCGGGCGCCGCCTCGGCCATCTCGTCCTCACCCACCGGCACCAGCTCCTCGAGCGACGTCCGGGCGGCGATCGCCGAGGTGGCGTCCCAGATCGGCGGCGGGGCCTCATCCGTGCGGGCGGCCCCGCCTCCCGAGCCGGCGGGACTCGGGCGAGCCCGCGCGGCCGGATCCTCAGGCGGGGATGCGAGGGCTGGCGTGCCCGAGGAGGCGCTGCACGCGCTCCTCGGTGGTGGGGTGGGTGCGGAACAGGTTGGCGAAGCTCACCTGGCGTCCGGTGAGCGGGTTCACGATGAAGTGGCTGGCCTGCGAGGGCTGCACGTCCATCGGGACCCGTGCTGCGTAGGCGTCGAGCCGGCGGAGGGCCGAGGCCAGGGGCGCGCCGGTGCCGATCAGCTCCGCACCGGTGCGGTCGGCCTCGAACTCCCGGGACCGGCTGATCGCCATCTGCAGCATCCCCGCGGCGAGCGGCGCCAACATGGCGGTGGCGAGGAGGGCGATCGGGTTGCCGCCCTCGTCGTCGTCCCGGCCGCCCCCGAACATGGCCCCCCACATCGCCATGTTGGTGATGAAGGAGATCCCCGTGGCGACGGCCGCCGCCACCGAGCCGATGAGGATGTCGCGGTTCTTCACGTGGGCCAGCTCGTGGGCCAGCACCGCCCGGACCTCCTCCGGGGAGCAGACGGCGAGCAGGCCCTGGGTGACAGCCACCGCGGCGTGCTTCGGGTTGCGGCCGGTCGCGAACGCGTTGGGCTGCTGCTCCGGGCTCACGTAGAGGCGGGGCATGGGGATGCCGGCCCGCTGGCTCAGCTCGGCCACGATCTGGTGGTACTGCGGGTACCGAGCGGGGTCGGCCGGCTCGGCCCGAGCAGCGCGGATGGCCAGCTTGTCGGAGCCCCAGTAGGCGGCCCCGACGGTGACGAGGCCGAGCACGAGGCCGATGACGGCCCCACCGCGGCCGAAGAACGAGCCTACGGCGACCATGAGGCCACCGAGGGCGGCGAGGAAGATGGTCGTCTTGAGGGTGTTGCGCAGCATCGTCGGTCTGGTTCGTCTCCTGGGGACGGCGACCTTCGCCGTCACCACCAGATGGTAGAGATCCCGCGCCGCGATCGGACGTCGCGAACCGACGCACGGCACGGACAGCCGTCGACGGAGCCCCTGGTCAGGAGCCATTTACCGGGCGGGCGCGTGGGCCTACGCTCTCCTCACCTGCAGGGGGTCAGCGGGACGCCTTGCACCGCAACAGGAAAGCAAGGCATGGCCACTGGCACCGTGAAGTTCTTCAACAACGACAAGGGGTACGGGTTCATCACCCAGGAGAGCGGCCCCGACGTGTTCGTCCACTTCTCCAACATCGAGGGCGACGGCTACAAGACGCTCGAAGAGGGCCAGAGGGTCGAGTTCGAGATCGCCCCAGGCCGCAAGGGGGACGAAGCCACCGGCGTGCGCGTCATCGGCTGAGCCGCCCGGCGGGCCGGGCGCCCGCACCCACACCGCCCCCGGCTCGGACCGGGGGCGGTGGCGCGCCCGGCCCGAGGACGGGTCAGCGGTAGAGGCTCTCGATCTCCTCGGCGTACTTCTCGTGGATCCCCCGCCGCTTCAGCTTCGAGGTGGGGGTGAGCTCGACGGAGTCGGGCACCCACTCGTCGGCGAGGATCGTCACCTTCTTCACCCGCTCGGCGTTGTTGAACGGGGCCATGACCTCCGCCACCCCGCGGTCGATCTCGGCCACGACCTCCGGGTGCTTGGCGAGGTCGGCCAGCGAGTCGAACTCGATGCCCTTCTCCTTGGCCCACACCGGGGCCACCTCCGGGTCCAGGACCACGAGGGCCGACACGAACGGGCGGTTGTCGCCGATGGCGGCCGCCTGGGCCACCAGGGGGATCATCTTCAGCGCCGCCTCGAGGTTGGCGGGGCTGATGTTCTTGCCCCCGGCGGTGATGATGAGCTCCTTCTTGCGGTCGACGATGCGCAGGTAGCCCTCGTCGTCGATCTCGCCGATGTCGCCGGAGTGGAGGGTGCCGTCCTCGTCGAAGGTCTCGGCCGTCTTCTCCGGGTCGTCGAGGTACCCGGAGGACACCTGGCCGCCGCGGATGCAGACCTCGCCGTCGTCCGCGATGAACAGCTCCGAGCCCGGGAAGGCCCGCCCGACCGTGCCGGGCTTCACCCGGTAGGCCTCCCAGGCCATGATGCCGGTCGACTCCGACATGCCGTAGATCTCCGACAGCGGCACGCCGATGGCCCGGAACCACGAGATGAGCTCGGGCGGGATGGGGGCGGCGCCGCTGATCGCGAAGCGGACCTCGTCGAGGCCGAGGAGCTGGCGGACCCCGGAGAACGCCACCTCGTCGAGGAAGGCCCACGTGGCCTCGTCCTCCTCGGTGGCGGTGCCCATCGTGCGGCGCTCGGCGATCGGGATGGCCGCCGCCACCGCCTCGTCGAACTTCTGCTTGCGCTCGGGGTCGGCGCCGAGGGCCGCCTGCACGCCGGCGTAGATCTTCTCCCACACCCGGGGCACGCCGAACATGATCTGGGGGTGCACCTCGGTGGCGTAGGCCGCGATCTCGGTGGGGTTCGGGCAGCACGTGACCGTGTACCCCCCGAGGCAGCCGAGGTAGTGGGTGGACATCCGCTCGGCGATGTGGGCCATGGGCAGGTAGGACACGGCCCGGAAGCCCACCGGCTCCTGGTCGAGGATGCGCAGCAGCGCCTCTGCCGTCCAGGCGATGTTGCGGTGCGTGATCATCACGCCCTTGGGCGGGCCGGTGGTGCCCGACGTGTAGATGACCGTGGCCAGCGAGTCGGGGGCGCAGCTCCCCACCTCGGCGGCGAGGTCGAGCCCGTCGCCCTCGAAGAGCGCATCGGCGGTGCCGGGCTGGCTCAGGTCGATCACCTGGCGGAGCTCGGGCAGCTGGTCCTGCACCTTCTCGAACCGGGAGGCGAACTCGCCGTCCTCCACGATGGCCAGCACCGCCTTGCAGTGCCCGGCCAGGTAGGCCACCTGGTCCGGCGAGGACGAGTTGTAGATCGAGATCGGCGTGGCGCCGAGGAAGACGACGGCGAGGTCCAGGAAGTGGAACTGCGGGATGTTCCGCATCATGAGCACCACCCGCTCGCCCGGCTGCACGCCGAGGCGGCGGAGCTGGGCGGCGGCCGCGGCGACCTTCCGGCCGTAGTCGGCGTAGGTCCACTCGTCGAAGCCGCCGTCGGGCCGCTTGGCGCGCAGCGCCACGATGTCGCCGTGCTGGGAGACGGTCTCGAGGAAGCGGGTGGCCAGCGTCTGGCCCTCGATGGCCGCGTCGAGCTCGGCGCGGGTGATGTCCACCATGCGGATCCCTCCCTGGGTCGGTGGTCCGACCATTCTGGTCGACCCGGCGAGGCGGCGCGTCCGGCCCGGGGTCGGTCAGCCGCGCAGGGTGATCGTGACGATCGCCCCGGGCCCCGGGTGGGCGTCGCCGAGGACGATCGTGCCGTCGAGGACCTCCACGATCGTGCGGGCGATGGCGAGCCCGGCGCCCAGGCCCGGCACCATCGACACGCTCTGGGACCGGGCGAACATCTCGAACGCCGTCCCGCGGATGTCCTCGCCGAAGCCCGGGCCGCGGTCCCGCACCTGCAGCACCCAGCCCTGGTCCCCGTGCTGGGCCGAGAGCTCGGCCACGCCGCCGTACTTGACGGCGTTGTCGACCACGAGGCCGAGCGCCTGCACGAGGAGCGCCTCGTCGGTCACCAGCGTCCCCGCCGGCTCGCCCAGGACGAGGACCTGGTCGGGCTCGCTGGCGGTGGCCCGCACCTCCTCGAAGGCACTGGCCAGGTCCACCTCGCCCAGGCGGGGGGTGAGGACGCCGCCCTCGATGCGGCTCAGGATGAGGAGCTCCTCGATCAGGTGGCCGAGGCGGGCTGCGGCCACCCGGGACCGCTCCAGCATGTGGACCCGCCGGTCGGCCTCCAGCACGGCGTCGTGGGCGAGCAGGGTCTCGAGGAAGCCGCTGATGATCGTGATCGGGGTCCGCAGCTCGTGGGAAACCCGGGCGATGAAGTCCGACTTCATGCGCTCCAGCTCCATGACCTCGCGGAACAGGTCGAGCCGCTCCAATGCGCCGCCCACCTGGTCGGCGGCGATCTCGAGCAGGGCCTGGTCCTCCTCGTCGAGCCGCTCCCCCGGGACGACGTGCACGACGAGGTGGGCGAGCAGGTGACCCCGGCTGCGCACCGGTATGGTCAGGGACCCGGACGGGTCCGCCGGCTCGGGCGAGGGCGGGGCCGGTGCCGCGCTCTCCGCCTCCGGAGCGGGGTGGCTGGCGAGGAGCGTGGGGCCTTCGTCGCCCGCCCGCCACAGGTGCGCCTCGACCACCGGCAGCTCGGGCATGAGGACCTCGAGCGTGCGCTGCAGCACCGAGGTCGGGTCCAGCGCGCTCGACGCCGCCCGCGACAGGGCCGCCGCCACCGTGGCCACCCCCTCCACTCGTCTCACCGCCGGCCTCCCAGGTTTGCGCAGTGCGGACATCCTGGGCACACTTGACCGTCCGGTCAAGTGCCTCGGCCCGCGAGCACTGACGAGCTGACCCCGAGGAGTCTCGCCCATGCCCACCGCTGTCATCGTCGACGCCGTCCGCACCGCCGGCGGCAAGCGCAACGGAAAGCTCTCCGGCTGGCACGCCGCTGACCTCGCCGGTGAGGTCCTGAGGGCCCTCGTCGAGCGCAACAGCCTCGACCCCGCCCTCATCGACGACGTGATCATGGGCTGCGTCATGCAGGTCGGCAACCAGGGCCTGAACATCGGCCGCAACGCCGTCCTCGCCGCCGGGTTCCCGGAGTCCGTTCCGGCCACCTCCGTCGACCGCCAGTGCGGCTCCTCGCAGCAGGCCGCCCACTTCGCCGCCCAGGGCGTCATCGCCGGCGCCTACGACATCGCCATCGCGGCCGGCGTCGAGGTCATGACCACCACCCCGATGGGCGCTTCGATGACCCCTGGCTCCTTCCCCTTCGGCCCCGCCGTGGTCGCCCGGTACCCGAACCTCGTGCCCCAGGGCATCTCGGCCGAGATGATCGCCGAGAAGTGGGGCCTCACCCGCGAGGACCTCGACGCCTACGGCGCCCGCTCCCAGCAGCTGGCCGAGCAGGCCACCGCCGAGGGCCGGTTCGAGAACGAGATCGTGGGCGTGAAGGAGAAGCGGCTCGACAAGGAGACCGGCAACGTCGTCGAGAGCGACGAGCTGGTCCTGAAGGACGAGGGCATCCGCCCCGGCACCACCGTCGAGACGCTCGCCAACCTGAAGCCCGCCTTCAAGCCCGACGGCATCGTCACCGCCGGCAACTCCAGCCAGATCAGCGACGGCGCCTCGGCCGCCCTGATCATGAGCGAGGAGAAGGCCAACGAGCTCGGCCTCACGCCGCGGGCGCGCTTCCACACCTTCGCCCTCGCCGGCGTGGACCCGGTCACCATGCTCACCGGCCCCATCCCGGCCACCGAGAAGGCGCTCGCGAAGTCGGGCCTCTCGATGGACGACATCGACCTCGTCGAGATCAACGAGGCCTTCGCGTCGGTGGTCCTGGCCTGGGAGCAGGAGCTCCACCCGGACATGGACAAGGTCAACGTCAACGGCGGCGCCATCGCCCTCGGCCACCCGCTCGGCGGCTCCGGCACCAAGCTCCTCGCCACGCTGCTCAACGAGCTCGAGCGCACCGGCGGCCGCTACGGCCTCCAGACCATGTGCGAAGGCGGCGGCCTGGCCAACGCCACCATCATCGAAAGGCTCTAGTCGTCCTCGGAGGGCTTCGCCCTCCTGCGGCGAGCTGATCCGTGCGGCTCCGCCGCGCTCACCCCCGGTGGGGCCCGGCAGATCCGGTCCCCACCAAGCGGGGGCTCCGGCGGAGCCTCTGCCCCCCACGCCCCCCGCCGGTGCCCGGTGCCGCCAGGCCTCGTGCGAGATCCCCGCTCTCGGCTGGGCCGAGGGTCGAGGTGGCTCCCGGGACGAGGAGGGGCGGCGGGGTCGGGGGAACGGCCGGGCGTGCTGCCTGGCAGGCCCCGGCGCCGGCCGCCCGACGCCGCGGGGAAGCGTGCAGCCGACCGGTTGGGGGCGCGGTGGAGCCTCGCCGTAGCCTCGGAGCCGTGCGGCGACCGTCGATCTCTCGGGGGGCTCTCATCGGGCTGGGGCTGTTCGTCGTCGTCGCCTGGCTGATCACGCGGGCCGCGCTGGGGCCGCTGCTCGTCGCCGCCGCCGCCGTCTACGTGCTCATGAAGATCGGGTTCACGATGCTGGGCGGTCTGGCCCAGCCGGTGCCCGAGCCGCCCCCGCCGGGCGAGCTCCGCAAGGTCCGGATCATGTACCGGTGCAGCGTCTGCGGCACCGAGGTCCGGATGACGATCGCCAACGACGAGATGCCCGACCCGCCCCGCCACTGCCTGGAGGACATGGACCTCGTCACCCCCGTCGACGACCTCTGACCACGC
>JBKHYD010000051.1:0-20757 GCA_046565645.1 Acidimicrobiia bacterium | reverse complement strand
GTCGACTGCCTCTGGCTGCTGCCGTTCTACAGCTCGCCCCTGCGCGACGGCGGCTACGACATCAGCGACTTCTTCACGATCCTGCCCGAGTACGGCCACCTCGGCGACGCCGCCATGCTGATCGAGGAGGCCCACAAGCGCGGCCTGCGCGTCATCGCCGACATCGTCATGAACCACAGCTCCGACCAGCACCCCTGGTTCCAGGAGAGCCGCCAGGACCGAACCAACCCGAGGGCCGACTGGTACGTCTGGAGCGACGACGACAAGCGGTGGAGCGACGCCCGGATCATCTTCGTCGACACCGAGAAGTCGAACTGGACATGGGACCCGGTGCGCGGCCAGTACTACTGGCACCGGTTCTTCAGCCACCAGCCCGACCTGAACTACGAGAACCCCGACGTCCAGGCGGCGATGCTCGACGTCGTCCGCTTCTGGCTCGACCTCGGACTCGACGGCTTCCGGCTCGACGCCGTGCCCTACCTGTACGAGCGCGACGCCACCAACGGCGAGAACCTCCCCGAGACCCACGCCTACCTCAAGCGCCTGCGCAAGGAGATCGACGCCACCCACCCCGGCAAGGTGCTGCTGGCCGAGGCCAACCAGTGGCCCGCCGACGTCGTCGACTACTTCGGCGACGGCGACGAGTGCCACATGTGCTTCCACTTCCCCCTGATGCCCCGCATGTTCATGTCGGTGCGCAAGGAGGACCGCCACCCGATCGTCGACATCCTCAACCAGACCCCCGAGATCCCGGGCGGCTGCCAGTGGGGGATCTTCCTCCGCAACCACGACGAGCTGACCCTCGAGATGGTCACCGACGAGGAGCGGGACTACATGTACGCGGAGTACGCCAAGGACCCTCGCATGCGGCGCAACATCGGCATCTCCCGCCGGCTGTTCCCGCTCCTGGACAACAACGAGGACGTCGCCCGGCTCTTCCACGCGCTGCTGTTCTCCATGCCGGGGAGCCCGATCCTCTACTACGGCGACGAGATCGGGATGGGCGACAACATCTTCCTGGGCGACCGCGACGGCGTCCGCACCCCGATGCAGTGGACCCCGGACCGCAACGGCGGGTTCTCCACCGCCGACTTCGCGCAGCTCTACCTCCCGCCCCTCATGGACCCGGTCTACGGGTACCAGGCGGTCAACGTGGAGCAGCAGCAGCGGGACCAGTCGTCCTTCCTCCACTGGCTGCGGCGCCTGCTGCAGATCCGCAAGGAGAACCCCGTGTTCGGCACCGGGGCGTTCGAGGTGCTCCACGCCGACAACCCGGCCGTGCTCGCCTACCTCCGTCACGACGACGAGTCCACCATCTTGTGCGTCAGCAACCTCAGCCGCTTCCCGCAGCCCTGCGAGCTCATGCTCGAGCAGCTGGCCGGGAAGGTGCCGGTCGAGCTCACCGGACGGGTCCACTTCCCGCCGATCGGCGAGCTGCCGTACTTCGTGACGCTGGGCCCGCACGGCTTCTACTGGTTCGCCATCCACGACGCGGGCGAAGACGAGGGGCTGCTGCCATGATCGAACCGACCGCCGTCTTCGACGTGCTCCCGCAGCACCTCCCGGAGCACATCGCGCGCCAGCGCTGGTCCGGTGCGGGGGAGCGCCACATCACCGGGGTCGTCCCCCGCTGGCAGGAGGTGGTGCGCGAGGGCGACCCGACCCTCCTCTGGATGGTGGTGTCCGCCCGGTACGCGGACGGCGAGGAGCAGGACTACCAGCTGTTCCTCGGTGCGCGGTCGGCCGAGAGCCTGCCCGACTTCCTGAACGGCAAGGAGC
Source organism: Acidimicrobiia bacterium (assembly GCA_046565645.1). Lineage (GTDB taxonomy): Bacteria > Actinomycetota > Acidimicrobiia > Acidimicrobiales > VFJN01 > VFJN01. The sequence continues at coordinate 18,978 of JBKHYD010000051.1, read as the reverse complement.
GCGAGACCGTAGCGTTCCTCCTCGATCCGGCGCCGGGCGTCATCGTGTACGACGCGCTCGTCGATCCGGAGCTCACCATCGACGTCCTCCACCTCACCGCCCCCGACGCCGAGGTCGTGGTGCGGCGCCCGATCGTGCTCGAGCACTCGAACTCCTCGGTCGTGTTCGACGAGGCCCGGATCATGAAGGTCTTCCGCAAGATCGAGCCCGGCCCGAACCCAGACGTCGAGATCCCCCGGGTCCTGGCCGAGCAGGGCTACGAGCACGTGCTGCCGTCCCTGGCCGAGCTGCGCCGGGACGGGGTCGACCTCGTGGTCCTCCGCGAGTTCCTGGTCGGCTGCACCGAGGGCTGGGAGCTGGCTCGGGCCTCGGTGCGCGACGTGCTCGCCGGGGGCGAGGCACCGGAGGAGTCCGGGGCCGACTTCGCCCCCGACGCCGAGCGGCTCGGCGACGTGCTCGCCGGTCTGCACATCGCGATGGCGAGCGCCTGGGGGAGCGAACCGGGCAGGGGGGCCGGCTGGGCCGAGCAGATGCAGGCCAACCTGGCCCGTGCCGCGGCCGTCGAGGCCGAGGCGTCGGGACCGAAGCGGCTTCCCGTCGACGCGATCGCAGCTGAGCTGCAGCGCGTGGCCGCCCTGGACGACGCCGGCCAGGAGATCCGCATCCACGGCGACCTCCACCTCGCCCAGGTGCTCAAGACCGACACCGGGTGGAAGGTCCTCGACTTCGAGGGCGAGCCCGCCCGCCGGCGCGACGACCGGTTCACGCGGTCGTCGCCACTGCGGGACGTGGCCGGCATGCTCCGGTCGCTCCACTACGTGGCCGAGATCGGGCTGGCCGACTGGGGCAGCGATGCCCCCGAGGTGGCCGACCTGGCCCGGGCGTGGGAGGCGCGGAACCGCTCCGCCTTCCTCGCCGGGTACTTCGGCACGCCGGGGATCGGCCCCCTCCTACCGGACCGGGACGAGGACCGCCACACGCTGCTGGCCGGCTTCGAGCTCGACAAGGCGGTGTACGAGGTGCTCTACGAGCTGGGCCACCGCCCCGACCTGGTCCGCATCCCGCTGAGAGGGATCGAGCGCCTGCTCCGTGCCGGGAGCACCTCGTGAGCGCCCACCGCCGCGAGCGCGGCACCGACGTGGCCCGGGCCAAGGCCCGCCTCGAGCGCGTCCAGGCGGCCCGGGACGCCGGCGCCACCCCGGTCGCCGGCCCGGCGGCGGTCGCCGAGCGGCCCAGCCCGGACGACCTGTGGCTCGTGGGCGAGGGCCGCCACGAGCGCCTCTGGGAGGTACTGGGCGCCCACCCCGCGCCGGGGGGCGAGCCCCGGACGCGCTTCAGCGTGTGGGCGCCGCAGGCTCGGCGAGTCTCGGTGGTCGGCCCGTGGAACGGCTGGGACGGCCGAGCCGATCCGCTTGAGCGGATCGACGGCTCCGGGGTGTGGTCGGGTTGGGCGGCCGCCCCGGTCGGCGGCCTCTACAAGTACGAGATCGAGGGCGCCGACGACTCCGTGGCGCAGCGGGCCGATCCGATGGCCCAGGCCACGGAGGGGCCCGACGGCACCGCCAGCCGGGTGTTCCGCTCGACCCACGAGTGGGGCGACGCGGCATGGATGGCGCAACGGGACGACCTCGACCCCGTGTCGGGTCGGATCAGCATCTACGAGGTGCACCTCGGCTCGTGGCGCCGCCACCCCGACGGTCGCCCGCACAGCTACCGGGAGCTGGCCCCCGCGCTCGCCGACCACGCCCTCGGCCTCGGGTTCACCCACGTGGAGCTGCTCCCGGTCGCCGAGCACCCCTACGACCCGTCGTGGGGCTACCAGGTCACCAGCTACTACGCCCCCACCGCCCGCTTCGGGGACCCGGACGACTTCCGCTGGTTCGTCGACCACCTCCACCAGCGAGGCCTCGGCGTGATCGTGGACTGGGTGCCTGCCCACTTCCCCCGTGACGAGTGGGCCCTGGCCCGCTACGACGGCGCCCCCCTCTACGAGCACACCGACCCGCTGCGGGCCGAGCATCCCGACTGGGGCACCCTCGAGTTCGACTTCGGGCGCCCGGAGGTCAAGGGCTTCCTCATCGCCAACGCCCTCTACTGGCTGGGCGAGCTCCACGTGGACGGGCTGCGGGTCGACGCGGTGGCGTCGATGCTCTACCTCGACTACTCGCGCAGCCCGGGCCAGTGGCGCCCCAACATCTTCGGCGGCAACCAGGACCTCGAGGCGGTGGCGTTCCTGCAGGAGATGAACACCACCGTGCACCGCGTCCACCCCGGGGTGCTCACCATCGCGGAGGAGTCCACCGCCTGGGACGGCGTCACCCGACCCGTGCACCTCGGCGGCCTCGGGTTCACCAACAAGTGGAACATGGGCTGGATGCACGACACGCTCGAGTACTGGTCGAAGGACCCGATCCACAGGCGGTGGCACCACGACCAGGTCACCTTCGGGCTGGCCTACGCCTTCGCCGAGCACTTCGTGCTCCCGCTGTCCCACGACGAGGTCGTGCACCTGAAGCGACCGCTCGTCCGCAAGATGGGCAGCCAGCACCCCACGGACCGATTCGACGAGCTGCGCGCCCTCTACGCCTGGATGTGGGCGCACCCGGGCAAGCAGCTCCTCTTCATGGGTGCGGAGCTGGCCGAGGAGCGAGAGTGGTCCCACGACCGCGAGGTCGACTGGGGGCTCCGGCAGGACCCGCTCCACGACGGCGTGGCGGCGCTGGTGGCCGAGCTGAACCGGCTCCAAGCCGCCCACCCGGCGCTGCACCTGGGTGACGGCACCTACGAGGGCTTCGACTGGCTGGTGGTGGACGACGCCGAGCGCAGCACCTTCGCCATCGAGCGGCGCGTGCCGGGAGGCCGGCCGGACGAGCTTGTGGTCTGCGTGGCGAACCTGTCCGGCGCCTGGGTCCACGGCTACCGCGTGGGCCTGGCCACCGAGGGGCCCTGGCAGGTGATCCTCAGCACCGTCGACGCCCGGTTCGCCGGCCACGGCCACGGCCCGGCCGGCGACGTCGTGGTCGACCCCGAGCCCTGGCACCACCGCCCGGCCTCGACGGCGCTCGACCTGCCGCCCCGCTCCGTGCTCTACCTGGCCCCCCGCCCCACCACCTGATGGGCCCGAGCGGGGGCCAGCACCTCGTCATCCACGGCCACTACTACCAGCCCCCGCGCGAGGATCCCTGGACCGGCGAGGTGCCCGAGCAGCCTGGCGCGGCGCCGTTCCACGACTGGAACGAACGGGTCACCGCAGAGTGCTACCGGCCGGCCATCGGGGTACCGGTGGCCGGGCCGGACGGGGCCGAACGGACCGTCAACCTCTTCGAGCTGCTGTCCTTCGACGCCGGGCCCACCCTCCTCTCGTGGCTGGAGCGCCACCACCGTGAGGTCTACGCCGCCATCGTGGCCGCCGACCGCGTCGGTGGCCGGGCCATCGCCCAGGCCTACGGGCACGCCATCCTCCCGCTGTGCAACGAGCGGGATCTCCGCACCCAGGTGCGATGGGGGATCGCGGACTTCCGGCACCGGTTCGGGCGCTTCCCGGAGGGGATGTGGCTCCCGGAGACCGCGGTGAACACCGCTGTCCTCACCGTGCTGGCCGAGGAGGGGATCCGCTTCACGATCCTCGCCCCCGGCCAGATCGCCGGGACGCGCCCGCTGGGCCGGCCCGAGGCCCTCTGGCGGCCCCACGGCCACGGCCCCCACGAGGGTCTGGGGCCGGACTGGCACGGCGATCGCGAGCCAGAGCCGCTCGACACCCGTCGGCCGCTGCGGTGGCGCCACCCACGAGACCCCGCCCTGGCCGTCGAGCTCGTCGTGTACGACGGCGGCCTCGCCCACGCCCTGGCCTTCGGCCGCCCCTCGAGCCGAGACGTCGTCTCGACGGTGGCCGGGATCCTCGACGGCGGGCCCGGCCTGGTGGCCGCCGCCACCGACGGCGAGACCTTCGGCCACCACCGTCCCGGCGCCGAGCGAGACGTGGCCCAGGCCCTCGTGGCCGATGCGCCGGCCGCCGGCCTCTCGATCACCCGGCTCGTCGACCTGCTCGACGAGCTGCCGCCGGTCGACGAGGCGCTGGTGCGGGTGAGCGCGTGGTCCTGCGCGCACGGCGTGGGTCGCTGGATGGCCGACTGCGGGTGCTCGACCGGGGGCCCGGAGGGGTGGGGCCAGGCGTGGCGGGAGCCGCTGCGCCAGGCCTTCGACCTCCTGCGCGACTGGGGCGTCGAGCTTGTGGAGTCCCGCGGCCGGGACCTGCTGAAGGATCCGTGGGCGGCGCGCGACGACTACCTCGACCTCCTGCTCGGGGCGCGGAGCTGGGAGGACTTCGCCGACGAACACATCATCGGCGACGGCCACCAGGCCGGTCTGCTCCTCGACGCGCAGCGCAACGCGCTGCTCATGTACACGTCGTGCGGCTGGTTCTTCAACGACCTCGCCGGCATCGAGACCGTGCAGGTCCTGCGCTACGCCGCCCGGGCCATGGACCTCTACCGCCAGCTCGGCGAGGACCCTCCGGAGGCCGACTTCCTCGACGTGCTGGCCCGCGCCCGGTCCAACGACGAAGCCGTGGGCGACGGCCGCCAGCTCTGGCACCAGCAGGTCCTGCCCCGCTGATCCGACGTCCGCGGACCGGTCCGTGCGCCCTGTGCGCGCTGGCGTCCGGAGACGGGGGCGCCGCGCCGCGGTCGAGCCGGTGGACGGCGCCGGTAGCCTGCGTCGTCGTGGAGACCGCCGTGCAGACCTGCTACCGCCACCCCGACCGGCGGGCCGGCGTCATCTGCCAGCGCTGCGATCGGCCGATCTGCCCGGACTGCATGCACCAGGCGTCGGTCGGCTTCCACTGCCCCGAGTGCGCCCGGGCCGGGGCCCAGAACGTGATCCGCGGTCCGCAGCTGCGGGCGATGGCCACCCGGGGGCGGGCGCTCGTCACCAAGGTGCTGATCGGGCTGAACCTGGCCGTGTTCGTGGCCGGGATCGGCTCCGGGCTCCGCACCCGGGAGGAGTTCATCGGCTACGGCGGGCTGGTCGGCGAGGGCCGCCGCCTGGGTGACCTCTGGCTCACCGCCGAGGCACCGGTGGGCGAGTGGATCGGGGTGGCCCACGGCGAGTGGTGGCGGATCGTGAGCTCGGGCTTCCTGCACGCCAACCTGATCCACGTGGGGATGAACTGCTTCATCCTCTACCAGCTGGGCCAGCTCCTCGAGCCGGCGCTCGGGCGGCTGCGGTTCGGGCTCGTCTACCTCGTGGCCATGCTGACCGGCTCGTTCGGCGTGCTGCTCCTCGATCCCACCGCCTTCACCGTCGGCGCCTCGGGTGCGGTGTTCGGCCTCATGGGCGTGGCCGTGGCCCTCATGCGCAGCCGGGGCATCAACGTGTTCGACACCGGCCTGGGTGGGCTGCTGGTGCTCAACCTCGTCATCACCTTCACCATCCCCGGCATCTCGATCGGCGGCCACGTGGGCGGCCTGATCGGCGGGTTCGTGGCGGGGTGGATCCTCACGGACCTCGGTCCCAGGACCTTCCGCAGCCCCACCGCGGCCCTCGCCCTCACCGCCGCCCTCGGCCTCGCCACCGCCGCCGGCTCCGTCCTGGTCGTCTGACAACGACGTCTGTGTGTGCTTTCACGCCGTAGTGGCTCAAAACCCCACACAGACGTTGTTCAGAACCGGTGGTGGAGGGCCCTTAGGTTGCGGCGCCAGATCCAGGCCAGGACGGGCTTGCCGACGAGTGCGCCCACCGGGCCACCCATCCAGAGGGGGAACCGCAGCTGCTCCTCCCACTGGAAGCGGGTGCGGCCGCCCCAGAGCGGGGTGAGCGTGAAGCGGCCGGTGCCGCCGACGAGGCCGACGTGATCGACCCCCATGGCCTCAGCCGGGGCCCACTCGGTGATCTCCATCACGTCGGTGAGGGTGATCGGGCCCACCTTCGTGTCGCACTCGAAGCGGGCGCCCACCCCCTGGCGCTGATCGGTGAGGAACCGGATCGCCACGGCGTCGGCCATCCACTCCACGTGGGAGCCGACGTCCTCGATGTCGGCCCACACCCGCTCGGGCGGGGCGTCGAGGGTGGTGCTCACCCGGATACGAGCCATGGGCGGACGCTACCGGGCACGCCCCGCCCGACCGGGTCGATGGGTCAGGACAGACCTGCCGCAGCCGCCTCGAGGCGCAGCCCGGTGGCGCAGAGGAGCGGTTCGCTGCCGTCAGGTCCGACCAGCTGCACGCTGGCCGGGATCGGGCCGCCCGTAGGCGCGGGGAGGGCGAGGGCGGGGTGGCCGGCCAGGTTCACGGCGAGGTTGGTGCCACGGGTGTTCGGCACCGGGCCACCCAGCTGCGGAGCGAGGAAGCCCAGGGTGGGCCAGGCCAGCACCGGGGCCCGGGTGAAGGCGTCGGCCAGCTCGTCCCGCCACACGGCCCGATGGGCCCGGCCCGCCTCGTAGGCGACGAGCGGCACCTCACGGCCCTGCTCGAGGCGCTCGCGCACGTCCGGGCCGAGCCGGTCGGCGGCCTCCTCGTAGAGGCCGCGGTCGACCCGCCAGACCTCGTGGAACATCACCGCCCAGCCGGCCTCGGTGGCGCCGTCCCAGCCGGACAGCTCGACCTCGACGACCTCGAGCTCGGCCTCGGCCAGCAGACGGTCGACGGCGTCGTCGACGACCGGGTCGACGCCCGGCAGCCGCAGCCGGCCCACCCTCGGTGCGGCGGCGTCGGCGACGGCGAAGCCCGGCTCGAGCAGCGCCATGCCGGCCGCCACGCCGGCCACGTCGCGCGCCATCGGGCCGACCACGTCCAGCGAGGGTGCGAGCGGCCAGACCCCCTCGGTGGGGATCCGCCCCCAGGTGGGCTTCAGGCCCACCGTGCCGCAGCACGCCGACGGGGTGCGGATGGACCCGGCCGTGTCGGTGCCGAGGGCCACGTCGACCTCTCCGGTGGCCACCGCCACCGCACTCCCGCTGGAGGACCCACCGGGGATGCGGGTCGGGTCGAGCGGGTTGACCGGCGTGCCGTAGTGGGGGTTCACGCCCGTGCCGCCGCAGGCCAGCTCGTGGAGGTTGGCCTTCCCCACGATCGCGGCTCCGGCCGCTCGGAGCCCAGCCAGGCAGGCGGCGTCGGACGCGGCCGGCCGGGCCCGCTCGGCCAGGACGGGGCAACCGGCGGTGGTGGGGGTGCCGGCCACGTCGATCAGGTCCTTCACCGCTACCCGCGGGCCGGGTCCGGGCTCATCGAGCCGGAGGATCCAGGTGCTCACGGCCGCCGAGGCTGTCACAGGCGATAGGCATGATCGAGGCCATGACCACGACCGCGCTCATCGTCCTCCTGGCCGGCACCGTCCTGCTGCTCGCGGTGGGGCTGCTCGTCGTCGTCTCCCGCCTGGGCGGTGGACGGGCCCACGGCCACGGGGAGCTCGCCCTGGCCGAGCGGTCGGCCGCCTTCGAGCAGCGAGTCGCCGGCCTCGGCACCCAGCTCGAGCGCCTCGGCGAGCTCGTCCACCAGATGGAGCGGCGCTCGGTCCACCACCACGGGCAGCTGGTGGCGGGCATCGAGCAGGTCGCCAGCACCAGCCGGCGGCTGGCCGAGACCACCGGAGCGCTCCGGGAGGCGCTGGCCAGCCCCAAGGCCCGGGGACAGTGGGGTGAGCGGATGGCGGACGACGTGCTCCGAGCCGCCGGGATGGTCGAGGGCGTCACCCACGTGAAGCAGAGCGCGCTGCCGGGCGGCACCGTGCCCGACGTCACCTTCCTCCTGCCGGGCGGGCGCCGGCTGCACATGGACGTGAAGTTCCCGGTGGACAACTACCTCCGCCACCTCGACGCGGCGACCGACGCCGAGCGGGCCGCCACCGCCAAGGCCTTCTGCCGAGACGTGCGCGACCGGGTGAAGGAGCTGGCCGGACGGGGCTACATCGACCGGGACACCACGGTCGATGCCGTCCTGCTGTTCATCCCCAACGAGAGCGTGTGGGCCTTCGTGCACGAGCACGACCCGCACCTGCTCGACGTCGCCTTGGCCCAGCGGGTCGTGCTGTGCTCCCCGGTGAGCCTGTTCGGGGTCCTGGCCGTCATCCGCCAGGCCGTCGAGGAGGCGCAGCTCACCCGCACCGCCGACGAGATCCTCCAGTGCCTGAGCGGTTTTCGGGCGCAGTGGGCCAAGTACGCCGAGGCGGTCGAGGCGGTGGAGCGCCGCTTCGCGTCGACCCAGCGCAGCCTGGAGGAGCTCACCGGTCCCCGGCGTCGACAGCTGGAGCGCCAGCTCGAGCGGGTGGAGGACCTCCGGGCCCAGCGGGGCCTGCCCGAGCCGCCCGGCGACGGGGAGGAGGAGGCCCGCCGACGGGCCTCCGGCGACGTGCGACCCTGGGAGGTGCCCGCCGGCTGAGGGTTGCCCTCGTCGCCGTCGGGTACCAGTGTCCGGCCGGGACGGTCCCGGCGCGGCCCCGAGGAGGCGGAGATCAGCCAGTCCGAGCACCAACCCGGCCGCACCTGGCCCACCGCCACGTATCGGGTGCAGCTCCACGACCGCTTCACCTTCGACGGCGCCGCTGCCCTCGCGCCCTACCTGGCCAGCCTCGGGGTGAGCCACCTGTACTGCTCGCCGATCCTGCAGGCGGCGCCCGGGAGCACCCACGGCTACGACGTCGTCGATCCCGGGGCCATCAGCGAGGCGCTGGGCGGAGCGGGCGGGTTCGGTCGCCTGGTGCAGGCCCTCGCCGACCACGGCCTCGAGGTGGTGCTCGACATCGTCCCGAACCACATGGCCCTCGCCGGGAGCGCCAACCGATGGTGGTGGGACGTCCTCGAGGACGGTCCGGCCAGCCGCTACGCCCGGTTCTTCGACATCGAGTGGGCCAACCCCGACCCCGACGCCGGGCCGTCGGTCCTGATGCCGATCCTGGGCGACCACCTCGGCCGGGTGCTCGAGGCGGGCGAGCTGGGCCTGCGCCGCCGCGGCGGCACCGTCGTCGTGACCTACCACGACCACGAGCTCCCGCTGTCGCCGCGCACCCTCGACGACGTGCTGGCCCGGGCGGCGGCGGAGGTCGGGTCCGAGTCCCTGGCCGCCCTGGCCCGGGACCTCGGCGCGCTGCCCCTCGCCGCTCGCACCGACCCGGCGGCGGTCGACCGACGCCACCGGGGCAAGCTCGAGCTGCGACGCCGCCTCGCCGGCCTGGTCGCGCTTGAGCCGGACGTGGGCGAGGCCATCGATCAGGCCCTCAACGCGCTGGCCTCCGACGTCGACGCCCTCGAGGAGCTCCTCGGCCGCCAGAACTACCGCCTGGCCCACTGGCGGGTGGCCGACGACGAGCTCGACTACCGGCGCTTCTTCAGCATCACCACCCTCGTCGGGGTGCGGGTGGAGGACGACGAGGTGTTCGAGGAGAGCCACCGCCTGATCGGCGAGCTCGTCCGTGCCGGCCAGGTGACCGGCCTGCGGGTCGACCACGTGGACGGCCTGCGCGACCCCGAGGACTACCTCCGCCGCCTCCGGGCTCTGGCGCCCGACGCCTACCTGGTGGTCGAGAAGATCCTCCAGGAGGGCGAGCTCCTCCCCAGCACGTGGCCCGTGGCGGGAACCTCGGGGTACGACCACCTCGTCGCCGTGAACAGCCTCTTCGTGGACCCCCACGGCGAACCGGCCATGTCCGAGGTGTACGCAGCGTTCACGGGCGAGGAGCGCACCTTCGCCGAGGTGGCCGACGAGGCGAAGCGCCACGTCATGGACGGGGAGCTGGCCGCCGAGACGGATCGGATCACCCGCCTGCTGGCCGAGGTGTGCGGTCGGCGTCGCCGCCACGGCGACCACACCCGCCGCGAGCTGCGGGAGGTCGTGGTCGAGGTGGTGGCGGCGCTGCCCGTGTACCGCACCTACGTGGTGCCGGGGACGGAGCCCTCACCGGCCGACCGCGCCGTCGTCGGTGCCGCCCTGGCCGCCGCCGCGGCCGCCCGCCCGGATCTCGACCGCGAGCTGCTGGACCTGCTCGGTCGGGTCCTGGTGCTCGACGAGCCCGGCCCCTACGCCGAGGAGCTGGCGGCCCGCTTCCAGCAGCTCACCGCACCGGTGATGGCCAAGGGCGTCGAGGACACCGCCTTCTACCGCTACGGGCGCCTCCTCGCCCTGAACGAGGTGGGCGGCGAACCGGGCACCTTCGGGATCGAGCCCGACCGGTTCCACCGCCACTGCGCCCACCTGGCCGAGTGCTGGCCGGCCACCATGGTCACGCTCTCCACGCACGACACCAAGCGCAGCGCAGACGTGCGGGCCCGCCTCGCCCTGCTGTCCGAGCTGCCGGCGGCGTGGGGGGCGGCGGTCGAGCGCTGGTCGGCCCACAACGAGGGTCACCGGGGGAGCGTCGGGCCGGACCGGGAGACCGAGCTCGCCCTCTACCAGACGCTCGTCGGCGCCTGGCCGATCGAGGTCGACCGGGTGGTGGCCACGATGGCCAAGGCCACCAAGGAGGCCAAGAGGGCCACCTCCTGGACGAACCCCGACCCCACCCACGACGCGGAGGTCGAGGGCTTCGTGCGGGCGGTGATGGCCGACGACTCGTTCGTGGCCCACCTCGAGGGCTTCCTGGGCGAGCACTCGCTGGTGGAGCTGGGCCGGCGCACCTCGCTGGCCCAGACCGCGCTCCTGCTGACCAGCCCCGGCGTCCCCGACCTCTACCAGGGCAGCGAGCTGTGGGACCTCAGCCTGGTCGACCCCGACAACCGCCGTCCCGTGGACCACGGGCTCCGCCAGCGCCTCCTCGACGAGCTCCACGACGCCGACGCCCCCACCGCGCTGGGCCACCTGGACGACGGCGGCGCCAAGCTCTGGCTGATCGCCCGGATCCTGCGCCACCGTCGACACCACCCCGAGCCCTTCTGCAGCCGGCGCCACGAGGCGCTCCCCGTGTCCGGGCCGAAGGCCCGCCACGCCGTGGCCTTCGCCCGGGACGGGCTGGCGGTGGTCGTCCCCCGCCTGCTCGTCGGGCTGGGCGGCGACTGGGCCGGCACCGTCGTCGAGCTGCCGGATCAGGGCCACGGCTGGGTCGACCTCCTGAGCGAGCGCGCCCACCGCCCGGGCGAGCACCCCGTGGCCGAGCTGCTGGGCGATCTCCCGGCGGCGGTCCTCGTGGCCGAAGGGGCCCTGTGATGCACCGCTTCGAGGTGTGGGCGCCTCGGCCCGAGCAGGTCGAGCTCGTGCTCGAGGACCGCCGCCTGGCGATGGAGCGCCACGGTGGCGACTGGTGGCGCCTCGCCGTGGACGACGCCGGGCCCGGCACCCGCTACGCCTTCTCGCTCGACGGCGGCCCGCCCCGTCCCGACCCTCGGTCCCGGTCCCAGCCCGAGGGCGTGGCCGGATGGTCCGAGGTCGTCGACCCGAGCGCCTTCGCCTGGACCGACGACGGCTGGCGAGGCCTGCCCCTGCCCGGCGCGGTCCTCTACGAGCTTCACGTCGGGACCTTCACCCCGGAGGGCACCTTCGACGCCGCCATCGAGCGCCTGCCCCACCTCGTCGAGCTTGGCATCGACGCCGTCGAGCTGCTCCCGGTGGCCGAGTTCCCCGGCGGGCGAGGGTGGGGGTACGACGGCGTGGACCTCTTCGCCCCGCACCACGCCTACGGCGGCCCGACCGGGCTGGACCGCTTCGTCGACGCCTGCCACGCCCACGGCCTCGGGGTGATCATGGACGTCGTCTACAACCACCTCGGTCCGCTGGGGAACCACCTCGCCGAGCTCGGGCCGTACTTCACCGACCGCCACCACACGCCCTGGGGCGACGCGGTGAACTTCGACGCCCCGGGAGCCGACGAGGTCCGCCGCTTCGTCATCGACAACGCCCTCCACTGGCTGCGCGACCACCACTGCGACGGCCTGCGCCTCGACGCCGTCCACGCCATCGTCGACGAGACCCCGCTCCACCTGCTCGAGGAGCTCGCCGCGGAGGTCGACGCGCTGGCCGCCCACCTGGGCCGCCACCTCGTCCTGATCGCCGAGAACGACACCAACGACCCCCGCCTGGTCCGCCACCCCCAGGCCGGCGGGTACGGCCTGCACGCCGCCTGGGCCGACGACTGGCACCACGCGCTCCACGTCGCCCTCACCGGCGAGGCCGACGGCTACTACCAGGACTTCACCGATCCCGGCTCGCTGCCCAAGGCGCTGCGCCAGGCGTGGGTCCACGACGGCACCTGGTCGGCCAGCCGGGGGCGCAAGCACGGCCGGTCGCCGGTGGGACTGCACCCGTCGAGCTTCGTGGTCTGCGCCCAGAACCACGACCAGATCGGGAACCGGGCCCAGGGGGAGCGGCTCAGCCACCTCGTGAGCCGCGGGCGGCTGCACGTCGCCGCCGCCCTGCTCCTCACCACCCCGTTCACCCCGATGCTGTTCCAGGGCGAGGAGTGGGGGGCGTCGAGCCCGTTCCAGTACTTCACCGACCACCCCGACCCGTCCCTCGGCCGGGCCGTCCGGGACGGCCGACGAGCCGAGTTCGCCGGCTTCGGCTGGGACCCTGAGCAGGTCCCGGACCCCCAGGACCGGGCCACCTTCGAGCGCAGCCAGCTCCGCTGGGACGAGCTCTGCCGGCCGCACCACCGCGCGCTCTTCGACTGGCACCGCCAGCTGATCGCCCTCCGCCGCCGTCAACCCGCTCTCACCGACCCCTCGCTCCCCGTCGAGGCCACCTTCGTCGACGGCGTCCTCCGCTGGTCCCGGGGCCCGATCCGGCTGGTCGCCAACCTGTCCGCCGCCCCGGTCGAGGTGGAACACGACGGCCCCGTCCTGGCCGCCTCCCCGGGGGTCACCGGCGACGGTCATCGCAAGGCGCTGGCGGTCGATAGCGTCGTCCTCTGGTCGCAGGCCCGTTGAGCGACCGCACCGAGACCGGAGGAGACGAGGAGCGAATGGACGAGCAGGAGGTGTGGCCCGGGCGTCCCTACCCGCTCGGGGCCACCTACGACGGGGCGGGCACCAACTTCTCCCTGTTCTCCGAGGTGGCCGAGGGCGTCGAGCTGTGCCTGTTCGGCGACGAGGACGGCGACGAGGCGCGCATCGAGCTCGAGGAGATCGACGCGTTCTGCTGGCACGCCTACCTCCCGAACGTCGGCCCTGGCCAGCGGTACGGCTACCGCATCCACGGGCCCTGGGACCCGGGCGCCGGCCAGCGCTGCAACCCGGCCAAGCTCCTGCTCGACCCGTACGCGAAGGCGGTCGACCGGCCGGTCCCGTCCCACCCGAGCACCTTCGGGTACGACTTCGACGACCCGGAGCAGCGCAACGACGACGACAGCGGCCCCCACATGGCCAAGGCCGTGGTGCACAGCCCGTACTTCGACTGGTCGAGCGACCGCCGTCCCGACCGCCCCCTGCACGAGTCGATCATCTACGAGGTGCACGTGAAGGGCTTCACGGCCCGGCACCCCGGCATCCCCGAGAACCTCCGTGGCACGTACTCGGGCCTCGCCCACCCGGCCGCCCTCGAGCACCTCCTCGACCTCGGGGTCACCACCGTGGAGCTCTTGCCGGTCCACCAGTTCGTGCACGACGCCCACCTGATCGAGAAGGGGCTGCGAAACTACTGGGGCTACAACTCGATCGGGTTCTTCGCCCCCCACAACGAGTACGCCGCCAACGGCTCGCTGGGCGAGCAGGTCACCGAGTTCAAGGCCATGGTCCGGGCGCTCCACGAGGCCGGCCTCGAGGTCATCCTCGACGTCGTCTACAACCACACCGCCGAAGGCAACCACCTCGGCCCCACGCTGTCGTTCCGAGGCATCGACAACGCCGCCTACTACCGGCTGGTGGCCGAGGACCCGGCCTTCTACTACGACACCACCGGCACCGGGAACAGCCTCAACATGGCTCACCCCCACACGCTGCAGCTGATCATGGACTCGCTGCGCTACTGGGTGACCGAGATGCACGTCGACGGCTTCCGGTTCGACCTCGCATCCACGCTCGCCCGCCAGTTCCACGAGGTCGACCGCCTCTCGGCCTTCTTCGACCTCATCCAGCAGGACCCGGTCGTCAGCCAGGTGAAGCTGATCGCAGAGCCCTGGGACGTGGGCGAGGGCGGCTACCAGGTGGGCAACTTCCCGGCCCAGTGGTCGGAGTGGAACGGCAAGTACCGGGACACCGTGCGGGACTTCTGGCGGGGCGAACCCGACTCGGTGGGGGAGTTCGCGTCCCGTCTCACCGGCAGCTCGGACCTCTACCAGGCCGACGCCCGCCGCCCGGTGGCGAGCATCAACTTCGTGACCGCCCACGACGGCTTCACCTTGCGCGACCTGGTCTCGTACAACGAGAAGCACAACGAGGCCAACGGCGAGGGCAACGCGGACGGGGAGAGCCACAACCGGTCCTGGAACTGCGGCGTGGAGGGCGAGACCGACGACCCGGACGTCTTGCGCTGCCGCGACGCCCAGCAGCGCAACCTCCTCACCACCCTGCTGCTCTCGCAGGGCGTGCCGATGCTCGTCGCCGGGGACGAGCTCGGACGCACCCAGGGCGGCAACAACAACGCCTACTGCCAGGACAACGAGGTCTCCTGGCACGACTGGGACGACGTCGACGAGGACCTCCTCGAGTTCACGAAGCGCCTCATCGAGCTCCGGCACCAGCACCCCACCTTCCGCCGCCGCCGCTACTTCCAGGGGCGGCCGATCCGGGGCACGCTCGACCTCGGCTGGTGCACGCCCGACGGCGACGAGATGACCGACGACGACTGGAACACGAGCCACGCCCGCGCCGTGGGGATGTTCCTCAACGGGAACTCGATCACCGAGGTGGACCCCCGCGGCCAGCACATCGTCGACGACTCGTTCCTCATCCTCTTCAACGCGCACCACGAACCGATCGAGTGGACGCTGCCCACGCAGTGGGGAGGCCGTTGGCGAGTGGTACTGGACACCACCGCCACCCACGAGGAGGCGGTGCCCGTCGGCGGCAAGCTCACGGTGGCCGCCCGCAGCGTCACCGTCCTCACCGACGCCGACGACTGACGAGGCTCGGCCCGAGAGGTGTCCGCGTCGCGCCGCTCGGGTAGGCGGGCGCCATGAACATCCTCTCCACGCTGACCACCGACCACGACAACGTCGAAGCCCTCTTCGCCCGGTTCGAGGCCGCCGACCCGGGCGACGTCGAGGGTCTGGCCCGCCTGCGCGACCAGATCCTCGAGCAGCTGGCCGTCCACGCCGAGATCGAGGAGCAGCTGCTCTACCCGGCGCTTCGGGAGGCCGCCGAGGACGACGTGCTCGAGTCGCTCGAGGAGCACCACGCCGTGAAGGCGGTGCTGGCCGAGCTGGAGCGCATGGCCCCGACCCACGAGCGGTTCCGGGCCAAGATGACGGTGGTCATCGAGAACGTCCGCCACCACGTGGAGGAGGAGGAGGGCGACGACGGCCTGTTCGCTGTGGCCCGCACGCACCTCAAGCAGCCGCAGCTCGAGGCGATGGCCGAGCAGGCCGAGGCGATCCGAGCCGTGGGCCCCACCCGGCCCCACCCGCTCAGCCCTGACCAGCCCCCCCTCAACGTCCTCCTCGCCCTGCCCGTGGCCGTGATGGACCGGGTCGTGACCCCGATCCGACGGGCCGTCGAGCGAACGCTCCTCCGGCGAGCGAGCTGATCGCCGCCACGACGGCGGCGGCGCCCACGGCCACGAGGCTCACCCAGATGTTCACCCGCACACCCAGGATCTCGGTGGCGTCGTCGATCCGGAGGGCCTCCACCCACAGCCGGCCCACCCCGTAGCCACCCACGTAGAGGGTGAACAGCCGGCCCGGACGGCCCCCGGGCCGCGCTCTCTCGAACCGCACCAGCAGGTAGGCCAGCGCCAGGTTCCAGAGGGCCTCGTAGAGGAAGGTCGGGTGGAAGGTGGCGAACTGCTCGTAGCCGTCGGGTCGATGGTCCCGGTCGATGCGCAGCCCCCACGGGAGATCGGTGGGCCGGCCGAAGAGCTCCTGGTTGAACCAGTTGCCCAGCCGTCCGATCGCTTGGGCGACGGGGATGGCCGGGGCCACGACGTCGAGCAGCTGGGCGGCCGGCAGCCCCCGGCGGCGAGCCAGCACGACGCCGGTGAGCACCCCCGCCAGCAGCCCCCCGGGGATGCCGAGCCCTCCCTCCCAGACCTTGAAGGCGTCGAGCCACCGTCCCTCGAACCGGTGGGAGTCGGTGGCGACGTGGTAGGCCCGGGCGCCGACGAGCCCGGCCGCGACCGACCAGGTGGCCAGCCACGACACGTCGGCAGGGTCACCCCCTCGGGCCGCCCAGCGCCGTTGGGCGAAGGTCACCGCCACCACGACGCCGACGGCGATGGCCAGCCCGTAGGCCCGGAGCTCGACCGGCCCGAGGTGGATCGCGTTGCTGCTGGGGCTCGGGATCGACCCGAGGACCGTGGGGTCGATCACGGTGCCTCGACGATCAGCGTGCCTTCCATGCCCGCGTCGCGGTGGCCGGGCACGGTGCAGTAGAAGCTGTAGCGGCCGGGGTCGTCGGCCCGCAGGCCGCCCTCGACCGTCCCGTCGGCCTCCGCGACGACGTGGGCGTCCAGGCCGTCCACGGTGAAGTCGTGGAGCATGTCCTCCGAGGTGAGGACGATGGCGATGTCCTCACCGGCGGTGATCGTGATCTCGTCGGGGTCGAACTCGAAGGACCGGGCGGTCACCTCGATCCGGCGGGCACCCTCGACGACGGGGGTCGTCTCGTCGTGGCCCATGCCGTCGTCGTGCATGCCGTCGTCCATGGCGGAGTCCGACATCGGCATGCCGGCGTGGTCGTCTGTGTCCCCACAGGCGGCGAGGACGAGCGAGGTGGTGGCGAGGGACGCGAGGACGAGCAGGTTGGGTCGGCGCATCGGGGCGCGCTCCTTTCGGAAGAGCCAGCAGGACGGGTTCCCGGTGCCATGCGGGCACCGGGCGCTCAGGTGGAGGAGCGGCTCTTCAACAGCGCATCACGGCGAGCCGCACCCAGGCCGGCTCGGGCGGGCGCAGGACCCGATGCACCAGCCGGGCGCCGGCGCTCATCGTGGCGGCCGGCGCCGTGAGCACCTGGCCGAGCACCCGCCGAAGGCAGATCAGCCCCGCGACGGCGGTCACGATCGCGACGCACGCCACCACGACGTGCCGGCCGCGCAGCTCGAGCAGTGCTCGGCGCCGTGGCCGGCGGTCGGCTCGGCGGCGTCCGAGTGGCCCACCGCCGCCATCGGGGCCGGCTCAGGGCTGCGGTCGACGTGGGCCCGGGCGTCGAGCCCGTGCATCAGCAAGAGCGCGCCCACGAGCAGCGGCAGGACCAGTAGGGCGGTCCAGCGCAGGGAGCGGATCGGGCGCATCGGCCCAGAACGTACCGCCCGTGCCGCCTTGATCGCCCTCACCGGGGAGGCGTACCGGTGCGGGAGCCGCGCGGCCCAGCCCACCGGCCGGGGCGAACCGGGTCGGTGACCTCAGCGGTGCCCTCGTAGGCTGGCCGGCGTGCCCGACCGCTTCTACGTCACGACGCCGATCTACTACGTCAACGACGCGCCCCACGTCGGGCACGCCTACGCCACCATCAACGCCGACGCGCTGGCCCGCTGGCACCGGCTGGTCGGCGACGACACGTTCTTCCTCACGGGCACCGACGAGCACGGCCTCAAGGTGGCGCAGTCGGCCGCCGAGGCCGGGATCACCCCGCAGGAGCAGGCCGACCGCAACGCGGCCCGGTTCCGGGAGACCTGGGACAGCCTCGACGTGTCCTACGACGACTTCATCCGCACCACCGAGCCACGCCACCACCGGGCCGTGCAGGAGCTGCTCACCCGGGCCAAGGACAACGGCGACATCGAGCTCGACACCTACGAGGGCCCGTACTGCGTGTCCTGCGAGGCGTACTACCAGGAGAGCGAGCTGGTGGAGGGCCGCTTCTGCCCGGTCCACACGGGCAGAGAGGTCACGATCCTGAAGGAGGAGAACTACTTCTTCCGACTCTCCCGCTACGAGCAGCGCCTCATCGACTGGATCGAGTCGAACCCGCAGTCCATCACGCCTGAGGGCAAGCGCAACGAGGTACTCGGCTTCCTGCGCCAGGGCCTCGATGACGTGTCGATCACGCGCACCTCGCTCACCTGGGGCGTCCCGGTGCCGTGGGCGCCCGGCCACGTCTTCTACGTCTGGTACGACGCGCTCATCAACTACGCCACGGCGATCGGCTACGGCAGCGACGACGAGCGCTTCGCCACGTGGTGGCCCCACGTGCACCACGTGATCGGCAAGGAGATCATCCGCTTCCACTGCGTGTACTGGCCGGCGATGCTGATGGCGGCGGGCCTCGAGCCTCCCCATCGCGTCCTCGTGCACGGCTGGCTGCTGCTGGGCGGCGAGAAGCTCTCCAAGACCACGCACGGCCCGGCGCGGCTCACCGACATCGCGCCGGCGCGCCTGGTCGAGGACTTCGGCGTCGACGGCGTGCGGTACCACCTCCTGCGGGACACGCCCTTCGGCCCCGACGGTGACTTCAGCTACGAGCGCGTCGTCGAGCGCTACAACAGCGACCTCGCGAACAACTTCGGCAACCTGGTGTCGCGCGTCGCCACGGTGGTGGCCAAGAAGTGCGACGGCCTCGGCCCCGCGCCGCGACCCGACAGCCCGCTGGCGCCGGTCGCTGCGGAGGTGGTGGCCGCCACCAGCGAGGCCTGGGCCAACGTGGCGCCGTCCGTGGCGCTGGAAGCCACGTGGCGGCTGATCCGGGAGACCAACGCCCTGCTCGAGGACAACGAGCCCTGGAAGCTCGATCCTGGCCCCGAGGTCGATGCCGTGATGGGCGACGCCCTCGAGGCGGTGCGCATCGTGTCGATCCTCGCCAGCCCCGCGATCCCGACCGCCGCGGCCGAGGCCTGGCGACGCATCGGCCTCCAGGGGCAGCCCGACGACTGTCGCGTCCCCGACGACACCGCGTGGGGGGCCTACCCGGGCGGCTTGCCGGTGGAGAAGGCCGGCCCGATCTTCCCCCGCGTCAGCCCGTAGCGTTCGCGT
>JBKHYD010000050.1:0-9835 GCA_046565645.1 Acidimicrobiia bacterium | reverse complement strand
ACCTTCGGCTGGCTGGTCGGCGAGGTGGTGCGCCGGGCCACCGGCAGGACCCTCGGCACCTACTTCGCCGAGGAGATCGCCGGCCCGCTCGGGCTCGACTTCTGGATCGGCCTGCCCGACGACCAGCAGAACCGGGTCGCCCCGCTCGTGACCTGGAGCGTGCCCAAGGACCCGGACATGGCCGCGCTCCTGGCCCAGTTCATGGGCCCCGACACCATGCTGGGCAAGGCCCTCGGCGGCGTGAACGGCCTGTTCCTCAGCGAGGACGGCGTGTGGAACCGGCCCGAGGTGCGGGCGGCCGAGATCCCCGCGGCGAACGGCGTCACCAACGCCCGGTCGCTGGCCCGCTTCTACGCGGGTCTGGTCGGCACCGTGGAGGACGGCCCCTCCGAGCCGATCCTCACCGAGGAGACGCTGAAGCGGGCCACCGAGCTGCAGACCCACGGCGCCGATCAGGTCCTGATGCTCGAGACCACCTTCGGGCTGGGGTTCTTCGTGGCCTCCCCGATGGCCCGCTACGGCGCACCCAGCTCGTTCGGCCACACCGGCGCCGGCGGGTCGATGGGCTTCGCCGACCCCGTCAACGGCCTGTCCTTCGGCTACGTCATGAACCGGATGATGCAGGGCCTCATGGGCGACCCCCGCACGGCTGGGCTGATCCGAGCCACCTACGACGCCATCGGGGTCACCCCCACCTACGTCTGAGCCCGATCGACCCCGAGCCTCAGCGCCCTCAGGTGGGGGATGACCAGGTCGACGCTGTCGGGGCACACGTCCCGTCCCGCCAGCCACTCGTCCAGCAGGGCCAGCGGGACGGTCGCGACCTCGACGACCTCTCCGTCGGGGCAGGTGAAGGGGCCGTCGCTGCGGGCCAGGTAGATCCGGGCGTTCAGGTTGGTGTCTGCCGCGGACCACGAGGCGGTGCCGACGAGCTCGGGCTCGGCGTCGACCCCGGCCTCCTCGAGCAGCTCGCGGCGGGCGGCGTCGTGCCACGCCTCGCCGGAGCCCAGCACCCCGCCGAAGGCGACGTCCCAGTAGCCGGGGTACACCTCCTTCCAGTCGGCTCGACGGTGGACGACGAGCTCGCCCGTCGAGGTGAGCACGGCCACGTAGCAGGCCCGGTGCCGAGCCGCCGCGCCACGGGCGCGCATCTCGGCCCGTGTGACGACCTCGACGACGCGATCGTCGGCGTCGACCAGGTCCACGAGCTCGTCGGCGATCGTCACCCGGGCAGTCTGCCCGCCGGCCAGCGACCACCGGAGGGCTCAGGCGTCGTCGCCGGGCTCCTCGGCCTCCTCGTCCGGTGCGTCGAAGGAGACGGTGACGTCGAGCTCCTCGGAGCCCCGCACGACGTGCAGGGCGAGCGTGCTGGTGGCCCGGGCGCCGTCGAGGGCGTCGTGGAGGTCGTCGACGGTGGCCAGCTCGCGCTCGCCGGCGGCGGTGAGCAGGTCGCCCACTTGGATCCCGGCGGCCCCGGCCGGACTGCCCTCGGCCACGGCCCGGACGAGCAGGCCCGTCCGGGGCGGCAGGCCGACGGAGGCGCGGAGGTTGGTGGCCACGTCGGCGCCGGCCAGGCCCACCCCGAGCACGAGGCGCCGGGGCGACTCCCCGGCGAGGAGGGCGTCGACCCGCTGGCGCAGGTCGGCGTCGGCCGGCAGGGCGAGGTAGAAGCCGTCGCCCAGGCGGGCGGTGTTCAAGCCGACGAGACGACCGCGCTCGTCCACGAGTGGACTGCCCGAGGAGCCGCGGGCGAGGGGGGCGGTGTGCTCGAGGCTGCCGCGGACGCGGCGGCCGCGCGGGCCCCGGAACGACCGGGCCACGCCGCTGACCGTGCCGAAGGTGACCCGCTCGCCGCCTCGGGCCCGGCTCACGCCGAACACGATGCCGCCCAGGCCGGGCAGCTCGTCGGCCCAGGTGACCGGGGCGATGTCGCCGGTGTCGACGGCGAGGACGACGAGGTCGCCGTCGGGGTCCGCGGCGAGGGCCCGGCCCTGCTCGGCCCGATCGTCGGCGAAGGTGACCTCGGTGGTGCGGTCCCGCAGGTTGTGGGCGTTGGTGAGCACGGCGCCCTCGGCCACCACGATGCCGCAGCCCCGGCCGCCGTGGCGCCCGATGCGCACCACGGCGGGGGCGACGGCGGCGGCGACCGCGGTGGTGGCCTCGGGCAGCCCGGCGAGGACGGAGGGGGTGGTGGCGGCCATGGCGGTGGTCCTTCCGTAGGATCGGAGCAGAGTTGTGATCGACAAGTCACTTGCGAACTGCAAGCAACCTAGCGAGGTGTGACCGGGATGGCAACGCAACCCGCGCTGGGCGGCCTGGACGAGGCCCTGCGGCTGGTGGGGGATCGATGGACGCTGCTCGTCGTCGACGCGCTCCTGCCCGGCCCTCGGCGCTTCGGGGAGCTGCTCGAGCAGCTCCCCGGGCTGGCCCCGAACATCCTGTCCAAGCGCCTGAAGGCCCTGGAGGGCGACGGGCTGGTGACGGCCGCGCCCTACTCGCAGCGGCCCTACCGGCTGGCCTACTCGCTCACGGCCACCGGCGCCGAGCTGGCCGGGGCCCTGCGGCTGCTCACCGAGTGGGGGGTGACCCACCGGGGGGCCAGCGCAGCGGGCGGCGCCGGCGGCGGGCTCCGCCACCAGACCTGCGGCTCGGCCCTGGAGGCGCGCTGGTGGTGCCCGACCTGCGCCCGCGCCGTGGACGACGACGAGGCCCCGGACCTCGACTACCTGTGACGAGGGGCCGAGCCGGCCGCGGGCTACCCGCCGGCGGCCGGTGAGCCCGGGGGCGGCGGCGGCGCGGCCGGCGCCCACTCGGGTGGGAGCTCCTCGTAGATGGCGACGGCGCCTTCGAGGTCGAAGAACCTGAGCTCGTCGGGCCACTCGCCGAGCCGGTAGCGCCGGCCGCCGTCGACGGACTGGTACATCCCGGTGCCCGGCTTGCGGATCTCGTCGTCGCCCTCGACGGTCGGGTCCCACCAGACCTCGGCGAAGTCGTCGATGCCCCCGTAGTCGACCTGCGGCCAGATGCCGTGCTCGCCGTAGCTGTAGCCCTGCTGGGTGGGGTTCGCCTCGTTGGGCGGGATCGAGAACAGCCCGTCCCGGAACGACTCCATGGTGAGGTTGGGCCCGGCCGCCTGGACGCCGCTGAAGAACACGGCCGGCAGCGGCCAGAGCACCCCGACCGTGTCGTCGGCGGGCGGGTACTCGCCGGCCCACCACTGGTAGACCCGCTCGGCGTCGCCCAGCCCGTTCACCGTGCGGGCGGCCAGGGCCGAGATGCCGAAGGCGTGGGCCCACTGCTGCTGGTCGTAGGTGCGGCCGAACGCACTGGTGTCCTGCAGGGCGGCCCCGTTCAGGATCCACTCGGGGAAGAACCCCTGCTGGGTGGCGACCTCGGTGAAGGTCTTCGGCGCGATCGGGTCGCCGCCGATGATCACGCTCGTCACGCCGGCCTCCTGGAGCCGGGCGATGGCGGTCGAGGCCTGCTCGGCCAGGGTGCCCGGGTTCAGCTCGTAGCCGACCCGCTCGGTGATCTCGAAGCCGGCCTCGGCGACCAGCTCGTCCTGCTCGTCGAGGCCCTCCTGCACGTCGGCCGAGCCGGTGTCGATGTAGAGCTGGCCGAAGACCCGCTCGGTGCCGTGCATCGACTCGTCCCCGGCGTACTCGGCCGGCTTGCCGGCCAGCTTCTGGCCCACCCAGTCGATCCAGGCCTGGCGGGTCTGCTGCGCCGACGGGACGATGCCGAACACCGACGGCGCCGCGTCGCGCAGGCCGGGGCAGCCGATGCACACACCACCTCGGGCCTTGATCTCCTCGGTCCAGGCGTTGGAGAGCACGGGACCGCCCCACACGGCGAAGGCGCCCAGCTCCTCCATCGCCTTCACGGCGTCGGCCCGGGCGGCCACCTCGTCGGTCGAGGTGCCGCTGCCGGTCATGAACTCCAGCACGACCTTGCGCCCGTAGGTCTGGTAGATCGCGTTGAACATGTCCGTGTAGCCCTGGAGCGTCTCGGCCTCCTGGGGGTTGGTGTCGTCGTTGGCGATCGGCGCCGTGATGAAGCTGAGGACCGGGTCGTCCTCGGGCGCCTGGTACACCACCACCTTGATCTCGTCCTCGGTCACACCGGCGTAGGTGGCGCCGCCGTTGTCCTCGACGTTGGCGTAGCACTCGCCGGCGAACTGGTTCGGCATCGACACCAGACCGGTCTCGGTGTCGCAGGAGTCCATCCAGGTGTAGTCGCCGACGGTCCCCGCCGCCTCGGCCATGGCGTAGGTGACCGCCCCCTCGGGGGCCTCGCCGCCGTCACCCCCGTCGCCCGCACCGCCGTCGCCCGCCCCGTCGTCGGTGGCGGCGCTGTCGGTCGTCTCGGGCTCGTCGTCGTCGCCGCTGAAGACGACCAGCGCCCCCACGACGGCCAGCACCACCACGATGGCGGCGATCGGCCCCCATCGTCGCAGCGCGCCCCCGCCGGGTGCGGCGGATCCGCTCTGGTCCGAGCTCGGTTGCATGGTCCCCCCTGGTTGGTGCTGTCGGTGCTGGTTGGCGGTCAGGTCGTGGTGTGCGGTCAGGTGGTGGTGGGCGCCGGAGCCTCGTGGCGGCTGCGCTCGATGGCGGTCTGGTCGACGCCGAGGTAGGCGGTCACGACGGCGTCGTCGGCCAGCACGTCGGCGGGCCGGCCGTCGGCGATCACGGCGCCGCGGTCCATGGCGACGAGGCGGTCGGAGACGCTGCGGACGAGCGGGATGTCGTGCTCGACCACGACGAGGCTGGCCCCCGTCTCGTCCCGGATGCGGCGCAGCAGGGGCCCGAGCGCCTCGGTCTCGCGCTGGGCGATCCCCGAGCTCGGCTCGTCCAGCAGGATCACGGTGGGCCGGTGGGCGAGGAGGCAGGCGAGGTCGACGACCCGCCGGGTGCCGGTGGACAGCTCCCGCACGAGCTTCGAGCGGTGCGGCCCGAGCCCGAGCAGCTCGACCAGCTCGGCCACCCGCCGCGCCACGGCCGCCTCGCTGTCGTAGGCCCACGGCAGCCGCAGCGCCGCGGACAGCGGGTCCTTGGAGCCGATCCAGCGCTCGCAGGCCACGGCGATGGCCTCCTCCACGGTGAGGCCGGGGAACAGCCGGGCGTCCTGGAAGGAGCGGCCGAGGCCCCGGCGGGCCCGCTCGTCCGGCCCGGCGTCGGTCACGTCGACCTCGCCCAGCACGATCCGGCCCCGCTCGGGCCGCAGGTAGCCGGAGAGCAGGTCGAACAGCGTGGTCTTGCCGGCCCCGTTGGGCCCGATGATCCCGACGATCTCCCCCGCCCTCACCTCCATCGACACGTCGTGCACGGCCAGGTTCCCTCCGAACCCCACCGTGACCGACGCCGTCCGCAACCGCACCTCCCCGTCGGCGCCTGGCGGGGGGACGGTCGGGACCGGAGGGGTGGTCGGTGTCGGGGTGGCGCCGGTGGCGGACGAGGCGGTGGTGCCGGACAGGAACACGGCGCGCAGCAGGTCGGTGCGGCCGCGGAGGTCGGCGGCGGGGCCCTGGAACCGGACCTCGCCCTTCTCGAGGAACACGGCCCGGTCGGACACGGCGAGGGCGACGTCGGCCGATTGCTCGACCAGCACGATCGTGGAGCCCTCGTCCCGGGCGGCGTGCAGGAGCGGGATGAGCTGGCTGACGATGAGCGGGGCCAGGCCGAGCGACAGCTCGTCCACGAGGAGCAGCCGGGGCCGGGCGAGGAGCGCCATGGCGAGGCCGAGCTGCTGCTGCTGGCCGCCGGAGAGGTTCCCGGCCGGCTCGGCGCGCCGGCGCTCGAGGGCGGGGAAGGGAGCCAGCGCCTCGGCCACCGCCCGGTCGGCCGCCGCCCGGTCCGCGCCCCGCCCCCGACGCGGCAGCCACGCCGCGGCCCGCAGGTTCTCCTCCACGGTGAGGCTGGTGAACACGCCCTGGCCGCCCGGCATGAGCCGGATGTCCATGGCCGCGATCTCGTGGGGCGGGGCGTGGGTGATGTCGCGCCCGTCGAAGATGACGGCGCCGTTGTCGGCCTCGGTGACCCCGCAGATGGCCTTCAGCAGCGTGGACTTCCCGGCGCCGTTGGTGCCGAGCAGGGCGAGGATCTCGCCCTCCCGCACCTCGACGTCGATGCCGAAGAGGACCTGCACGCCGTCGTAGCCCACCTCCACGCCCCGCACGAGCAGGAGCGGTGCCTCCCCGCCGTGGGCCCGCTCGTAGGCCACCTCGCTGCGAGCCGCGGTGGCCTTCCACACCTCGGCGATGTCGGCGCTGATCGTCTGCCGGGACGACGAGATGACGGCGCCGCCCAGCAGGAAGACGGGGACCATGAGCACCATGCCCCAGCGCAGCGACAGCTGGTCGCCCACCCAGCCGATGATGGGCAGCATGACGAGGCCCGGGATCACCCACAGCGACGCCACCGCGAAGCCCATCGACCGGGCCCGCGGCGGGATGGCGAGAGACAGGGTGGCCAGCACGCCCGGGGCGATGATGGCGAAGGCGGCGGTGATGACCGAGTGGGTGGCGATGGCGACCCCCACGTTCGGGGCGGCGGCGAAGACGACGAGCGCCGCCGACACCACGATCGTGACCCGGGACAGGAACCCGAGGATGTGCTCGGGTCCCTTCACGTAGAGCCGGGTGGCCATCCGGGCGCCGTAGACCAACCCGGCCAGCGCCCACGGCTCCGACGCGGCGGCGGCCAGGCCACGGGCCCGCTCGTCGAGGCCGAAGATCTCGTCGTAGACCAGCGACGCGATCGACGCGAACCCGATGAGCGACGCGGCCAGGAACGGCAGCGACCACCAGATCCGCTTCAGCGTGGGGATGCGCCACACGATCCGCCACCCCTCGGCGAAGCTGGGCGGCTGCTCCTCGGTGGCGATCGTGGTCTCGTCGGCGCCGACGGCCCGGCGCTCGTGGCCGCCCCGCACCGGGTCCCGGAGGCGCCAGGCCAGCACCACGAACACGGCGGTGGGGATGGCGAAGAGGAAGAACGGCACCCGCCAGGAGAACCACGAGGCCAGGAACCCGGCCGCCACCGGACCGACCAGCTGGCCCACCGCGTTGGCGGCCCGGTGGAACGAGAAGACCTTGGGGCGGTGCTCGGGGGCGTACCAGTCGGCGAGGAGCGAGCCGTGGGTGGGGTCGACGACCGCCTTGCCGATGCTGGACCCGGCCCGGGCGATGCCGAGCACCCAGAGGGTGGTGGCCATGCCGGTGAGGAGGCTGCAGATGCCCCAGGCGGCGGCGCCCAGCCAGGCCAGGCGCACCCGGTTGGTGCGGTCGGCCAGCGCCGCGATCGGAACCTGCAGCAGCAGCGCACCGAGGGCGACCAGGCCGACGAGGGTGAGGATCCCCTGCAGGTCGAGCCCGAACTCCTCCCGGATCTCGGGGAGCAGCACCCCGAAGGCGGTCCGGTCGAGCTCGTCGACCGCGTTCAACCCGAACAGCACCACCAGCGGGTACCAGGCCTCCCCCCCGGTGACCGAGGTCAGCCACCCCCGGATGCGGCCCGAGGGTGCCGCGGCAGGATCGAGCTCCGGTACGTCCACGCCTGCGCTCATGACCGGACCGCCGTGGCGTGCGCGGACCGACACGCGTGCGCGGATCGACGGTGGGTGTGGGTTTGCGCACGCGTCACGGGGTGACCACCGGGGTGTCGACGGGGGCGGTGGCGTCGTGGTCGTCGATGACGGGGAGGGCCTCGCCCTCGGCCAGCGGCGAGGCCTGGAGCTCGACGGGGACGGGGCCGTCGGCGACGCCGGTGACCGACGGGGTGAAGCCGGGGACCTCGAGGCCGGCGCGGACGGCGACCCGGCCCAGCCAGGCGTCGCGCAGGCGCAGGACGAGCCCGCCCAGGCCCGAC
The DNA here is from genome assembly GCA_046565645.1 of Acidimicrobiia bacterium. Classification (GTDB taxonomy): domain Bacteria; phylum Actinomycetota; class Acidimicrobiia; order Acidimicrobiales; family VFJN01; genus VFJN01. The sequence goes on along the minus strand of JBKHYD010000050.1, from coordinate 1,970 downwards.
GGCACGATGAGGAGGACGAACAGCACGCCGGCCCCGCTGGCGAGGAGCTGCCACTGGCCGGGCAGGAACCAGCGGGTGCCCTGCAGCCACACGGCGCCGAGCACGGCGCCCATCGGGGAGCCCACCCCGCCCAGCACGACCATGGTGAACACCGAGAAGTTCTGGCCCGGCTCGTAGGGCTGGGACCCGAAGGACTGCTGGTGGTGGACGAACATCACCCCGGCGGCGCCGGCCAGGCCCCCGGAGAGCGCGAAGCCGGTGAGGCGCACCCGCAGCGGGGAGAGCCCGTAGGCCTGGGCGCCCCGCTCGTTGTCCCGGGTGGCGAGGAGCGCCCGGCCGGTGCGGGACGAGCGGATGCCCCGGAGGGCGAGCAGCCCGATCACGAGCAGGGCCAGCGAGAGGTGGTGGATGGCGGTGGCGGAGGTGATCTCGAAGCGGCCGAGCAGGGCCGGCCGGTCGATGCGCCGTGCGTTGGGCACCCACGCGAAGAACCGGTCGTTCAGCACCCACGAGGTGATCGCGATGGCGGCGGCCAGGGTGATGACGGCCAGCTCGAGACCCCGCAGCCGCAGCGCCGGTGCGCCCACCACCACCGCCACCGCCGCCGCGATCACGCCACCCACCAGCACCGCCAGCAGCAGGTCGAGGCCCCACTCGCTGGTGGCCTTGGCCCCCACCGCGGCGCCCACCGCGAAGAGCGCCACCTGCCCGAGCGACACCTGCCCGGCCCACCCGGTCAGCACCACCACCGACAGGCCGAGCAGCGCGTAGATGAGCACGGCCGAGGACTTGAGCGACCGGTCCACCGACAGGACGTGGGGGAGGGCGACGGCGATCGACAGCAGGACCGCCAGGCCGCCCACCCGTACCAGCCGGACGACGGGCAGCCGGGCCAGCACGGCCGGGATGGGCCGCACCTCGTCGGCCGAGCGCCACGAGGTGGCGTCGCCGTCGGCCACCCGGGTGGTCCGCTGGCCGAGACCCCGCAGCAGCAGGCCGACGGCCACCACGGCGGCGAGGATCGGGTCGAGGACGCTCGGCGACGACGCGTTGAACGCCACGCCCAGCTCGAGCACGCCGAGGGCCACTGCGGTGGCGGCGATGACGGGCAGGTCGGTGAGCCGCCCGATGAGCAGCGCGGTGAGGGCGCGCAGCAGCACCCCGAGGCTGAGGGCGGTGCCGATGGGCAGGCCGAGCACGCCGGCCCGCAGCAGCACCGCCACGAAGGCCAGCAGCGCGGCGAGGGCCCACACGCCGGTCTGGATGCGCCCGACGGGGATGCCGAGGAGGCTGGCCCGGTCGCTCGAGTCGGCGGCGGCCCGGGCGGCCAAGCCGACGTCGCTGCGCTGCAGCAGCAGGGCGAGGAGGGCCACCACCACCGGCACCGCGACGAGCGCCAGCAGCTCGCTCTCGGTGAAGACGGTCCGGCCGATCTCGAAGGTGAAGGTGAACGGTGGGGTGATGCGGGGCGCGAGGACCGTCTCGTCGAAGAGCGACGGGAGGGCGATCGCGATGCCGCCCAGGACCTGGGCCAGGCCGATGGTGGCGACGGTGAGCAGCAGCCGGGGGGCCTTGCGGAACCGGCGGATCACGGCCAGCTCCACGACCGCCCCGAGCAGGAGCGCCACCACGATCCCCGACGGCACCGCCACCCACCAGGACCAGCCCCACGCCACGATCAGCAGGTGCACGAGCACCACCGGTGCCATGCCGAGGTCGCCCTGGGCGAAGGACACCACGCCGTTCGAGCGCCAGGTGAGCGCCATCCCGAGCGCCACGAGCGCGGTGAGCCCGCCCACGATGGCGCCCTTCATCCACACGCCGGCGGGGACCGGGAAGGCGATCAGCTGGAGGGCCACCACGGCCGCGACCGGCGCGAACCGCAGCAGCTGCGTCCGAGCGCTCGCCTGCAGGTGGTCTCGAACCAGAGACGCCATCCACACCCCCCGGTGCCGCCGACCCACCGGCCG
>JBKHYD010000049.1:0-7723 GCA_046565645.1 Acidimicrobiia bacterium | reverse complement strand
GCCGCGCGCCGGGCCCGGGGCATGGCGGTCGCCGCCGCGTTCGCCGCGCTGGCGCTGGCCGCCTGCGGCGATGACGGGGAGGCGGCGGTGGAGCTGGTCGAGGGCGTGGAGGTGGAGGTGAGCGCCATCGACAACACGTTCCGCCCCGAGACGATCGAGGTCGAGGCCGGAACCGAGGTCGTCTGGACGAACGACGGGCGCAACGACCACAACGTGCTGCCCGTCGAGGGGGACGACTGGGGCGTCGAGGCGGAGGACTTCGCACCGGACGACGAGTACCGGTACCGGTTCACCGAGCCCGGCACCTACCCCTACTACTGCTCGCTCCACGGCACGACCACCAAGGGCATGGTGGGTACGGTCGTGGTGACCGGATGACCGTGCACCGCACGATCCCGACGGGAGGGACCCACGAATGACCCGCACCACCCGACGCGCCCTCGGCGCCCTGCTGGCCTTCGGGCTGCTCGCCGGCGCCTGCGGCGACGACGACACCGACGACGCCAGCCCCACGACCGAGGCCGAATCCGGCGACGACGGAGGTGGCGAGAACGGGGACGGGTTCGCCACCCACCGGGTGCCTGAGGACTTCGGCACGATCCAGGAGGCGGTCGACGCGGCCGAGCCGGGCGACCTCGTGCTCATCGCTCCCGGCACCTACGAGGAGGCGGTCGATGTCACCACCGAGGACCTCACGATCCGGGGGCTCGACCGCAACGAGGTGATCCTCGACGGCGGCTTCGAGCTCGAGAACGGCATCCGGGTGCTGGCCGACGGCGTGGCCGTCGAGAACATGACGGCCCAGAACTACACGACCAACGGCTTCTTCTGGACCGGCATCACCGGCTACCGGGGCTCCTACCTGACCGCCTACCGCAACGGCGACTACGGCGTCTACGCCTTCGACTCGGTGAAGGGCCAGCTCGAGCACATCTACGCGTCGGGCAGCCCCGACGCCGGCGTGTACATCGGCCAGTGCTACCCCTGCGACGCGGTCATCACCGACGTCATCTCCGAGTACAACGGCCTCGGCTACTCGGGCACGAACTCGGGCGGGAACCTGCTCATCGTGAACAGCACCTGGCGGTTCAACCGGGCCGGGATCGTCCCCAACAGCGGCTCCTACGAGCTGTGCTACCCGGGACGGGAGAACACGATCGTGGGCAACGTGGTCTACGGCAACTCCCAGCCCGACACGCCCGCCATCGACGTCGCGCTCCTCGCCATGGGCAACGGGATCCTCGTGGCGGGCAGCAACCGCAACGTCATCGAGCGGAACCTGATCTTCGACCACGAGCGCACCGGCATCGGCCTCGTCCCGTTCCCCGAGGAGGAGGCGAACGACGTCGTGCCCCCCGCCGACACCTGGGACACCCCCTGCGAGGAGGTGCGCGACGAGCCCATCGCGGACCACGCCCCCGAGGACCTCGCGCTGGTGCTCTGGGATCCGGCGGAGAACGTGGTCCGCGACAACGTGATCAGCGGCTCGGGACTGGCCGACCTCGCCTTCGGGAGCCTGCAGCCGGACCTCGCCTCGCTGGGCAACTGCTTCGGCGGCAACACGTTCGAGACGACGGCGCCCCAGCAGCTCGAGGGCCTGGCCCCCTGCGAGGGCGATCCCTCCGCCACGGACTGGGCCGCCGGTGCGCTGGACCTCGGCGCGCTGATCGCAGCCGAGCGCCCGCCGTCGGTCCCCTACGACGAGGCGCCCACGCCGGAGCCACCCGACCAGCCGAACATGCCCGACGCCGAGACGGCCCCGCCCCGGCCGGCCACCGACGTGCCCTTCAGCGTCGACGTCGACGCCATCACGGTGCCGGAGCGCCCCGAGGGCACGTGACCCCCACGGACCCGGGCCCGACGTGCACGCTCCTCGGCGCACGTCGGGCTCGAGCTCGGGTCGCCTGGCGCGCCCTGCTCGTCGCCGGCACGGCCGTCGTCCTGCTCGGAGCCTGCACCGGGGACGACAGCGCCGGCGGAACCGGGCCCGAGGTCGGCGCCGAGCACCCGGACGACGACCAGGGCGCCCCGGCTGAGGCGATCACCGCCCGGGGCGCCACCACCGGGCCGCAGGGGCGGGTGCCCCAGTTCGAGGTGGAGTGCGAGCTGAGCCACTCGGCGCCCGACGACCCCATCGTGCACCCCGGACAGCCGGGCCGCGCCCACCGCCACGACTTCTTCGGGAGCACCGACACCGACGCCCACAGCACCCCGGCCTCGCTCGTCGGCACCGGCACCACCTGCCAGAACCGCAACGACACCGCCGCCTACTGGGTGCCCGCCCTCCTCCACCACGGCGAGCCGGTCGCCCCTGCGCTGGGCGTCGCCTACTACCGCCCCGGTCCCGGCGTGGACCCGGCCACCGTGGAGCCCTACCCGGCCGGTCTGGTGGTCATCGCCGGAGACCAGACGGCCACCGAGCCCCAGGCGGTGGACGTGGCCGCGTGGCACTGCGGCGCCTCACCCATCCTGCACAGCGACCCGCCCACCTGCCCCCGCACCGCCACCCTCGGGGTGCGGATCGCGTTCCCGGACTGCTGGGACGGCGAGGACCTCGACAGCCACGACCACCAGTCCCACCTCGCCTACAGCGCGACTGGAATGTGCCCCTCGAGCCACCCGGTGCCGGTGCCGCAGCTGATCTTCGAGGTCCGCTACCCGTTCGCCGGCGACCCCGCCGGGCTGGAGCTGGCCTCCGGTGGGGTGCGCAGCCTCCATGCCGACTTCGTCCAGGCCTGGGACCAGGCGGCGCTCGAGCGCGAGGTCCGGGCCTGCCTCAACCGAGGCAAGGTCTGCGGCGTCGTCTCCAACCGGGCCACCGGGTGAGCGCGGCGGCGCGCATGGTGGACACCCCACGGGGGTAGGGGTGCCGGCGTGACGGGCGTCGAGGAGCTGCAGGATGCGGCCGAGGAGGTCGCCAACAGCGACGGGGCCGAGTGGTGGGCCCGGTTCGGGTTCGTGGCGCGCGGCGTCGTCTACCTCATCGTCGGGTTCATCGCCCTGCAGATCGCCTGGGCCGAGCGCCCCGGCACCGAGGCCAGCAAGGACGGGGCGCTGCGGGCCATCGCCGAGCGCCCGTTCAGCGGCGTGCTGCTCGTCGTACTCGCCGTCGGCCTGGCCGGGTACGCCGCGTGGCGGTTCAGCGAGGCGCTGTGGGGCAAGCGGGACGAGACCGACGAGCACAAGCGGACACTCAAGCGGCTCGGCTCGGCCGCCAAGGGCCTGATCTACGTCGGTGCGCTCCTGAGCACGGTGCGGTTCATCGGCGGCGGGCCCGACTCGGGGGGATCCGGCGGCAACCAGGAGTTGGAGGAGAGCTGGACGGCGGCCGCGCTCGGCCTCCCCGGTGGCCGGCTGTGGGTCGGTGCTGCGGCGGTCGTGCTGATCGGGGTGGGCGGCTGGCTGGCCTACCGCGGGATCGGCCAGAAGTACGAGAAGCGCCTCGACACCCACGAGATGGGAGCGGTCACGGGACGGGTGGTGGACGTGGTGGGCGTGGTCGGGCTGACGGCGCGGGGAGCGATCGTCGGGTTCGCCGGCTACCTGCTCCTGCGGGCCGCGCTCGACTACGACGCCGACGAGGCGGCCGGGGTCGACGGCACGCTGCGGGAGCTCGCCGACCAGCCCTTCGGCCAGGCCATCCTCACGGTGCTCGGCGTCGGGATCGCGTGCTACGGCCTCTACTCCTGGGTCGAGGCCCGCTACCGCACCCTCTGACCGCCCCGGCCACCCGACAGCCCACCCCCGAGCTCCCCGACAGACCCCCGTCGGTTGCGGCGCGGCCACGATGCGCGCGCCCTCGGGGGCCGGCGGGGCGGAGCGAGACGGGGCCCCCACGCAGGGGCACGGGGTGGTTGTCGGCCCTGACCCGAAGGGGTCATTGCCGCCACCGGCGCGCCGGCGCGACAAGGGGTGGGCGGCATGTTCGCCCGACCGGCCGCAAGGGGGGTTCGATCAGATGGCTGTGTTCTCGATCCACACGTGGCGTCCCGTCGCCGGCCGCGCCGCCGACCTGCTCGCCAACATGAGCCGGGCCGGGGAGATCTTCACCAGCATGGGCGGGGCCCCCAGCATCTGGCAGCCGATCTCGGGAGCGGAGGCGGGCACGCTCACCTTCAGCGTGGCCTACCCCGACCAGCTCGCCTACGGGCAGACCATGGCCCAGCTGACCACCAACGCCGAGTGGCAGGCGTTCTGGGCCGACGCCCTGAGCGACCCTTCGGGCGTCAACGTCGAGAACTACGTCCTCTCGGACCTCGATCCCAGCGAGGGGCTCCCCGAGGAGCCCTCCCGGGTCATCTACCTGAACGAGTACCGGACCGCACCCGGCCGCCTCGCCGACCACCTCACTGCCCAGGCCGCGGCTCGGGCGCACCTCGAGCGGCTCGGGGCGCGGGTGCGCAGCATGCGCAGCATCGGACGGGGCGCCAGCTGCATCACGACGCTCCTCGGCTTCGACGACTTCGCCGCCTACGGCGAGTTCGGAGCCAAGTTCGGCGTCGACGAGCAGTGGGCCGGCTTCTGGATGGAGCTGGCCGCCGACCCGCCGGCGGAGGAGGTCTCGAGCGCCGTCGCCAGCCTCGTCGAGCTCCCCGCCTGAGCCCGCGGGCCGCCGCCCGGCGGAGGGACCCGCCCCTCCTGCGCGGCGGCCCGCACCTCGCGGTCCGCCATCAAGCGGGCGACAAGTGGGCGTCCAATGTCCCGAGGCCCACGGCGCTCAGCGGGCGGCGGCCTGCTTGACCTTGGCCTGGCGCTTGGCCATCAGCTCGAAGACCACGAGGTGCACCGGCCAGAGGACCCGCCAGTAGACGACCCCCAGGAGGCCCCTCGTGCGGAGCGCGCCCACCTGGACGAGCCGGGCCTGCCCGCCCTCCGCCTCGGGCGGTTCGATCCTGTAGCCGAGCCAGGCCTCACCCGAGAACCAGCGGTCGGTGGCCAGCACGAGCACGGCGTCGTCGGAGCGGGCGACGGTCCACCAGTCGACCTGAGCCCCGGGCACCACCTCGGCGGGGCGGTGGAGCTCGAGCTGCTCCCCGAAGGGCCGGCCCAGGAGGATCCGCAGCCGCCACGCCCACGCCAGCCCGTACCAGGCGAGGTCCCCGCCGCAGGCCCGCAGGCCGTCTCGCACCTCGGCCACGTCGTCGAGCGAGACGCGGGCGTGCTCGTGCATGGCGTACAGCCCCTCGGTGGTGCCGCCGGGCAGGTCGAAGATCCGGTCGGGCACCTCGGCCGCCTGGTCGGCGAGGGTGCGCTCGAGCGCCGCGTCGACCCCGAGGCAGTCGATCCCGAAGGTGGCCCGGGTGCGCTCCCCGTCGGTCACCACCACCTCGGTGCCGAGGCTCTCGATGAGCGTGTGGCTGACCTGCCGGTCGACCGGGGTGACGAGGTCGACCCAGCGGGCGGAGAGCCCGGGGGTGAGCAGCGGGATGTCGACGATCCATCGCCGCCGCAGGCCTCGCACGCGGGCGTAGGCGCCGATCATCTCGCGGTAGGTGGTGACCTCCGGGCCGCCCACCTCGTAGGTGCCCGCCGGGATGGCCTCGTCCAGCGCCCGCTCGAGGTGGGCCAGCAGGTCGACCTCCGCGATGGGCTGGATGCGGGTGCGGATCCAGCGGGGGCACACCATGGCCGGGAGCCGCTCGGTGAGGTAGCGGAGCATCTCGAAGGAGATGCTCCCGCTCCCCAGCACCACGGCGGCCCGGAGCTCGACCACCGGCACCCCGCCGGCCGCAAGGGTGGCCCCGACCTCGTGGCGGGAGGCCAGGTGGTCCGAGAGCTCTCCGCTGCCCAGCCCGCCCAGGTAGACGATGCGATCCACGCCGGCCGCCTTGGCCGCCGTGGCGAACGTCTCCGCCAGCTGGCGGTCCCGCTCGGCGAAGTCGTCCCCGCCGGCCATCGAGTGCACGAGGTAGACGGCCGCGTCCACGCCGGCGAGCACGCCGGTCAGCCGCTCGCCGTCGGCGATGTCGACGGCGACCCGGCGCACCCCCGGCCGGTCGTCGCCGCCGGAGCGGCTGAGGGCGACCACCTCGTGCCCCTGCTCGACCAGCCTGGGGACCAGCCGGCCCCCCACGTACCCGCTGGCACCCACGACGGCGATCCGCATCGCCCATGCCTAGTCCCCCGAGGGTCCGGTCAGACCGCGACCCGAGCCTCCGACGCCGTGGGGGTGGCGTCAGGCGGCCGGGGCGGAGCGGGCGGCTCGGCGCTCTTCGAAGGCCCGGACGGTGCGCCGGGCGCGGCGGAGCATGAGCGGGTTCGACAGCTGCAGCGGGCCGGTGCGCATCGGAGCGGGAAGGCGACGGAAGAGGAGGCGCATGCAGCGGATCGATCGCTCGTACCGGCGCTGGCGGGCCTCGTCCCACGGCTCGTCGAGCTGGGCCCGGATGGGCTCGGGCAGCGAGCCGAGGGTGATGAGCCGGAAGCGGCGGCGCAGCGGCTGGAGCGGGACGTGGAGCCCGAGCGGGAGGGTGGGGTCCAGAATCCAGCCGATGAGGTCGTGGGCCACCGGGGTGAGCTCGACGGCCCCCACCTGCTCGTCCACGTACCGGCGGAAGTCCGCCAGCGTGGGGGGCTGGGCGTCGAGCGGCACGCCGAACACCTCCGCCACCTCCTTCATCTGCTGGTAGTAGGTCTCGGCCACGTCGGGGTCGATCGGGCCGAGGAGGGTCTCGATCGCCCAGAGGGCGGAGTCGACGAGCGTGGCGTGGACCCAGAGGAGGTTGGCGGGGTCGTTGGCGGAGTAGCCGGGACCGGTGATGAACCCGTGGATCCACCGCAGCCGCTGCCCGACCCGCTGGGCGAGGGCCTCGGTGCCGAACACCACGGCGTTGACCGACTCCAACGTCCCCTGGAGGCGGGTGAAGGGGTTGGTCTTGAAGTCGCTGTGGTCGTGGACGCCCTGGGCGACGGCCGGGTGGGCCAGCTGCAGGAGGAGGGCCCGGCCCGCGGCCGCCATCACGGCCGGCTCGCTGTTGAGGCGCCGCACGGGGGCGCTGGCCGGGAAGCGGTCAGCCACGGGTCCGCTCCTCGGCTCCCTCGACCACCGGCAGGAGCTGGTCGAGCAGCAGCGGGAGCGCCGCCCGCAGCAGGGCGCGGACCTGCTCCCGGGTGATGCGGCGCCGCTCCAGCCACTCCCGGGTGAGCTCCTCCGCCATGCCCCCGTACGCCCGCACGAGCGCCCGCACCTCGGGGCTGGCGGTGGTCGGGTCGACCCCGAGCGCCTCGAGGCACCGCGCCGCGGTGTGCTCGCGGGCCTCGTCGAGGATCTCGTCGAGCTCGGGGTCGCGCCCCACGCCCCCCGCTCCGATCGCGGCGAGCCAGAGGTCTCGGTTGGCCTCGATGAGGGCCATCCAGCCGTCCACGCTGAGGTCCCAGACGTTGTCGGCGTGGAGGTCGGCGAGGTCGTCCTCGTCCGGCAGCGGCATGGTGGGCACCTGCACGACCTGTCGCACCACGGCCAGGTAGAGGTCCCGCTTGGACCCGAAGTAGTGGTGCAGCAGGCCCCGGGCCACGCCGGCCGCCTCGGCCAGCTCCGCCATGGAGACCTCGCTGTAGGGCTGCTGCACGAAGATCCGGCGGGCGGCCGCCAGGATCTGGGCTCGCCGGTCGTCGTGCTCGAGCCGCACCCGCTTGCGGGTGGGCTGCGGTCGTGGGCCCCCAGCCATCGCCCCACCGTAACCAGCCCGGATCCGCTGTTGGCGCTTCGCCAACTGCTGGTGCC
>JBKHYD010000048.1:0-38367 GCA_046565645.1 Acidimicrobiia bacterium | reverse complement strand
CATCCGCCAACACCTTCGTGATCGCCGCCGTCAACGTCGTCTTCCCATGATCGATATGACCCATCGTCCCCACGTTCAGATGGGGCTTCGTACGCTCGAACTTCTCCTTGGCCATCGTCTGGCTCCTGTGCTCTTCTTCGGGGCTTGCGGGTCGGGGTTGCTGACGGGTGCGCGGTGGTGGCGGCGCCCGGACTCGAACCGGGGACAACTCGATTATGAGCCGAGTGCTCTAACCATCTGAGCTACGCCGCCCTGGTGCGCTGGGCGGGCCGCCGGAGCGACCGTTCCGAGCCCTCTGTGGGAATCGAACCCACGACACCAGCCTTACCATGGCTGTGCTCTGCCGACTGAGCTAAGAGGGCGGGTACTGCTGCCGCCCCTCCCGGTGGAGGAGCGACCCGCGAGCATAGAGGTCGCAGCGGCGGGTCGGCGAACCGGTCGCGGCCCTCAGGACCGATCCTGGCGGACCACCCGGGCCACCACGAGCGCGATGTCGTCGCGGGCGTCGCGGGGGCTGAGACCGACCACGGTGTCGAGCACGAGCTGGGCGACCGCTTCGGCTCGACGGGTGGTCAGCTGGTTGCGGACGAGCCGACCCAGCTGGTGCTCGTCGAACTCCTCGGGGTGCTGGCGGCGCTCGGTGACGCCGTCGGTGTAGAGGACGAGCACGTCGGCGAGGCCCAGGTGCACCTCGAGCTCATCGAACCGGGCGTCGGCGAACACGCCGAGGAGCGGACCGTCGGCGAGGAGCGGCTCGACGGCTCCCTGGGGGCGGATGAGGAGGGGTGGCGGGTGCCCGCCGCTGGCCAGCACACCGGCAAAGGACCCGTCGGGGCGGGGCTCCAGGGCCACCACGGCCGCGGTCACGAACCGGACCGTGGGGGTGCCCGACGCGTCGAGCCGCTCGGCATCGGCGTACAGGAGCGCTTCGTTGACCCGCCCGAGCATCTGAGCCGGGGACTCGCCGGCCAGCGCCGCCGTGCGCAGCGTGTGTCGGGCGGTGCTGGTGAGGGCGGCGGCCTCGATCCCCTTGCCCTGGACGTCGCCGACGAGGAGCAGAGCGGTCCCGTCCGGGCGGCGGATCACGTCGTAGAAGTCGCCGCCGACGACCTGCCCCTCGGTGGCGGCCAGGTAGCGGGTGGCGATCTCGAGCCCGGGGACGGGCAGCACCGAGTGGGGCAGCAGGCTCTCCTGGAGGGTGGCCGAGGCGTGCGCCTCCTCGCTGTAGCGCACGGCGTGCGCCAGCGCCCGGGCCGCCGGCTCGGCGAGCAGGTGGACGGTGGCGAGGTCAGCCGGGTCGAACGACCCCCCGGGGCTGCGCAGCACCAGCTCCCCGACGAGCTGGTCGGCGGCGACGAGCGGGACGACCGCGGTGGACCGGTCCTCGGGGTCGACCCGGGCGGGGGCGATCGCGCCGCGCGGGCCGGTGAGGACCCTCAGCTCGCAGCGGGCGGCCAGGTCGGGCACCACGAGCTGCTCGATCGTGGTGGTGACGTGGTGGACGTCGAGGCTGGCGGCCAGGAGGGGGGAGGCTCCGGCCAGCCGCTCGAGGTCGGCCCGGGCCCGCTGCTCGGCCCGGTGCAGCTCGACCCGCTGGTGGGCCTGGGCGCAGAGGTCGTCGACCGACCGCAGGTAGGCGAGCCGCTCGCCGTCCATCGACCGTGGGGCGGCGACGCCGTCCCCGGCCCGCTCCCCCGCCGCCCGCACCACCGCAGCGGGATCAACGGCGTCGGGGGCGCCGGCCAGGTCCTCGGCCAGCTGGTGGAGGCGTCGCAGCCAGGTGTTGCGCAGCTTGGCCCGGGCCCGGAGCTCGAGGGCGATCGACAGGACCAGCGAGATCACCAGGGCGGCACCGGCGATCACGAGGGCCGTGGCCACCTCGGCCCGGTCGGTGGCCGCCAGCCCGACGGCCGCCGCGACGCCACCGGCGCCCAGCACCCAACCCAGCACCTGAGCGACGAGACCCCGGGCGGTGTTGGACCCCTCTCGAGGCGCCGTGGAGCTCACCGGAGCGATGCTAGGGCGGGGGCCGGGGCCCCTCGTGCCGACGACCGGCACAGGCACCGGGCGCGCTCTGTACGATGCGCCCGATGGTCCTCCGGGTCGAGCGATGAGCGACGCCGCGCACACGCCGTGGTCGATCGAGGTCACGACCGTCGGGGGCGCCACCTGCCTGCGCCTGCGGGGCGAGCTCGACGCAGCCACGGCGGTGGAGCTCGGCGCCCACGTGGCCGCCGCCACCTCCCCGGAGGTCCAGATCGATCTCGGCGGGGTGACGTTCATGGACAGCTCCGGCCTGGCCGCGGTGCTCGAGGCCCACCGGCGGCTGGCCGTCCAGCACCGTCGGCTCGTGGTGCTCGACCGGTCTCCTGCGGTGCAGCGGGTGCTCGACCTCGCGGGGGTGTCGGCCCACCTCGACCTGGGCCAGGGCTGACGGGTCGCCCCTGCAGAACTCGCCGCTAGGTTCGCCGTAGATGGAGCTGCGCCTCGCCACGCCCGACGACGCCGAGGCCATCCGTCAGATCTACAACCGCGAGGTCACCACCTCAACGGTCACCTTCGACCTCGTCCCCCGCTCCCTCGACGAGCAGCTGGCCTGGCAGGCGTCGCGGTCAGGCGCCTACGCCGTCGTGGTGGCCGACGTGGGGAGCGAGGTGGCCGGGTTCGGGTCGCTGTCGCGGTGGCGGGACCGACCCGCCTACGCCACCACGGTCGAGGACTCGATCTACGTCCACCACGACCACCAGGGCCAGGGCATCGGCAAGGCGCTGCTGGGCCGACTCCTCGAGGTGGCCACCGCCCACGGCTTCCACGCCTGCATGGCCCGCATCGTGGGCGGCCACGAGGCGTCGATCGGGCTCCACCAGTCCTGTGGGTTCGAGGTCGTGGGCGTGGAGAAGGAGGTGGGCCGCAAGTTCAACCGCTGGCTCGACGTCGTCCTCATGGAACGGATGCTCTCCTGATGACCGCTCCCGACTCGTTCCCCCGCCACTCCGCCCGCACGCAGCGGTTCACCCTCGGCGCGCCCCGGGACCTCACCGTGGCCGCCGACGGCGCGCTGGTGGCGTTCCTGCGCTCCGCCGGACCCGAGGATCCGGTGACGGCGCTGTGGGTGCTCGACCTGCCGGCCGGCGCCGAGCGGTGCGTGGCGGACCCCAAGGTGCTCCTCGCCGACGGCGACGCCGACCTGCCTGCCACCGAGCGGGCCCGGCGGGAGCGGGCCCGGGAGAGCGCCGCGGGGATCACCGCCTACGCCACCGACGCCACCCACGCCGTGGCGGTGGCCGCGCTCGCCGGGCAGCTCGTGGTGGCGGACCTCCGGGCCGGGACGGCCCGGCTGGCCGACGTGCCGGGCCCGGTGGTCGACCCGCGCGTCGACCCGACGGGGCGCCGGGTGACCTGGGTCCGAGAGCGCGCCCTGTGGGTGGCCGAGCTCGACGACGTCACCTCGGCCCGCCCGCTCGTCGAGGATCCCGACCCGGAGGTGTCCTGGGGCGTGGCCGAGTTCATCGCCGCGGAGGAGATGGACCGGTACCGGGGCCACTGGTGGGCGCCGGACGGCGCCGCCCTGCTCGTCGCCCGGGTGGACGAGCGAGCCGTGCCCCGCTGGTGGATCGCCGACCCGGCCCAGCCCGCAACGGCCCCGACCGAGGTGGCCTACCCGGCCGCAGGCACCACCGACGCCGACGTGTCGGCGTGGGTCGTGCGCCTCGACGGCAGCCGCACCGAGGTCGCGTGGGACCGCGCGGCGTGGCCCTACCTCGCTGAGGCCGGCTGGGACGCCCACGGGCCCCTCGTCGCCCTCCACCCGAGGGACCAGGGTGCGATCGAGGTCCGGGCCGTGGACCCGCTGACCGGTGCGACGACGCTCCTGTGGGAGGACCACGACGAGGCGTGGGTCGAGCGGATGCCGGGCACGCCCGCCCGCCTGGCCGACGGCCGCCTCGTCATGGGCGCCGATCGCGACGGCACTCGACGGCTCGTCGTTGACGGCACGCCCGCCACCCCCACCGACCTGCACGTCCGGGCCGTGGCCCACGTCGGCGACGAGGCCGTCGTCTTCACCGCCAACCCCGTCGACGACGCCACCGTCCTCGACGTGTGGCGGTGGGAGGCGACCGCTCCCGGACCTGGCGAGCCGAGCGAGGGGGACGGCGCCGACGGGCTGGGCGGTGCTGCCGACCGCGCTGACGAGACGGGCGGGCTGGGCCGCCCCGCCGCTGGGCCGGCCCTGCCCGGTCGGCTGGTCCGCCTCACCCGACGGCCCGGCCGGGCCCCGCGGGAGGACGAGGGCGGCCGCCGCGGCGGCGTCCACGGCGCGGTGGCGAGCGACGACGTCGTGGTGATCCGGCGGTCCTGCCTCGAGCGGTGGGGCGCCACGATGACCGTGCACCGGCTCGACGACGAGCTCACCGAGCTGGCCACCGTCACCAGCCACGCCGCCCGGCCGAGCCGGCTGCCCGAGGTGTCGATCCACCACGTCGGCACCCGCCGCCTGGCCACCGCGCTCCTCCTGCCCGAGGGCGTGGGGTCCGACGAGAAGCTGCCCGTGCTGCTCGACCCCTACGGGGGCCCGCACGCCCAGCGGGTGGTCCGGGCCATGGCCGCCTACGGCACCAGCCAGTGGTTCGCCGACCAGGGCTACGCCGTGGTGGTGGTGGACGGCCGGGGCACGCCCGGACGGGGTTCGGACTGGGAACGGGCGATCCGCTTCGACCTGGCGGCGCCGGTGCTGGAGGACCAGCTCGAGGCCCTCGCCGCCCTGGCCGAGGAGGAGCCCCGGCTCGACCTGTCCCGCGTCGCCATCCGGGGCTGGAGCTTCGGCGGCTACCTGGCCGCCCTGGCCGTGCTGCGCCGGCCCGACGTGGTGCACACCGCCATCGCCGGCGCACCGGTGACCGAGTGGCGGCTCTACGACACCTTCTACACCGAGCGGTACCTCGGGCATCCCGACGAGCACCCTGAGGCCTACGACCGCTCGTCTCTGCTCACCGAGGCCGGCCGGCTGGAGCGTCCGCTGATGCTCGTCCACGGCCTCGCCGACGACAACGTGGTCTCGGCCCACACGCTCCAGCTCTCGTCGCGGCTGCTGTCCGCCGGCCGCCCCCACGAGGTGCTGCCCCTCACCGGCGTGACCCACATGGCGTCCCAGGAGGACGTCGCGGAGAACCTGCTGCTCCTCCAGCTCGACTTCCTGCGCCGAACCCTCAGCTGACCGGAGCGATGTCCCCCGGCGCGGCGACGCCCCGCCGGAGCGGGGCGCCGATCGCTGTGGGCCGGGAAGGATTTGAACCTCCGTAGGCATAGCCGACTGGTTTACAGCCAGTTCCCTTTGGCCGCTCGGGCACCGACCCAGGGCCACCGACGATAGCGGTCCGGGCCGGTCGGGCGACAAGCGACCGCACTACCTTCGGGGGCATGCCCACCTTCGACGTCGTCTCCGAGATCGACCGGCAGGAGATCCGCAACGCGGTGGACCAGGCGCAGCGGGAGGTCTCCAACCGGTTCGACTTCAAGAACACCGACAGCTCGATCGAGCTCACCGACACGGACATCACGCTGCGCTCCTCCACCGAGGACCGGCTCGCTGCCCTCCGCCAGGTGCTGGAGGAGAAGCTCGTGAAGCGCAAGGTGTCGCTGAAGGCCCTCGACTACCAGAAGGTGGAGGAGGCCTCCGGTGGGAGCGCCCGCCAGCAGGTGAAGCTGGTGGCCGGCATCTCCAAGGAGAAGGCCACCGAGCTGAACAAGCACATCAAGGCCATGGGGCTGAAGGGCGTGCAGTCCCAGGTGCAGGGCGAGCAGCTGCGGGTGTCAGGCAAGAAGCGCGACGACCTGCAGGCGGTGATCGCCTCGCTGAAGGAGGGGGACTTCGGCATCCCCCTGCAGTTCACGAACTTCCGGGACTGACCGGCGCTCAGGTGAGCGACCAGCCGGCGGCGCTGAGCGCGTCGTCCAGGGCTCGCAGCACGGCACGGTGCAGCATCGGGCGCAGGAGCGTCGGCACGTCGGCGGCCGGCTCCGTCACCGCGGCTCCCACCGGGGCGGGCTCCGGAGCCGGGCGGGAGGCCTGGACGGCCTCGACGAGCGCCGGCACCCGGGCGAGGGCCTCCATCAGGAACCCGTCGAGGATGGGCTTGGGGTCCACGGCCGGGCCGCCCTTCGGGTAGATCCCGATGTGCAGGTGCGGCGGCGTGCCCCGGGCGTTGCCGGAGTCGCCCACGAACCCCACGATGTCGCCCGTCTTCACGGCCATGCCGTCGACGAAGCCCTCGGGCAGGCCCGACAGGTGGGCCAGGTAGAAGTAGGTGCCGTCGTCCATGTACACCTTGACGGTCAGGCCGCCGAGGCCGCCGTTGGCGCTCTTGGCGATGCCGTCCACCGGGGCTCGCACCGGGGTGCCGTAGGGGGCGAACACGTCCGTGCCGAGGTGGAAGCGGAACCCCGGGCCGTAGCGGGGGAAGAGCCAGTCGTGACTGTAGCGGGCTGGGCCGGCGATCGGGAAGCGGCCCATGCCGAGACGCAGCACCTCGTCGCGCGGCAACCCGAGGGCCTCCACGGGAGCCAGCGCCTCGAGCAGGGGGTCCGAGGAGCTGGCGCCCGTGCGGACCACGGAGTCGATGATGCGCTGCGCCTCCGCGGGGACCCGGATCCCCTCCGACGGGGCCGGCGCGCCGTCACCGCCGGCGTCCTGGGCTCCGGCCGGCGCCTGGTTGCTCCCGCTGAAGTCGGATCCCGACGGCTCCTCAGGTGAGGACGACGGCTGGGGGGGAGGCGTGGTCGTGGTGGCCGTGGTGGTCTCGGAGCCGCCGAGCGGCGGGACCTGGGCGGCAGCGGGACCGGCGAGGACGGCGCCGGCCGCGACCACAGAGGCCACCAGCCAGGCGGAGCGACGACGGAGCTCGATGCGCATGCACACCCGGTTTCGTGCTCGCCCACCGATCTCCTGCCGACCCGGACAGACCGGTCGGCTCCGGTTCAGGGCAGACTGCACCAGATGGGCGGATCCACCCGGGCAACGATCGTCTACGCCGAGGACGAGCCGGCGGTGCAGCGGCTGGTGGAGTTCTGGCTGACCGACGCCGGCTACGAGGTGATCCTGGCCGCCGATGGGGTGGAGGGCCTGGCGGCCGTGCGAGAGCACAGGCCCGACCTCGTGATCACCGACGCGCTCATGCCGAACCTGACGGGCGACGAGCTCGTCGAGCAGCTCCAGGCCGACCCGGAGCTGCGCCACATCCCCATCGTCATGGCCACCGCAGCGGCCAGCCCGGCCCGGGTCCGGCGCATGACCGAGCTCGGCTGCCGGGCCGTGGTGGCCAAGCCGCTCGAGGAGGACTCGTTCCTGGCCGCCGTCCGGGCAGCACTGGGCGAACGCTGACGCGGCGGCGCCCTGGCCGGGACGCCGATCGATCTGCGGGGGCGTCGAGCCCGGTCAGCCCTCGGTGGGCTGCTCCGCGGCCCGCCGCTTGATCTCCTCCACCACGCCCGGGTCGGCCAGGGTGGTGGTGTCGCCCATGGCCCGGCCCTCGGCGACGTCGCGCAGCAGGCGGCGCATGATCTTGCCCGAGCGGGTCTTGGGCAGCTCGTCGGTGACGATCACCATCTTCGGGCGGGCGATCGCCCCGAGCTTGGTGGCGACGTGCTGGCGGAGCTCCTCGCCGAGCTGCGGACTGGGCTCGGCGGTGCCCCGCGGGATGACGTAGGCCATGATCGCCTGGCCGGTGACCGGGTCGTTGGCGCCCACCACCGCCGCCTCCGCCACTGACGCGTGGTCGACGAGGGCGGACTCGACCTCGGTGGTGGAGATGCGGTGCCCGCTGATGTTCATGACGTCGTCGACCCGGCCGAGGAGCCACAGGTAGCCGTCGTCGTCGAGCTTGCACCCGTCGCCGGCGAAGTACCGGCCCTCCCAGCGGCTCCAGTAGGTGTCGCGGTAGCGCTCCGGATCGCCGTAGATGCCGCGCAGCATCGACGGCCACGGCTTCGTCAAGGTGAGGTAGCCGCCGCCCCGGTGGACGACCTCGCCCACGTCGTCGACCACCTCGGCTGAGATCCCCGGCAGCGGGAACGTGGCCGATCCCGGCTTCAGGGTGGTGGCCCCGGGCAGGGGGCTGATCATGATGGCGCCGGTCTCGGTCTGCCACCAGGTGTCGACGATCGGGCACCGGCCGCCGCCGATGTGGGTGTGGTACCACATCCACGCCTCGGGGTTGATGGGCTCCCCCACCGAGCCGAGGAGGCGCAGCTTCGACAGGTCGTGCTTCTCCGGCTCCTGGGTGCCCCACTTCATGAAGGTCCGGATGGCGGTGGGCGCGGTGTAGAGGATGGTCACGCCGTAGCGCTCGGCGATGTCCCACAGCCGGTCCTTGCCCGGCGTGTCAGGGGTGCCCTCGTAGATGACCGACGTGGCCCCGTTCGTGAGCGGCCCGTAGACGATGTAGCTGTGGCCGGTCACCCAGCCGATGTCCGCCGCGCACCAGTAGACGTCGTCGTCGGGCTTCAGGTCGAACACGTACTTGTGGGTGAACGCCACCTGGGTGAGGTAGCCGCCGGTGGTGTGCATGATGCCCTTGGGCTTGGCGGTGGTGCCCGAGGTGTAGAGCAGGTAGAGCAGGTCCTCGCTGTCCATCGGCTCGCAGGGGCACTCGGGGTCGGCCTCGGCCATGAGGTCGTGCCACCACCGGTCCCGGCCGTCCACCATGTCGACCGGCTCGTCGACCCGCTTCACGACCACCACGTGCTCCACGGAAGGCGTCGAGGCGAGGGCCGTGTCGACGTTGGGCTTCAGCATCGACGGGGCGCCGCGACGGAAGCCGCCGTCGGCGGTGACGACCACCTTGCACTCGGCGTCGTTGATGCGGTCGACGAGCGAGTCGGGGCTGAACCCGCCGAAGACGACCGAGTGCGGCGCGCCGATGCGGGCGCAGGCCAGCATCGCCACCGGCAGCTCGGGCACCATCGGCATGTAGATGCAGACCCGGTCTCCCTTGGCCACGCCGAGTCCCTTCAGCACGTTGGCGAAGCG
This sequence comes from Acidimicrobiia bacterium, assembly GCA_046565645.1. Lineage (GTDB taxonomy): Bacteria > Actinomycetota > Acidimicrobiia > Acidimicrobiales > VFJN01 > VFJN01. The sequence goes on along the minus strand of JBKHYD010000048.1, from coordinate 29,342 downwards.
CTGCACGTCTGCGTGGAGGTCCGCATAGGTGATCGTGCGGGTGTCGCCCGGCTCGCCCTCCCAGTGGTAGGCGACCTTGTCGCCCCGGCCGGCGGCCACGTGCCGGTCCACGGCGTTGTGGCACACGTTCAGCTTCCCGCCCACGAACCACCTAGCGAACGGCGGCTCCCACTCGAGGATGGTGTGCCACTCCTCGTCCCAGTCGAGCAGGGCAGCGGCCTGGCGGGCCCAGAAGCCCTGGTAGTCCTCGTTCGCCTCGTCGTAGAGCTCGGTGCCCACCAGCAGCGCGTCCCGCTTGAAGTCCTCGGGCGGCGGGAAGGTCCGGTCCTCGATCAGGTAGTCCTCGATGGCGGCGCCGGTCGGCTCGTCGGCCATGGCGTGTCCCCCTTCGGTCGCGGTTCGGCGAAGCGGCGCCCACCCTACGCGGACCGGTGTGCGGCCAGGGCCAGGACGACGGGCGCGCGACCGGACGAGGAGGGACCGTCCGGTCCGGGGAGGAAAGCCGGGCGTGCCAGCCCGGCGGCCCCGGGCCGGACGGGCCCGACGTGTCTCCTTCGACCGCCGGGTTCGGGCGGCGGCGGCGTGCGGTCCCGGGAAGGCGGCGCCGACGGGCCGACTCGCTGACCGCTACCGTCCGGCGCCATGGCTGACGACTCTCCCCTCGTCCTGGTGGAGCGGCCCCGACCGCATGTGGCCGTCGTGCGGCTCCACCGGCCGGACCGGCTGAACGCGCTGTCGATCGACCTCGTCACCGAGCTGCACGACGCCTTGGTGGCCATCGGCGAGGAGAACGACACCTGGGTGGTGGTGCTCACCGGCTCGGGCCGGGCCTTCACGTCGGGGCTCGACCTCAAGGACTATGGGATCGTCCCCAACATCGACGGCCTCCAGGTGGGTCGGATCGCCCAGCGGGCCATGCGCCACTACTCCCGTCTCGTCCCGCTCATGCGCCGCATGCCCCAGCCCGTGATCGCGGCGGTCAACGGGCCCGCCTACGGCGGCGGGATGTGCCTGGCCCTCGGCGCCGACCTGCGCTTCGCCGCCACGTCGGCCGTGTTCAACGCCACCGGCATCGTGAACGGCCTCACCTCCACCGAGATGGGCGCGTCGTGGCTGCTCCCCCGGCTGATCGGCGTGGCCCGCTCCAACGACCTGCTGCTCACCGGCCGGGTGGTCAGCGCCGAGGAGGCGCTGGCCATGGGGCTCGTGTCGCGGGTGCTGCCCGACGACGAGCTTCTCGAGGGCTGCCTCGACGTGGCTGAGCAGATGGCCCGCTACAGCCCGTACGGCCTGGCCATGACCAAGGACGTGCTCTGGGCCAACCTCGAGGTGGCCAGCCTGGAGGCGGCGGTCGAGCTGGAGGACCGCAACCAGCTCATGCTCGGCTTCACCGAGAACCTCCCCGAGGCCATCCGGGCCTTCGACGCCGGCCGGGAGCCGAGGTACACCGACGAGCCCAGACGAGGCATGTTCCCGGAGTAGTCGCGGCCGGAACGCGGCGGGCGGCCGACGAGATGGGGCGGCGGTTGGGGGGACCCGGCGGGGTCCACTAGCTCGGATGAAGTCGTGCCCACAGCCCGGCGGCACCGGATCGGACGGGCCGGGCGAGCACCGGGTGGTGGGTCTCGGCGGGGAGGGTTAGCGACGGCTTAACCGTCGACTGGGGTCGGCTTCAGGGGCACGTCCGTACGGTCAGGTCTCATGGAACGACGCACCGCACTCGCCTATGCCGCCGCTGCCGCCGGGACGGTCCTCGCCGGGAGCACGGCCCTCGCCGCCACCACCGGCTTGCTGGGCGGCGACGACCCTGCTCCGGTGGAGGTCGACGACATCAGCTCCTCGGACGACACCCTCGACGGCACCACCAGCACCACGCTGGCCGAGCCGACCGTGATGACGGTGGTGGTCGACGAGTACGTCACCGCCCCGGCTCCGGCCGGCGCGGCGACCGCACCAACCTTCGACGACCACGGAGGCCTCCGGCCCGCCGGCGTGTCGGACGACTCGCCGGACGGGTTCGACGACAACGGCGGTGACCGCCCCGGCGACTCGTCCGACGACGACTGGGACGACCTGGCCGACGACGACGACGACCAGGACGACCAGGACGACCACGTCGAGGAGGAGGACCAGGACGACGAGGACGACGAGGACGACGAGGACGACGAGGACGACGAGGACGACAGCTGATCCTCGACCCGTCGACCGCGGGCACCCCATGAGCGCCTCCGAGCCCTCTCCCGCCCCTCGTCGCCGGAGTCGGCCGGCGGCGGCTGGGCGGGTGCTGGTGACCGGCGCCGCGCTGACGGCCACCAGCTTGCTCGTCACCGCCATGGCGACGGCCGACCAGCCGGCGGTGGAGCTCGTGACCGCTCCGCCGCCGGCGGCGGTCGCCCCCACCACGGCGGCACTGCCGCCCCCGCCCACCCCGATGACCGTCGTTGTCGTGCGGCGCCACATCGTGGCAACTGGCGGGTCCGCGCCGGCGCGAACCTCCCCCTCCCGATCGGCGGCGGTCGGCGCACCCCCGGCCGCCGCCCCGGCCCCGAGCGCCGGGCGGGCGACGCCCGCACCCCGCCCGGCCTCGGTGCCACAACCCGCCGCCACCTCGACGGCCAGCTGACCGTGCCGCTCACCGCCGCCACGGGCACGTGGGCCGCCATGGGAACCACCGTGACGGTCTGCCTCGCGGGGCGGGGCGCCGAGGAGGGCCTCGTCATCGCCCAGCAGCGGCTCGCCGAGCTCGAGGCCCGGTGGAGCCGCTTCCGGCCCGACAGCGACATCAGCCGGCTCAACCGCGCCCACGGCCGGGCGGTTCCGGTCCACCCCGAGACGCTCGAGCTGCTCGACACCGCCCGCACCTGGTGGCAGGTCACGGCCGGGCGCTTCGACCCGACCGTCGCCGACGCCCTCGCGGCGGCGGGCTACGACCGGGACCTGGCCACCGGGCACGGACCCGTCGGCACCGGCACGCCCGCGCCCGGCCCGCCCGATCTCGTGCTGGATCGGCGCGCGTCCACGGCGTGGTTGCCCGAGGGCATCCGGATCGACCTGGGGGGCATCGGCAAGGGCCGGGCCGCCGACGTCCTCGCCGCTGAGCTCGGGCACCTCGACCACGGGCTCGTCGACCTCGGCGGCGACCTCCGGGTCTGGGGCGGCGCGCCCGAGGGCCACGGCTGGCCCGTCGCGGTCGACGACCTGCGAGACGGCACGCAGCTGGCGCTGCTGGGCCTCGACGACGGTGCGGTCACCACCTCCAGCACGCTCGTGCGCCGCTGGAGCGACGGCGACCGCCATGCCCACCACCTGATCGATCCCCGGACCGGCCGGCCGGTCGATGGCGAGGTGGTGAGCGTCACCGTGGTGGCCGGCCACGCCGCTCCGGCCGAGGTGCTGGCCAAGGCCGGCATCGTCAGCGGCACCGTCGAGGCGGCCACGGCGCTGCTGGCCGAGCACGCCGTGGCCGCGCTCGTCGTGCCCGCGCACGGCGCGGTGGCGGCGGTGGGCGACGTGCTGGACCTCTGCTGGACGCCGCCTCGGACGGTGCGCTGATGGACGAGAGGCTGTGGTGGTACCTGTCCCGGGCCACCGGCCTGGTGGCCTGGGGCCTCGCTGTGACCTCGATCCTGCTGGGCCTGGCCCTCGCCTCCCGGGCCCTCGGCAAGAAGCCGCCGGCCCCGTGGCTGCTGGCCCTGCACCGGTGGACCGGCGGGCTCACCGTCGTCTTCACGCTCGGCCACGTCGGCGCCCTCGTCGCCGACTCGTTCGTGCACTTCGGCTGGGCCGACCTCCTGGTGCCGTTCGCCTCGTCCTGGGAGTCGGCCGCGGTGGGGTGGGGCGTCATCGCCATGTGGCTGCTCGTCGCCATCCAGCTGACCTCGCTCCAGATGCGCCGGCTCCCGAAGCGCCTGTGGCGGGCGGTGCACGTGTCGAGCTACGTGGTGGCGATCCTCGCCACCGCACACGGCTTCGCCGCCGGCACCGACACCCGCTCCGGTGCGTTCGCGTGGGTGGCCGTGGCCGCCATCGGCTCGATGACCTTCCTCGCCGCGTACCGGGCCCTCGCCCCGATCAAGGGCGCCCGAGCCCGGCGCGCGTCGGCTCGTCCGGGCCGGTCGGCCGAGCCGACCCAGGTTCCCGATCGGCCCGAGGACGCCGACAGGTCGGCGGTGGCCACCGACGTCGACGACCGACGGTCCACGCTGGCCGCCGCCCGAGCCAGGGTCGCCGCCTCGAGGGCGTCGGCGGGTACGTCCGTGGCGACGCCCGCAGAGGCACCTGCCCGCCCGGCTCCCGTCGACCGAGCGGCACAGCTCGCGGCCGCGCGCGCCCGCCTCGCCGAGCGCGCGTGAGGACCGCTCCGCCCGAGCGACTCAGGGGTGCCACTCGAGGGCGAGGAAGCCGCCGAGGCCGTCCGGGTCGAGGAGGGCGTCGGCCTCGGTGACCCGGCTGCGGGCTCGGAGCGCGGTGAGGTCGCCGATGGCGGCTCGCTCGGTCCAGGCGCCCCGGGCGTCGGCCACGAGCTCCTCGATGCCGTGACGGCGGAGCCAGTCGGCCTGCGTGACCGCCGAGTCGGGCGGGGGGCGGAGCAGGTCGACGGGGACGTCGGCGGTGATGTCCTGGGTGCCGAGGTCGGCCAGCGGCGGGCCGCCCCGGGCGTGCTGTCGGTACGTCCGCAGCCAGGCGTCCGGGGCGCCGGCGGGGACGGTGGCCATCTCGGCCGCTGACCGGGCGTAGTCGAAGGCGAGCACCGTCCCGCCCGATCCCGCGAGGGCGAGGGCGTCCACGAGCCAGCGGTCGGCCCCCCGAGGGATGGGGAGGCGACCCCCGGTCGGCGCTTCCGGGGCCGCCATGGTGAGGCGTCCCGCGACGGCCTCGTCGAGCGGGCCGAGCACCTCGACCAGCTCGTCGCCGTCGACCCCGACCAGCACCTCGGACCACCCCTCGTCGGTGCGCTCGGCGAGGCCGACCGGCAGGTTGTCGAGCAGCTCGTTGGCCACGACGAAGCAGGGGCCGGGCACCCGGGGCAGCGACGCGGTCGACACCACGATGGGGCCGGGCGGGAGCGCGGCTGGGCCCTCGGCGTCCGGGTCGGGCAGGGCGGCGAAGGCGACCGAGGGGTCCTCGAGCGGGAGGTGCTCGCCGTGGCGGGCGCGCTGGGCGGCTGAGGTCTCGACCAGCACGTAGCGCAGCGCTCGCTGACAGGCCGGGGCCGCAGCCAGGACCGAGCGGGCCAGCGCCCCGGGGCCGGCGCCGGCCTCCACGACCACCGCCACCGGGGGCGACCCCGCGGCCTCCCACCAGGCGTCGATGGCGCGGGCCACGACCGCGCCGAACAGCGCTCCCACCTCGGGGCTGGTCAGGAAGTCCCCCCGTCGCCCGGCCTGGCCACCGGTTGCGTAGAACCCCGCCTCCAGGTCGTAGAGCGCGGCCGCCATCACCTGGTCGAACGGCAGCGGCCCGTGGCGGGCGATGGCGGCCCGCACGGCCCGGTCGACCGGCGTCACGAGGCACCTGCCGCCGGGAGGTCGAGCACGACCCGGGCCCCGCCGCCAGGGGCCCGCTCGATCCGCAGCTCGCCGCCCGCGGCGGTTGAGGCCCGGGCGGCGATGTCGAGGCCCAGCCCGGTGGAGCCGGCCGAGCTGCGGCCCCGCTCCAGCACGGACGGGTCGGCGATCCCAGGTCCCTCGTCGGCCACGGTGAGCCGCTCCCGGTCGCCGGCGCGGACGACCGACACCGCGTAGGGCGTGGCCGCGAGGGTGTGGGCGAAGACGTTGCCGAGCAAGGCGTCGACGGCGGCAGCCGCCTCCTCCTCGGACAGGCGGACGGGGTGGGGGCCGGGCGGGTCGACGGTGCAGGTCCAGCGGCGGCCGTCGTCGTCGGCCAGCGCCCCCCAGAAGTCGGCCCGCTCGCGGGTGACGGCGGCCAGGTCGCAGGTGACCTGGACCGAGCTGCGGAGCGGCACCCGCGCCGCCCGGATGGCCGCCGACACCTCGGCCTCGAGGCGGTCGACGTCCTGCACCAGCCCTGGCAGACCGGCCCGCTCGGCGTCCACCCGCAGCGCCGTGAGGGGGGTGCGGAGCCGGTGCGAGAGGTCGGCCACCCGCTCGCGCTCGGCCACCAGGAGCTCGTCGATGCGGTCGGCCAGCAGGTTCAGGGCCCGTCCCGCCTCGGCGATCTCGTCCGGGCCGTGGGCGGCGGCGCGGGCCGTGTGGTCACCGGCGGCGAGGGCCCGGCCGGTGGCAGCCAGGTCCACGGCCGGCCTCGTGATGCTGCGGGCCAGGCGGTCGCTGACGAGGACGGCGACCGCGAGGAGTCCGACGGCCAGGCCGCCGAGGATGGCCCAGGCGGTGCCGACCCCGGCTTCGAGGAGGGCGGTCGGGACGTGCGCGCGGAGGACGACGATCTCGCCTGTGCCCACGACGACCGGGGTGTAGACGTCCACGCCCCCCTCGTGGGCCCGGGAGAACGCGGCGCCGCCGTCCCGGGCGAGGCTCAGGTCGTCGTCGTCGGCGGGGCGCTGGTCGCCCAGGCGGGTGCCGTCGGGGAGCCACAGCCCGAGGCGGCCGTCGGCGCCCGCCTCCGTGCGCTCGATCGCAGCCACCAGGAGCTCCGGATCGGCGGAGGTGGACAGCACGGGCACGAGGGCGGCCAGGTCGCGCTCGGCGTCGGTGATGGCCCGGTCGCGGGCCACGTCGCGCACGAGCACGGCCAGGGGGACGGCGAAGGCGGCCACCAGCAGGCTGGTCACCGCCAGCGTGACGACGAGGAGCCGCCGCCGCACCTACGCCTCGGGGGCCTCGAGGCGGACGCCGACCCCGCGCACGGTGTGCAGGTAGCGGGGGGCCTGGGCCGTCTCGCCCAGCTTCCGGCGCAGCCACGAGAGGTGCACGTCGATGGTCTTGTCGGCGCCGCCGTGGGGCTGGTGCCAGACCTCGGCGAGCAGCTCCCGGCGGCTCACCACCTCCGGCGAGCGGGTCATGAGGTGGGCCAGCAGGTCGAACTCCATGCGGGAGAGGTCGAGCGGGTCGCCGGCCAGGCTGGCCTGCCGGCGGGCCCGGTCGAGGCGGAGCTGGCCCACCTCCAGGTCGCCGCCTTCCTCGGCGGACCCCGCGCTGCGGCGGAGGACGGCCCGGATGCGGGCGTCGAGCTGGGCGGCGGAGTACGGCTTCACCACGTAGTCGTCGGCCCCGGCGTCGAGGAGGCGCACCACCTCGGCCTCGTCGTCCCGGGCCGTGGCCACGATCACCGGCACCGCCGACACGCCCCGCACCATGCGCAGCACGTCGACGCCGTCGAGGTCGGGCAGGCCGAGGTCGAGGACGACGACGTCGGGCTGCCAGTCGACGACCGCGGTGAGCCCGTCGGCGCCCCGGCCCTCGGTGCGCACGGCGTGGCCGGCGTCGGCCAGGGCCGATGCCACCACCTCGCGGATGCGCTGGTCGTCCTCGATCACCAGCACGGAAGCCACGCCGGGGACGCTACGCCGCCGCCGAGCGGCCAGGTGCCCGCCGCGCCGGGCTTCACGTGCTCTTAGGGTTCCGTTGAGCCGCGCCAGACGCTGGGCCGGGCAGGATGGTCCGGTGAGGCGAACCGTGCTGCTCGGCGTCGTGTGGCTGGTGGCTGGCGCCCTCTCGGTGGCGCTCGCCGTGGCCGCCGTAGGGCTGGTCGGCAACGAGGTGACCGGGAGCCGGCCGTCGCCTCTCAGCGCCGAGGAGGTGGCCCAGGAGCTGGCCTCCACCTCCAGCACGACGACCGTCCCGGGCGTCACCTCGAGCGAGACCACCGCCCCCAGTGCTCCGCCCGACGTGACGGCGAGCACCGTGACCACGTCGTCGGCCGGCAGCCCCACCACCGCGGCGCCGCCCCCACCCACCACGGCGGCCGTGGGCGAGACGCGCACCTACGCGCTGGTCGGCGGGACGGCCACCCTGCGCTTCGAGCCCTCCGGCGTCACCGTGCTCGCGGCGACGCCAAACCCCGGGTTCTCGGTCCACGCCGAGCCCGAGCACGTCAACGGCGTCAAGGTCGAGTTCGAGAGCGCAGGCCACGAGAGCCGGGTGGCCGGCTGGTGGGACGGCGGTCCGCGGGACGACGTCCGGGAGGACGTCGAGGACTGAGGTGTTCACCCAGCCTTAGGGCTGCGTGGGGGTCGGCTTGGGGCGGCCCGGGCGACGGTGGCGGCACGATCCGCCCGACCAGGAGGTCCACCGATGTCCATCCCCACCCTCAGCCGTCCCCGCCGCCTCGCCGCTCTCGCAGCGGGGGCCCTCGCCCTCGGCGGGGGTGTGGCCCTCGCCGGGACGGGCGGCGACAGCGAGGAGGCCGACCTCGCGCTGGCCGGCCTCGTCGAGGACGTGTCCGGTCCCTGCGACGAAGCCGAGCACGCCGGCGACCCGCGCTGCACCGGCACCCCCCGCCCCGAAGACGACGACCTTGGCACCACGTCGACCACCGCCGGCTCGGCCGGCACGAGCACGACCGCCGGCTCGGGCGCGCCCGGCACCCCGATCCCTGACGAGGTGCGGACCATCGACGCCGCCGGCGCCGGGACCGTCGTGGTGGCCGTCGAGTCGGGCCACCTCCGCCTGGTCTCGGTGAGCCCCGTCGAGGGCTGGTTCGTCGAGGTGGAGCACGCCGCCGGCCGGGAGGTCGAGGTCGATCTCACCCGCGGCTCCGTCGAGGTCGACGTGGACGTGGAGATCGAGGACGGCCGGGTGCGGGAGCGGATCCGGGTGGAGGACGACGCCGCCGGCACCGAGGTCCGCACCGAGGACGGAGTGGTCACCCGCGTGGAGGACGACCGCTCCGGCTCGAGCGACGACGACTCCTCGGGCTCCGGTCACGACGGCAGCGACCACGAGTCGGACGACCAGTCCGGTCACGACGACCAGGACGACGACCAGGACGACGACCAGGACGACTCCGATAACCGTTCCGGCGGCGACGACGGCACCGACGACCACGACGACGATCGCTGACGGCCGCGCCCCCACGGCGGCCGGCAGGGGTGGTGGCCCCGCGGGCACCCGCCACGGGTGACCGAACCCGTGATCCTCGATGGGCGCTCGCCTCACGGCGGGCGCCCGTCGAGCGCTCAGGTCACGTGGACGAGAGCCAGGACGGCTTCGGCCCTCGCTGCGGCGCCGACCACGTCGACCCGATCGAGCGGGACGCGGTGCCACGCGGCGAGCAGCAGGTCCGAGGCCGGGCCCCGCAGGGCGGCATCGCCCTTGGCGTGGGCGCGCTCGACCTCGCAGCCCTCGGCGGTGAGGCGCAGGAGCCACTCGGCCGGCTCGGTCTGGTCCTCGTCGGTGCCGTGCAGGTGGAGCGACGCGCCGACGAGCTCAGCCGGGATCGGTTCCCGCCGCAGGGCGAGGAACCGGGGGACGAACAGCTCCAGCCACTCGTCGATCCCGTCGGCGGCCAGCGGCGCCGGGATCGGCTCGGCCGCGCCGGGGCTCAGCGCGTTCTGGGCGTCCCAGCGGTGCACGGCCAGCTCGTGGGCCTGCCGGCGGGCCCAGAACCCGACGGTGGCCGGCCCGGCGAAGCTGTGGGCCGGCTCGTCTGGGTCGTGCCGGTCGAGCTCGGTCAGGATCAGGTCGAGCGACTCCTGGTACCAGGGCAGCACGGCGTCGCCCTCGGGCGGGGCGGGACGCTTGGCCGTCGGCTTGCCTGGTGCTTCGGCGAGGTGGGCGGCGGCCCAGCGGTGCACCCGCCCGACGTGGCCGATCAGCTCACCGAGGTCCCACCCCGGGCAGGAGGGCACCGGCCGGTCGAGGGCATCGCCTGGCAGCGCGGCCAGCCGCCCGCCCTCGGTGGCGATGGCGGCGCGGTAGGTCCCGTGGTCCACGCCCGGACACTACGTCTGTGTGGGTTCTCGAGCCCATAGGGCTCGGAACCACACACAGACGTCGTTCAGAGGAAGGAGGCGAGGTCGCCGAAGCGGGTGGCGAGGTTGCTGACGCCGAAGGCGACCGTGACGATCGCCGTTATGGCGAGGGCGGCGCCGATGGAGAACGGGATCCGCACGACGGTGCGGTCGCCGTCGGGCACCGGCTTCATCCACATCTCCCGGGCGATGTTGGCGTAGTAGTAGAGCGCGATCACCGAGTTCACGCCGACGACCACAGCCAGGGTGACGCCGCCGACGGTGAGGTCCGGCTGGACCAGGGACCGGAAGATCACGAACTTGGCCAGCCAGCCGCCGAGGGGCGGGATGCCGGCCAGGCTGAACAGGAAGATCGACATCAGCACGGTGAGGCCCGGCGCGTACTCGAAGAGCCCGCCCCAGGTGCTGATCTCGGCGCTGCGGGTCTTGCGGGCCACCGCCAGCACCACCGCGAAGGCACCGAGGTTGGTGGCGGCGTAGATGAGCAGGTAGGTGACGATGGCCTTGAGGGCGCCGTCGGGGTTGGAGCCCATCACGGCGAGCGGGGCCATGATGTAGCCGGCTTGGGCGATGCCGGAGTAGGCGAGGAGCCGGACGATGTTCGTCTGGCGCAGGGCGATGAGGTTGCCGACGGTCATCGTGAGGGCGGCCAGCACCCAGAAGAACGGCTCGACCACGTCGTCGCGGCCCGGGAAGGCGATGAGCGCCAGCTGGAGCAGCGCCACGAAGCCGGCCGCCTTCGACGACACGGCCAGGAAGGCGGTGATCGGGGTGGGGGCGCCCTCGTAGGTGTCCGGCGCCCAGGTGTGGAACGGCACCGCCGACACCTTGAAGGCGAAGCCGATGAGCACGAACAGCACTCCGAGGGTGAGGACGGGCGACGTCTCCGGGCTGCTGATGGCGGCGCCGACCTCGGTGAGGAGCGTGCTCCCGGACAGCCCGTAGAGCAGCGACATCCCGTAGAGCATGACGGCCGACGCGAAGACGCCCATCAGGTAGTACTTCACGCCCGCCTCGTTCGACTTCGGGTCCCGCTTGCGCCAGCCGGCGAGCATGTAGGCCGGGATCGAGAGCAGCTCGAGGGCCACGAAGATCGTGATGAGGTCCCGGCCGGACGCCATGATCGACATGCCGAGGATCGACGAGAGCAGCAGGAAGTAGTACTCGCCCTCGTGGTAGTCGCCCTCGGCGACGTAGTTGGTGGACAGCAGGACGACGATGTAGCCCGCGGCCAGGAACAGGGCCTTGATCACGAGCGAGAAGTCGTCGACCGCGTAGGCGCCGCCGAACATGGCCCGGTCGCTGCCGCCCACGGCCAGGGTGAGGACCGGCACCATGCTGGCGAGGAGGCCGATGCCGGCCACCTGGGGGACGATGCCTCGGGAGCTCTCCGGCGTGAAGAGGTCCACCAGCAGGACCGCCACCAGCGTGCCGACGAGGACGATCTCGGGCGCGAACGCGTGGAAGTCGACGTCGGGACGGGCGAACGGGGTCCCCTGCTGGAGGAGCGAGGCGAGCATCGGTCCCTACTTGCCCATCGCCGCGAAGACGTCGCCGAGGGCGGTCATGGCCGGGTCCGACACCTGGAAGAGCAGGTGGGGGTAGATGCCGAGCACGAGGATGAGCACGAGCAGCGGGACCCAGGCGATCCACTCCGCCGTGGTGACGTCGGCGATCTCCGTGTCGGCGAACTCCTCCTTGGGCTCGCCGAATGCGGTCCGCTGGTAGAGCCAGAGGAGGTAGCCGGCGGCGAGGACGGTGCCGACGGCCGCGATCACCATGTAGGTGCGGAAGGTCTCCTCGGGCAGCCCGGCGCCCGGGTTGTAGGCGGCCAGGATGGCGGGTATCTCGCCCCAGAACCCGGCCAGGCCGGGGAGGCCGAGGGAGGCCATGGACACGAAGCCGAGGATCCAGCCCATCCGGGGTGCGGAGATGAGCAGGCCGCCGAGGCGCTTGATCTCAAGGGTGTGGTAGCGCTCCTTCACCGAGCCGGCCAGGAAGAAGAGCATGCCGGTGATGAGGCCGTGGGCCACCGAGCCGAACACGGCGGCGTTGAGGCCGAAGTCGGTGAGGGTGGAGATGCCGAGCATCACGAAGCCCATGTGGGCCACCGACGAGAAGGCGATCAGGCGCTTCATGTCGGTCTGGGCCAGGCAGCCGAGCGCGCCGTAGATGATGCCGATGACCGCCAGCAGGCCGATCCAGGGGGCCCACTCGACGGCGGCCTCGGGGAGGATGCCGAGCGCGACCCGGATGAACCCGTAGGTGCCGAGCTTCAGGAGCACGGCGGCCAGGATCACCGAGCCCTGGGTGGGAGCCTGGGTGTGGGCGTCGGGCAGCCAGGTGTGGAACGGGAACATCGGCACCTTGATGCCGAAGCCGATGAACATGCCGCCGAACACGAGCACCTGGGTGGACAGCGCGAAGGTGCCGGCCGCGTTGCGGGAGGCGACCTCCTCGGCCAGGCCCGTCATGGAGAACGTGTCGGCCCCGGTGAGGAAGTAGAGGGCCACGAAGCTGACGAGCATCAGCGCCGAGCCGAAGAACGTGTAGACGAAGAACTTGATCGAGGCGTACTGGCGCTGCTCGCCGCCCCATACGCCGATCATGAAGTACATCGGCAGGAGCACGACCTCGAAGAACACGAAGAAGAGGATGAGGTCCTGAGCCACGAAGGTGCCGAGCATCCCGGTGTGCAGCACCAGGATGAGGATGAGGAACGCCTTCGGGTTGTGCGGCTCCGGGAAGTGGTTCCAGCTGTAGACGATCACCAGCGGGGTGATCAGCAGGGTCAGGGCCACCAGCGGCAGGGCCAGGCCGTCGATGCCGAGCTGGTACCGCGAGCTGATGACGTCGATCCAGGTCTCGTCGACGGCGAACTGCAGCACCCCGGCGTTGTCGTAGTCGAAGTCGGCGAAGATGGCGATGCCCACGGCGGCCGAGGCCAGCGTTGCGACCAGCGCCACCACCTTGTGGGTGCCCTCGTCGGACTTCGGGATCAGCATCATGACGAGCGCTCCTGCCAGCGGCAGGAACACCATGAGGCTGAGCCCCCAGTCGGTCAGGAATTGGTTGTTGTCCATGGTCCCGTTCTGGTTCCTGGTTCCTAGATGACGATGATGAAGATGCCGGCGAGGACGGCGGCGCCGGCGAAGAGGAGGGCCGCGTACTGCTGCACGCGACCCGTCTGGATCTGGCGCAGCCCCTGCCCGCTGCCCTCGGCGGCGGCGCCGCTGCCGTTGACGATGGTGTCGACGATCCCCTGGTCGATGCGGTCGTAGACGAAGCGGCCGGCCGCGGTGCCGCCCCGGCCGACGCCGTTGACGATGCCGTCCAGCACGTGCTGGTTGGTCCAGTTGGCGGCCCGTGCGATCGGCCCCTTCACGGAACCGGCGATGACGTCGGTGTACAGCTTGTCGAAGTAGTACTTCTCGACGAGGAAGGTGTGGCCCGCCTTGGCCAGCTTGTTGCGCGAGGTGAGGCCCTGGGGCCCGAGGCCCTTCCAGTACCACGCGTAGGCGAGCCCGATGCCCAGCAGGCCGACCACCGTGGAGACCAGCGCGATGCCGATGCTGAAGGTGGGGTGGCTGAACGTGTCGAGCACCCCCGGGAAGTAGGCGCCCTTCGGCTCGTAGAAGTGCTCGAAGCGCAGCGCCCACGAGTCGGGCACGAACTCGAGCACACCGCTGTTGGGCACGTTGGTGAAGCCGGCCACCACGGCGAGGCCCGACAGGATGTAGAGCGGCACCACGATCCGGGGGCCGGACTCGTGGGGCGGGTGGTGGGGGTCGGCGGCGTGGCCCCGGGGCTCGCCGTGGAAGGTGAGGTAGATGCAGCGGGTCATGTAGGCGGCGGTCATGAAGGCGCCGAGGATGCCGACCACGAGGAAGGCGGTGTAGGCGCCCTCGCCGCCGAGCTGGCCGGCACCGGCGAGGATCTCGTCCTTCGACCAGAACCCGGCCAGCGGGAACAGGCCGATCAGCGCCCCGGTGCAGATCACGAACGTGGCGTAGGTCCTCGGCATGAACCGCTTCATGCCGCCCATGTCCTTCTTCATGTCGAAGGAGTGGACGGAGTGGGCCACCGAGCCCGAGCCGAGGAAGAGGCCGGCCTTGAAGAGGGCGTGGGTGAAGAGGTGGAAGAACGCGGCGGTCCAGGCGCCCACCCCGAGGGCCATCGCCATGTACCCGAGCTGGGAGACGGTGGAGTAGGCGAGCACCTTCTTGATGTCGGACTGGACGAAGGCGAGTCCGGCGCCACCGATCACGGTGACGCCACCGATGACCGCCAGCAGGTTCACGCTGCTGGTGCCGATCATGAGGCCCTGGAAGAACACGCCGTAGAGGCGGCCGATCATGAAGATGCCGGCCACGACCATCGTGGCGGCGTGGATGAGGGCCGACACGGGCGTGGGACCGGCCATCGCGTCGGGCAGCCAGGTGTGGAGGATGAACTGGCCGGACTTGGACATCACCGCCGCCATGAGCGACGCCGAGGCGACGAGCAGCACGAGGTGGCTGATGTCGCCGGAGACGGCCATCTCGTTGATGGTGAGGATGTCGAAGGACTGGTCGGCGGCGAAGAAGAGGATGATGACGCCGCAGATGAGGCCGATGTCGCCCACCCGGTTGGTGAGGAAGGCCTTGAGGGCGGCGTCGGAGTTCGGCTTCTCCTCCCACCAGTGCCCGATGAGCGCGAACGAGCACAGGCCGACCAGCTCCCACATCGTGAGGAGCTGCAGGGTGCTCTCGCTCATGATCAGCCCGAGCATCGAGGCGGTGAACAGCGAGAGGAAGGCGAAGTAGTGGGTGTAGCGCCGGTCGCCGTTCACGTAGTCGGTGCTGTAGACGTGCACGAGCAGCGAGATCAGCGTGACGACGAACAGCATGATCACGCTGGGGCCGTCGAGGAGCATGCCGGCGGTGAACTCCACCCCGCCGCTCGACCACCAGGTCCACGACCGGTGGAGCGGCTCCACCTCGAACTCGACGTGACCCTCCTCCTCCTCGGCGGCGGGGGCGGCGGCCACTTGCGCATCAAGGGGGGCTGCGCCCCCCTTGGCATGACCCCCCGCCGGTGCGAACGCCTGCGGCTCCGCACCAAGGCTCGCGAAGCTGGCCTCGGCGAGGCCATGCTCTTTCCCTTCGGTCTCCCCGCCCTCGTCCCCGTCGTGGGACTCGGCGGCGGCGTGGGCGGCGTGCTCGGCGTCGTCGACCCGCTGGAACCACTCGACGTTGACGACGAGCGACAGCACGAAGGCGATGGCGAGGGCGGCGATGCCGATCTCGGAGCCCTTCCTGGGCAGGCGCTTGCCGAAGAACAGGATGAGGAAGAACGACGCCGCGGGGACGATCGGGATGATCCAGGCGTTCTCGAGCATCGGTCCGGGTCAGCCCTTCATCGTCGCCAGGTCGTCGAGGTCGACGGTGCGGCGGTTCCGGTAGATGAGCAGGACGATGGCGAGGCCCACGCCGACCTCGGCGGCCGCCACCGCGATGATGAACAGGGCGAACACGGCGCCGCTCACGTCGCCCCACATGGCTCCGAAGGCCAGCAGGTTGATGTTGACCGAGTTCAAGATCAGCTCGATGGACATGAGCACGAGCACGGCGTTCTTCCGGGCGATGACGCCGTACACGCCGATGCAGAAGAGCACCGCGCCGAGCAGCAGGAACTGGTTGAGCAGCAGGTCGTCCATGCTCACTCCTTCCTGGCGAGGACGATGGCGCCCACGAGGGCGGCGAGGAGCAGGACCGAGATCGCCTCGAAGGGCAGGAGGTAGGTGCTGAAGATGGCGTCGCTGACCGTGGCCGTGTTCGACCCGTCGACGGTGGCGATCCGGGTGTCCGCCGGCAGCGGCGTCTTCGTCCAGCCGAACGCGTCGATCAGGGCGTAGGCCATGACCCCGAACAGAACGAGCGCGGTGATGGCGCCGCCCCACCAGTGCTTGTGGGTGAGCTCCTGGTCCCGCCCGATCCGGGTGCGGGTGAGCATGATGCCGAACAGGAACAGCACCATCACGGCGCCGATGTAGACGAGCACCTGGGTGGCGGCGACGAACTCGGCCGCCAGGAGCACGTACTGGGCGCTGACCCCGGCCAGGACCGCCACCAGCCAGAGGGCGGCGTGGACGACGTTCTGGCTGGTCACGACGCGGATGGCGGCGAGCACGATCCCGGCTGCGAAGGCGTAGAAGAAGAGGTTCTGGGCAACCATCAGCGCGGGACCTTCCGGACCTTGGCGGTGGACCCGGCTTCGTAGGGCTCGAACTCGGGGACGGTCTCCATCCACTCGTTGAGGCGCTCCTCGTCGTGGAGGAGGTCGGCCAGCCGCGTCTCGGAGTACTCGAACTCGGGGCTCCAGAAGAGGGCGTCGAACGGGCAGACCTCGACGCAGATCCCGCAGTACATGCACAGCGAGTAGTCGATGTCGAAGCGGTCGAGCGCGCTGACGGTGCGCTCCTTGCCGCCCGGGCGGCGGGGCGGGGCCTTCGTCTTGTGGCCCTCGATGTAGATGCACCAGTCCGGGCAGCTCCGGGCGCAGAGCATGCAGACGGTGCAGTTCTCGGACTTCAGCGCGATCACGCCACGGGCCCGGGGGGCCGGCACCTCGGGCGGGCTCTTGTGCGGGTACTGCACGGTGACGGCGCCGAGGGTGGGGGCGGGCAGCAGCGTCTTGATGCCCCGCTTCGGGAACATCGTCTGCAGGAAGATCCCCATCGTGGTCTTGAGGCCGACGAAGAGGCCCTTCAAGGGGACGCGGAACCGGGGCCGGGCCATCAGAACGCCACCTTCAGGACCATCGTGGCCAGGATGTTGACCAGGGACAGCGGGATGAGCGCCTTCCAGGCGAAGGACTGGAGCTGGTCCTCGCGGAAGCGGGGGAACGTGAACCGGGCCCAGAAGATGAGCGTGCCCACGAGCATCATCTTCACGAGGAGCACGATCGGGCCGACGACGTTCATGACGTTGTCGTCGAGGTCCACGAACGGGACGGCCCAGCCGCCCAGGAACAGCGTGGCGGCGATGGCCGAGAACACGGCGGCGGTGGCGAACTCCCCGATGAAGAAGAGCAGGAACCGCATGCCGGAGTACTCGGTCATGTAGCCGGTGACGATCTCAGACTCGGCGACCGGCATGTCGAAGGGGGGCTGGGTGAGCTCGGCCTGGGTGGCGATCATGAAGATCACGAACCCGAGGAGCTGGGTGAGGATGAACGGGTTGCCGATGCCGTCCCAACCGAAGATCTCGCCCTGGTGCTGGGCGGCCACGATCCCCTGCAGGTTGAGGGTGCCGGCCTGGATGACCACGCCGACGACGGCGAGGACCATGGGCAGCTCGTAGGCGATGAGCTGCCCGGCGGCCCGCAGGCCGCCGATGAGGGAGAACTTGTTGGCCGACGCCCAGCCGGCGACGATGATCCCGAGCACCGAGATCGAGGCCAGGGCGAGGGCCAGGTAGATGCCGGTGTCGAGGTTGACGAAGTAGGCGTCGGGCCCGAAGGGCATCACCACGGCCACGAGGAACGTGGACGCGAGGACGAGGTACGGCGCCAGCTTGAAGAGGCGGGCGTCGGCTCGGTCGGGGACGAGGTCCTCCTTCTGGAGCCACTTGCCGACCTCGGCGAGGAGCTGCAACGTGCCGTGGGGCCCGGCCTCCATGGGGCCGAGCCGGCTCTGCATGTAGCTCATCATCTTGAAGAGGAAGGCGATGACGAACGTGCCGGCGCCCAGGATGATGAACACGGCCGCGCCGGCGACGCGGAAGATCGATTGCTGCCAGTAGTTGCCCCAGTCGACGGCGAGCACCGAGGCGGTCACCGGTCGATGTCTCCGAGGATGAAGTAGAGGCTGCCGAGGATGGCGATGACGTCGGGCACGTAGACGCCCTTCAGGAGCCACGGCACGACCGAGATGTTGTTGAAGCTGGCCGAGCGGATCTTCACCCGGAACGGGCCGGTGTCGCCCTTGGAGACGAGGTAGTAGCCCATCTCCCCCAGAGGGTTCTCGGTGGCGACGTAGGCCTCGCCCTCGGGCACCTTGATGATGCGGGGCACCTTGGCCATCACCGCTCCGCTGGGGAGGGAGTCGCAGAGCTGGTCCACGATGCGCGTGGCCTCACGGACCTCCTGCACCCTCACCCAGGAGCGGGCGTAGCAGTCGCCGTCGGGGTGGGTCCAGACCTTGAAGTCGACTTGGTCGTAGGCCAGGCCGATGTTGCTGTCCCGCCGGAGGTCCCAGTCGACCCCCGAGCCACGCAGGTTGGCACCCGAGAGGCCGTAGGAGAGGGCGACGTCGGCCGGGATGATGCCGACGCCTCGCATGCGCATCTGGAAGATCTCGTTGCCCATCACGAGGTCATCCATCAGGTCGCAGAACTGGCGGATGCGGACCATGGCGGCCTTGGTGTCGGCGATCCACCCCTTCGGTAGGTCGTCCTTCAGTCCGCCGATGCGGTCGAAGTTGGGGTGGAAGCGCCCGCCGGTGACGGCCTCGATCTGGTTGAGGACGAACTCGCGGTCCCGGAAGGCGAGGAAGGCCGGGGTCTGGGCGCCGAGCTGGAGGGCGAGGTCGCCGATGAAGAGGCTGAGGTTCGCAATGCGCGACAGCTCGAAGAAGATCGTGCGGATCCACTTGGCCCGGTCCGGGGCCTCGATCTCCATGAGCTGCTCGGCGACGAGGATGAACGGCACCTCGTTGGCGAAGCTGCCCAGCCAGTCGATGCGGTTCACGAGGGTGTTGATCTGGGGGTAGGAGCGGACCTCGCAGAGCTTCTCGTAGCCACGGTGCATGTAGCCGCAGATGACGTCGGCCGAGATGACCTGCTCGCCGTCGAGGCGGGCCACGACGCGCAGCGTGCCGTGGGTGGCGGGGTGCTGCGGCCCCATGTTGAGGGTCATGCCGTCGTCGGTCTCGAGCTCGACGTTGATGCGACCGTCGGCGGCCTGCGCGTTGGCGTAGGCGAGCTGCTGGGCGTCGGTGAGGAGCGTCATGCCTCGTCTCCTTCGGCCTCGCTGTCGTCGTCCTCGCCGGGCATGGGCTCGACGTCGACGATGCCGGGCCAGGGCTTCACCACCCGGGCCAGGAGCGGGAACTCCTTGCGCAGGGGGTGGCCCTCGAACTCGGTGGGCAGGTAGATGTGTCGCAGGTCGGGGTTGCCCTCGAAGGTGATCCCGAACATCTCGTGGGCCTCGCGCTCGTGCCACGCGGCGCCGGCGTAGGTGCGGACCCAGGTGCCGATCCGCAGGTCGTCGTCGGGGACGTCGGCCTTCAGCAGGATCCGCAGGTCGGTGCCGGGCTTGGCCACCGAGGCGAGCACCTGGAAGCGGGTGTCGCCGCCGGTGTAGCCGGGCTCCGCCTGCGAGCGGTCCGGCATGGGCGGCGGCCAGGGAACGTCGACGGTGGCGTCCTCGTACCGGCCGTAGGGCGAGGGCAGCCAGTCGATGGCTGAGATGAAGTCGAAGAACCGGAACCCGGCCTTGTGGCGGGCCACCTCGGCCGCCTCGGACCAGGCGTCGGTGGCGACGCGGACCCAGAGGCCGAGGCCGGGCTTGACCAGCGAGTCGACGATGGCGTCGCCGAGGTGCTCGGTGAGCTGGGCCACCACCGCGTCGCGGGCCTCGTCGGTGGCCGGGGTCTCCTCGGCGGGGGCGTCGTCGGTGGCGGTGGCGTCGTCAGCCAACGACGATCGGCTCCCCGTGCTGCTCGCCCTTCCAACGGGCCGCCATGTTCTCGTTCTGGATGCGCTCTTGGAGGAGGACGATGCCCTCGATGAGCGCCTCGGGGCGGGGCGGGCAGCCCGGGACGTACACGTCCACCGGGACGACCTGATCGACGCCCTTGGTGACCGAGTAGCTGTCCCAGTAGGGCCCGCCGGTGTTGGTGCACGAGCCCATCGAGATCACGTACTTCGGGTCCGGCATCTGCTCGTAGAGGCGGCGGATCGACGGGACGATCTTGTCCGTCACGGTGCCGGAGATGATCACGAGGTCGGCCTGGCGGGGGCTGGCCGGGAAGGGGATGACGCCGAGGCGCATCACGTCGTACCGGGGCGACGCGAAGGCGGCCCCCATCTCGATGGCGCAGCAGGCGAGGCCCCACTGGTAGGCCCAGACGGAGTACTTGCGGGAGAGGTTCAGCAGCTTGGTGAGCGGCTTGGGCATCTTGCCGCTCTCGACGAGTCCCATCAGGCGCCGACCGACCTGGGGCTTACAGCCATCGCAGCACCTTCTTCTTCCAGGCGTAGACCAGGCCGAGGGCCAGGATCACGATGAAGATCGCCATCTCCACGAGGCCGAACCAGCCGTAGGCGTCGACCCGGGTGGCGAACGGGAAGACGAAAACCGCCTCCACGTCGAACATCACAAAGAGCAGGGCGAAGATGTAGTACCGGATCTGGCTCTGGCCCCACCCGGAGCCCACCGGGTCCACGCCGGACTCGTAGTTGATGTACTTCTCCGCCTGCGGACGGGTGGGTCGCACGAGCGACCCGATGCCCATCAGCAGGGCCACCAGCCCGGCGCCGACGAGGCCGAAGATGCCCACCGTGAGGTAGTCGCGGAGGAGATCGGACACGGCGGGTGAGCCTAGTGAAGGCGTGAACGAGGGTCCAAGATGGCCGTCGGCGGGTGCGCGCGACCTCGAAGGGGGCGCTCGACGGGTCGGTCAGCGGACGGTGAACGGGGCGCCGTGGGCGGTCACCGAGCTTCCGTCGGGGGACGTGAAGGCGGCCAGCAGGACCTGGTCGCCGGCCGGCAACCCTCCGGGGGGCGAGTACCCGCAGCGCTGGCCGGGCGTGCCCTCGAGGGGGGTGAGCTGGGTGCCGGGCGCCTCGCCGCACACCACGACGGGGCCGTCGCCCAGGCGCAGGACGGGCACGACCCCGCCGGGCACCACGAGCACGATCTCCTCGGAGGGGTCGAGGACGGGGAGGGCGCCGTCCGCGCCGACGTCGTCGGGCACCACGATCTCCATCACCCCGGCGCTGTCGTAGAGCTCGAGGACGCCGCGCTCGCCCACGAGGCGCACCGGGAAGGCGTCGGCCCGGACCCGGGTGGTGCCCTCCTGGGGGACGGCGCCCACCAGGGTCACCACGACCAGCCCCTCGTCGCCGTCCTCGCCCAGGGGCGTGACGAGGATCTCCGGAGCTGACACCCGCCAGGCCCCGTAGCCCTCGGCCAGGCCCGTCGCCTCCGACGCGAAGGCGTCGAAGGAGCCCCAGTCGGTCTGCGACCGCGGACCGAGGAGCGACCAGGCCTCCTCCATCTCGCCGGCGGCGACGGCGTTGATCCAGTCCACGACGATGGCCGCGGCCGGCTCGTCGGATGGGGCCACGAGCCCCTCAGGGGCGGCGGAGGGCGCGCCGGCCGGCTCGGTGCTGGCGGCCTCGTCGCTCAACCCGTCGTCGGTGCGGGAGCGCACCAACGTCGCACCGGCCACCAGCACCGCGATCGCGGCCACCACGGCGATGGCGCTCAGCACCACGTTCGACGGGCGACGCATGGCGGCTGGCACCACCCCCGGCACCGGGCCCGGGACCAGCTCGAGCGCAGGCAGCGCGGCGGTCCTCGGTCGACCGGCGCTGACGGCCGCAGCCGCGGCCGCGGTGAGCGCACCCTTCCCGGCCGCGCCGGGGCCGCCCGACGCCGCCGGCCTCTTCTCGGCGGTGGCGCTCCGCTTGGGCGGCGCCGCGTCGAGGGCCTCCTCGACCCGGGCCCAGAAGTCGGGCTCGTGATCGGGGACGGGGAGCAGGCGCAGCGCGGTCTCGACGAGGGGGTCGGGCTCGATCGGGTCGTGGTCGGTCACCGCACCTCCTCCCCCAGGGTCCGGCGCAGCGCGGCGCGGGCGCGGCGCAGGCGGGAGGCCACGGTGCCCGGGGCGACGCCGAGGATCGAGGCCACTTCCTGCTGGTCGAAGCCCTCGCCGTCGACGAGCACCACCGTCACCCGCTGGCTCTGGGGCAGGCCCGCCAGAGCGGCCCGGACGGCCTCCGACGCAGTGACGTCGCGGTCGGGTCCGAGGCGGACGACCGCAGGGGCGAGGGGCTCCTCGACGGCGACCGGGTTCTGCTTGCGCCGGCGCAGCTCGTCGACGCAGGCGTTGTAGGCGATGCGGTACAGCCACGTCCCGAAGCTGCTGCCTGCCTTGTACCGGTGGAGCCCCCGGTAGGCCTTGACGTAGGCCTGCTGGAGCGCGTCGTCCATGGCGTGGCGGTCGGCCAGGAGCCGGTAGGCGAGGCCCCGCAGGCGGTCGTCGTGGCGGCGGAGCAGCTCGGCGAAGGCGCCGCGGTCGCCCCGTCGAGCCAGCTCGACGAGCTCGGGGTCGGTGGCGCGGGCGGGGAGGCTCGACATGCGGGGCACGGGACCGGGGCGGGCGCCCCCGCCGGGGGACGGAGGCGCCGGGTGGAGGTTCGATGGTACGGGCCTGGGCCCAGCCGCCGCACGTCGGGCGCGCCGCCGAGGGGCGCTCGGCGGGCCGCCGCGAGGTGGAGCGCGCCGGGTGGTCAGTAGACGAGGACGGGCGTGCCGACGGTGGCGAGGCCCGACGACCACAGCAGGTCCATGGCTGCGTTGGTGAGGCGGGCGCAGCCGTGGGAGGCCGGGTAGGCCGGGATGCTGCCGGAGCCGTGGACGGCGATGCCCCCGTTGAAGTACTTCGGCCGGTACAGCGTGCCGAGCGGCGCCTCCCGCAGCCCGTCGATCTCGCGGTAGATCGTGAAGGACCCCGGCGGGGTGGCGGCCACCGCGGTGCCGCCCCCCGGGCTGGCGTAGGCCTCGCCGTTGCCGGTCGAGGTGTTCAGGACCCACCTGGTGGTGCCGCCCTCGACGACGATCAGGATCTGGCGGGCCAGGTCGATCTCGAGGTGGGTGCCGGCCGCCTCCCGGGGCCCGACCGGCCCGACCGTGTCGAGGGCGGCGAGGGTGGCGGGGCCGGCCACGCCGTCGCGCCCGAGGCCGTGGGCCTTCTGGAAGGCCATCACGGCCTGACGGGTGAGCTGGCCGTAGCGACCGTCGGGGGTGCCCAGCCAGAACCCGCGGTCGCTGAGGCGCTGCTGGAGGAGCTGCACCTCGGGCCCCGACTCACCGAGCTCGAGGGTGCCGTCAGCCGCTGCCGGCACGGTGGTGGTGGTCGTGGGCGCCGTGGTCGTCGTGCTCGTGGTGGTGCTGGCCTCGGTCGTGGTGGTGGCCCCGGTGGTGGGCGTGGTCGTGGCGGCACCGTCGTCGGAGGACCGCACGGTGCCGGTGTCGTCCAGGGCGATGAGCCCGGTGGCCAGCAGGCCGATCCCGCCGGCCAGCACGGCGGCCACCAGGACGGCGATGAGGATGCGGTTGCGTCGGCGGCGGGCGGCCACGGCACTCCTTCGGGGGCGACGGCGATGGGCGGCGGGGCGCGTGCGACCCGCCTTGGCTCCCTTCGACGTCCGGCGACGCCGTTGCGTTCCCACCTGCACCCTCCAGCCGCCGCGTCACCGGCTCCGCTGCCCGGATGGACGCGGAGCGTGCCCGGTACCATGCCCTGCGTGGGCGACGAAGGCAACGGGCAGCTCTCCGACGCAGCCTTCCGCAAGATCGTCGAGACGATGTCGATCCCGATCCTCGTGATCGCTCCGGACGGCACGATCACCTACTTCGGCGGGGCGGCGGAGAAGGAGTTCCGGGCCCCGGCGGCCGAGGTGGTGGGCCGCAACATCGTCGAGTTCCTGCCGCCCGAGCAGATCGACGACGCCATCGCGACCATGGGCGACCTGACCGCCCACGAGGAGGTCGGGCTCGGGGTGCCGCCCGTGTACCAGATCCTCCGGCCCGACGGCACCGGCACCTGGCGGGCCATCGGCGCCCTGCCGCTCATCGACGACCCCGACGTGGCCGGCGTGCCCATGTACTTCATGGCCTTCGACGCCCAGCTGCACCTCGACGAGTCGCTGGCCGCGCTGCTGGCCGGTCAGCCGCTCCCCCGCGTCCTCGACCTCCTGGCCCGGTCGACGGCCGCCTTCTTCGAGGCGCCGGCGGCCGCCATCCACTGGGGCCTGGAGGACGGCTCGTTCGCCGGGTGCGCGGCGTGGGACGTGCCCGAGGCATGCCTCGAGGTGGAGGACGGTCCCTGGCACGAGGTCGCCCGCACCGGCGAGCCCCAGTACCTGACCCTCGAGGAGCTGCCCGAGCCGGTGGCCGGCTCCGCCGCCCAGCACGGCCTGCGCGGCATCTGGGTGCTGCCGGTCCCGCCGCACAGCTCGATCGGTCCGGCCGTGCTGACCATCGGGAGGGAGGTCGACACCCCGCCGGTCACCGCCCACGAGTCGGTCATCGCGCGGTGCCTGCGCTACGTGCAGCTGGTCCTCGTCCGCCACGCCGAGCACGAGCAGCTCCGCCACCTGGCCAGCCACGACCCGCTCACCGGCACCGCCAACCGAGCCCGGTTCCGGGACCGGCTGACCCGCGCGCTCGAGACCGGCGGGCCCGCGGTGCTGCTCTACTGCGACATGGACCGGTTCAAGGCCGTGAACGACTCGCTTGGCCACCAAGCCGGCGACGTCGTGCTCGTGGAGCTCGTCCGCCGCCTCCGACAGGCGCTGCGCCCGAGCGACGAGCTCGCCCGCATCGGCGGCGACGAGTTCACCGTGCTCCTGCGGGGTGACCTCGCCACCGCGGAGGAGGTGGCCGCCCGCCTGGTGGCCGTGGCCTCGCAGCCCTTCGACGTCCACGGCACCACGGTCGAGGTGGGCCTGTCCGTCGGCATCGCCGAAGCCCGCCCGGACGACACCCCCGACGACCTCGTCCGCCGGGCCGACACCGCCCTCTACGACGCCAAGCGCGACGCCACCCGCCAGATCGCCATCGCCTCGTGACCCGCGCTCCGCGAACCCGTCCCCCCACCGAGTCGCACCATCGCCCCCCGGATCACGAACCCGAGCCCGAAGTGCACGGTCTCCGGTGCACTGCGGGCTCGAGCTCGGGCTCGAGCGCTGGCTCGGCCTAGGGGAGCGTGGGTTGGGCGGTGGCCGTGGGGTCGGGCTCGGCGACCAAGGCGGGGGTGGCCTCGGCGGCAGGGTCGGCCAGGGTGCTGGGGAAGATGCCGGCCACCAGCGTGACGATGGCGGCGAGGGCGAGGCCGAGGCCGGCGGCGAAGGGGATGGGGATGCGGCGGCGCTCCCGGTCCTCCTCGAGGGGCTCCATGTACATCGCCACGATGATCCGCAGGTAGAGGAACACGGCGACGACCGAGGCCACCATGGCCACGACGGCGAGGATGGTTGAGCCGGCGTCGACCGCGGCGGTGATCACGTAGAACTTGGCGAAGAAGCCCGACGTGAGCGGGATGCCGGCCTGGGCGAAGAGGAACAGGGCGAAGAGCAGCGCCAGGCCGGGGCGGTCCTTGGCCAGGCCGCGGTAGTCGTCGAGGTGGTGGCCGATGTCGCCCTTGCGGCCGACGAGGGCGACCACCCCGAAGCTGCCGGCCACCATGAAGGTGTAGGAGGCCAGGTAGAACAGCGCCGCCTTGGCGCCGTCGGCGGTGGCGGCCTGGACGCCGACCAGCACGAAGCCGGCGTGGCTGATCGAGGAGTAGGCGAGCAGGCGCTTCACGTCGGTCTGGACGACGGCCAGGACCGAGCCCACGACGAGGGTGGCCACGGCGAGGGCGTAGACGATGGGCTGCCAGTCGAGCCGGTAGGCGGGGAAGCCGAGGTAGAAGACCCGGATGAGCCCGGCGAAGCCGGCCACCTTCACGCCGCTGGCCATCCACACGACGCTCGGGCTGGGGGCGCCCTGGTAGACGTCGGGCGTCCAGAAGTGGAACGGCACGGCGGCGACCTTGAACCCGAAGCCCACGAGCAGCAGCGCCAGCCCGGCCAGCACGAGCCCGGCGTCGGCGAGGACGGTGCCGGACAGGAACGTGGCGATGTCCACGAGGTTGGTGGAGCCGGTGCCGCCGTAGACCATGGCGATGCCGTAGAGGAGGAAGGCCGAGGCGAAGGCGCCGAGCACGAAGTACTTCACGCCCGACTCCTGCGAGGTGCTGCGGCGCAGGTGCATGGCGGCCAGCACGTACACGGCCAGCGAGAGGATCTCGAGGCCGAGGAAGGTCACGATGAGGTCGTTGGCCGAGGCCATGATCACGCCGCCCGAGGCCGAGAGCAGCATGAGCACGTAGGGCTCGGCGCTGTCCATCTCCTCGCGGCGCAGCCAGCCGTCCAGGCTGAGCGCCCCGAGGATCACCGCCGCGCACAGCACGATCGTGGTGAAGACCGAGAACCCGTCCACGCCGAACACCGACCCGAGGGTGGAGAACGGCCCCTGGGCCTCGTCCTGGACCCGGTCCCAGAGCGGCAGGGCGGTGACGATGGCGCCGCCGGCGATGACGGTGGTGACGAGCGCGTAGGACCCGTTGACCGGGCGGCGGCTGGAGAGGGCGTCGGCCACCATGAGGACGAGGGCGCCGGCGACGAGCACGAGCAGCGGGGCGAGGGCCGACCAGGCGACCTCGACGCCGGCGATGGCCTCGGGCGTCTCGTCGACGGGCTGGGACAGCAAGGCGAGGAGCGTGCCCATCAGCCGACCTCCTCCTCGTGGTCGGCGTCGTCCGTCGACCCGGCGCCGATGGCGGCGACCTCGGGCTCGACGAAGTCGGAGTGGTCCTCGACGTGGGCGACGAGCGCCGTCACGGCGGGCTCGATGCGCTCGAGCATGGGCTTGGGGTAGACGCCGAGGAAGACGATGAGCCCCACGAGGGGCGCCATGACGAGGCCCTCACGCCAGGTGAGGTCGGGCACGTCGGCGTTGTCCTCGTCGGGCTCGCCGTGGAAGACCCGCTGGTAGGCCCACAACAGGTAGAGGGCGGCGAGGATCACCCCGGCGGCGGCCACGACCGTCCACCAGCGGCGGGTCAGGAACGAACCGACCAGGATGAGGAACTCGCCCACGAACCCGTTGAGGCCGGGCAGGCCGATCGAGCTCAGCATCACCAGCGTGAACACGCCGGCCAGGATCGGAGCCGACTTCTGGAGGCCCTTGAGGGCGGCGATCTCGCGGGTGTGGCGGCGCTCGTAGATCATCCCGACGAGGAGGAAGAGGGCACCGGTGGAGATGCCGTGGTTGACCATCTGGACCACGCCGCCCTGGATGCCCTGGGTGGTGAGGGCGAAGGTGCCGAGGGCGATGAAGCCGAGGTGGGCCACCGAGGAGTAGGCGACGAGGCGCTTCAGGTCCTTCTGCATGGCGGCCACGATCGCCCCGTAGATGATCCCGACGACGCCGAGGGTGACCATGGCGGGGGCGAAGAACGTGGCCGCGTCGGGGAACAGGTAGAGCCCGAAGCGCACGAACCCGTAGGTGCCGAGCTTGAGCAGCACGCCGGCCAGGATCACCGAGCCGGCGGTGGGGGCCTGCGTGTGGGCGTCGGGCAGCCAGGTGTGGAGCGGGAAGAGCGGCACCTTCACGGCGAAGGCCACGGCGAAGGCCAGGAACAGCCAGCGGGCGGCGCTCCAGTCGAGCGGGTTGGCGCTGGTGGAGTCGTCGGTGACGTGCTGGGCCTCGGCGATGGCGACGAGGTCGAAGTCGAGGGCCGGGTCGTCGAGCGCCTCGATCTCGGCCTGGGCCCGGGTGTTGATCTCGTCGACCTGGGCGGAGAGCTCGTCGAAGGTGGCCTGGGAGGCTGGGTCCTCGGGGTCGAGGCCCTGGGCCTCCTCGGCGATGGCGCCGATGTCGGCCTCGGCGGCCGCCTGCACCTCGGCCACCCGGCCCTGGTTCTCCTCGGCCACCGCGTCGCGGTGGAGGAAGGCGAGGGCCACGATGCCGACGAGCATGAACGCCGAGCCGACCATCGTGAAGATGAAGAACTTGAGGGCAGCGTAGATCCGTTCGCCGTAGCCCCACCCGCCGATGAGGAAGTACATCGGCACCAGCACGATCTCGAAGAAGACGAAGAAGACGAACAGGTCGAGGGCCATGAACACGCCGAGGCTCCCGCCCTGCAGGACGAGCAGCCAGGCGTAGTAGGGCTTCGGGTCGTGGTGGGGGGTGACGGCCACGACGGCCAGCGGGAACAGCAGCCCGGTGAGCACGACCAGGAACAGCGAGATGCCGTCGATGCCGAGGTGCCAGGAGATGCCGAAGTCGGCGATCCAGGTCTCGTCGACCTCGAACTGGAAGCCGGCATCCTTCGTCTCGAAGGCGGCCAGGAGCCACACGGTCAGCGCACCGGTGGAGGTGGCGAAGAAGAGGGCGACGACGCGGTGGAGCTCGGCCCGGGCGGCGGGCACGAGCGCCACGGCAGCGGCGCCGACGAACGGCAGCAGGATCGCCACTGTGAGGGGCGAGGAGGCGACGGCGGCGCTGCCTTCGGCGGCGAGGATCGAACTGAGCATCAGAAGGAGACCCGGGTGAGGAAGTAGGCGAGCAGCACCACGACGCCGACACCGACGCCCAGGGCGTAGCCCCGCAGGTAGCCGGACTGGAGGACCCGGAGGCCCCCGCCGCCGCCTCGCACGAGGGAGCCGACCCCGTTGACGGCGCCGTCGACGACGTCCTTGTCGAAGTCGGCCGCGGCCTGGAAGGCGGCCCGGCCCGGCCCGCCCACGAACGCGGTGATGGTGGAGTCGTAGTACCAGCCGTTGGCGAGCACCTCGGGCTCGACCGGCCTGACCCGCCGCTGCAGGTAGACGGCGGCGGCCGCCGCGATGCCGGCCAGACCGGCG
Source organism: Acidimicrobiia bacterium (assembly GCA_046565645.1). Lineage (GTDB taxonomy): Bacteria > Actinomycetota > Acidimicrobiia > Acidimicrobiales > VFJN01 > VFJN01. The sequence continues at coordinate 761 of JBKHYD010000048.1, read as the reverse complement.
ACCACGGCGATCACGGCCAGCAGGACCTTGGTGCCGGTCTCGACGTCGACGTGGGCCTCGTTGCCGAAGAGCGACGGCTCCAGCCAGTGGCCGAGGAAGTGCAGGTCCTTCGTGAAGGGGAGGTTGAGCCCGCCGCCCACGATGGCCAAGGCGGCCAGCACGACGAGCGGCGCCGTCATGAGCCACGGCGACTCGTGCGGCTCGTGGCCGTGGCCGTGGGGGGCCTCCGCGTGGACCTCGGCGTCGCCGGTGGCGTGCGCGGCCTCGCCCTCGGGCTGCTCCCCCGCCTCGACGTCGTCCACCACACCCGACACCGGGGCGTCGACGGCGGCCGGCTCCCGGAAGCGCTCGTCGCCGAAGAACACCATGAAGACCTGGCGGCTCATGTAGAACGCGGTCAGCAGCGCCGTGACGAGCCCGAGCGCCCACAGCACGGGATTGGCGTCGAAGGCGTAGAGGAGGATCTCGTCCTTCGACCAGAAGCCGGCGAACGGCGGCACGCCGGCGATGGCCAGCCACCCGACCACGAAGGTGGCCGCGGTGATCGGCATGTACCGGCGCAGGTTGCCCATCCGGCGCATGTCCTGCTCGTCGCCCATCCCGTGGATGACCGACCCGGACCCGAGGAACAGCAGGGCCTTGAAGAAGGCGTGGGTGACCATGTGGAAGATGGCGGCGACGTACGCCCGGCTGCCGACGGCCAGGAACATGTAGCCGAGCTGGCTGATGGTGGAGTAGGCCAGGACCTTCTTGATGTCGTC
>JBKHYD010000047.1:0-35333 GCA_046565645.1 Acidimicrobiia bacterium | reverse complement strand
GGGTGACCACGTTGGTGGCAGCCGGGCCCGAGGTGACCATGCACACGCCGGGCTTGCCGGTGACGTGCGCGTAGCCCTCGGCCATGTGGCCGGCGCCCTGCTCGTGGCGCACGAGGATGTGGCGGATGGGGCTGTCGAGGAGCGGGTCGTACACCGGCAGGATGGCCCCGCCGGGCAGCCCGAAGATGGTGTCCACGCCCTCCATCTCGAGAGCCTTGATCAGGGCCTGTGATCCGCTGAGCTGCATGGCGGCGGGGTTCCTTCCCGGGAAAACGACGACGACCTCCCGGATGGGAGGCCGTGGGAGCGCACGCGCGAGGGGTTCGCGGGTGCGCTAGGTGAGTACCAGGATCGACGGGCGAGCCACGGCGAGAAGTGTTCCACGCCGTCCTGATCAGGGGCAAGGCGACGGTCCGGCTCGATCCGGTCAGATCAGTCAGATGGCCCTGTTGAGGGAGGAAGCGGACTAGGTTGCGGCGAACATCGCGTCCGACATCGATCAGAACGACATCGATCAGAACCTGGGGAGCCCGTCGTGATCACCTCGAAGGACCGTCTCATCCGAATCCTGCGCGCCGCCCTCGTCAGCGGCCTCCTGGGGGTCGCGGGGCTCACCGCAGTGGCCGCTCCGGTGCAGGCCCAGGACCCGAGCGAGCCCAGCGAGCCCAGCGACCCGAGCGATCCCAGCGACCCCGCTGAGGGCGGGACGACCACCGGGGGCACCACCGACGGCAGCACCACGCCGCCGCCCTCCGTCGCCGGCACCGGCACCCTCGCCGACACCGGCACCGATGCGGGGGTCCTGCTCCTGATCGGCTCCGGCGCCGGCGCCGCCGTGATCGGCACCCGCCGGCTGCTGCGTCGCACCTGAGCCGCACTCGGCCGCGCCGCGCTCCCCGGGTGCGCCACGTGGCCGCAGGCACGGCCGCGCTCGCCGTGCTCTTCGGGCTCTGGCTGGCCTGGGACGTCCTCAGCATCAAGCGCGACCTGGAGGCAGGCCGGGACCTCCTCGACGACCTCACCCTCGACGCGGTCGCCTCGGAGGGCATCGCCCACCTCGCCGGGCAGGCCAGCGACCACCTGTCATCGGCCGCCGGCCGCGCGCACGACAGCCTCCCGCTGCGGGCGCTGAGCCTCGTCCCCGGGGTCGACGACCAGATCCGGGGTGTTCGCAGGATGGCCGACGCGACGGCCGCGATCGGTCGTGCCGGGAAGGAGTCGGCGGCGAGGATCGACCGGCAGATGGGCGCCGCGGGCACCGGAGCCGGGCGCGTGGAGCTCATGGACACCGCGCTCGACGAGCTGGACCGGTTGCAGGACGTGCTCGGGAGGACCGACGTGGGCTCCGGGACGGGCCTGCTGCCGCCGCTGCGCAGGGCCCACGACGACCTGGCCTCGTCGATCCGCGAGGCCCGCCAGAAGATCGACGAGGGTCGGGACCTGATCCGGCCGGTCCGAGCGCTCCTCACCGGTCCCACCGAGCTGCTGCTGCTGGCCGCCAACAACGCAGAGATGACGGGCGGCGCGGGGATGACCCTCAGCGCCGGTGGCCTCTCGATCTCCGACGGCGAGCTCGAGCTCGGCGAGGTCGTCAGGGCAGGGGACCTCCGCCTGCCGAGATCCGTCCCCATCCCCGACGAGCTTCGTTCGATCTACCGACCCACCGGCTTGGGGATCGATCTGCGCTCGACGACCCGCTCTCCCGATCTCACCGCCACCGGCCCGGTGGCCCTCAGGATCATGGAGGTACACGGGATGGACCTCGACGGGGTCGTCGTGGTCGATGCCGTGGCGCTCCAGGGCCTCCTGGCCGTGACGGGCCCGGTCGAGGTGCACGGCAAGGAGATCACGGCCGACACCGTGCTGGCCGAGGTCCTCAACGAGAACTACCTCGCCTTCGAGGGCGAGGCACGCGACGTGCGCGTGTCCTACCAAGGTGACATCGCGAAGGCCGTCTTCGACGCCGTCACCACCCGAGAGGTGCCCGCCGTGGACCTGGCGGCCGCCCTGCTCGACGCGGCGGCCGGCCGGCACGTCCTGCTCTGGTCGGAGGAGCCTGCGCTCCAGCTCGTCTGGGAGCAGCTGGGAGTGGCCGGTGCTCTCGACCGGAACGGGTTGATGGTGTCGTTCCAGAACTACGGCGCCAACAAGCTCGACTGGTTCCTGCGGCCCGAGTCGACGTTGGACGTCACCCTGCTCCCCTCCGGTGACTTCCGCGCCCGGCTGACCATGCGGATGCCGGTGCCGACCCGGGCGGAGATGGACGGGACCTCGGGGTACGTCATGGGGCCGTCCCCGGACACCCACGAGGTCTTCCTCACCGTGCACCTGCCGGCTGCGGCGTACGACATCACGACCCCCGACGGGGACTTCCGGACCGCCGGAGAGGAGCCCCCCATGCAGGTGCGGACGTTCCTCGCCGAGGTGCGGCTCGGCACCACCTTCGAGCGCACCGTCGAGTTCTCGCTGCCCCGCTCGGACGGCGGGATGACGCTGCTCCCCTCCGCCAGGGTGGAACCCATGCCGCTGACCGTCGACGGGGTCGTGACGATCGACGACGACACCCCCGTCACCTTCACCTGGCGGGCTGCGATCCCGCCGCCGTTGGACGGGGCCGCACCCGCTCGGGTCCGCGTGCCAGCCCTCATGGGCCTGGCCGCCACTGCGGCGGCCAGCGCGACGGCTGCGTCAGGGCTCGTCAGCAGTCGACGGCGCGGCGCCCCGCCGAGCCTGCCGACCGCCACCTCGTGGCTGGCGATGGCGGCCGTGGCGGCGTTCACGATCGCAGCCGCGCTGGCCCTGATCTCCGTGTGGGCTGGCTGGCCCCCAGGGGTGACCGTGGCCCGGTCGCTCACGCCTCGGTGATGGCTCCCCGGTCGGCACCGGCGGCGAGGCGGGCGTACTTGGCGAGGACGCCGCTCGTGTAGCGAGGCTCAGGGAGCTTCCAGCGGGTCCGGCGCTCGGCAAGGGTGGCCTCGTCGACGAGGAGGTCGATGGTGTGCTCGACCACGTCGATGCGGATGCGGTCTCCCTCCTCCACGAAGGCGATGGGGCCGCCGTCCACCGCCTCGGGAGCGACGTGGCCGATGCAGAACCCGTGGGTGCCGCCCGAGAAGCGGCCGTCCGTGACGAGCGCCGCGTCGCCGCCGCGCCCGACCCCCTTCATGGCGCCGGTGATGGCGAGCATCTCGCGCATCCCCGGACCGCCCTTCGGTCCCTCGTAGCGGATCACCACGATGTCGCCGGCCTCGATCTGCTCGGCCAGCACGGCCTCCATGGCGGCGTCCTCGCCGTCGAACACACGGGCCCGCCCCTCGAACTGGAGGTGGTCGATGCCGGCCACCTTGACCACGGCGCCGTTGGGGGCCAGCGACCCTCGGAGGATCGCGATGCCCCCGACCTCGTGGATCGGATCCGAGAGGGGGTGGACGACCTTCCCGTCGGGAGCGGGGGGATCGAGCTCGGCCAGGTTCTCGGCCATCGTCTTGCCGGTCACGGTCAGGCAGTCGCCGTGGAGGAGGCCCGCGTCGAGCAGGTGCTTCATCACCATGGGCACCCCGCCCACCCGATCGATGTCGATCATGTGGTACGTGCCGTGGGGCTTGGTGTCGGCGATGTGCGGCACCCGGGCCGCCACCTTGTTGAAGTCTTCCAGCGCGAGCTCGACTCGCGCCTCGGCGGCGATGGCCAGGAGGTGGAGCACGGCGTTGGTGGAGCCGCCCAGGGCCATCACCACGGCGATGGCGTTCTCGAACGCCTCCTTGGTCATGATCTGCCGGGGTCGGATGCCCTTCTCGAGCATCCGCACGACGGCCTCACCGGAGGCGTACGCGAAGTCGTCCCGCCGGCTGTCGGGGGCGGGCGGGGAGGCGGAGCCGGGTAGCGACATGCCGAGCGCCTCTGCCACCGACGCCATCGTGTTGGCGGTGAACATGCCCGCGCACGCCCCTTCGGTCGGGCAGGCGTTGCGCTCGATGGCGTCGAGGCCGGCGTCGTCGAGGGCGCCGGTGGCGTGGGCGCCGACGGCTTCGAACACCGAGACGATGTCCAGGGCCTGGTCGCCGAGGCGACCGGGCAGGATCGAGCCGGCGTACACGAAGGCCGACGGCAGGTTGAGTCGGGCGGCGGCCATGAGCATGCCGGGGAGGCTCTTGTCGCAGCCGGCGAAGGTGACGATCCCGTCCATGCGCTCGGCGTGCATCACCGTCTCGACGGAGTCGGCGATGACCTCACGGGACACGAGCGAGGCCCGCATGCCCTCGTGGCCCATGGAGATGCCGTCGGACACGGCGATGGTGGTGAACTCGATCGGGAAGCCGCCGGCCGCCCGGACGCCCTCCTTGGCCCGCTTGGCCAGGCGGTCGAGCGGCATGTTGCAGGGGGTGACCTCGTTCCACGACGACGCCACCGCCACCTGCGGCTTGTCCCAGTCCGCATCGGTCATGCCGATGGCCCGCAGCATGGCCCGGGCCGGGGCCCGGTTCGGCCCGTCGGTGACGTCCCGGCTGCGCGGCTTGATGTCGACGGGGGTCTCGCCCTGCTCGCTCGTCATGGCCGCAGGGTACCGGTGGCCTCCGGAGCGGGCGCAACGCAGAAGCGGTCGGTGCGGGCGCCGCCGGCGCCCCACGGCGGGGTTCAGGCTGGGCGGGCGAGGAGCGGGGCCAGCATCGACCGGACGGCCCGCCGCAGCGCGGCGGGGTCGTCGACGGGCACGACGGTGTCGCGGGTCAGCACGAAGGAGAGCCCGAGCCGGGCCAGCGTCTCGGCCAGCACGTCCGCCTGCCGAGCGTCCCGGACGACGCCCGCCGCCCGCAGCTGCGGGGCCAGGGCGGCGCGCGCCAGCGCCACGAGGGGGCCGGCGCCCGTGGTCAGCAGCGGGAGCACGGCCGCCGGGTCGGTGCTCAGGAGGTGGTCGACGATCGAGCCGTCCAGCGCCCGGAGGCAGACGAGGGCGGACTCGACGGCCCGGTCCTCGAAGGTGGTGGCCCGGGCGGCGGCGGCGGAGGCGGCCGCGAGCGTGGCGCGCAGCTCCCGGGCCAGCACGGCGTGGACGAGCTCCTCGCGCGAGCCGAACCACCGGTACACGCTCGTGCGGCCGACGCCGGCCGCGTCGGCCACGTCCTCGACGCTCCAGCGGGCCAGGCCGAAGCGGCGGAGGTGCTCGGCCGCCGCGTCGAGCACGGCGACGGCGCCCGCGTCTTCGTCCGGCGGGCGCCCGGCGGCGGCGACGATCGGGGCGAGCTCGAGGGTCAGCTTGCGGCGGGCCACGCCTCGCCCCCTGCCTCGGCCCGGACCCGCTTCCACGCCCCCTGAGCCCGGGGCTGCCACCGGACCCCGAAGGGCAGGAACCGCCAGGTCTTGCGGACGGCCAGCTCGAGGGCGTCGAGCTGGAGCTGGTCGGCGCGCGACCACGGGATCCCGAAGCGCTCGCGCACGATCGCCGGCAGCCCGCCGATGGCGCTGATGCGGGCCGGCAGGGTGATGGCGCGCGCGACCGGGCCCCGCCGCAGCACCCGGTTGAGCGGTGTGAGCGGCGGCGGGAGCTCGATGCGCAGCGGCCTGTCCAGCATCTCGAGCACGAAGTCGACGGCGGCGTTGCGCTCCAGCACCTCGGCGCAGATCCGGTCCCACTTCTCCTGGAACGCGTCCCGGGTGGGCGGGACCGGCCGCTCGCTCACGCCGTAGTGGCGGTACCAGGTGATGCCCTCGCGGTAGAGCTGCTCGCGCTCGTCGGTGGTGAGGCGGCGGTCGTCGTAGCGGTCGACCACCTGCTCGGCCATGAACTGGAAGGTGGCGTGGGCCCACCAGTACGTCTCCGGGTCGAGCGCGTGGTAGCGGCGGCCGGCGGCATCGGTGCCGGTGATCGTCTTGTGCTGGTCCCGCACCCACCGTCCGGTGGCCACGGCGTCGCGCCCGTCGTAGACCGCGCCGAGGATGGCGGGCAGCGACCGCTCCACCCGGTCGTAGGGGTCGTTGAAGAAGTCGGAGTGCTCCATCACGCCCGCCCCCACGCCGGGGTGCATCAGCTGCAGGAGCCCGATGGTGGCACCCATGAAGGCGATGCGGGTGTCGCCCGCGTACCGCCAGAGCAGCGAGTCGGGGCCGAGCCGGTCCGGGATGCACGGGTCGTCAATCTGGTACATACCAACGAGCACTGTACCACCGTCCCGCTCCAGCAGATCTGCGCGAACCACCCGCGCAGGCGCACCCCCGGCCGGCGGTGACGAGCGGGGTGGATCGTCCAGCGTTGGAGCGACAACCACTCTGACCTATGGCATCCACCGGTCAGCTGTCGCTCCAACGCTGGACAGATCGAGTCGGGCTCCCCTCAGGTGTGCCGGTCAGGGTGGCCGCCTACTGGTGGATCCTCGGCGCCGGTGTCATGCCCGGGGCCTGGCGTCTGCTCGCACCGAACCGGCTGCGCGGCGCCGGCGTCCGGACCTCAACCGTCAGTCGGTGGCGGTGGCGACCACGGCCTCGCTCTCGGCCAGCTCCGTGGGCGCCGCGTCGCGGTCGAGGCCTCGGCGGACGAGGAGCAGGGCGAGGAAGGAGCCTGCGATGGCAGCGGTCATGACGGCGATGATCGACACGTCGTCGTTGCCGAGGAGGCTGACGATCGGTGCGGCACCGGCGCCGATGACGAAGCGGGCGGCGCCGAGCAGGGCGGCGGCCGTGCCCGCCGCCTCGCCGTGGCGGCTGAGCGCCAGCGCGGTGGGGAGGGGGTTGATGAGGCCGATCAGGCCGAGCGTCAGCCAGAGGGGGACGAGCAGGGCGACGAGGCTGCCCCCGGCCACGAGCGCGACGACGAGCCCGGCGCTCACCACGCCGACGGCGGAGACCATCGATCCGAGGAGCAGGCGGGCCGGCGGGCGGTCCCGCACCAGCCGGGCGCTCAGCTGGGTGCCCGCGATGAGGAGCACGGCACCGACGCTGAAGAGCACGCCGAAGGCCTGCTCGCTGAGGCCGTGCTCGTCCTGCAGCACGAAGGACGCACCGGACACGTAGGCGAACACGGCCGCGGTGAGGAGCGAGGAGCAGACCAGCAGGGCGGTGAAGGTGCCGTCGTGCAGCAGGGTGCGGTAGCCCGACAGCACGCTGCGCATCGTGCCCGGGCGGCGGCGCTCCGGCGGCAGCGTCTCGGGCACGAGGGCCACCCCGATGGCGGTGAGCCCCGCTCCGGCCAGGGCCAGGACGACGAAGATCCCCCGCCACGACGTGACGGCCAGGATGCCTCCGCCCAGCGACGGGGCGAGGATCGGAGCCGCGCCGAGGACGAGCATGAGGCGCGAGAGCAGGATGGCGGCGTCCGCACCGACGTAGAGGTCGCGCACGATGGCCATCGCCACGACGGCGGTGGCCGAGGCTCCGAGCCCCTGCACCAGGCGCAGCGCGCCGAGCACCTCGATCGACGGCGCCACGGCGCACAGCACCGACGCCGCGATGTGCACGAGCGTGCCCATCACGACAGGCCGGCGCCGGCCCAGCTGGTCGGACAGCGGGCCCACGAGCAGCTGGCCGAGGCCGAGCCCGAAGAGCGTGCCGGTGAGGGTCAGCTGGACGGCGCTGGCCGTCGTCTCGAGCTCGCGCTCGATGGTCGGCAGGGCCGGCAGGTAGAGATCGATGGTTAGCGGCCCGAGGGCCACCATCGCCCCCAGCACCAGGATCAGCCTGGTGCGCGACATCCCGTGGGCGCTCGCGGTCAGAGGCCGGCCTTGGACCGAAGGAGGGCCGTGGCCGCCTTGCCGTCGGCCTGGCCCTTCGAGGCCTTCATGACCTGGCCCATGAAGAACCCGGTGAGCTTGCCGCGGGCCTTGTCGTCGCCGGTGCGGAAGGTCTCCCACTCGTCGGGGTTCGCGGCGATGACCCCGTCGACGATCGCCTCGAGGGCTCCCGTATCGAGGGCCTCGAAGCCCTTCGCCTTCGCGATCGACGTGGGGTCCTGGCCGGTCTCGACCATCTCGGACAGCACCGCCTTCGCCTGGGTGGCGGTGAGCTGACCTCCCGTCTCCATCTTCACCAGCGCCGCCAGGTGCGCCGGCGAGACGGACTCAGCGCCGTCGACGGCCAGGTTGTGCTCGACGTGGGTGAGCACCCGCGCCGCGTCGGCCCCCGCCTCGATGGCGCCGACGGCGAGGGCATCGAGGTCGCGCTGCACGGCGAGGACCACCGCGCCGTCGGTCGTCGCCACGCCGGCCGCCTCGGCCAGGGTGAGCCGACGGTCGGCGGGCAGCGGCGGGAGGGCGGCGTCGATGCGGGCCACGTCCTCGGCGGTGGGCTCGAGGGGGACGAGGTCCGGCTCGGGGAAGTAGCGGTAGTCGTCGGCGTCCTCCTTGGAGCGGAGGGTGCCGGTGCGGCCGCTGGCCTCGTCCCAGTGGCGGGTCTCCTGGCGGATCCGCTCGCCGGCCTCGAGGAGCTGGATCTGGCGGAGCGCCTCGTGGTCGATGGCGCGACCGAGCGAGCGCAGCGAGTTCAGGTTCTTGATCTCGCAGCGGGTGCCCCAGGGCTCGCCGACCCGGTTGACCGAGACGTTGGCGTCGACCCGCATCGAGCCCTCCTCCATCTTGGCGTCCGACACGCCGGTGGCGAGGAGGATGGCGCGCAGCTCGGCCACGTACTCCTTGGCCTGCTCGCTCGTGCGCAGGTCGGGCTCGGAGACGATCTCCACGAGCGGCACGCCGGCCCGGTTGTAGTCGACGAGGCTGTGGGCGGCGTCGTGGATGCGGCCCCCGCCTCCGACGTGGTTGAGCTTGCCGGTGTCCTCCTCGATGTGGGCCCGGGTGATGCCCACCCGCAGGCCCGACGGGAGCTCGAGGTGCCCGTGCTCGTTGGTGGGCAGGTCGTACTGCGAGATCTGGTAGTCCTTCGGCTGGTCCGGGTAGAAGTAGTTCTTCCGGGCGAAGATCGAGCGCTTCACCTCGCAGCGCAGCGCCCGGCCGAGCCGCATGGCCAGCTCCACGGCGCGCTCGTTGACGACCGGCAGGGAGCCGGGCAGGCCGAGGCAGGTGGGGCAGGTGTTGGCGTTGGGCTCGTCGCCGAAGCTGTTCGGGCACGAGCAGAAGAGCTTGGTGGCGGTGTGCAGCTCGCAGTGGACCTCGAGCCCGATCACCATCTCCCAACCCTCGGGCACGACGGTGCTGGCGGCGGTGGCGGCGGTGGCGGCGTCGGTCACGACGAGGTTCCCTCCATGGCGGCTTCCAGTGCGGCGGCCACCTGGAACATGGTGGGCTCGGCCAGGGCGGGGGCCATGACCTGCACGCCGATCGGCAGCCCGTCGTCGCCGGTGCCGAAGGGGACGGAGATGGCGGGGTGGCCGGCCAGGTTGGACGGGATCGTGCACACGTCGTTCAGGTACATGGCCAGCGGATCGGCCTTGGCCCCGAAGACGAAGGCTGTGGTGGGAGTGGTGGGCGACACGAGCACGTCGCAGCGCTCGTAGGCGGCCTCGAAGTCCCGGATGATGAGGGTGCGGACCTTCTGGGCCTTGCCGTAGAAGGCGTCGTAGTACCCCGCCGAGAGCGCGTAGGTGCCGAGCATGATGCGCCGCTCCACCTCGGCGCCGAAGCCGGCGGTGCGGGTGGCGTCCATCATCTCGCCCGTGGTCGGGGCGTCGACCCGCAGCCCGTAGCGGACGCCGTCGTAGCGGGCCAGGTTGCTGGACGCCTCGGCCGGGGCGATCAGGTAGTAGGCGGAGAGCCCATAGATGACGGCGGGGACCGACACCTCCTCGACCTTGGCGCCGGCCCCCTCGAGCGCCTCGACGGCGGCCCGGGTGCGGGCCTGCACGTCCGGTGCCATGCCCTCGGCGTCGAGCAGCTCCTTGACCACGCCCACGCGGACGCCGTCGACCCCGCGGGTGAGGTGGTCCGTCAGCGCGAGCGGGGCCTCGGGCAAGGAGGTCGAGTCCATGGGGTCATGGCCGCTGATGGCCTCGAGGAGGACGGCCGCGTCGGCCACCGTGGTGCCGAACGGGCCGATCTGGTCGAGGCTGGAGGCGAAGGCCACGAGCCCGTACCGGGACACCGCCCCGTAGGTGGGCTTCGCGCCGACGATCCCGCAGAAGGCGGCGGGCTGGCGGATCGAGCCGCCGGTGTCCGAGCCGAGGGCCAAGGGGGTGAAGCCGGCGGCGACCGCGGCGGCGCTGCCGCCCGAGGACCCACCCGGCACGCGGCTGAGGTCGTGGGGGTTCCTGGTGGGGCCGAAGGCCGAGTTCTCGGTGGAGGAGCCCATCGCGAACTCGTCCAGGTTGGTCTTCCCGACCACGATCGCGCCGGCGGCGGCCAGGCGCTGCACGACGGTGGCGTCGTAGGGCGGGCGCCAACCGTCGAGGATCTTCGACGAGCAGGTGGTGGGCACGCCGGTGGTGCAGAGGTTGTCCTTCAGAGCGACCGGCACGCCGGCGAGGGGGCCCGGGTCCTCGCCCGCCGCCACGCGGGCGTCGACCTCGTCGGCCCGGGCGAGGGCGGCGTCGGCGGTGACCAGGTTGAAGGCGTGGACGTCGGCCTCGCGGGCCTCGATGGCGGCCAGGTGGGATTCGACGACGGAGCGGGCGCTGCGGGCGCCAGAGCGGACGGCGGTGGCGATCTCGACGGCGGTGGCGGGATCGCTCACGGGGCCTCACCCAGCACGGGCGGAACGCGGAACATGCCGTCCTCGACCTCCGGGGCGCCGTCGAGCACGGCGTCGCGGATCCCCGCGTCGCGTGGCACGTCGGCCCGCAGGACGTTGGCCAGCGGGAAGGGGTGGGCGGTGGGCGGGACGTCGTCGAGCTGGAGGGCCTCGACGTCGGTCGCGTGCTCGACGATGGCGGCCAGCTGCGGGGTGAAGGTGTCGATCTGCTCGTCGGTGAGCTGCAGACGGGCCAGCCGGGCCACGTGGGCGACGTCGTCGCGGGAGAGGGAAGCCATGGGGCGCCCATCGTAGGGGCCGCCCCACGGCGACCCCGAAGCCGTTCAGATCCCCCGCGCCAAGGCGACCTCGGCCATCGTCTCGTAGCGGGCACCCGACGGCTCGAGGTGGCTGCGCACCACCGCCACCCCCTCGGCCCGCCAGGTGGCACGGATCAGCTCCCCGGCCAGCCCGGCGGGTGCTGGGTGGCCCCGCCGAACCCGAGCGAGGGTGAGGTGCCCGCGGAACGGGCGCGGCTCAGGGGGCCCGCCGAACCCGCTCGTGCCCTCGACGACCGCCTTGGAGAGGCCGGCGGCCCCGGTGGTCGGTACGACCAGCACGCCCTGCCGCCGGCCGCCCAGCCACTCGACGGCCGGGCCGAGGGTCACCTCGACGGCGGGATGGCCAGCGAGGCCCTCTTCGAGCTGCTGGGTCAGCGCCGGCAGGTCGTGGGCGTCGACCTCGCCGAGGAAGCGAAGGGTGACGTGCCACTGCTCTCGCGTGGTCCAGCGGAGCCCGGCGTGGTCGGGGTGCCGCAACCGGGCGACGGCGTCGAGCACCGGGGGCGGCGGCCAGAGCCCGACGAAGAGCCGCACCCGGGCCGGTCAGCCCGAGCGGAGGAGGCCACGGAGGTAGGCGGCCTGCCCTGCGTGCTGGAGGTCGTCGGCGAGGACGCTGACGAGACGGACGCCGAGGGTGACGGGAGGGTCCCACCGCTCGTCGACGACCCGGTCGAGCTCGGCCTGGGAGAGCCCTTGGAGGAAGCCGATGGTGCGGTCGTGCACGGCGTCGAAGTACGCGACCAGCTCGTCGCCCGAGCCGGGTCGCACCGACGCGACGTCCGCCGGGGTGTGCCCGTAGCCGTGGTCCTCCGGGTCCGGCCCCCGACCGAACCGCTCGTGCCAGCCTTCGGTCAGGTAGAGCTGGTCGACCCCCATGACCTCGGAGAGGTGGTGGTCCTGCACGCGGGTCAGGTGCCACACCAGCCAGGCCACCGTGTTGGCACCGGGCGCCGGCGCGGTGGCGAGCTGGTCGGCATCGAGGTCGGCCACCGCCTCCCGCACGAGCTCGGGCAGCCGCCCGAACTCCTCCACCAGCAGGGTGCTCACGTCCATCGCCGCGCTCCTCTCGTCGCCCACCCGGCACCGTACGCGCCGGAGGACGACGTCTGTGTGGACTTCTGCGCCGCAGCGGCTCGAAACCACACACAGACGTCGAAGAGGTGATGGGTCAGCGGGTGGTGACGCGCTCGGCGAAGGCGACCACGGAGTCGCACACGAGGTCGCGGTCGTAGTCGAGCGTGGCGACGTGGTAGCTCTTCTCGAGCCAGAGGCGCTCGACGGGACCGCCGAGCTCGGCGGCCAAGACGTCGGAGTCGGCAGGGTTCACCACGTGGTCCTGCCGGCTGGTGACGACCAGCGCCGGGCAGGTGATGCCACCCAAGCCCTCCCGCAGGCGGGGCCCGGCCTCCACGAGCGACAGCAGCGGACGCAGCGGCGTCTGGTCGTAGCTGCCCTCGTCGACGTCGGGATCGGCGATGTCGTTGCCGATCGAGTCCATCACCTCGAGGCCGCCGTCGAGCATCTGCTGGACGACGTCGGCCATCTCCTGCGGGATCGCCACGGGCGTGTTGATGAGAGCGATGCCCGCCAGGTCCGCGTGGCGCTGGGCGAGGGCCACGGTGAGCGCACCGCCCATCGAGAGCCCGACCACCACGACCCGGCCGTCGGGCACGCGGGACCGCAGCTCGGCGAGCGCCCGGTCCGCCTCGCCCAGCCAGTCCTCGAAGGTGGTCGGGAGCATGTCCTCCACCTCGGTGCCGTGCCCCGGGAGGCGGGGCAGCTCGACGGCGAAGCCGGCGTCGGCCAGGGCCTCCCCGACGGGTCGCATCGAGATGGGCGTGCCGGTGAAGCCGTGGAGGACGAGGGCGCCGTGGGGGCCGCCGGGGGCCGACCACGGCTCGCAGCCGGGGCGGACGGGGTGCTGGTCGTCAGCAGGGGTGCGGGGCATGGCGGGAACCTACCGGTAGGGGTCGTCGTCCTGCTGGGCGCCCCACCACTCCTCGGGGGCGGGGCTCCAGTCCGGGTCGGGGTAGATGCAGTCGACCGGGCACGGCTCGACGCACTTCTCGCAGCCCGAGCACAGCTCCGGGATGATGATCACGTCGATGCCGTGGTTGAAGATGGCGCCGAACTGCGGCGGGCAGTGCCGGATGCAGGTGTCGCAGTTGATGCAGATCGACATGTCGATGAGGAGCGGCGGGTTCTGCCACTTCGGGTTCCGCTCGTGGGACTCGAGCCGGTCCGCTCGGGTGCTGGCGCCCATCGGCCCGGACGGTAGCACCGGCGCCCCCGGTGATTGACCCACGGGTCAAGACCGGGCAGGCTCGCGCCCGTGGAACCGGACCGTCGCCTCACCGCCCAGGGGGTCGAGCGCAAGCAGCAGCTGATCGACTGCGCCGCCGCGCTCTTCGCCGAGCGGGGCTATGCAGAGACGAGGGTCATCGACATCGTCCGGGCGGCCGGGGTGGCCAAGGGCCTCTTCTACTGGTACTTCGAGAACAAGGAAGCCCTCTTCAAGGAGCTGGCCGAGAGCATCCGGCTCCAGCTGCGCCGCAAGCAGGGTGAGGTCCTCGAGCCCGACGCCCTCCCGCTCGTGAACCTCTACCGCGGTGCGGAGACGTCGGTGCTCTTCATGGCCGAGAACGCCCACTTCTTCTCGCTCCTCGAGGTGGAGGGCCCCAACTTCACCGAGGTGCTGCGCCAGGGCACCCGCCAGCACATCGACGACATGGTCCGGATCGTGAAGGCAGGCCAGGCCCACGGCTCGATCCGCGAGGACGACCCGAGGCTCCTCGCGGTCGGCGTCGTCGCGAGCGTCGGCCAGTACTCCCACTTCCACCGCACCGGCCGGATCCGCATCCCGCTCCCCGAGCTGGCCGCCTTCGTGGCCCGCTACGTCGTCCACTCCCTGGCCGCCGACGACCAGGCCCGCGACGACGCCCTGCGGAGGGCCCACGCCCTCTCGGCCGCCTCCTAGGGCCTGGTCGAGACGGACGGCGCCTGGGCCGGGCCCCGACGAGCGTCCTCGGGGTCCCGCCGCCAACTTCCTGCACGCCGCGTGCAAGGTGAGTGCTACGGTGCGGAACGCACGAACTGCCCCAAACCCCGTGGAGGAGCCCCCGTGGCCGACAAGTACCCCTTCCTGTCCGACGAGTGGCTCGAGGCGGCCAAGAAGATCCGTGAGGAGCACGCCGGCGCGGCGCCCGCTCCGGCGCACTCGGTCCGCATGAACCAGGTGATCACCGACGTGCCCTTCGGCGAGGGCACCATCAACGCCCACATGGACACGTCGTGCGGCGAGATGCAGATGGACGTCGGCCACCTCGAGAACCCGGACCTCACCGTCACGCTGGACTACGCCACCGCCAAGGCGATCCTGGTGGACGGCAACCCGCAGGCCGGGATGCAGGCCTTCATGGCCGGCAAGATCAAGGTGCAGGGCGACATGACCAAGATGATGGCCATGCAGCAGGGCACCCCCGATCCGGCCCAGGCCGAGATCGCCGCCAAGATCAAGGAGATCACCGCCGACTGAGGTCGACGGGGCCCCGTCACGAGGCGGGGACCGGCTCCGGATCTGCTGCGAGGGCGCCCTTCGGGGCGCCCTCGGCGCGCCGGGGGCTCGACTGGACGAACCCGGCCGTCAGCAGGCCGAGCAGGGCCACGAACCCGCCGACGAGGTACGCCTCGCCGTAGGCCTCGACGCTGCCCACGGCGTCGGCCCGCACCACCGAGACGGTCTGCATGATCTGGATGCCCACGACCACGCCCAGCTGCGTCATCATCTGCTGGAAGGCACCCGCCACGCCGAGGTCGTGCTCGTCCACGGCGTTCGCGATCGAGGCGGCCAGCGCCGGGGAGGAGCAGCCGAGCCCGACGCCCGAGAGGGCGAGGGCGCCCACGATCACGAGATCCGAGGTGCCGGGGACGACGGTGGACAGGGCCAGCATGGACAGCGCCACGAAGGCCGCACCGGCCAGGGCGGAGACCCGCTCCCCCACCCGCACGGCGAGGTACCCGGCCAGCGGCCCGGCGATGGAGAAGGCCAGGGGCCGGGCGATCATCAGCCCTCCCACGCGGGTCTCGGGGTAGCCGAACTCGCTCTCGAGGAAGAGCGGGGTGATGACGAAGCCGCCCATGTAGGCGAAGTTGGTGAAGGCCTGGGTGGCGATGGCGAGCGAGAAGTTGCGTCGCCGCACGTAGCGCAGCGGGAGCAGCGGCTGCGGGATCCGGTGCTCCACGACGGCGAACAGGGCGATTGCCAGCGGCGCCACCACGAAGCCGGTCACGATCGCCCAGTGGGACCAGCCGAAGATGGGCCCGCGGTTGATGGAGAACAGGAGCGAGGTGGCGCCGACGGCGAGGATGGCGGCACCGGCGTAGTCGAACCGAGCGTCCTCGCGCCGATCGGTCTCGGGCAGGACGAGCATCGCCAGCACGAGCCCGGCCAAGGTCAGCGGGGCCTGGGCCACGAAGATCCAGCGCCACCCGAAGGTCTCCACGATCGGGCCGCCCGCGACCACCCCGACCACGGGGCCGCCGGCGCCGACCATCGACCAGTACCCCATCGCCTGGACGCGCCGCTCCCGCGGGAAGAGCCGGTTGATGATGGCGATCGAGGCGGGGCCCACTGCGGCACCGGTGGCGGCGCCGAGGATGCGGAAGGCGATCAGGGCGCCGGCCGTCCAGGCTGCCGCGGTGAGGAGCGCGAACACCGACACGCAGGCCATCGACAGCCCGTACACCCGACGGTGACCGTAGAGGTCCCCGAGCTTGCCCATGGCCGGCCCCACCACGGCGAAGGCCAGGAGCGGCCCGGTGACCACCCACGTGACCGTGCTGGCGTCGCTGTTCAGCTCGTCCGCGATCCGCGGCACCGACACCGACAGGATCGTGATCGTGAAGCCGACCGAGAACAGCCCGAACAGGGCCACGGTGAGGACCAGCCACGGGTACCTAGGACTGGCCTCCACCCGGCCGCGCACCCGATCCCGGAGCATCAGCGGCCAAGGGACGACCTGCACCTCGTCGGCTCCGGGGGCGTCGATCGACAGGTCGTCGTAGTGCTCACCCGGGCGCTCCATCGCCCGGCAGGGTACTTGACCCTCGGGTCAAGACCTCACGGGATCCTCGGTTCCGGCGGCCGGGCGCGGGCCTGCCCGACCGGCTGGGGCGGCGGCCTCATCGCGGCGGCTGGGGAACGCCACGTCCAGCTCGCCGCCCCAGCGGATCGGGCAGGTGCGGGTCACGATACACCGCAGTGCAAGTGCGACACCGTCGCCCGGAGGAGACGTGCGTCACTCGCTCAGCGGCGGAGGTAGATGTCGACCGTTGTGCCCCGTTTGACCGTGGCGCCGGCCGGCGGATCGGTCACGTACGGCTCGCCGCGGGCCGGCCCGGACACGTCGCCGACCGTCAGACCGGCGCCTTCGAGGCGGGCGATGGCCTCGTCGAGGGTCAGCCCCTCGACCTTGGGGACCTTCACCACGTCGGGCCCCTTCGAGACCACCACCTCGACGGTGGCGCCCCGGGGGAGCTGCTCCCCGGCCGGAGGCCGGGTGCCGACGACCTTGCCCTTCTCCACGTCGTCGCTGAACTCCTCGACCCTGGCCGGCGTCAGCTGGACGTCCTCGAGCGCCTTGGCGGCGTCCTCGTAGGAGCCGCCGGCGAGGCCGTCGGGGACCGTGCGGGGGGCGGGCCCGGCCGACACGGTGAGGAGCACCTCGCTGCCCTTCGGCTGCTCCCCCGACGTCTCGGGCGCCACCGCCATCACCCTGCCCGCCGGGACCTCCTCGTCGTGGGGCTCCTCAGCCACCACGGCCACGAACCCGCCCGCCTGGTCGAGGGCGGCCCGGGCCTCGTCGAGGGTCTTGCCGACCAGATCGCCGGGGACGGCGGCCAGCTCGTTGCCGAGGGACACCCAGATCACGAGCGTCTCGCCCTTGCGGAGCGCCTCACCTGCCGCCGGCTCGGTGCGCAGGACCTCACCGACCTCGGACCCGTCCCGCCGCTCCGTGCGGCGCTCGATCTCCCAGCCGTAGGGGTCGACGGCTCGCCTGGCCGCCTCCTCGCTGAGGCTGACGAGGCGCGGCACCTCGTAGGTGGGCGGCCGGCTGGCCACCACCGCCCAGGCCGCCGCCGTGCCCAAGACGGCGGCGAGGAGCAGCACGGCGAGCGCCACCGGCCAGCGGCGCCGGCGACGTGGGAGGTCGGTCACCAGGTCGTCGTCGACGCTCGGAGGGCGGAGCGGTCCGGCGACGACGGGGGCCGCGTCGACGGCGGTGTGGTCCGTGCTCGTCAGGTCGACGTGGGTGACGTCGTCCTCCCCCGCGAGCCGGGACGGCGCCAGCGCCGACCCGGCGCCGAGCATGGTCGGATCGCGGTCCCCCGCCCGCTGGTCCACGGCCGGGGCGGTGCTGGCCAGCGGCAGCGGCTCCGGACGGGGCAGCGACTCGGCGGCCGCCATGAGGGAGATGGCCAGCGAACCGGAGTCGGGCCGATCCGAGGGGTCGGGCAGCCCGGCCTGCAGCAGCGGCTTGCGCAGGGGGCCCAGCTCCTCGGGCACCGGGACCGGCTTGCCGACGCGGGCCATCAACGTGGCGATGGTGGTGTCGGCGGTGAAGGGCACGGAGCCGGTGACGGCCTCGATCAGCACCAGCCCGAGGGAGTAGACGTCTGCCTTCCCGTCCACCGACTGGCCCTGGGCCTGCTCGGGGGAGGCGTAGCGGGCCGTGCCGAGTACCGCGCCCTGCGGCTCGGTCCACGCCGCCTCGGCGAGGGCTCGGGCCAGGCCGAAGTCGGCGATGCGCAGCCGTCCCTCCTCGCCGAAGAGGAGGTTGGCCGGCTTGATGTCGCGGTGCACGAAGCCGCGGCGGTGGGCGTAGTCGAGGCCCCGGGTGGCCTCGAGCCCGACGAGCAGGGCCTGGGAGGGCGTGAGCCGGCCGCCGTCGTCCAGGATCGAGCGCAGGCTGCCGCCGCCCAGGTACTCGGTGACGAGGTAGGGGGTGCCGTCGTCGTCGCCCCAGTCGTAGACGGCCAGGATGTTCGGGTGGCTGAGGGCGGCGGCCGCCTGGGCCTCGGCCCGGAAGCGGCGGAGGAACGTCTCGTCGTCGGCCAGCGCGGCGTGGAGGAGCTTCACCGCCACGCGTCGGCGCAGGCGGACGTCGTCGGCGAGGTAGACCTGCGCCGACGCGCCGGTGCCGAGGGGAGCGATGAGCCGGTATCGCCCGCTGAGCACGCGACCGATCTGGTCCGTCATGCGGGACATGACCACGGGCCGAGGGTACCTGCTGCCCCTCGCCGCACCGTGCACCCGCCCGAGGCCGGGCGCAGCGAGCGTCCCCCGATGGTCGACGGTGCGCCGGCCCAGGCCAGACTGGCGGTGATGGCCGACCCTTCCACCGATCCCGCCGTCCGCGAGGTGGCGCGGCCCTGGACGCTCACCGCGGCAGCGGCGCTGGTCAGCGTCGAAGCCCTGGTGGAGGCGGTGGCGGTGTCCGGCCGGTCGAGCCTCACCCCGGGGCTGCGCACCGGCCTGGTGCTGTGCATCGCCCTGAAGTGGGCGGCCGCCGCCGGGGTGCTGCGCCGGTCCGCCGGTGCTGCGCTCGCCCTGCTGCTGCTCCAGGGCACGACGGTGGTGGCGGCCTTCGGGGCGGTGGACTCCCCGGCTGCGCTGCGCCTCGCCCTGGGAGCGGTGGCCGTCGCCTCGATCGGCCTCCTGCTCGCCTCGCTCCACGCCTTCCCCTCGCCCGACCTGCCCGTGCGCTGACCCAGGACGCCTCATGACCGACCCGACCCCCGCTCCCGTCGACCGACCGGCCCGCCCACCCTCCTGGCGGTACCGCGCCTTCGTGGCGGTGGCGCTCCTGGGGGCGGCCACGGCGCTGGTGGTCGGCGTGCTGGCCACCCAGACCGACGGGGACGACCCCGTGGTGGTCGGCGGGCGGGCCGACGCGGTCGAGCACGTCTACCCGCGCGACGGGGCGGAGGTGCTGCGGCAGGTGGAGATCGGGATCGACCTGGCCCCCGGCTACGAGGGGCGACTCGTCGTGAACGGCGAGGAGATCCCCGAGTCGGACCTGCGCCTCGTGCCCGAGCAGAACCAGGTGTTCTTCCTGCCCGGCCCCGGGAAGGTGCTCGAGACGCTCCCGCCGGGGACGACGTGCGTGGCCGCCGTCGTGTGGCGGTCGTCCGAGGGGCGCGGGGTCGGCGACCTCAGCGTCCAGTGGTGCTTCGACGTGACCTGACGCGACGGCGGGGCTGGTCCCCGACCCGTCAGGCGGGCAGCTCGCCCGTGGCCAGGAGGTGCTCGAAGGCGGCCTCGTCCAGGATCGGGACGCCGAGCTCGGTGGCCTTGGTGAGCTTGGAGGCGCCTGGCCCCTCGCCCACCACGAGTGCGGTGGTCTTCTTGGAGACGCTGCCCGGGGACTTGCCGCCGCGGGCCTTGATCGCCGCCTCGACCTCCTCCCGGTTGTAGCGCTCGAGGGTGCCGGTGACCACGACCACCTTGCCGGCGAGGGTCTGCTCGACGTCTGCCACGGGCGGGCCCTCGAAGTTGACCCCAGCGGCGCGCAGGCGCTCGATGACGTCGCGGTTGGGGGCCTCGGCGAACCAGTCCGCCACCGCCTGCGCGATCACGGGGCCGACGCCCTCGACCGCCGCCAGCTCGTCGGCGGGGGCGTCCATGATCCGATCGAGGTGGCCGCGGGCGGCTGCGAGGGCCTCGGCCCCGGCGGGGCCGAGGTGGCGGATGTTGAGCCCCACGAGGAGGCGGGCCAGGGGCTGGGCCTTCGACGCCTCGATGGCCTCCTGCAGGTTGCGGATCGAGGTTTCGCCCCAACCCTCGAGGGGTCGCAGGACCTCCCAGTCGATCGAGTAGACGTCGGCGACGTCGCGCACGAGGCCGAGGTCCATCAGCTGGCGGACCCGCTGCTCGCCCAGGCCCTCGATGTCCATCGCGCCGCGGCTGGCGAAGTGCTCGATGGACCCGGCGGCGCGGGCGGGGCAGGCGATGTTGAGGCAGCGGGTGTCGGCCTCTCCCTCCGGCCGCACCAGCGGCTGGCCGCAGACCGGGCAGTCGGCCGGGAACGTCCAGGGCTCGGTGCCCTCGGGCCGGTCGGCGAGGACGGCCCCGAGCACCTCGGGTATGACGTCGCCGGCCCGGCGCACGATCACCGTGTCGCCCGGACGCACGTCCTTCGCCCGTACCTGGTCCTCGTTGTGGAGGGTGGCCTGGCTGACCGTGACGCCGCCCACGAACACGGGCTCCAGCACGGCGTAGGGCGTGGCCCGCCCGGTGCGACCGACCGACACCTCGATCCCGAGCAGCTTGGTGGTGCGCTCCTCGGGCGGGAACTTGTAGGCGATGGCCCACCGGGGCGCCTTCGACGTGGAGCCGAGGTCGGCGCGGCGGGCGAGGTCGTCGACCTTCACGACCACGCCGTCGATCTCATAGGGCAGGTCGTGCCGGGAGGCCTGTCGATCTCGGCAGTAGGCACAGACCTCGTCGAGGCTGGCGACGGTGCGGACCTCGGGGTTGACGGGGAAGCCGAGCGAGGCCAGCAGCTCGAGCGTCTCGGTGTGGGTGCGCAGCTCGGGGCCGCCCTCCATCTCGCCCAGCTGGTAGCACCACAGCGACAGCTCGCGGCCGGCCGTGACGGTGGGGTCCTTCTGGCGGAGGGCGCCAGCGGCGGCGTTGCGGGGGTTCACGAAGGGCCGCAGGCCGAGCTCGACCTGGTGCTCGTTGAGAGCGGCGAAGGCGAGGGTGGACATGTACACCTCACCGCGGATCTCGAGCACGGCGGGCGAGCCGGCGGGGAGGCGGGACGGGACGTCCCCGATGGTGGCGATGTTGGCGGTGACGTCCTCCCCGGTGCGCCCGTCCCCACGGGTGGCGGCCTGCACGAAGCGGCCGGCCTCGTACCGGATCGAGACGGCCAGGCCATCGATCTTGGGCTCGCACACGTAGCGGACCTCGACCGGGCCGTCGCCTTCCGCCAGCCGCCGCTGGAGGCGGTCGCCCCAGGCGCGCAGCTCGGTCTCGTCGAAGGCGTTGTCGAGGCTCATCATGGGCACCCGGTGGACCACCGGCGCGAAGGCGCTGGCGGCCCGCCCGCTCACCACCTGGGTGGGCGAGTCGGGCGTGACCAGCTCGGGGAACTCCTCCTCCAGGGCGCGCAGCTCACGAACCAGGTCGTCGTAGTCGGCGTCGCTGACCGAGGGGTCGTCCAGCTCGTAGTACCGGCGGTTGTGCTCTGCGATCTCGGCCCGCAGCTGAAGGGCTCGGGCTTCGACCTCCTGGTCTGCCATCGGGGGGAGGCTACCCAGGCGCGGTGACGCCCCCCGGGCGTCGCCGCGACGTCAGGCGCCGACGGTGAGGCGCATCCCCTGGGCCTGGGTGCGCAGCCGAGCGGCCACCTGAGCGGTGAGCGACAGCACGGCGTCGACCTGGGTCAGATCGTGGGTGGCCAGTCCGCAGGCCGGGGTGACGAGGGCCTGCTCACGGAGGAGGACGGGGTCGCAACCGCCCTGCGTGAGGCCGCACCACTCGGCCGACAGCTGCTCCCAGAGCCGGGCGGGGGACGAGCCGAGCGGCCCGCTCGTGGGGACCGCCCCCCAGGCCACCCAGCCGCCTCGCTCGAGGAACGCGCCGAGCGAGCCGGCGTGCTCGACGGCGCCCATCCCGACCGGCAGCGAGAGGATCTGGGCCCCGGCCTGGAGCAGGAGCTTCCAGTCGGCCGCCCCGCAGCAGTGGAGGCCGGTCACCGCGTGGGGCTCGATCACCGCCAGGGCGCCCGAGACGAGGTCGATGGCCTTGTCGGGGGCGATCGGAAACCCAGGCTGCATCGCCGCGGTGAGGCCGGGCTCGTCGACGAAGACCACGAGGGGCGCCTGGGGCAGGGCCTGGGAGGCCACCCTCAGCATGTCGGCGGCCCGAGCCCGGACCGCGGAGCCGGCCACGGCGAACGCGCGGTCGGCGGGGACGCCCACGGCGTGGAGGGCGAGACCCAGCGTGACCGGGCCGGTGAGCTGCAGCTTGACCGGCCCTTGGCGCCCCGCGGCGGCGCCGAGGAAGGCGCGCAGCCCGACGAAGGGCTCGCCCTCGATGCCGGTGCTGGTGAGCTCCGCCGCCGGGTCGAGGCGCGGGTCGTCCACCCGGAGCGAGCCGTCGGGCAGGACGTCCACGCCGGGGATGCCCCAGGCCGCCTGGGCGATCATCCGCTCCACGCCGGATCGGGTCGGCAGCGACGGTGCCGCCGGCAGCCGGGGCTGGCGCTCCAGGACGAGAGCCGCGGCCGCCCGCGGATCGGCGTGCGGAAGGCTGCCGATCGACGTGCTCGTGCCCGCTGTCAGCTCGATCGTCTTCATCGTCGTGCTCCCGCCCTCATGTCGTGGACCACGCCTCTCCCCCGGTAGTGCTGCCACTGGAATAGCGATCCCTCGGGCAGGTGGGCAAATCTCGCGTCGTCATGCCCCTCCCGCCAACCGGCCCCTGGCCCGCTCGGATCACCTGGCTGCCGCTCCCCCTCCTGGTGGGACCGGCGCTGGGCGACGCCCTCGACGCCAGCAGCCGCGCCGTCCAGATCACGGCGTCGGCCCTGGCGTGGGGCACCTGGGCGGCCGTCCTGGCGGGCGTCCTCATCCCCCGCACGGTCACCCTCACGCTCCTGCGCATCGTCGCCCCGCTGGCGCTCGCGGTGGCGCTCTGGGCCGGGGTGGCAGGTGAGCGGACCGGAGCGGATCTCCTCGCCGTGGGGTGGGCCGCGGTGACGCTCGTGGCGGCGTTCGCGCCCGGCACCGGCGACGCGTTCGTCAACGGGTCCTCCTACGGGGACGAGCGCCGGATGCCCCTCCGGGTCCCCGGTTCGCTGCTCCTCGGCCCGCTCCCGCTGACCTGGGCGGCGGCAGTGGCGGCACCGGTCGGGGCGCCGCTCCTCCTGGCCGCCGAGGAGTGGGTGGCTGGGATCGCGCTCGCCGCCCTCGGGGTGCCGGCCGCCGTCGTGTCGGTGCGGGCGCTGCACGGCCTCAGCAAGCGGTGGGTGGTGTTCGTGCCTGCCGGCCTCGTCCTCCACGACCTCCACGCCCTGGTCGACCCCGTGCTCTTCCCCCGCGCCCGGCTTCTCCGGCTGGGCCCTGCGCCCGCCGAGGTCGAGGGTGCCCGCGACCTCACCCAGGGGGCGCTGGGCCTCGCCCTCGAGCTGGAGCTGGCGCAGGACCTGGAGCTGGCGCCTCGTCGACCCGACGGGAGCCTGGAGCTGGAGCCCGTCGACCGGGTGCTGTTCACCCCCACCCGGCCCGGGGCCCTCCTCCAGGAGGCGGCGAGGCGGCGCCTGCCCGTCGGCTGACCTGCCCCCACCTGGCCCCACCCGTGCGGTAGGCAGGACAGGTGACCGACGAGCCCAGGACCGGCCCGCCCGGCCCGGACCTGCCCACCCCCGGCTCGACCGCCCGCACACCTCGCTCCGGAACAGGCGATCCCGCCTCGCCGGAACCCGAAGGCGACACCGCCCTCATCGCGGCGGAGGTCGACGATGGGCGTCCGGGCGATCGGCGACGCCGGCGGCGAGCCCTCGTCGCCGTGCTGGCCACCTGCGCCCTCGCGCTGGTGGGCACGGCGGCCGTCGTGGGGGTGCGGTGGGGAGACGACCCCCGACCCACCGGCGCGTGGACGCTGCTGCCGTACCAGGGGCTCGGCGCCTGGGTCGACGTCTACGACTGGACCGAGGCGCTCGGCGGTCCGGAGCCCTCGGTCGGGCTCGAAGACCTCGACGCCATGGCCGACGCCGGCGTGCAGACGCTCTTCCTCCAGACGGCGCACAACCGGATCCCGGGGGCGGTGGCCGAGCCGAAGCACCTCGACGAGCTCATCGACCGGGCCCACGACAACGGGATGTTCGTGGTCGCGTGGTACCTCCCCACCCTCGTGGACGTAGGGGCCGACCTGGAGCGGCTCGTCGCCTCGGCCGCCCTCGACGTCGACGGGCTCGGCGTGGACATCGAGTCGATCGAGGTCGAGGACCCGACCGTGCGCACCGAGCGGCTGCTCGACCTGACCGCCGACCTCCGCACCGAGCTGGGCGAGGACAAGGCTCTGTCGGCCATCACCCTCACCCCGGTGCACCTCGAGGTCCTCAACCCGGACTACTGGCCGGGCTATCCCTGGGCCGAGCTCGGTCGCGCCTACGACGTGATCCAGCCGATGGCCTACTGGTCGATCCGCACCGGAGAGCTGCGCTCCGGCGAGCGGTACGTGTTCGAGAACCTGGAGCGGCTGCGGGCCCTGGCGGGCGACGAGGTGCGGCTGCACCCGGTGGGCGGCATCGCCGACGAGGTGACCGACGCCGATCTGGACGGGATGGTGACCGCCGTCGAAGCGCATCTCGCCATCGGCGGCAGCCTCTACGACTGGGCCACCTCCTCAACGGCGCAGTGGGACCGACTGGCCCCGTTGCGGGACATCCGGCAGCTGGCGCCCGACGGCGAGTAGCGGCTCGGGTCAGCGGGAGACGCCGGCGCCGACGACCTCGTCGCCCTCGTAGAGCACCACGCTCTGCCCGGGGGCCACGCGGCGCTGCGGCTCGGCGAAGACGACGGTGTCGCCCTCGACCGTGCAGGGCAGCGGTCTCCCGTGGGCGCTGCCCTGCACCAGCAGCGGGCCGTCGGCCGGGCCGGCCGTCCAGCGCAGGTCCTCGAGCGGGACCTGGGTGGTGAGCAGGTCGGCCTTGCGACCCACCGTGACGGTGGCGGCCGGGACATCGACGGCCAGCGCGTAGCGGGGCTCGGTGCCTCCGGGCAGG
This sequence comes from Acidimicrobiia bacterium, assembly GCA_046565645.1. Classification (GTDB taxonomy): domain Bacteria; phylum Actinomycetota; class Acidimicrobiia; order Acidimicrobiales; family VFJN01; genus VFJN01. The sequence goes on along the minus strand of JBKHYD010000047.1, from coordinate 10,591 downwards.
CCGAGGCCGTGGCGCTGGCCGATCGTGACGAGCTCCACTGCGGGGACCTCGCCCATCACGGTGCCGTCGAGGTCGCGCACCACACCCGGTGTCGGGATCAGGCGCTCCTCCAGGAAGCGCTGGCGGCCACCGGTAGCGGTGATGAAGCAGACGTCCTGGCTGTCGGGCTTGTCCGCGATGGCCAGCCCCAGCCGCGCTGCGGTGGCCCGGACCTCGTCCTTGGTCCGATCGCCGACGGGGAACCGGACGCGGGCCAGCTGCTCCTGGTCGAGCATGTGCAGCACGTAGGACTGGTCCTTGCCCGGGTCGGTCCCCCGGGCCACCCGCCGACTGCCGTCGGGCCGGGTGGCCACCCGGGCGTGGTGGCCGGTGGCGACGGCGTGGAAGCCGAGGGCGTCGGCCCGGCGCAGGAGCCGGTCGAACTTGAGGTGCCGGTTGCACTCGATGCACGGGTTGGGCGTGCGACCGACGGCGTGGGCGTCGACGTAGGGGCGGACGACGTGGCGGTCGAAGTCGTCGCCGAAGTTGAAGACGTGGTGCTCGATGCCGAGGCGCCGTGCCACCTGACGGGCGTCGTCGACGTCGGCCACCGAACAGCAGCCGGAGTCGGACTCGCCACCCCAGAGCTTGAGGGTGACGCCCACGACCTCGTGGCCGGCCTCGAGGAGCAGCGCGGCCGCCACCGACGAGTCGACGCCGCCCGACATCGCGACCATGACGCGCTCGGTCATGCCGGCGTGCCTGCTCGGGCCCGGGCCTGCAGTCGGCGGGCGACGGCGGGCACGCCGGCCAGCGCGGCGGCCACGTCGTCCTCGGTGGTGGACCAGCCGAGCGAGAGGCGCAGCGACCCGCCGGCCAGGGCGCGGGGGTGGCCGAGGGCGGCCAGCACGTGGGAGGGCTCCTGGGCGCCGCTGGCGCAGCTGCTGGCCGCCGACGCCAGGACCCGGTGGTCGTGCTCGAGGAGGTAGAGCAGGGCCTCGCTGTCGACCTCGGGCAGGCACAGGTTGGCGATCCCGGCCACGAGGTGCCGGCGGTCGCCGTCGGGGCAGGAGCTGGCCACGGCGCCGGGGACCTCGGCCGTGATCGTGTCGAGGAGCCGGTCGCGCCAGCGGGTGGCGTCGGCCACGAGGCGGTCACGGTCGCGGTCGGCCGCCGCCGCTGCGGTGGCGAAGGCGGCCGCCGCGGCGACGTCGGGGGTGCCGCTGCGCCGACCCCGCTCCTGGCCGCCCCCGACCTGCTGGGCGACGAGCGGCGCACCGTCCCGCACCACGAGGGCACCGACGCCGCGGGGGCCGCCGGCCTTGTGGGAGGCCAGGGTCACGAGGTCGGCCGGTGCCGTCGCGGTGCGCAGGTCGAGCCACGGCAGCGCCTGGGCGGCGTCGGTGTGGAGCCGGGCCTGGGGGGCGTGCTCGTCGACCACGGCGCGCACCTCGGCGAGCGGCTGCACGGTGCCGACCTCGTTGTTGACGATCCCGACGGACACGAGGACGACGTCGTCCCCGAGGGCCTCGGCGAGCGCATCGAGGTCGACGACGCCCCGCCGGTCCACGGGCACCACGGTGCCGCCGGCCGCCAGGACGGGATCGAGGACGGCATGGTGCTCGATGGCGGTGCACACGACCCGCCCCGGGGTGGCCGCCACCGTGCCGCGCACGGCGAGGTTGTCGGCCTCGGTGCCGCCGCTGGTGAAGACGAGCTCGCCGGGCTGGCACCCGGTCAGGGAGGCCAGGCGCTCCCGGGCCTCGTCGAGGTGGTCCCGGGCTCGCCGAGCGAGGGCGTGGGCGCCGCTGGGGTTGCCCCAGAGGGTGCGGCCGAGGTGGTCGGCCACGTCGGCGGCCTCGGGGCGCAGTGGGGACGAGGCGGCGTGGTCGAGGTGGTGCCACGGTGCCTCGCCGTCGACCTCGGGGCGGTTCGGGGGAGCGCTCATGGCGGTGCCGACCAGCCGTCGTCGGGCCGGTCGGGCCCGCGGTGGACCGCCTCTCGGTCCGCGGCGGGCTCTGCGCCCGGGGCGGGCTCGGAGGTCGGCGCCGCCGGGACGGGAGGAGGCGGAGGAGGCGGAGGAGGCGGCGGCGGGGACCAGCCGGGGGCGGTGGGCGGGAGCGGAAGGGGCGGTCCCATCGGCCCCGTGGGCGGGGGAGGACGCCAACCGGGACCCGGGGGCGCGGTGCCGGGCGCGGGCGGGGGGCCGGCCGGTGCGCCAGCCACGCCGACCGGGGTGTGGCGGCGCTGGTAGGCGGCGGCCACGCACTGGAGGAACTGGTCGGCGTAGATCCCCGGGGGGACCTGGTGGGCCATGGCGGTGGTGAGCGGCGTGGCCAGTCGCACCGAGAGCGACGCCCGGGCCTCGGGCGAGAGGTCCGGGATGCGCAGGAGGAAGCTGCGGACGAGGGAGAACTGGTCGTCGCTGACCCGGCTCACGTCGAGGGTGTGGGCATAGCCCTCGAGCCCGGCCGGCGGGTTGAACCAGATCGCTCGAGGCGGGGTGGCTGCGCTGCGCTCGCGCAGGACCATGGTGCCGGCGAAGATGTCGCCCAGCCGCTGGTTGCGCCGGGACAGCAGCGCAGCGAGGACGGCCACCATCCCACCGGGCACCAGGATGAAGTCGACCAGCCCCAGCGCCGAGCGGATGAAGGCGTGGCGGGCCGTGATCGGCGCACCCTCCACCGTGACCACCCGGATCCCCAGCGCCGCCTTGCCCGGCGATCCCCCCCGCATGAGGACCTCGACGAGGATCGGGTAGCCGAGGACCACCAGGGCGGTGCCGACGATCGCCACCACGATCGCCACCGTGCCCTCGCCGCCGGCTCCGGTGAGGACGAGGATGATGAGCCCGAGGAGCAGCGCCCCCTGGATGAGCACGTCGAGGGCGCGCGCCAGCGACCGGGAGGCGATGCCGGCCAGGTCGAACTCCAGCACGACCGCCTCGGGCGTGACGATGCCTCGCTCGAGGGTGCTCACGGCTCGGTACGGTACCGGCGCCGGACTCCCCTCCCCCGGCGGGACCCCGTGGACGTCGACCGCTTCATCGCCCAGAACCAGCCGGCGTGGCTGCGGCTCGAGCAGCTGGTGCGCCAGGCCCGGTCCCGGCCGAGCGCCGCCGAGGTGGACGAGCTGGTCCAGCTCTACCAGCGCACGTCGGCCCACCTCTCCCACGTCCGGCGTGAGCGGGCCGACCCGGCGCTGGTCGCCCGACTCACCCGTCTGGTGGCCTCGGCCGCCGGCGTGGTCTACAGCAGCCGCTCCCGGTCGCTGGCCGGCCTGGCCCGGTTCTTCACCACGTCGTTCCCCGCCGCGGTGTGGCACGCACGACGGTTCGTGGTGGGCTCGGCCCTGCTCCTCCTCGTGCCCGCCCTCGTGGTGGGAGCCTGGATCGCCACGTCCGACGCCGCGCTCGAGGCCTCCGCCCCCGACGCCGTGCGCGAGGCCTACGTGGAGGAGGACTTCGAGGCCTACTACTCGTCCGCGCCGGCCGGGGAGTTCGCCACCCAGGTGACCGTCAACAACATCCAGGTGTCGATCCTCGCCTTCGCGGCCGGTGCGCTGGTGTGCGTGGTCACGGCGTGGATCCTGGCCTTCAACGGCGCCAACGTGGGCGTGGCGGGCGGGATGTTCGCCGCGGTGGGCGAGCAGCCCAAGTTCTGGGGCCTCATCCTCCCGCACGGCATCCTCGAGCTCTCGGCGGTGATCGTGGCCGGCGCCGCGGGGCTGGCCATCGGGTGGGCCATCGTGGCCCCGGGCGACCGACCGCGCGGGGTGGCGCTGGCCGAGGAGGGTCGGCGAGCCGCGGCCATCGTGCTCGGGCTGGTGCTCGCCTTCGTGGTGGCGGGCACCATCGAGGGCTTCGTCACCCCCAGCGGCCTGCCCACCTGGGCCCGGGTCGGGGTGGGCGCCGCAGCCGGCCTCGCGTTCTGGACCTACGTGGTGGTCCTCGGCCGCCGGGCCGCCCAGCTCGGCTACACGGGCGCCATCGGCGAGCACGAGCGCCTCACCCGCGTCTCCAGCCTGCGGTACTGAGCTCGACAGGACGACGAGGTCCGGGCACCACGGGGCCGCATCGGCGACACGCGTCCTCCAGCACCAGAGCGTCAGAGGGCGCCGGTGGCCTTGAGGTCGAGGTAGGTGTCGGCCAGCTTGGGGGCGAGCTCGCCGGTGGGCGCGTCGACCACCACGGCGCCCAGGCCGCGGAGGCGGGCGATCGTGCGGTCCCGGTCGGCCAGGGCCCGGGTGGCGGCGACGGCCCGGTAGGCCTCGTCGACGCCGTCGGGGGGCTGGCTGGCCCAGCCGAGGACGTCGGGGTCGCGCACCGCGGCGATGATCACGAGGTGGTGGCGGACGAGGAGCGGCAGCGCGGGGAGGAGCGACTCGCCGACGGCCTGCTCCACGAGGTCGGTGAAGAGCACGATGAGCGACCGGCGGCGAAAGCGCGCCAGCGCCTCGGTGAACGCGCCCCGGTAGTCGCTCTCGGCCAGCAGGGGATCGAGAGCGTACATGGCCTCGGCCACCCGCCCCAGCTGGTCCCGGCCGGCCCGAGGGGGCAGCACGGTGCGCACGGCCCGGTCGAAGACCACGAGGCCGCAGCGGTCGCCGAGGCGAGAGGCGACGGTCGTCAGGCACATCACCGCGTCCATGGCGTGCTCCACCCGCGGGACGCCGGCCACCTGTCCGGCCATGGCGCGGCCGTTGTCGAGGAGCAGGAGCACGGTCTGGTTCCGCTCAGCCCGGTAGGTCCGGACCATCGCCTTGCCGGCCCGGGCGGTGGCGGCCCAGTCGATGCGGCGCACCTCGTCGTCGATGCCGTACTCGCGGAGCTGGTCGAACTCGGTGCCGCCCCCTCGGCCCTTGGCCGAGCGCAGCCCCACCTCGAGGATCCGGGCGCGCGTGATGCGCAGCTCGGCCTCGGCCCGGCTGGCGAACACCGGGTGGACCTGCAGCACCGCCGGGTGGTGCAGCGTGCGCTGGCGGGCCCCGAGCCCGAGGGGCCCGTCGACGCGGACGACGAGGTCGGTCACGTCGAAGCGACCGCGGCGGCTCGGGTGGAGCTCGGCGGTGCCGACGAGCCGGGAGCGGGGCGGCACCGTTCCCCTGATGCGGCGGTCGGTGGCCCGCAGCGAGGGCGCCAGCTGGTCGGCCAACGACACCCGGAGGGTCCGGTCGGTGGGGTTGCGGACCCGCCACCGCACCTCGCCCCATGCTCGCAGCACGAGCACCCCGGGCAGGTCCCGCTCCACCTCGAGCGCCCGCGGGTCCGCGGCCAGCTGCGCGTCGACGACCGCGACGACCAGCAGCACGCCGTTCACGACGAGGAGCGGCACCAGCACGCCGTCGCCGGGCAGCACCAGCGCCACCAGGGACACCAGGGCGGCGGCGGCCGCCAGTCGCCGGGTCGGCACGGGGAGGGTCACGTGGCCGCTGCGCCCTTCACGCGTGCGGCGACCGCCGCTCGGGGGCGGCGGGGCGTCACGAGCGGACACCGAGGCAGCGGAGCATCGGATCCGGGCTCAGCGGGGCACCGGGACCGTGGCGAGGATCCCGTCGAGGACGGCGTCGGCGGTGACGCCCTCCAGCTCGATCTCGGGGCGAACCTGCACGCGGTGGCGCAGCGCCGGCTTGGCCATCGCCTTCACCTCGTCGGGGGTGAGGAAGGGCCGGCCCACCAACCAGGCCCAGGCCTTGGCGGCGTGGAGGAGCATGGCGGTCCCCCGGGGCGAGACGCCGAGTGAGAGCGACGGGGACTCGCGGGTGGCCCGGGCGATGGCGACGAGGTAGCCGAGCACCTGCGGATCGACGGTGACCTCGTCCACCTGGGTCCGCGCCGCCCGCAGGTCCGACACCGATGCCACGGGGCGGACCACCGACGCGATGGCGTGGGGGTCGAGGCCCTGGTCGTGGCGGAGCAGCACCTCCTGCTCCTGCTCGGCCGAGGGGTACCCGACCACCAGCTTCAGCAGGAAGCGGTCGAGCTGGGCCTCGGGCAGCGGGTAGGTGCCCTCGTACTCCACCGGGTTCTGGGTGGCGACCACGATGAACGGGTCGGGCAGGGCCCGGGCCTCGCCCTCCACGGTGACCTGCCGCTCCTCCATCGCCTCGAGCAGCGCGGCCTGGGTCTTCGGGGGCGTCCGGTTGATCTCGTCGGCCAGCAGGAGGTTCGTGAACACCGGCCCCTCACGGAAGTCGAACCCGCCGCTCGATCCGGTGGGGCCGCTGCGGTAGACGAGCTGGCCGGTCACGTCGGAGGGCATGAGGTCGGGCGTGAACTGGACCCGGGTGAACTTGAGGTCGAGGGCGCCGGCCAGCGCCTTGGCGATGAGGGTCTTGGCCACGCCGGGCACCCCCTCCAGCAACACGTGACCCCCGACCAGGAGGGCGGTGACGAGCCCGGAGAGGGTGCCGTCCTGGCCGACGACGACCTTGCCCACCTCCTGACGTACGGCCAGCACGGCGGCCCGCGGGTCGGGTGGGGAGATGTCGGTCAACGGGGGACCTCCTGGTCGAGGGCGGCGACGGCGCGGGTGAGGGAGACGAGCGCGTCGTCGGTGGTGATCGGTCGATCGTCGATGGCGGCCGCCACCGCCTCGGGCGCCAGCCCGGTGCGGGCCGCCGTGACGGCGACGAGGGCGTCGAGGTCCGCGGCGGGTGATACGCCGAGGCGGGTGCGCAACCGGCGCCGGCGATCCTCCCGGAGCCCGTCGGCGGCCGCCTGCGGGTCCCGTGTGCGGGCCAGGAGCCGCCCGGTGGCGGCCACCAGCTCGGAGCCGGCGATCTGCACGGGCTGGGGCTCGGGCACGGGTCGCCCGAGGCGCACGGCTCGCCAGAGGGCGTAGAGCACGAACGCCACGGCCAGCTGCACGAGGGCTCGCTTCACCCCGCCGGGCACGAGGTCGGCGAGCGACTCGTCCCCACCGCCCACGGGCAGGGGCGGGTCGACGAAGCGGACCCGCATCCCCCGCTCGGGGGCGAGGAGGGCGAGCGCGAGGACGGCGTTGTCGGCCTCGTCGAGCCGCTCGTTGGTGACGAAGGCGGCGCCGCCGACCGCCACCACCTCCCCGGCACCGTGCTCGCCCAGGACCACGAAGGCACGGTCCTCGTCGCCGTAGCACGAGTCGGCACCGGCGGGGACGTCGTAGGCGAGCGGGGCTCCCCCGTCCACGTCTCCGATCCCGGCGAGCGCGCCGACGGTGCAGGTGCCCGGTCGGAGCGGGTCGCCATCGGGCAGCAGCCCCGCTGGCTCAGCGGCGGGGGCGAACCGGGACCCGGGGTCGGTGACCACCAGCGTGCCGCCCTGCTCCACCCAGGCGGCCACCGCCTCTGCCTGCTCGACGTCGAGCCGGTCGCGGAGGACGAGGGCGACGTCGTCGCCGGGGGAGGGCAGCCCCACCGACAGCTCCACGTCGGTGTCGAAGCGCTCGAGCAGGGCCACGAGGGCGCTGGTGCCGAGCGGGGTGTCGGACCGGGGATCGAGCGGGGGGCCCTCGCGACGGGGTGGACCGGCGATCAGCGCGACGGCGATCGCGGCCATCGCGACGCCGAGCGCGATCGTGGCGCCCCGGGGCAGGCGACGGCGCCGGCTCATGCCAGGACCTCAGCGGAGGTGGTCTGGTCGCTCGTCGAGGCTCTGGCCGCCAGGACCGACGCCTCCAGCTCGGCGAACCGCGCCGCCTGCGCCGGACCTGTCGGCAGGCCCCCGTACCAAGCCGCCTCGAACAGCCCGGTGGCCTCCGCCATCGCGTCGAGCGCCGGAGGCAGCCGGCGACGGACGTCCACCACGTACTCGCCCGCGGTGCGACCTGGTCGGTCCGGGATCACGCCCCGCCCCACCAGCTCGGCCACGAGGCCCCGGTGGCGAGCCCGCAGCCCCTCCCGCCAGCGCCCGTTCGCCTCGAGGGCCGTCGCCTCGTCCCGCCACCCCTCGGGGCTGCGGGTGAGCTCCACCATCGTGGCGGCCCTCGGGCCCGCCGGGAGCCGGATCCGGCCCACCCGCCCGTACCGGGCGATCAGGTAGATCACCGAGGCCACGGCTCCGACCACGATGGCCCAGGCGATGATCGTGCCCGCCCCGCCGTCGATGGCGCTGCCGAGGACCTTGCCGAGCTGCTCGGAGAACCAGCCCAGGATCCGCTCGGGGAGCGGCTCGGGCGGCACGTCGTAGCGAGGGTCGGCGAGGATCGCGTCCGCCGCGCCACGGACCGCCTGGGGGTCGTGGACCGGTGGCGGGAGGAGGGGCGGCACTAGCGCCCCCGGCGGTGGGAGGTCACGCCGGCAGCACCTCTCGGGCGTCGAGCTCGAGATCGAGGCCTTCGGTGCGCACCCGCAGGTCGAGGTAGATGAGGACGGTGGCACCAGCCACGATCGGCAGCGTGATGAGCGACGTGATCACGCCGGCGGCGGCGGTGATCAGCCAGCCCAGCCCGTCGGTGCCCACGAACAGCGAGAGCGTGGTGGGGACGAGGCCGAGGGCGTAGCCGAACAGGCTCGACACGACGCCCGAGAGGAGCGAGAGCCCGAGCACCGGCCAGAACCGCCGGGTGGTGAGCCGGGCCGAGCGGCGCATCGCCGCCACCGGGCCCAAGCCCTCGGCGCCGATCACGGGCGCCGTGACGAGGAACCAGGTCATGGCGACCAGGCCCGGGAAGCCGCACAGGAGCATGCCGATGCCCTCGGCCACGTGGACGAGCAGCCAGCTGGCGAGGAGCGGCCAGGCCAGTCCGAGCGAGCCCCGCAGCAGCTGGCCGAGGGAGAGGTCGCTGCCGGCGTGCCACGCGCCGACCAGCCGCACGAGGCCGGCAGCGACGAACACGAGGGCCAGCGACGGTCCGAACAGCAGCACCATCTGGGCCCAGAGGTCCGAGACGGGGCTCGTCTCCTCCACCGCCTGCAGCGAGGAGTCGGCCTCGTTGACGATGTCGAGGAACGACTCGCCGCCCAGCAGGTCGCGCTGCAGGTAGGCGCCGAGGAGCTGCACGGGCACGGCGAAGACGGCGGTGAAGGCGATGATCGTCCCCGGGGCGCCCTTCAGGATGTCGAAGGCCCCATCGAGCACGTCGGACACCGTCATCGGCCCGAGCCGGGGGATGCCGGGCCGCCGGACGGCGGCCGAGGCCGGCGGGCTCGGACCGCTCGGGACCGGGCGCGGGGGGTCGTTCGAACGGTCGGCGTCGGGGGCGGCCCACTCCATGGGCCCCCTGTTCTACCGGTCCGGCGCCTGGTGCGGGGCCGGGGGCCAGCGGCGAGACTCGCGGCCGTGGAGGGCTACGACTCGAGCACCTACGGTGAGCGCTACGCGGACGTCTACGACGACTGGTACGCCGACGTCACCGATGCCGAGGCCTGCGCCGACCGGGTGGCGGCCGTCGTGGCGGAGGCGGGGGGCGGTCCCGTCCTCGAGCTGGGCGTCGGCTCGGGGCGGCTGGCGCTGCCGATGGCCGCGCGGGGCCTCGAGGTCCACGGGCTCGACGCCTCACCCTCCATGCTCGACCGGCTGCGGGCCAAGCCGGGGGGTGGCTCGATCGCGACGACCGTGGGGGACATGGCGTCGGTCCCCCTCGTGGATCCGCCCCCGTTCGCCGTGGTGCTGGTGGCGTTCAACACGCTGTTCAACCTCACCACCGAGGACGCGCAGCGCCGGTGCCTGCGCCGCGTCGGCGAGCTCCTCGTCCCCGACGGGCGGCTGCTGGTCGAGGCGTTCGTGCCCCAGGACGACCTGCCCGACCGCGCCGAGCGGTCGGTCACCCCCCGCCACATCACCGCGGACGAGGTCGTCCTCACCGTGAGCCAGCACGATCCGGTGGCGCAGACCATCACCGGCCAGCACGTCCACCTCACCGAGGCCGGCACCCGGCTCCGCCCCTGGCACCTGCGGTACCTGACGCCGGCCCAGATCGACGAGCTGGCCGCGGGAGCGGGGCTGGCGCTCGTGGAGCGAGCGGCGGGGTGGCGGGGCGAGCCCTTCGGAACCGGCAGCGAGGTGCACGTGTCGACCTACCGCAGAGCCGTCTCGACCCAGCGATAGCTTCGCCGCGCACCTCCCCAGCTTTGCGTCCGCGCCGCTCCTCGTCTCCGCGCTCGCCGTCGGCTGGCTGCTGCCCCCCGGGCGGGGCGATGCCGCACGACGACATCAGGCGCGGGCGAGCCGCACCGCGACGTCGTAGGCGCTTCGCTTGGGCACGCCGAGGGCGCGGGCGACGGCTGCGGCGGCGTCTCGGGCGCTGTCGCCGGCGTCGAGGCGGGCCTGGACGGCGGCGGTCACGTCAGCGGCGGACGCGACCTCGGGCGCAGGGGCGCCGGCGAGCACGACGACCAGCTCGCCCCGGGGCGGGCGGGCCTCGGCCCAGGCCACCGCCTCGACCAGGGTGCCCCGCCACGTCTCCTCGTGGAGCTTCGTCAGCTCGCGACCGATGGCCACCCGGCGGTCCGGGCCGCAGGCCTCGGCCAGGTCGGCGAGGGTGCGGACCAGGCGGTGGGGGGCCTCGTAGAGGACGACGGTGCGCCGCTCGGCCGCCAGCTCGGCCAGGCGGTTCGCCCGGCCGGAGCCCTTGCGGGGCAGGAAGCCCTCGAAGGCGTAGCGGCCGGTGGGAAGGCCGCTGGCCACGAGTGC
>JBKHYD010000046.1:0-118400 GCA_046565645.1 Acidimicrobiia bacterium | reverse complement strand
CCCCTGACCGCCCGGACGCCCCCGACGCGGCCCGGGCGCTCATGCACGGCATCTTCGTGGGCGAGATCCAGGCCCTCGAGGGCGCCGGCCGCACGTGCTGGGACTTCGAGGTCGGCGCCGGCAACGGCGAGGGCGTCCCGGAGGTCCCCTTCGAGCTCAAGCTGGACATGGCCCGGCAGTGCTGGGACGAGGCCCGGCACTGCGAGATCTCGATCAAGCTCAGCGAGCACATGGGCACCGAGCTGGGCGAGTTCTCCGAGAACACCTTCCTCTACGAGGCGGCCTGCAACCCCGACCCGGTCCTCCGCCTCACCGGCGTGAACCGGGCCCTCGAGGGCCTCGCCATCGACGTGTTCAACACGATGCGCGAGTTCGGCGACGTGGCCGGCGACCCGGTGCTCGAGTTCTGCGAGGACTGGATGCTGGCCGACGAGGTCACCCACGTGAAGATGGGCTCGGACTGGCTCCGCCGGCTCACCGCGAACGACAAGGAGCGCCAGCAGCGCGCCCTCGAGTTCCAGCGCGTGGTCGACAAGCTCTTCTCGCTCGGCGGCTTCCGCGGCGAGGAGGAGGACAGCCCCGTCCGCCTCGCCCGCCGCTTCCGTGAGCTGGCCGGGTTCAAGGAGGAGGAGATGGACACCCTCGCCGAGGTGGCCCGCGAAGCCCGCGAGGAGATGGAGGCCCGGGTCGAGGCCAACCGCGCCGCGGTGAGCGGGTAGGTCGAAGGTGCCCGTCGAGGTGCGCCCGGCCGAGTTCTCGATGGTGCACTTCGACGCCGCCGAGATCGAGGCCCTGACCGAAGGGCTGGTCGCCGAGGTCGGCCTCCCGTCCGACCTGCCGATCGTCGTCGACGTGGACGAGACCACCCCCCTCGGCCGGGCCGTGGTGGCCTCGGTCGACCCGGTCGTGCTCGAGCTCGAGTCCGGGGCGCTGGAGGACCCGAAGCGGCCCCGCCAGCTCGACCCGGCCGGCGCCACCGACGTCCTCGGTCGCCTGCTCCTGCAGGTCCTCGACCGGCGGAACCCGTCCTTCGGCGAGCCGCCCGCCGACGAGGACCTGTCGCTGCCCCACTCAGTGGCCTGGCAGGTCTACTGCGTCGGCCGGCTGGCCCGGCTCGGCCACCGGGTCCAGCGACAGCGCCGGCTCTACCAGTTCCGCAACCGGCACGGCTTCACCGACGCTGCCGACGCGGTGTTCGAGCGGCTCTGGGCGGCCGAGGGCCTCACCTGGGTCGACATCACCGCCGCCTCCGACGAGGCGCGGGCCGCGCTCCCCGCCTGACGGGCCAACGCCATCGGACCGCTACTCGCTCTGGCCGGGGGCCGCCGACGCCTTGGTCGTCCCGGACTGGCCGCCGCCGCTCTCGCCGCCGTTGGGGTGGCTCGGCGGCGGCGACGACGCCTGGGCCGAGCTGCTCCTCGGGTTCGCGGGCGGGGTGCCCTCGTCCTGGCCGGGGGCCCCGTCAGGCACCACGGGCTCGGCGGGCGCCGGCGTCGTCGGCTCCTCGGCGGTGGCCGGCTTCTCGGCCTTCTCGGCCTTCTCGGCCTTCTCCTCCTTGTCGGGAGGCGTGGCCGTCGTGGCGGAGCCGTCGGGGCCACCGGGGACGGCCGGGATGGCGCCTCCCGGGGTGGACCCGTCCGGGTCGGGCCCGCCACCGGCGGGCCCGTGGGGAGCGGTGTCGTCCCGGCCGCGCTCGTGGCCCTCGCCGCTGCGGGCGCTGCCTCGCTCGTCGGAGCGGGGCACGTCGATCCCCACCAGCTCGGCCGTCGAGGCCACGACGTCCTGGAGCTGGCTCGGGAGGCGGTTCTGGGCGGCTCCCACCCCGACGACCACGACCACCACCGCCGCCGCCGCGGCCACGGCCGCCGCTCGGCGCAACGACCGGGCCGCCCGCAGGGCGACCACGTTCGGCGCCTCCAGCTGCGCCCGGAGGGCGGCGCTCATGGGCGGGGCCGGCTCGACCGACGCGTGCGAGCGCAGGGCAGCCAGGACCCTCGCCACCGGGACGAGCTCGGCGGGCAACCCGCTGCCCTCACCTCGGATCACGGCGTCGTCGAGGTCGTGGTCCACCTTGCCGGTCCTCCCCATCTCATCCGGTCCATCGGCGTCGCCGCCGGTGGAGATACGGGGCGGAAGGTCCGGTTCCGGCGTTCGAGGGTCTGTCATGGCTCGATCTGCTCCCGCTCGAGGTGACGGCGCAGGGTCGCCAGCGCCCGGTGCTGGAGGGACTTCACGGCGCCTCGACGCTTGCCCAGCGCAGCGGCGACGTCTTCGATCGAGAGATCGGCCACGATCCGCAGGAGCACCACGTCCCGCTGATCGGGGGAGAGCTGCTCGATCAGCGCTCGCAGCTGGTGGTCGCTGAGAAGGTCGAGGGCGTCGAGCTCGGCATCGCCGATCACGGCGGTCTCCTGGATCTCGCCGTCGGCCACCGCGGGGCGTCGGCCGCGGGCCCGGCGATCGTCCACCATGCGGTGGTGGGCGATGGTGAACACCCACGACCGGAAGGCTGCCCCGTCGCCGCTGAAGCGACCGAGGTTCCGGTGGACCTGGGCCATCACCTCGTTGGTGGTGGACTCGACGTCGGCCACCCCGTTCCAGCGCAGGTAGCTGGCGACGCTGGGCGAGAGCGCGTGGTACAGGCGTTCGAAGGCCGGCACCGACCCTCGTTGCGCCTCCGCCACGGCTCGGGTGAGGTCCGGGTCGGCGTCGCCGGTCATTCGAGGTCGTGGGCGCTGATGGGGTGGAGGAGGTCGATGCGCGGGGCGCTGGTGAGGAGCCCGCGGCAGGCCTCGGCCATCTCGACCATCTCGGGCGAGTCGAAGTGGCGGCGCTGGGCGTCGGGGCTCTCCCACTTCTGGATCACGACGAAGCGCTCCGGCACCGTGGACGAGAGCGCGAGGTCGATGTTTCGGCAGCCTTCGTGGCCGCGGCTCAGAACGACGTAGCGGGCCAGGATCGACTGGACGCGCCCGGGGTCGGCCGCGTCGAGCTCCATCGTGACCATCGTGAGGTCCACGTCCCCCAGCACCGGCTCCGCCATTGGCCGCCAAGGCTACGCCCGCCACGCCCCGGCGCACAGTCGGAGCGCCGGGCAAGAGGGACATTCGCCGCGCACGGCGAAGAATGGACCTGACCGGGTTGGCGACCTTGACCGACTCGGTATCGTAGATCCGTACCCCCCGCCTGGGCGGGGCCTCGTGCCGGCTCCCGGGGTGAGGCCTGCAAAGACGACACGAAGAAGGTTGCACCTGTGCCCAAGGAGCGCGTCGAGCGCGACGAGGAAGATCTCGTCCGCCTCTACCTCACCGACATCGGTCAGTACCCCCTGCTCACCAAGGACGACGAGGTCCGGCTGGCGCAGGCGATCGAGGCCGGCAACGAGGCGCGGACCGAGCTGGACGCCGCCACCGACCTCACCCCCGCCCGCAAGCGCGAGCTGCGGCGCACGGCCCGTGAGGGTGAGACGGCCGAGCGCACGTTCGTCCAGTCGAACCTGCGCCTGGTGGTGTCGATCGCCAAGAAGTACCAGGCGTCGGGCCTGCCGCTCCTCGACCTCATCCAGGAGGGCAACCTCGGCCTGATGCACGCCGTCGAGAAGTTCGACTGGCGCAAGGGCTTCAAGTTCTCCACCTACGCCACCTGGTGGATCCGCCAGGCCATCACCCGCGGCATCGCCAACACGGGCCGCACGATCCGCCTACCAGTCCACGCCGGCGACACCCTGGCCCGCCTCCAGAAGGCGCGGGCCCGGCTGGAGCTGAAGCTGGGGCGGCCCGCCACCCTCGCCGAGCTCTCCGCCGAGGTGGAGATGCCCGAGGACAAGGTCACCGAGGCGCTGCGCTTCGCGGCCGAGCCGCTCTCGCTGTCGGAGCCGCTGCGGGAGGACGGCGACGCCGAGCTGGGCGACGTCGTCGAGGACCGCTCGGCCGAGTCTCCCTTCGAGGTGGCCGCCACCGCGCTGCTGCCCGAGGAGATCAACCGCCTGCTGGCGCCCCTCGACGACCGGGAGCGCGAGATCCTCAAGCTGCGCTTCGGGCTGGACCGCGGCGAGCCCCGCACACTCGAGGAGGTGGGCGAGCACTTCAACCTCACCCGCGAGCGGATCCGCCAGATCGAAGCCCGGGCCATGTCGAAGCTCCGCCACCCGAGCAGCGACACCGGCGCCCGGGACCTCCTGGCCGTCTAGGACCGCCCAGAGCCGACGCGCTCAGCGTCGGGTAGCGTCGGAGCCCATGAAGAAGCTCCTCCTCCTCGTCGTGCTCGCCGCGCTCGCCACCGTCGCCGCCAAGAAGGTCCGCACCCTCTGATCGATCGGCGGGGCTGAGCCGGCCGCGGCCGCTTGGTCGGCCTCGACGGCTCGGCGCCACAGCCACCAGCCCACCAGCGCCCCCGCCCCCAGGGCGGCCGCGCCACCACCCATCGCGGCCTGGCGGGGCTCGGGCATCGGCACCCGCTCCCGCAGCGGGACCTCGTGGCGGAACCGCTCGACCTGCCAGCCACGGGCCCGCGCCACCCTCGCCAGCTCCCGATCCGGGTTCACCGCCACCGGGTGGCCCACGGCGGCCAGCATCGGGATGTCGGTCGCCGAGTCCGAGTAGGCCCAGCAGTGCTCGAGGTCGAGGCCGTCGCGCTCGGCCACCTCCTCGATGGCGACCACCTTCTCCTCGGCGTACACGTAGCGCTCGGTCCGCCCCGAGTAGCGGCCGTGCTCGTCGAGCTCGGCGCGGGTGGCGATGGCCTCGTCCACGCCGAGGAGCTGGGCGATCGGTGCCACCACCTCCTCGGGGGAGGCGGACACGATGAACACCTTGTGGCCCCAGGCCTGGTGCTGGCGGATCCGCTGGAGCGCCTCGTCGAACACGATCGGCTCGATCGTGGCGGCCATGGACTCGCGGACGATCCCCGAGATCTCGCTCTGGTCCCATCCCTTCGTGAGCGCGAGGACCGTCTCACGGAGCTTCTCCAGCTTCTCCGGGGTGGCCCCGAACTGGGCGTAGAGGATCTGACCCCACGCCGCCCGCAGCATCACCTTGCGGCTGAGCATCCCGGCTCGGTGGAGGGGGCCGCTGAACGCGACCATCGACGCCTTGGAGATCACGGTCTTGTCGAGGTCGAAGAACGCGGCGACGCGGCCGTCGACGGAGGGCACAGGCCGAGGGTACCGGTGAGCGGAGAGGACCTCCGTGCCGGCTTCGAGATCGGGCCTTGTGCGGCTACCGGCACCCTCCTACCGTCGCGTCCACGCCCCGGCGCCGGGCCCCGGCCCCCCGATGGCGAGCTTCCCCCGATGGTCCGCCTGCCGCGCGCTGCGCGGCTCGTCCTCGGGAGGTCCCGTGCTCGTCGCCTGCTGGTCCTCGAAGGGTGGCGCCGGCACCACCGTGGTCGCCTCGTCCCTTGCCCTGCTGCTCGCCCGTCGAGACCCCCTCGGTGCCCTGCTCGTCGACGTGGCGGGCGACGTCCCCGCTGCGCTCGGCGTCGCCGAGCCCGCCAGCCCCGGCCTGGCCGACTGGCTGGCCGCAGGCGCTGCGGTGCCGGCCGACGCACTCCACCGGCTCGAGGTGTCCACCCCCGACGGCCTGGCCGTCCTGCCCCGAGGGGCCGGTCCGCTCGCCACCGCGCGGGCCGAGGCGCTGGCGGGTCTGCTCGCCGCCGACGCCCGTCCGGTCATCGTCGACTGCGGCACCCTCGCCGAGGAGGTGGCCATCACCGTCGCCGCGTCCGCCACCCGCTCCGTGCTCGTCACCCGGCCGTGCTTCCTGGGCTTGCGTCGGGCCATGACCGCTCCCCTGCGGCCCTCCGAGGTGGTCCTCGTCACCGAGCCAGGGCGCTCCCTCGGTCGACTCGACGTGGAGGAGTGCCTCGGGGCTCCGGTGGTCGCCGAGGTGGCCCTCGACCCTGCGGTGGCTCGGGCCGTCGACGCCGGCCTGCTCGCCGTCCGGCTCCCCCGCGGCCTCGCCCGCGACCTCGGCCGTGCTGCCTGACCGCCTGGCCACGGTGGCCGAGCGGGTCCACGCCGACCTCATCGGTCGCCCGGCCGGGGTCATCGATCGGGCCGGGCTGATCGCCGCGGTCCGGGCCGACCACCCGCTCCTCCCCACGGCAGAGGTCGAGGCCGTCGTGGAGGCGGTCACGGCCCGGGCCGACGGGCTCGGCCCGTTGGAGCCGCTGCTGCGCGACCCCACCGTCACCGAGGTGATGGTGAACGGCGGCGGGGCGGTGTGGGCGGAGCGGCACGGGCGCCTGGAGCGCACCGGGGTGGAGCTCACCGAGCTCGAGGTCGAGCTGCTGGTCGAGAGGATCGTGTCGCCCCTCGGCCTGCGGGCCGACCGCCGCAGCCCCATGGCCGACGCCCGGCTGGCCGACGGGTCCCGGGTGAACGTGGTGGTGCCGCCCCTCGCCATCGACGGGCCATGCGTCACCATCCGGCGCTTCGGGGCGAGGGCGGTCCCGCTCGCGGCGATGTGCCCGCCCGGGGTCGAGGAGCTCCTGCGGTGGGCGGTGGAGGCCCGGTCCAACGTGGTGGTCAGCGGTGGCACCGGGGCCGGCAAGACCACCCTGCTCAACTCGTTGGCCGCCACCCTGCCGCCGTCCGCCCGGATCGTCACCGTGGAGGAGACCGCCGAGCTCCGGCTCCCGCACGACCATGTGATCCGACTCGAGGCCCGTCCCGCGAGCGCCGACGGCGCTGGCGCCGTCAGCCTCCGCCACCTGGTCCGCAACGCCCTCCGGATGCGGCCCGACCGCATCCTCGTGGGCGAGGTCCGAGGTCCCGAGGCCCTCGAGATGCTCTGGGCAATGAACACCGGCCACGAGGGCTCGCTGTCGACCTGCCACGCCAACTCGCCCCTCGACGCGCTGCGCCGCCTGGAGCTCATGGTCCTCACGGCAGGGCTCGAGCTGCCGCTCAGCGCGGTGCGGGACCAGATCACCTCCGCGGTCGACCTGCTGGTGCAGGTGGCCCGGCTGGCCGACGGTCGACGGTCGATCGTCGCCGTGGCCGAGGTCCTCGACCCGCCGGTGGAGGGGCGCCGCACCCGGCCGCTGGCCGGGCCCGACGGGCTCCACGACCTCCCCCAGCGCGCCGTCCGCGCCCCGGAGGCCAGCCTGCCCTCGCCCCGGTGGTGCCGGTGAGCGGCCGGCTCCTCGCCGTCGTCCTGGCGGCCGTCGCCGCCGGCACGGCTGCGCTGGCGGTGCTCGGCACCGCCCCGGGGAGGGTGCCGGCCGGCGACCGGTGTGCCCGGGAGCCCTCGGCCCGGGGCAGTCGAGCCGGCGGCGGTCCAGTCGCCTGGCGACCGGCCCGGCCCACGCCCAGTCGGATCGGGGCGTGGGCCGCGATGACCGGATCGGTCGGTCAGCCCGCCCGGCGACCGGGGGGTACAGGCCGACGATCCCTGCTGCTCGTGGGGGTGGGGTCCGTTGGCCTCGGGCTGGTGACCGGCCCGGTGGTCGCGCTCGTGCTGGTGGTGGCGCTGGCCGCGGTCCCTCGCCTCGTCGCGCCGGCCGTGAGGCGACGGCGCCTGCGACGGCGCGACGAGCAGCTGGCCCCCTGGCTCGAGCGGATCGCCTCGGGCCTGCGGGCTGGGCTCTCGCTCACGGGCGCCCTCACCGCCACCCTCCCGGCCACCCCCGTCCCGCTCCGGGACGAGGTGGCCGGTCTCGAGGCGACCGTGCAGGCCGGCGGCGGCCTGGCGGCTGGGTTGGCCCGGTGGGCTGCCTCTCCGGACGCCACCCCACCGGTCGTGCTCGTCGCCAGCGCACTGGACCTGGGCATCCGGGCCGGCGGCGAGGTGGCTCGGGCGGTCGACCGGGTGGCAGCCACGCTCCGGGACCGCATGGAGGCCCAGGCGGAGGCCCGAGCGCTCGCCACCCAAGCACGAGCGTCGGCGGCGGTGCTGGCCATCGCCCCGCTCGGGTTCTGCGCCCTCCTGGCCACCGTGGAGCCGGCTGTGCCGCAGATCCTGCTCACCACCCCGCTCGGATGGGCCTGCCTCGTCGGCGGTCTGGGGCTGGAGGCGGCCGGAGCCGCCTGGATGGCCCGGATCGTGGCCGGTGCCCGGTGAGCGCCGCCGCGGTCGTCCTTGCCATGCTCGCCGCCGCGGGCCCCCTCCTCGGGCTGCTCGCCTGGCGACCCACCCCACGACGGGCCCTCTGCGCCGGGCCGGCACCCGCCGGACGGCACCCCCTCCACGTGATCGACGAGCTCGGCCGGCGAGCCGCCCGAGTGCTGCGGCTGCCTCCGGAGCCGGCCACGCAGCGCCGTGTCGGGCTGGCTCTGGCGGCCACCCCGCTCGCCGCCGTCCTCGCCCCTCCGCTCGCGGTCGGGGTGCCGGTCGTAGCGGTGGCGCGCTCGCTCCTCCTCCAGCGACGAGCGCTGGAGGACCGGCGCCGGGCGGTGCGGCAGTCGCTGCCCGACGCCGTGGACCTCCTGCTCCTCGGCACCACAGCCGGGCTGGGCCTGGCCCTCACCCACCGCGAGGTGGCCACCCGGCTGCCGGGACCCATCGGGGAGGCGCTCGAGGTCGCCCACGGGCAGGCCGAGCGGGGCCGACCCCGGGCCGACGCGCTGGTCGCCGCCTTGGCCCCTCACGGGGAGCGAGCCGCCGGGCTGGGCCTCGCCCTGGCGGACCACCTCCGCTACGGAACCCCTCTCGCTCCCGAGCTCGAGCGGTTGGGCCTCGAGCTGCGGCTCGACCGGCGGCGGGCAGCCGAGGAGGACGCCCGAAAGGTTCCTGTGCGCCTCCTCGCCCCGCTCGTCACCTGCACGTTGCCCGCCTTCGCGCTCCTCACGGTGGCGCCGCTCCTCCTCGCCTCCTTGCGCCAGCTCCCCACCTGATCGCGCGGCCTTCCGCGCCCCTCGCCCGTCGGGGCCACCGACCCACCTCCCAGAACGGAGATCCCTGTGACCCGAATCGTCGTGATCCTCCACGTGCTCGCCCTCCAGGCTCGGCACCGGCTCCCCGATCGGCTGGCCCGGGACGACGGCCAGTCCACCGCCGAGTACGCCCTCGTGCTCCTGGGGGCGGCCACGGTGGCCGGGCTGCTCATCGCCTGGGCGGCCCGCTCAGGGCGCATCGGCGACCTGCTCGACGCGGTGCTCGACCAGGTCGTCACCAAGATCGGATGACGCCGGGGCGCGCACCGACCTCCCGCCGGGAGGCCGGCCAGGCCAGCGTGGAGCTCGCCCTGCTCCTCCCCCTGGTCGTGCTGCTCCTGCTGGCCGTGCTCCAGGCGGGTCTGGTGGCCAAGGACGTCGTCCTCGTCACCCACGCCGCTAGGGAGGCGGCGCGCGCCGCCGCCACCGACCCCCACCCTGACGCCCCCAGACGGGCCGCCGAGGCGTCGGGTGGCCTCCGGCCCGACCGTCTGAGCCTCACCACCCGAGGCCGGGGGGCGGCTGGCACCCGCGTGACCGTCTCGGTCACCTACCGCATCCCGACGGTCGTGCCCCTCGCCGGAGCGCTCGTCAACGACCTCGTTCTGACGCGGAGCGTGACCATGCGAGTCGAAGATGGCTGACATCGCCTGAACCGCTGGGTTCTGTTCATCTGGACCGTTCGCGGCAAAAGGTGGCTCGACCACGCTCCGTGTGGAAGGATTGCGCACAGTCGACGGCGAAGTCTGGGGCCGCGGGCACCGTCCGCACCCGATCGACAACCTCGTTCGCACTTGACGCCACACGAAAGACGCACAGCGGGAGCTCGGCTCCCACGGGAGGGAACACGATGATGAGGCGGACCGCTGCCATCCTGGCCACCACGGGCGTGCTCGGCCTGGGCTTCCTGCCCTCGGCCAGCGCCCAGGCTCCTGAAGTGAGCTACTCCGCAGGCTCCTCGGCCACGGCGCTCGAGATCGCGCTCGTCGGGCAGGGCCTCGCCGTGTCCCACACCACTGCGGGCGTCACCTCGACCCCCGTCCCCACCGCCAAGGCGAACGGCGCCGCGCTGCTGCTCGCCGGCAACCCGATCCCGGGCGACGCCCCGGTGGAGGCCACCGAAGGCGAGGACGTCACCGACAGCACCTCCGCCTGCCCGGTGGACCTCAGCGCGCTCACCGAGGCCCTCGCCGGCACCAACCTCACGATCGACGTGGCCTGCACCACCACCAATGCCAAGGTGGCCAGCGGCGCTCCGAGCGCTCGGGCCGAGTCCGGTGAGGTCGTGATCCGCCTCAACGGCCTGGACGAGGGTGCGCTCGCCCCGCTGGGCGACGCCCTCGAGCAGGTCCTCGGCGAGGCCCTCCCCCAGGGCTCGTCGGTGGTCGAGCAGCTCTGCACGGTGCTCGCGCCCCTCTGCAGCGGCGTGGACGAGACCCTCGGCATCGACATCCCCGGGCTGGTCGATGAGATCTTCGGCGCGCTGGGCGAGATCGGCAACGGCGACTTCACCCTCGCCGAGATCTTCGTGGCACCCACCCTCAGCACCGCGTCGGCGAGCGAGGACGGCGTCGTCGCGGCCGCCGGCTCCGGTGCCGTCACCATCAACCTGTTCCCCGGTGTGGCCGCCGCCATCGAGGAGGTGACCGGCCTCCTCGAGACCGATCCCGCCGAGACGCAGGGCCTGCTCCGCCTCCAGCTCGCCCAGGCCACCGCCACCGTCGAGCGCGACGCCTCCACCGGCGAGGCCTCACCGGATGCCAGCGCCGCCCAGCTGCTGAGCGTGGAGCTGACCGACTCGCTCGGCGTCCTCAGCGAGCTCCTCTCGGTGGAGCTCCCCGGCGTCCTCGACTCGCTGGCCGAGGCCGGCGCCGCCCTGTCGTGCGCCGACGGCGCACTGGCAGACGTCATCTGCATCGACCTGGGCTCGGTCAACGAGCTCGACGAGGCCGAGCTGGCCGCCCGGGGCTACGACTTCGGCGACGGCACGGTCGGACGGGAGGCCACGGCGGCGAGCGTCCATGTGCTGCCGATCCTCAGCACCACGCCGGCCGCCGCCCCGCTGCTCAGCCTGGCCCTGGCCGAGGCCAGCGCCGCCGCCAACGCCGCTCCGGCGCAGCCGCTGCCCGGGCCGGCCCCGGAGGAGCCGACCGCTCGTGGACCGCTCCCCAAGACCGGCACCGACGCCCAGCTGCCGGTGGCGCTCGGACTGCTGGCCGTCGCCGGCCTCGGGGTCGCCGCCCTCCGGCGGACCCGCACGATCTGAACCTGACGTGACCTGACGGTCTCGGTGGGGGAGCCTGGCTCCTCCGCCGAGGCCGCCGACCCCCTCTCCCGCCCATGCCGCAGCTCATCGCCACCTCCCTCATCGTGCTGATGGTCGCGGCGCTGTCGGTGTACGCACCGCTGGCCCGCCGGCCGAAGCCGGCCCACCTGGCCCCGCCCGAGCCCGCCCCGCTGCCGGAGCTGGGCGACGATCCCTTCAGCCGGCTCGTCGGTGTGCTCCGCACCCGCAGCTGGGCCCGCATGGCGCTCACCACGCTGTCGATCGGCCTGCTCGTCGGAGCGGTGGCCACCGTCGGGTACCCCTTCTACACCAACCTCCTCCAGGACCGCATCCAGTCGGATCTCGACCGCCAGCTGGCCAGCCCCGAGCTCCGCCAGGCCTACCTGGACCGCAACATCGGCGTCGGTGACAGCCTCACCCGCATCGTGATCCCCGACATCGACGTCGACGTGGTCGTGGTCGAGGGCGTCACCGCCTCGGCGCTGCGGGCGGGCGCGGGGCACTACCCGAACACGCCGCTGCCCTGCGAGATCGGCAACGTGGCCATCGCGGGCCATCGCACCACCTACGGGCGCCCGTTCCACAACGTGGACCTGCTCGCCCCCGGATCGGAGATCACCCTGAAGACCCCGGTCGGCAGCTGCACCTACGAGGTGACGCAGGAACCCTTCGTGGTGGCCCCGGACCAGACCGAGGTGGTCGCCAACACGCCCGACGAGGCGACGCTCACGCTCACCACCTGCCACCCGAAGGGCAGCGCCCGCCAGCGGCTGATCATCAAGGCGACGCTGGTGCGCAGCGACGTCGCCGGGGGGGAGGCGGCGTGAAGCGCCTCGCCGTCCGGGCCCTCGCCGCCACCGCCGTGGTGGGGGCAGGGCTCTTCGGGACCGGTCTGGCCGGGGCCCAGGACGTCGTCCCCGAGGGGTGGCAGAGCTCCACGGCGACCGTCGAGGGGACGCGGCTCCACGGTGCCATGCAGCGCGACGGCAGGTACTGGGACGGCCTGTTCGGCGGCTGGCAGACCTACACCGTGACGGTCGGGTTCGTGGTGACACGGCCCTCCGAGCTCCCAGCCGAGTGCTCCGTCCCCCAGATCCCGGCGCCGCCCCCGGCCCGCACCCGGGTCCCCTTCGACGTCACGCCCGTCTTCGAGTGCAACGGCAGCTACCCCGTCGCCGTCAGCGGATCCGCCAACGGCGGCGGTGGCGCCGCCACCCTCAACCGCACGATCGTCGTGGCCATGCCCGCCCCTGAGGTCACCGGGGTGGCGGTCGAGCTCCGCGACGACGCCGTCGACGTCCGCTGGGACGACATGACCGCCCAGGCGAAGGACCTCACCGGCTACCGGGTCACCCGGCAGGTGGGCAGCGGAGCGCCCACCACGGTCGCGGAGGTCCAGCGGGGAGCCGACGGGAGCCTCCCCACGACCGCCCGGGATGCGGACCTGCCCGACGAGGGCGTCCTCACCTACCAGGTCGTCGCCATCCGCAACGGGACCGGTCCCGGCCCGAGCGGGGAGAGCTCCCGGGCCGCCATCACCCGTGAAGGCGAGGCGGTCGAGCCCGCTCCCGACCCCGGGACCGAGCCCGATCCCGACGGAGCACCGGTCACCGGCGGCGCAGGACCTGCACCGGACGACGAGGCCACCGAGGCGCCCAGCCGGCGCCCTGGGCGCACTGCGCCGCCCCGGGTGGGGATCGACGGGACGTTCCGGCCCCCGGCCCTGGGGCCGGTCACCGCCGGCGGACGAGCCACCACCACCACCACGGAGGACGGCGGGTTCGACGAGACGCTGCCCTACGACCCGATCGACGGGCCGCTCGAGGCGGAGAGGCCCGACGACGAGCTGGCGGCGTTCTTCGACGGCGAGGGCGCCGGCCGCGGGATGGCGATCCCGGTCGCCACGGCGCTGGTGCTGGCGGTGTGGGCCTTCCACCTCAGGGTGCTGGCCCGGGCCGCCCGGCCGCCGGGCTGAGGCCCTCCGGTCCGCACCGGGTCGCCCGGCTCTGGCTCAGCCGAGCGAGGCGTGGAGGAACCGCACGGCGGCGGCCTTGTCGAGGTGGTCGTTGCCGTTCCCGCACTTGGGCGACTGGATGCACGACGGGCACCCATCCGCGCACCTGCAGGCCTCGATGCTCTCCAGGGTGGCGCCGAGGTGGTCCAGGGCGGCCTCGAAGGCGAGCTCGGCGACCCCGGCTCCGCCGGGCACGGCGTCGTAGATCACGATCGTGGGCGCCCCGGTGTCGGGATGTCGGGAGATGGAGATCCCGCCGACGTCCCATCGATCGCAGATGGCGAAGAGCGGGAGCATGCCGATCGCGCCGTGCTCAGCGGCGTGGAGCGCGGACGGCAGGACGTCGGGCTCCAGCCCCGCCGCCGCGACCACCTCCGACGGGACGAGGTACCAGACGCCCCGGGTGCGCAGCGCCGACGGCGGGAGGCTCAAGCGCTCGGTGGCCACGACCTTGCCGGTCCCCACCTCCTTGCGCTGGAAGCCGACCACCTGGGACTCGACCTCCACCTCGCCGAGGACCACGGTGAGCCGGCCGGCTTGGCGGTGGTGGTCCTGGCGCAGCAGACGGGTGGCCGTGTCGCGCCGGGCGACGGTGTAGGTGAGCCCGTCGTCGGGCTCGACCTCGGCAACGCCCTGGTCGAGGTCGAGGGACCGCACCCGCCAGTGCTCCCCCTGGTGGAGGTACGACGCCCCGGGGTGGACCTGCTCGGGGGCGCGGGCGCGGTCCACGTCGCCGATGCGGCGACCACCGTCAGCGGCCACGATCCGAACGGGCGCCCCGGCGGTGCTGCGGAGGCCCACGTGGTGCGACGGCCAGCCCACGCCGTCCCACACCGCGATGGGCTCCTGGCGGCGACCGCGGCGGCGCACCACCAGGGCGTCGTCCTGCACGAGGCGGCGAACGCCGTCGTCGAGGGCACCCGGCCAGAACCGGTGGTCGGCGTGGGTGAGCGGGAGCTCGTGGGCCGCGCAGCGCAGGTGCGGGTCCAGCACGTAGGGGTTGGCGGGGTTCACCACCGCGGGCTCCGGGCGGCGTGACAGGAGCTGGTCGGGGTGGCGGACCAGCCACTGGTCCAGCTGGTCGCTCCCGGCCACCAGGACCGCCGCTGCGTCGCCGCCCCGCCGGCCGGCCCGGCCCGCCTGCTGCCAGAAGGAGGCGATCGTGCCGGGGAAGCCGTCCAGGACGACGGCGTCGAGGCCGCCCACGTCGATGCCCAGCTCCAGCGCCGACGTGGCCACGATCCCGGCCAGCCTCCCGCTGAAGAGTTCGTCCTCGATGGCTCGACGCTCCTCGGGCAGGTAGCCGCCCCGGTAGGCGCGGACCCGGCGGGCCACCGCTCGGGGCAGCCTCCGGCGGACGTCGGCCGCCACGAGCTCGGTGCTCCGCCGGCTCCTGGTGAAGGCGAGGGTGGTGCGGCCGCTCTCGATGAGCCCGGCCGCGACCACGGCCGCCTCGCGGTGAGCCGAGGCCCGGGCCCCGGTGACGGCGTCGAGCAGCGGCGGCTGCCAGAGCGCCACGGTGCGGGGCCCCCGGGGCGAGCCGTCCGCGGTGACGGCCTCGACGGTGACGCCGGTGAGCGCCTCCGCCAGCCGCCAGGGCTCTCCGATGGTAGCTGAGCAGGCCACGAAGGAGGGCTGCGCCCCGTGGTGGGCGGCCAGCCGGCGGAGACGCCGGAGGACCTGCGCCACGTGCGAGCCGAACACCCCGCGGAAGGTGTGGAGCTCGTCGACGACGACGTACCGGAGGCGACCCAGGAAGGTCGCCCAGCGCTCGTGGTGCGGGAGGATCCCGGCGTGGAGCATCTCGGGGTTGGTGAGCACCACGTTGGCGCTCTTGCGGATCCAGGTGCGCTCCTCGGGACCGGCGTCGCCGTCGTAGGCGCCCGCGACCAGCCCGGGCAGCTCCAGGGCGGTGAGGGCGCGCAGCTGGTCGTGGGCGAGGGCCTTGGTGGGGAACAGGATGAGCGCGGTGCCGGGCCGGACCGGGGCCCGCACGGCCTCGGCGATGGGGGCCTGGTAGCAGAGCGACTTCCCCGATGCGGTGCCGGTGGCCACCACGACGGACCGGCCGGCGCGGGCGAGGTCGATGGCTTCGACCTGGTGCGACCAGAGGAGCTCGGGGAGCCGGGCGGCGACTGCCGCCGGCAGCGGGCGGGCCAGCTCGCCGTGGCGGGCCGGCCGAGGGGGCAGGTGCGCGAGGTGGACGAGCGGATCGAGTGCCGTGGGCTCGAGACCGGCCTCGCGCCCGGCCTCGCTCGCGACCTCCCGGCGCGCCGCGGCCATGGCCTCGAGGAGGTCGCCGGAGGCCGCCGCGCCGGCGACCTCCGGAAGGTGTGCAGCGTGCAGGGCCACGGTGCCCGCGATGCTAGGCCGGCGGGCCCCGAAGATGACAGGGCTGTAGTTCCACCCGTGTGGTGCCGATCGTGCGAGCGGGCCGGGACCGACCGGAGCAGGCTCGTAGGCTGCGGCTCGTGGACCTGACCTGCACCACCGAGGAGGTGGACGGCTGGACGGTGGTGCGGGTGCGGGGAGACCTGGACCTCGCCACCGCACCACGGCTGCGAAGCCACCTCGTCGACCTGGTGACCGGCGGGTCCCACCGCCTGGTCGTCGACCTCGAGGCGGTCGATTTCGTGGACTCCCTCGGGCTCGGGGTCCTCGTCGGCGCGGTGCGGCGGGCCCGCGCCACCGGCGGGGAGCTGGCGCTGGTCTCCACCCGCTCCCACCTCCACCGGACCTTCGACCTGACCGGGCTGTCGGCGGGGATCCCCCTCGCCCGCTCGGTGGACGAGGCCATCGCCGATCGGAGCGCTCCCCGATGAGCCTGGTCGAGCTCGAGATCCCCCCTCGTCGGGACCACCTCGCCCTCGTCCGGCTGGTGGTGGAGACGACCGCCCGCCTGGCCGGCCTGCCCGACGAGCGGGTCGACGATCTGCGCCTCGCCGTCAGCGAGGGGTGTGCGAACGCACTGGATGCGCACGCGGAGCGCGGCGAGGCCCGGCCCATCGCGGTCACGGTGCACAGCGACGACGCGGCCGTCACGGTCACCGTGACCGACCACGCCGGCGGGTTCGAGCCGGCCGCCGCCCGGTCGGCTCCTGCGGCCACCGATCCGCAGCGACTCCGCCACGAGCGAGGGCTCGGGATCCCCATCATGCGGTCGCTCGTCGACGAGGTCAGCTACGCCGACACCGACGACGGGACGGCGCTCGTCCTGGTGGTCCGCCGACCCGCGGGCTGACGGCAGGACGGGCGGCCCAGGCGGCGAACGCAACGCCACGGGCGCGAAGCGGCGGCCTCGAGCAGGAGGTGTATGGGATCGGCACGAACGGGGAACACGACCGCCACCGGCCGGGCCACCCGCCCGGCCCAGGATCGACAACCGATGCGCTTGCAATCAGATCGCAAAGGTTGTAACGTGAACGCAACGTCATCGGAGCACCGATGACCCCCCTCTGAGGCACCGGTTAGCTTCGTCGGTCTGTCCGCCCGCCCCGACGAAGCGCCGGTGCCTCGGGCGTTTTCATCCCGGGCCGTCCACCCGGGCTCCGGGTCGATCGGGCCGGTCAGTCGACCTCCCGGCGGCCCTCCAGCGCCCGGCCCAGCGTCAGCTCGTCGGCGTACTCGAGGTCCCCGCCCACCGGGAGCCCGCTGGCGATGCGGGTCACCTTCACGTCGAGGTCCTTCAGCAGCCGGCTGAGGTACATGGCCGTCGCCTCGCCCTCGAGGTTGGGGTTGGTGCAGAGGATGACCTCGCGGATCCCCTCCCCCACGATCCGCGCGCACAGCTCCCGGATGCGGAGCTGGTCGGGGGTGACGCCGTCGATCGGGCTGATGGCTCCTTGCAGCACGTGGTAGCGCCCGTGGAACTCCTGGGTCTTCTCCACCGCCACGATGTCGCGGGGCTCCTCGACGACGCAGAGGACGCTGTGGTCTCGGCGGTCGTCCGAGCAGATCTCGCAGCGGTCGCCCTCGGAGATGTTGAAGCAGGTCTCGCAGAACGCCACCCGATCCTTGGCCTCGGTGATGGCGTGGGCCAGGCGCAGGGCGTCGGTGCGCTCGGCCTTCAGCAGGTGGAAGGCGATCCGCTGGGCCGACTTGGGCCCGATGCCGGGCAGGCGGCCCAGCTCGTCGATGAGGTCCTGGACCGGGGCGGCGTAGACGTTGGCCACCGCGCTCAGCCCGACCCGAACAGGTCCCCGAGCGGGCCGAGGGCGGCCCGCTGGAGCTCGCCCAGCTGGGCGTTGACGTGGTGGAGGGCGGCGAGCACGAGGTCCTCCAGCATGGCGACGTCGTCGGGGTCGACCGCCTCCGGGGCGATGGAGACGCTGAGCACCTGGCCGGTCCCGGTGGCCCGGATCCGCACGGCCCCACCTCCCGCGACGCCCTCCACCTCGCGCTCGGCCGCCTCGGCCTGGGCCGCCATCACCTGCTGGGCCTGCTCGAGCAGCCCCCCGAAGGCGGCGCCGCCGGCCAGCGCATCGCCGAGCCCGGCCAGGTCGGGCAGGCCGCCGACGACCTCGACGCGCTCGCCCGGCTCGGGGGCCTCGTCGGCGGGCTGGGCTGCGTCGCGGTCGCTCACCTGGCGAAGCGTAGGGCCTGCGCGGCCGGGTTCACGGCTCCTCGAGCAGCTCGGCGCCGGGGAAGGCCTCCGTGAGCCGGGCCACCCCGGTGGTGGCCGTTGGGGCGTCCTCCAGGGAGTGCACGTCGCGGACGTCGTCGTCCGCGGGATCGTCCTCGGAGGGCGCGCCTTCGGTGCGGGCAGCGCCGGCGGCGTCGTCCTCCCGTCGCTCCAGGCGGAGGCTGATCCGGGTCCCGAAGTGGCGGCTCAGGGCGGCCTCCAGGTCCGGGCGGCGCTGCTCGCCGGCCAGGGCGGACCCGCCCGGGAGGCTGAGCACGACCTGGCTCCCCGCCGACGCCGTGAACCGGCCCTCCTCGTACATGGCCCGCATGCTGGGCTTGAACGAGCCGAGGATCGACGGCCACGCGGCGGTGAGCTCGGCCACGCCCGGTGCCGCGAGGGGCTCGCCCCCCTCGGTGCCGGAGGGCCCAGCCCCACCCGGGCCCTGGGCGGGACCTGGGCCCGAGCCCACGGCACCGGCGGAGGCGGAGGCGGGCGAGGCGGGTGGGCCGGCGTCGGCGGCGCTGGGGGCCGCCCCCGGCCCGTCGGCCTCGGTCGTGGGCGGCGTGGATCGGGCCGGGCCGTCGGGCCCAGCCGGTGCCGGCTCCTCGGGTGACGGCGACGAACCGTGGGGGCCTTCGGCCGGCGTCGAGCCCGGGTGGGCAGGCGGGATCGATGCGGGCGGTGGTTCGCCCGCGGCCCGGGACGCGGCCGCGGTGGGACGGGCCGCCGCCTTCTTCACGGGCTCGCGGGGCCGGCCGGCCGACGGAGCCCCTTGGACCCGGGCCAGCTCGGCCCGAGCGTGGGCGGCCGGGCTCGCGACCTCCGGTGCCGGGGTGTCGGGGGCCGATGGCGCCCCCGAGGCCGGACCGGGCTCGTCCGCCTCCAGGTGGGGGGCGCTGCCGGAGGTCTGGGCGGGCCGGGACTCGGCGACCCCGCCGGAGGCGACCCGCCGCTCCAGCCGCTCCAGCCGCTCGACGACGGCCTCGAGGGAGTGGTCGGCCTCGGGTCGGCACAGCCGCACCAGGGCCACCTCGAGCACGATGCGGGGGTCGGGCTTCTTGGCCAGCTCGACGAGCGCCTCGCCCAGCACCTCGAGGGCGCGCGTGACCCGGGCCGGGCCGAGGAGGGCGCCCAGCTCGGAGGCCTGCTGCTGGTCGGCCGCCGGGAGGTGGCGGTCGGGTGCCTGCATGATCGACAGGAACGCGTCTCGCAGCCGGGCGATGAGCACCTCGCCGAGGGTGCGGGGGTCGCGCCCCGAGGATGCCGCGTCGGCCACCGCCACGAGGGCGGCGCCGGCGTCGCGCTCCACCAGCGCCTGCAGGATGGCCTCGACCGGCTGGGCGTCGGTGGGGACGCCCCCCATGGCGGCCACCTGGTCGAGGGCCGAGAGCGTGTCCCGGGCCGAGCCGCCGCCCTGGCGGATGACGTGGTCCACCACGTCCTCCCCCAGGCCGAGGCCGGCGTCGTCGATCACGTGGCGCACGTGCTCGGCCAGGGCGTCGGCCGGGAGGAGGTGGAACTCGAAGTGCTGGGTGCGGCTCCGGATGGTGGGCAGGACCTTCTGGGGGTCCGTGGTGGCGAGCACGAACACGACGTGGGGCGGGGGCTCCTCGAGGGACTTCAGCAGCGCGTTCGAGGCGCCGGTGCTGAGCATGTGGACCTCGTCGAGGATCACGACCTTGCGGTTGCCCGACGTGCCGAGAGGGATCCGCTCGATCAGCTCTCGGATGGCGGCCACCCCGTTGTGGGAGGCGGCGTCGAGCTCGAGGAGCCAGTCCACGATGCGGCCGTCGTCGACCGCCTGGCAGTTGGGGCACGCGCAGCACGGCTCGCCGTCCACGGGCGCCTCGCAGTTCAGGGCCTTGGCCAGGATGCGGGCGGTGGAGGTCTTGCCGGTGCCCCGCGGGCCGCTGAAGAGGTAGGCGTGCCCGACGCGGTCCTCCTGGACCGCGGTGCGCAGCGCCCGCATGACGTGCTCCTGGCCCACCTGGTCGCCGAAGCGCTTGGAGCGGTAGCGGCGGTAGAGGGCCTGGTACTGGTCAGCCATCGGGCCCGACCCTACCGGTGCCGGGCCACGCCCGGAGCGGGCCGCCGAGGGGGCGTTGGAGGGCCCGCTCCCCCATGTGGCGGTCAGGCGATCTGCGGCACACCGCAGGCTCCGCTGAGAGCTGCTGCCTCCCGGCCCTGACTCGGTTCACGGGCTGCAGTTGCACAGGACCCGACCGCCACATGTGAGAGCGGGCCGACCGACACGATAGCCTGCACGGTCCCAGGTGCCACCTCCGGGTGGTCCGAGGAGGGGTGCGAGAGCGGCCGAATCGGCACGACTGGAAATCGTGTGTGGGGCAACCCACCGTGGGTTCAAACCCCACTCCCTCCGCCGCATCGACCGGGCGCCGGCAGCCAGGCTGCGGCCCGGTCGAGCCGCGCCCGACCGGGCCTGGCCCGGTGCCGGCGGTCAGGGCCGGGGCGGCGTCAGCACAGCACGAGGAGCGTGCACCGGTCGTCGTCCTCCTCCGACGGGGCCGGCCGCTTCGGCGGCGGCGAGGACGGCGAGCCTGCCGAGGAGCCGGGGGCCGGTGAGGACGAGGGCTCGGAGGCGGGCGCCGGGGGAGGGCCCGAGGGCTGGGCGGCGCCCGCCGGCCCGAACCAGAGCGGGCCGCCGGCCTGATCGACCTGGACCGGCCGCCGATCGCGGTGGCCGGCGGTGGCGGCCGCGGCATGGGCGAAGGCCTCCTGCACGGTCGGGCCGGCTCGACCCTCCAGCCACGCCTCCCGGACGAGGTGGTGGATCAGGTACGAGCCGCCGATGGTCGAGCTCTCGTAGGCCAGGGAGCTGGCGTCAGCCGCCGCGGTGAGGACCCGACCCGGGGCGAGGACCTCGGTGAAGCCGCCAGCGAAGCAGGCGGCCATCAGCACCCACACCTGGTCGGCCTGGATCGGGGCGAGCAGGGCGGCGAGCTCGGCGTCGGTGATGGTGTCCCCGTCCGCGGTCACCATGGCCTCCGTGTCCCGGTCGAGCTTGCGGACGTGTCCCGCGAACGCGAAGACCGCCTTGGTGCCCGGACCGGCTTCGGCGACGAGCGACCGGATGGCCGCGATCAGCGCCTCTCGACGGGCCTGGCCGTCCCGCAGAAGCACGCGGTTCGAGGCCGGCACCCCGAACCGGGCGAGCGCATCGTCCACCGTCACGGCATCGGCGCCCGCCCAGCGCAGGTCGGCGGACGAGCCGGGGTAGTCGTCGATGCCGACCGAGAGGCTCAGCACCTCGCCCCTCCCGGCCGTCGAGCGGTAGGTGGGCGGGGGTGGCTCGACCGGCGCCAGCTCGCCGACCAGCTGCTCGGGGGGAGGCTCGATCGGGGTGGCCTCCACGGGCGGCGCTTCGGGGGAGGGGGCCGGCAGGGGGGCGTCGCGGTGCACCAGCAACGGTGGGACGGCCCGATCGAGGCCCCCGGCGGCCTGGGGCAGCGTCAGCGCTCCCGGGAGGGCCGCCGCGAGGACAGCCACCACCGCCAGCACCGTCTGTCGCCCTGATCTCATCCGCTCTCCCACGCACCCCTGCCCGGACGGCCCCAGCGCCGTCCGATCAGCACCCGGGGGGAGGTTCGACCACCGCCGGCAGCCTTCCTGCCCGGAGGTACGGTGCGGGCGTGACCGCCACCCCTGTAGAGCAGGCCGCCATGGCCGCTGCGCTCGAGGAGGCGAGGAAGGCCGGCGAGCACGGCGACGTGCCCGTCGGCGCGGTGGTCCTGGTCGGGGACGAGATCGTCGCCCGGGCCGGCAACGAGCGGGAGCGCCGGGGCGACCCCACCGCCCACGCCGAGGTGCTCGCCCTGCGGGAGGCCGCGGTCGGCCGAGGGACCTGGCGGCTCGAGGACGCCACCCTCGTCGTCACGCTGGAGCCCTGCCCCATGTGCGCGGGCGCGCTCGTGGGCGCCCGGGTCCGGCGAGTGGTCTTCGGGGCCGCCAACACCGACAACGGAGCCTGCGGAACCCTCTACAACCTCTGCGTCGACCCCCGCCTGAACCACGAGGTCGAGGTGGAGCCCGGGGTGGAGGCGGAGGCGGCCGCCCTCCTCCTCGACGGGTTCTTCGGCGCCCGCCGGGGCTGAAGGCAGGCCTGGCCGGCGGGAGCGCCTTGGGTCGCCCCGGCACCGCCCGGATAACGTGGTCGGCGGAGAGCTGCCAGAGCGGACGAATGGGACGGTCTCGAAAACCGTTGTGGCTTTCGGGTCACCGTGGGTTCGAATCCCACGCTCTCCGCCGGATCCGCCAGATCTGTGCGCGCCGGGCACCGCAGCTGCCCGCCCGGCGCGCCAGGTCTCGCCGGAGGGGTTGGCGCGCCCCGACCGTACGCTCAGCCCATGCGCAGGGGTGGTCCGCACAGCATGATCGGTTCGGATCCGGCCGCCGTGGCCGGGGCCAGGCTGAACCGCGCCGTGGTCCGCCGGGTGTGGCGCTTCGCCACCCCCTACCGGCGTCAGATCGGCACCTTCGTGGCCGTGCTGGCGGCCGCCGCGCTCATCGGGCTCGCCCCGCCGCTGCTCTTCCGGGAGATCCTCGACGACGCTATCCCCAACGGTGACCGGGGCCTCCTCAACGTCTTGGCCGGCTTCGTGGTGGTCGCCGCGCTCGTCGACGCGGGCCTGGCGCTGGCGGAGCGGTACCTGTCGTCCCGGATCGGCGAGGGGATCATCTACGACCTTCGGGTGGCGCTGTTCGACCACGTGCAGCGCATGCCGATGTCGTTCTTCACCCGGGCCCAGACGGGAGCGCTGAACAGCCGCCTGAACAACGACGTGATGGGCGCCCAGCGGGCGGTCACCGGGACCCTCTCGTCGGTGGTGTCCAACGTCATCACGCTCGCCGCCAACGGCACCGCGATCGTGCTGCTCGAGTGGCGCTTCGCGGTCATCACCCTCGTGCTGCTGCCCCTGTTCATCGTGCCGGCCAAGCGGGTGGGTCGCCGGCTCCAGGAGCTGACCCTCCAGCAGATGGAGCTGAACGCCTCGATGAACACGACGATCAGCGAGCGGCTGAACGTGTCCGGGGCGCTCCTCGTGAAGCTCTTCGGCCGCCACGACGAGGAGACCCGCGACTTCTCGACCCGGGCCGACGGCGTCCGGGCCGTTGGCGTGCGATCAGCCGTGTACGGCCGCACGTTCTTCGTCGCCCTCGGGCTGGTCGGGGCGCTGGCCACCGCCGCGGTGTACTGGATCGGCGGTCAGCTGGTGATCTCCGACGCCCTCACCGTCGGCACCCTGGTGGCGCTCGCCGCCTTCGTCGGGCGCATCTACGGCCCGCTCACGCAGCTCACCAACGTGCGGGTCGAGGTGATGACCGCGCTGGTCAGCTTCGAACGGGTCTTCGAGGTGCTCGACAGCCCGAGCCCCATCCAGGACCGGCCGGGCGCCGTCGACCTGATCGCCCCCCGCGGCCGGATCGAGCTCGACGACGTGCGCTTCGCCTACCCCGACCAGCCGGTCGTCGCCTCCCTCGAGGCCACACCGGTCGGGAGCGCCGACCACGACGCTGCGGTGGTGCTCGACGGTGTGTCGGCCACGATCGACCCCGGCCAGATGGTGGCGCTCGTGGGGCCATCGGGCGCCGGGAAGACGACCCTGTCGCAGCTCATCCCACGGCTCTACGACGTGACGAGCGGCGCCATCCGCATCGACGGGCGCGACGTCCGGGACCTGACCCAGGACTCGCTGCGGTCCGCCATCGGCGTGGTCAGCCAGGACCCTCACCTGTTCCACGACACGATCGGGAACAACCTGCGCTACGGCCGCCCGTCGGCCACCACCGACGAGGTCATGGCCGCCGCCCGGGCCGCCCAGATCGACCGGCTGGTTGCTGCGCTGCCCAACGGGCTGGACACCTTGGTGGGCGAGCGCGGGTACCGGCTCTCCGGCGGGGAGAAGCAGCGGCTGGCGATCGCCCGGATGCTCCTCAAGGACCCGGCCATCGTCATCCTCGACGAGGCCACCAGCCACCTCGACGCCGAGAACGAGGCGCTGGTGCAGGAGGCGCTGGCCACCGCCCTCGCCGGTCGCACGAGCGTGGTGATCGCCCATCGGCTGTCCACGATCGCGGCGGCCGACCAGATCCTCGTGCTCGACGCAGGACGGATCGTCCAGTCGGGCACGCACGAGGAGCTGATCGTCGAGGGCGGGCTCTACGCCGACCTCTACCGCACGCTGATGCGCGAGGAGCAGGCGGCGGAGGCGAAGGAGGCGCTCGTCGAGGCCAGCGAGACCGGGCTCGCCGACGACGGGTTGTCGGATCTCTTATACCCCCCTAGGGTATAGGCATGAGCGAGACCACCTCCACCCCGAAGGCGATCGAGGAGCGCATCGACCTCGAGGTGACCGGCATGACCTGCGCCTCCTGTGCGGCCCGCATCGAGAAGAGGCTCAACCGGCTCGACGGCGTGACCGCCACCGTCAACTACGCCACCGACAAGGCCACCGTGTCGCTCGACCCGGCGCACGGCGTCCGGCCCGAGGAGCTGGTGGCGGTGGTCGAGGGCCTGGGCTACGGGGCCTCGCTGCCCCAGACCGAGCCCGATCGGGGCGGCGCCGACCACGGCGCCCAGGCGGCCGCCGCGGACCACGACCACACCGAGCCGCTCGAGCAGGCCCGCCACCGGCTGCTCGTCACCGCCGCGCTGTCGCTGCCCGTGATCGTGCTGTCGATGGTGCCGGCGCTGCAGTTCGACAGCTGGCAGTGGCTGGCCTTCACCCTCACCTCCCCGGTGGTGGCGTGGGGCGCGTGGCCGTTCCACCGGGCCACCTGGGCGAACCTCCGCCACGGCGCCACGACCATGGACACCCTCATCAGCATGGGGGTGCTGGCCGCCTACGGGTGGTCCGTGTACAGCCTCTTCTGGGGCGATGCCGGGATGACCGGCATGACGATGGAGATGGGCCTCGACGCCTCCGGCCACGACGAGCTGTACCTCGAGGTGGCCGCCGGCGTCACCACGTTCCTCCTCCTCGGTCGCTACTTCGAGGCCCGGGCCAAGCGCCGCTCGGGCGCCGCGCTCGAAGCGCTCCTGTCGCTGGGGGCGAAGGACGTTGCCCTCCTCGAGGACGGGGTCGAGCGCCGGGTGCCCATCGAGCACCTCGCAGTTGGGATGCGCTTCGTCGTCCGCCCCGGCGAGCAGATCGCCACCGATGGCGAGGTCGAGGAGGGGGCCTCGGCGGTCGACGCCTCGATGCTGACCGGCGAACCGGTCCCGGTGGAGGTCGGACCGGGCGACCAGGTGGCCGGGGCGACCGTCAACACCAGCGGCCGGCTCGTGGTCCGAGCCACCCGCGTTGGCGCCGACACCGCCTTGGCGCGGATCGCCCGCCTCGTCGAGGACGCCCAGTCCGGGAAGGCCGCCGTGCAGCGGCTCGCCGACCGCGTCTCGGCGGTGTTCGTCCCCGTCGTCATCGTCCTGGCCGTCGCCACGCTCGCCACCTGGCTGGGCCTCGGGCACCCGGCCGAGGACGCGTTCACCGCGGCGGTGGCGGTGCTCATCATCGCCTGCCCCTGTGCGCTCGGGCTGGCCACCCCCACCGCCCTCCTGGTCGGCACCGGGCGGGGGGCCCAGATGGGCATCCTGATCAAGGGCCCCGAGGTGCTGGAGTCGACGCGGCGGATCGACACGATCGTCCTCGACAAGACCGGCACCGTCACCACCGGTCAGATGACCCTGGTCGGCGTCACCGTCGTCGAAGGCGTGGAGGAGTCCGAGGCGCTCCGCCTCGTCGGCGGGCTGGAGTCGGCCAGCGAGCACCCGATCGCGCAGGCGATCGCCCGGGGGGCCGAGGCTCGGGTGGGGGCGCTCCCCACGGTCGAGTCGTTCGCCAACCGGGCCGGCCTCGGCGTGGAGGGCGTGGTCGAGGGCCACGGCGTGATCGCGGGCCGACCGGCGCTCCTGCAGGACTGGGCGCTTCACCTGCCGCCGCCGCTCGATGAGGCCCGCCGCCGGGCGGAGGCGTCGGGCCACACCGCCATCGTCGCCGGCTGGGATGGCCAGGCCACCGCCACCTTCGTCGTGGCCGACGCCGTGAAGCCCACCAGCGCCGAGGCCATCGCCGAGCTCCGCCGTCTTGGGCTCACCCCGGTGCTGCTCACCGGCGACAACGCCACCACGGCCGCGACCGTCGCCGCCGAGGTCGGCATCGCCCCGGCCGACGTCATCGCCGAGGTGCTGCCCGAGGACAAGGTCGACGCCGTGAAGGCCCTCCAGGCGCAGGGCAAGGTCGTGGCGATGGCCGGCGACGGCGTCAACGACGCGGCCGCCCTCGCCCAGGCCGACCTCGGCCTCGCCATGGGCACGGGCACCGACGCCGCCATCGAGGCCAGCGACCTCACGCTCGTCCGAGGCGATCTGCGCACGGCGGCCGACGCCATCCGCCTCGCCCGCCGGACGCTCGGCACCATCAAGGGCAACCTCTTCTGGGCCTTCGCCTACAACGTGGCCGCCCTCCCGCTGGCCGCCCTCGGCCTGCTCAACCCGCTCATCGCCGGCGCCGCCATGGCCTTCTCCTCCGTCTTCGTGGTGACCAACAGCCTCCGCCTCTTCCGCTTCCGCTGATTCACCATCGCAAGCAGAGCTTGCTCGGCGATCTCTGTCGTGCGGCCTTCGGCCGCGCTCATCTCCGGGTGGCGACCGGCGGAGCCGGATCGCCACCCAGGTGGGGGGAACCGCAGGAGCCGTTCCCCCCACGCCCCCCTCGAAAGCCCCCCTGCTCGACCGCACGACTCGGCCCACGGCGGATCTGACGGTGTGTCAGGTCGGTGGCTAGCGTCCGAGCCATGGACCTGGGGTTCAGCGCCGAGGACGAGCGGTTCCGCGACGAGGTGCGGACCTTCCTCGAGGAGTCGCTGGCCGGGGACTTCGCCGTGGTGCGGGGTCGAGGCGGCCCGGGGGACGACGACTGCCTGTTCGAGGAGCGACTCGCCTGGGAGCGGCACCTCGCCGCCCACGGGTGGACCTGCGTGGCGTGGCCCACCGAGCACGGGGGCCGGGGCCTGTCGCTGCACCAGCAGGTCATCTACTTCGAGGAGTACGCCCGGGCCCGAGCTCCCGGCCGGGTGGGGCACATCGGCGAGACCCTCCTGGGACCGACTCTGATCGCCTTCGGCACACCCGAGCAGCAGGCCCGCTTCCTGCCCGGCATCGTGGCCGGCACCGAGCTGTGGTGCCAGGGCTACAGCGAGCCCGAGGCAGGGTCGGACCTGGCCAACCTCCAGACCCGGGCCGAGCTGGTCGACGGCGAGTGGGTGATCGACGGGCAGAAGGTGTGGACCTCCCAGGCCCACTGGTCGGACTGGTGCTTCGTGCTGGCCCGCACCGACCGGACGGCGCCGAAGCACAAGGGGATCTCCTACCTGCTGGTGCCGATGCGCCAGGACGGCATCGAGATCCGCCCCATCCACCAGCTCACCGGAGACTCCGAGTTCAACGAGGTCTTCTTCTCCCGCGCCCGCACGGCAGCCGACAACGTCGTCGGCGAGCCGGAGGCCGGCTGGAAGGTGGCCATGGGCACCCTCGCCTTCGAGCGGGGCGCGTCGACCCTCGGCCAGAACCTCATGTTCCTGAACGAGTGGGACGAGGTCGTCGCCGCCGCCCGGGCCAACGGTCGCATCGACGACCCGGTCGTGCGCCAGCGCCTCGCCGAGACCTGGGGGCGCCTGCGGCTCATGCGGCTCAACGCTCTGCGGATCATGTCCTCCACGCTCGAAGCGCCCCCGGCGGCCATGGTCACCAAGCTGTTCTGGGCCACCCTGCACCGAGACCTCGGCGAGCTGGCCATGGACGTGCTCGGCGCCGAGGCCACGCTGCGCTCCGCCACCCTCCCTGACGGCTCCGCGGACCTCACCCGCCTCCAGCGCCTGTTCCTGTTCTCCCGGGCTGACACCATCTACGCCGGCACCAACGAGATCCAGCGCAACCTGATCGGCGAACGAGCCCTCGGCCTCCCCAAGGAACCCTCACCATGACAAGCCTCACGCCGCCGCCCGGGCGGGACCTGCTGGCCGGGAAGGTGGTGCTGGTCACGGCTGCCGCCGGCACCGGGATCGGCAACGCCACCGCCCGCCGCTGCCTGGAGGAGGGCGCCACCGTCGTCCTCTCCGACGCCCACGAGCGCCGCCTGGGCGAGGCGGCCGACGAGCTCACCGAGCTGGCCGGCGGCACCCGTCCGACCAGCTTCCTCTGCGACGTCA
This sequence comes from Acidimicrobiia bacterium, assembly GCA_046565645.1. Lineage (GTDB taxonomy): Bacteria > Actinomycetota > Acidimicrobiia > Acidimicrobiales > VFJN01 > VFJN01. Next base: position 90,376 of record JBKHYD010000046.1, on the reverse strand, counting down.
CCGTCGAGGAGGACGTCCAGGCGATGGTCGACGGCACCGTCGCCGCCCACGGCCGGCTCGACGTGCTCGTCAACAACGCCGGCCTGGGGGGCACCGCCGAGCTCGTCGAGATGACCGACGAGCAGTGGACCAAGGTGCTCGACGTCACCCTCACCGGCACCATGCGGGTGACCCGAGCCGCGCTGCGCCACATGTACGGAGCGGACGGCGGCGTGATCGTCAACAACGCCTCGGTGCTCGGCTGGCGGGCCCAGGCCGGGCAGTCGCACTACGCGGCGGCCAAGGCGGGCGTCATGGCCCTCACCCGCTGCGCCGCCATCGAGGCTGCTCCGCACGGGGTCCGCATCAACGCCGTGGCGCCGTCGCTGGCCATGCACCCGTTCCTGGCCAAGGTCACCAGCGACGAGGTCCTCGACGTGCTCACCCGCCGCGAGGCCTTCGGGCGGGCCGCCGAGCCCTGGGAGGTCGCCACCGTCATCGCCTTCCTGGCCAGCGACTACAGCACCTACATGACCGGCGAGGTCGTGTCCGTCTCCAGCCAGCGCGCCTGAGGGAACCCCCGTGCCCACCACCTTCGCCAACCTCGACGACCTCCGCTCCGCCGCCGGCACCCACCTCGGGTGGACCGACTGGACCGCCATCACCCAGGACCGGGTCGACCAGTTCGCCGAGGCCACCGGGGACCACCAGTGGATCCACGTCGACGTCGACCGGGCCACCCGGGAGAGCCCCTTCGGCGGCCCCATCGCCCACGGGTACCTCACCCTGGCACTGACGAACCTCTTCCTCCCCCAGCTCATCGCCGTTCCCGCCGCGTCGAGCGGCGTGAACTACGGCACCGGCAAGGTCCGCTTCCCCGCCCCCGTCCCCGTCGGCTCCCGCATCCGGGCCGGAGCCGAGATCACCCAGGTCGACGAGGTCCCCGGCGGCGTCCAGACCACCATCACCATCACCGTCGAGCGCGAGGGCAGCGACAAGCCCGTCTGCGTCGTCGAGTCCCTCAGCCGCTGGCTGGCCTGAGCCAGGCGGCCCGGGACCCCCACCCCTCGACGAGGAGGGGCCGTCGGCTTCCGGGGGGAAGCCGGGCGTGCCAGCCCGGCGGCCCGGGAGTCGACGGCGCCGACGTGCGAGCCCCTGCCAGGCGCGCCATCGGAACCATATCGCCATCGCTATATTGCGTCGCCGCGATATCATGGCCCCATGCGCGGGAACCACCTCATCCGGGAGGCCCGACGTCGGGCGGGCCTGACCCAAGCGGAGCTGGCGCAGCGGGTCGGCACCACGCAGTCGGCCATCGCCCGGCTCGAGCGAGGGAGCGGCAATCCCACCTTGCAGCGCCTCTCCGAGCTCGTGGACGCCTGCGGCCTAGAGCTCCAGGTGCGGCTGCTCCCGAAGGACACCTCGGACTGGTCGCTGGTGGAGCGCAACGCGGCCCTCGACCCGGAGGCCCGGATCCGCCAGGCCCTCGGCGCCATCCGGCTGGCCGAGGAGGTGGCCCAGGCGGGGCGACGCGACCGGGCGAAGGAGCAGGCGGGTGGCTGACACCCCCACCCTCGACCCGGGCGCGATCCTCCGGGTGCTCAGCGAGCACGGGGTCCGGTACATCGTCATCGGTGGCTTCGCCGCCATCTACCACGGGTCCCCTCACGTGACCTTCGACATCGACATCACGCCAGAGCGCTCGGCCGAGAACCTCGACCGGCTGTCGTCGGCCCTCCGGGAGCTCGATGCCCGCATCCGAGCCGACGGCGTCGAACCGCTGCCCTTCGACCACGACGGTCGCTCCCTCGGAGCGGTCGAGGTGTGGAACCTGCGGAGCCCCCACGGGGACCTCGACATCTCCTTCACCCCGGCCGGGACGACGGGCTACGACGACCTCCACCGCGACGCCGTCGACACCACGGTCCTCGGGGTCCGCATCGAGGTGGCGTCGCTGGCCGACGTGGTGCGCTCCAAGGAGGCCGCGGACCGCCCCAAGGACCACCTCTCGCTGCCGGCGCTGAGGCGGTTGCTCGACGAGCAGACCTGACGGACCAGGCGCCGTCCCGGGACCTTCGGCTCCGCCGCTCGGCGATCCGAGGCCGCAGGGTCCAGACGTGTCAGGTGGTGAGGAGGACGCTGCTGCCGTGGCCGAAGAGGCCCTGGTTGACGGTGATGCCGGCGGTCGCGCCCTCGACCTGGCGGGCCCCGGCCTGGCCCCGCAGCTGCCAGGTGAGCTCGCAGACCTGGGCGATGGCCTGGGCCGGGACGGCCTCCCCGAAGCAGGCCAGGCCCCCGGAGGGGTTCACGGGGATGCGACCGCCGATCGTGGTGTCGCCGTCGTTGAGGAGCTTCTCGGCCTCGCCCTCCTTGCAGAGGCCGATGTTCTCGTACCAGTCCAGCTCGAGGGCGGTGGACAGGTCGTACACCTCGGCCAGGCTCATCTCCTCGGGCCCGATGCCGGCCTCCTCGTAGGCGGCAGCCGCGATCGAGTCCCGGAAGGTCAGCTCGGGCGGCGCGGCTGCGGCGGCCGAGTCGGTGGCGAAGTTCGGCATCTCGATGACGGTGTTGGGGAATCGCGGGGTCACGGTGGACACGGCCCGGATCCGCACCGGCTCCGGGATCCCCTTGGCCTTGGCGTAGTCCATCGAGCTGAGCACGATCGCGGCGGCACCGTCGGAGGTGGCGCAGATCTCGAGGAGGCGCAGCGGGTCGGCGACCATCGGGGAGGCCAGCACCTCGTCCTCGGTGACCTCCTTGCGGTAGCGGGCGTAGGGGTTGTTCAGACCGTGGCGGGCGTTCTTCACCTTCACCTTGGCGAAGTCGGCCTCGGTGGCGCCGTAGAGGTCCATCCGGCGCCGGGCGTAGAGGGCGAAGTAGGTCGGGTTCGTGGCGCCCAGCAGGCGGAACCGCAGCCAGTCGGGGTCGTCCCAGCGCTCGCCGGCCACGGGGGCCAGGAACCCCTTGGGGGTGGTGTCGGCGCCGACGACGAGGGCGACGTCGCAGAGGCCGGCGAGGATGCGGGTGCGGGCCGCCTCGATGGCCGTGGCCCCTGACGCACAGGCGGCGTAGCAGGACGCCACCCGGGCCCCGTTCCAGCCCAGCGCCTGGGTGAGGGTGGAGGCGGCGACGTAGCCGGGGTAGCCGTTGCGGACGGTCTCCCCGCCGGCCACGAACTGCACGTCGGCCCAGTCCACGCCGGCGTCGTCGAGCGCAGCGAGCGCGGCGTCGACCCCGTACTCGTGGAAGGGGCGGCCCCACTTCCCCCACGGGTGCATCCCCGCCCCGAGCACGGCCACCGGATCCGGCGCGCTCACGACGCCACCTCCCCGGTCGGGCGCCACCGGTAGATCAGCTGCGGCACCCCGTCGATCTCGTGCTGGGGCTCGACCACCAGCTCGACGGGCATGCCGACCCGCAGGTCGTCCACGCCGACGCCCGCCGCCACCTGGCCCAGCACCACGACGCCGTCCTCGGCCAGCTCCACCGCCGCCAGGGCGAACGGCTCGAACGGCTCGCTGGGGGGGATGAACGGCGGCGGCGGCTGGTACTGGGCGTCGGTGTAGCTCCAGACCGTGCCGACCCGGGCCAGCTCGTGGTCGACCAGCTCCCGGCCCCGGCAGGCCGGGTTCCGGCACAGGCCGGTCGCCTTAGGGAACGACACCGTCCCGCAGGCGCGGCAGCGCGACCCCAGCAGGTGGGGCTCGTTCCCGGTGGTGAACCAGCCCTGGATGGCGGGCACGGCGGTGGCGGTCATGGCTGCTCCTCGCTCCTGACGGGTCGTCAGATCGACCGGGGGAGTCTCGCGCAGGCGAGGGTTTGCCCGGTACTGCGGCGGTCTGGTGGGATGGCCGGGCAGGGACGAGCCCGGCCCGAAGCCGTGGTTTCGGTGGATCAAACCTCGGATTGAGGGTGCCGGTGGACGATGCGCTGACGAAGTCTGAGCGGGAGGCCCTCAAGGCCATCTACCGGCTGACCCGCGACGGGTCGGAGGCCCACACGGGGGCCCTGGCCGACGTGCTCGGCCTCTCCCCGGGCACCGTCACCACCACGATCAAGCGCCTTGCCGACCGTGACCTCGTCGACCACCGCCCCTACCAGGGGGTGTCCTTCACGCCGGCCGGGCAGCGCACCGCGGTGCACGCCATCCGCCGGCACCGCATCGTCGAGCGGTTCCTGGCCGACATGCTCGGCTACAAGTGGAACGAGGCCGACAAGCTGGCGGTCGCGTTCGAGCACGAGCTGCCCGATGAGGTCCTCGAGCGCCTCTACGTGGCCCTCCACCGGCCCGAGACCTGCCCGCACGGGTTCCCCATCCCCACCGCCGAGGCGGGCGAGCTGCCCGACACGCCGGCGCTGTACGACCTGGAGCCGAACGAGGTGGCCGAGGTGGCGCTCTCCGGCTCGACCGATCCGGAGCTGGTGGCCTTCCTCGGCACCCTCGGCCTCGTGCCCGGGGTGGAGGTGGCGGTGGTCGAGAAGCACCCCTTCGACGGACCGGTCGTGGTGACCGTGGACGGCCAGGACCGCACCCTCGGCGAGCGGGTGGCCCGCCAGATCTACGTGACCCGCCGGGGCCGCGGGGGCGAAGCCGTCGGCGCCTGACGCTCCGCCCTGAGGGCCGCCCCGGGCGGGCGGCACGACCCCGACCGCGGGCGTCCCATCCCCCTCAGCGGGGCTCGGCTGCCCGCAGGAAGGCGGGCCACTCCCCGCCGCCGTGGAGGACGAGGTTGGTGCCCGACGCGTAGGAGGCCAGCGGGCTGGCGAGGAAGGCGACGGCGTCTGCGACCTCGCGAGGTTCGCCGAACCGGCCGAGCGGCACGGTGGCCGCCACCTGTCCGAGCCCCTCGGACCCGCCGTAGTGATCGAGGCTGTCGGGGGTGGCGACCAGCCCGGCTGAGACGGCGTTCACCCGCACCTTCGGGGCCCACTCGACGGCGAGGCTCTGGGTGAGGTTGAGGAGGCCGGCCTTGGCCGCGCCGTAGGCCGCGGTGCCGGGCGATGGTCGCAGCCCGCTCACGCTGGCCACGTTCACGATGGCGCCGCCGCCGGTCTGGCCCTGCATCACCGCGTTCGCCGCGGTGGCCACGAGCAGCGGCGCGAGGAGGTTGAGGCGGATGATGGCCTCGCTGAACCGCGGCGATGCGTCGGCCGCCGGCACCGACGGAGACCCGCCGGCGTTGTTCACAACCGCGTCGAGGCGGCCGTGCTGGTCCACGACCGCCGCCACCAGCGCCGCCACCTGGTCGGCGTCGCGGACGTCGCAGGCGAGGAACTGGTGGTGACCGTCGGAGGGCGCGCTCCGCCCGCAGACCACCACGTGCGCCCCCGCCTCGGCCAGGCGGTCGGCGATCGCCGCGCCGATGCCCCTCGTGCCGCCGGTGACGAGGGCGACCCGTCCGGTGAGGTCGATGGCCAGGCTCACCCGGGCCCGCCGCCCTGGTGCCCGTCGACGGGGGACAGCTCCGGGGTGGCGCCGGCCAGCCGGGCCATGTCGGCACCGGTCGGGTTCTGGAACACGCGCAGCCCGAACTCCGGCACCACGGCGAGCAGGTGGTCGAAGATCTCGGCCTGCACCTCCTCGAACGCCTCGAACCCGGTCTCCCGGGCGAACGCGTACACCTCCACCGGCACCCCGTCGGGGGTGGCCTCCTTGACACGGACCAGCGCGGTCATGTCGCCGCCGTCGCCGTGGATGCGGGGGTGGCGCCGCACGTACGCCTCCGCGTAGGCGCGGAAGGCGCCGATGTTCGTGATGCCCCGCCGGTGGGCCACCACCCCGTCGGGCAGCGAGGCGTCGTGGGCGGCCTGCGACTCGAGGTCGTCGAGGCAGGCCTCGAGCCAGTCGTGGAGCAGCTCCCAGCGGCGGAGCCGGTCGACCTCCTCGCCGGTGAGGAACCGCACCATCGACACGTCGAGCCGTATCGACCGCATGATCCGCCGGCCGCCGCCCTCGTAGATCGGACGCCAGTTGGTGAACCCGCCCTGGGTGAGCTTGCTGGTGGGGATCGTCACCATCGTGCGGTCCGCGTTCAGGATCTTGACGGTGTGGAGGGTCACGTCCACGACCTCGCCGTCGGCGCCGTACTCGGGAGCCTCGATCCAGTCGCCCTGGCGCACCACGTCGTAGTTCTGCAGCTGCACCGAGGCCACGAACCCGGTGATCGTGTCCTGGAACACGAGCAGCAGGATGGCGGTGAGCGCGCCCAACCCGCCCAGCAGGACCAGCGGCGACTTGTCGGCGAGGATCGCCACGATCAGGATCGTCCCGCCCAGGAAGACGAGCGTGTTGACGATCTGCAGGTAGCCCTTGATGGGCCGGTTCCTCGTGGGGTCATAGTGCATCTCGTAGATCTCGTCGGTCGCGTTCAGCACCGCGGAGATCACGAACACCGACAGCAGCACGACCACGGCGAGGAGGATCCGCTCGGCGGCCACCACGAGATCGGGCTCGTCGTCCGGAGCCAGCTGCACGAGCACGAACGCGAGGACGGCCGGCAGCAAGAGCGCAACGCGCTGGGGGACGCGGCGGCGCAGGAGGGCGTCGTCCCACCGAACCGGCGACTCCACGATCTCGCGCTCGAGCACCCGCAGGATCCTCGTGCGCAGCAGCACGTAGACGAGGACCGCCACGCCGACCGCCGCGCCCACCCCGATGGCCGTCTCGCCCCAGTCCGACATGGCCGCGCACGGTACTCCCTGGGCTACGGTCACGACGGACCTGACGCCCCATCAGATTCCGGAGCCGCATGCCCACCACCAGCACCATCCACCCCGACGGCGTCGCCGAGGTCGTCATGGACAACCCGCCGGTGAACGCCCTCACCGTCGCCGGCTGGTTCGAGCTGGCCGACCTGATCACCGGCCTCGGACGAGACGAGGCGGTCCGCGCCGTGGTCCTGCGAGCGGAGGGCAAGGGCTTCAACGCCGGCGTGGACATCAAGGAGATGCAGGCCACCGAGGGCTTCGACGCCCTCATCGGCGCCAACCGCGGCTGCTACGCCGCCTTCGCCGCCGTCTACGAGTGCGCGGTGCCGGTGGTGGCGGCTGTCAACGGCTTCTGCTTGGGCGGCGGCATCGGCCTGGTCGGCAACGCGGACGTGATCGTGGCCGCCGACGACGCCACCTTCGGGCTCCCCGAGGTCGACCGCGGCGCCCTCGGCGCGGCCACCCACCTGTCTCGGCTCGTGCCCCAGCACAAGATGCGGGCGATGGTCTACACGTCGGCCACCGCGACCGCCCAGGAGCTCCACCACTTCGGCTCCGTGCTCCAGGTGGTCCCCCAGGCCGAGCTGCGCGACGCCGCCATGGGCGTGGCCGGCCAGATCGCGGCCAAGTCGCCCACCGTGATCCGGGCCGCCAAGGAGAGCCTCAACGGCATCGACCTGTGGGACGTGAAGCGGTCTTACCGCTTCGAGCAGGGCTTCACCTTCGAGCTCAACCTGTCGGGGGTGGCCGACGAGCACCGAGACGCGTTCGTCACCAAGCGGGACACGGACGTGAGCCGGTGACCGCGCCCCGGGACAAGCGCTGCACCGAGGAGGAGGCCGTCGCCGAGCTCCGCTCCGGCATGACGATCGGCTTCGGTGGCTGGGGCTCGCGGCGCAAGCCGATGTCGGTGGTGCGGGCCATCCTGCGGTCGGAGCTGACCGACCTCACGGTGGTCAGCTGGGGCGGACCCGACGTCGGCCTGCTGTGCGCGGCGGGCAAGGTGAAGCGGCTCCTCTACGCGTTCGTGTCCCTCGACTCCATCCCGCTCGAGCCGCACTTCCGGGCCGCCCGCCAGTTGGGTGCCATCGAGGACGAGCCCTACGACGAGGGGATGTTCCTCCTCGGCCTGCAGGCCGCCGCGTGGCGGGTGCCGTTCCTCCCCACCCGGGTCGGTCTCGGGTCGGACCTGCTGCGGGACAACCCGCGGCTGCGGACGGTCACCTCGCCCTATGACGACGGCGAGGAGCTGGTGGCCGCCCCGGCCATCACGATGGACGCCGCCTTCGTGCACATGAACCGGGCCGATGCCCGGGGGAACGGCCAGTACCTGGGACCGGACCCCTACTTCGACGACCTCTTCCTCGGTGCCGCCGAGAGGCGCTTCCTGTCGACCGAGCGGATCGTCCCCACCGAGCAGCTGAGCGAGGAGGGCCCGCCGCAGTCGCTGGTCATCAGCCGACTGCTCGTCGACGGCGTCATCGAGGCACCCAACGGCGCCCACTTCACCTCGTGCGTCCCGGACTACGACCGCGACGAGGGCTTCCAGAAGCAGTACGCCGCGTCCGCCAAGTCGCCCGAGGCGTGGACCGAGTTCCGCACCGCATGGCTCGACCTCAGCGAGGCTGACTACCAGACGAAGGTGCAGGGATCGTGAGCGGCGGGCTGCACGAGCTCGTGCACCGGGCGGACGTGTGCGCGGTGGCGGTGGCCGAGTGCTTCCGGGGCGACGGCGAGATCCTCGCCAACCCGATCGGCACCATCCCGATGATCGGCGGCCGTCTGGCCCGGGCCACCTTCGAGCCCGACCTGGCCATGACCGACGGCGAGGCCCGCCTCATCGCCGACGACGCCGCCTTCGCCTGGCCGGACGGCCCCGTGGTCGAGCACTTCAACCCCTACCGCCACATGTTCGACTGGGTCTGGAGCGGCCGCCGCCACGTGATGATGGGCGCCACCCAGGTCGACCGCTACGGCAACCAGAACATCGCCGCCATCGGCAGCTACGCCCAGCCGAAGGCGCAGCTGCTGGGCTACCGGGGCGCCCCCGGCAACACGATCAACGACGTGACCTCGTACTGGGTGCCGAACCACTCGCCGGCGGTGGTGTGCGAGGCCGTCGACACCGTGTGCGGGATCGGGTACGACCGCGCCGCTGCGCTCGGTCCGTCGGCGGCGAGGTTCCACGAGATCCGGAGGGTCGTCACCAACCTCTGCGTGCTCGACTTCGAGACCGCCGACCACCGGATGCGCCTCCGCTCGGTGCACCCCGGAGTCACCGTGGAGGAGGTGCAGGGGGCGACCGGGTTCGACCTCGTCGTCCCGGCGGAGGTCCCCGAGAGCCGGCTCCCCACCCCCGACGAGATCGAGCTCATCGCCACGGTGATCGACCCCGACGGGCTCCGCCTCCGCGAGGTCCCCGACCCCTGACCTCGCCGAAGCGGCGGGGATTGTAACACAACTGCAATGCGACGGCGGGTATGCCGGCCGATCGCCTCGGGAAGGGCCGGGTGCGTTCCCCCGACCACGAGGAGTCACCGATGCCCCCCGCCCGGACCCCCCGCCGGCGCCTCGCCGCCCTCTCCGCCTCCGCCGCCGGCCTCGTGCTGGCCGGATCTGCCCTCGCCGTCCCGGCGCTCGCCGACCCGCCGCAGGGCCACCCGCACGGCGGGGCTCCCGGCCAGAGCGATCAGGAGCCCCCTGCCGCTCCCCCGGAGCACGCCGCTTCCCCGGAGCACGCCGGAGCGAACCCCGAGCGCAGCAACCCCACCCCGCCGACCCCCCCGGGTGCGGCCACGAGCCAAGCGGCCAGGGCCGATCGTCCGGCCGCCCAACCCACCCCGCCGCCGGCTCCACCCGCCGACCAGGGCCAGGGCGGGGCCCAGGGCGAGGAGGCTCCCGGCAACGCCGGGACCGTGAAGGTCCACGAGGTCGGCACCGCCGACGACGACCGACGGAACGAGCCGAAGCTCTGCGACTTCCGCATCGTCGGCTTCGGCTTCCCCGCCGACGCCCACCTCGAGGTCACCATCGCCGGCCACGGCGGACCCAACGCCGGACCGAGCACCTTCGACACCGAGGTGGCGACCGAGCAGCTGAGCGCCACCGGCGACTGGGCCATCGATGGACCCACGCTCGAGGACGGCATGTACAAGCTCGAGGTCGAGAACACCACGGCCCCCGGGGGTCCCAAGCAGAAGGTGTTCAAGATCGACTGCCCCGACGACGCCGGTGCCGACGCGGGCGGCGAGGAGATCGTCGACGACGTCGTCGTCGACGACGAGGTGACCGGTGACGAGGAGCAGCAGGTGCTCGGCAGCTCCGAGACCCGGGTGCTCGGCGCCTACATCGAGCGCCAGCCCGCCGAGGTCGTCGGCAGCGCCTCCACGGGCGGCACCGGGTACCTGCCCCGCACCGGCGTCGAGCTGCTCACCCTGGCCGGCGGCGCCGCCGCCCTGGTGGCCGGGGGGACGCTCCTCCAGCGAGGCGCCCGCGCCCGGCGCTGACCCCGCGCTCGGCGATCCGCCCCACCGGATCGCCGCCTCCGTCCGGGAGAGGTTCGCCATCTCCGGGGCGCGTCACTAACCTGACGGTGTGTCAGATCCGGTCGGCAACCCGCTCCAGACCCGGTTCACGCGGCTCGTCGGGTGTCGGTTGCCGGTGGTGCAGACGGGCATGGGCTGGGTCTCGGGGGCCAACCTGACGGCCGCCACGAGCGCGGCGGGCGGGTTCGGGATCCTCGCCGCCGTGACCATGACGCCAGCGGAGCTGCGCACCGCGGTGCGGTCGGTGAGGGAGCGCACCGATGCCCCGTTCGGGGTGAACTTCCGGGCCGACCAGCCAGACCTCGACGAGCGGGTCGCCTTCGTCGTGGCCGAGGGCGTCCGCCTCGTCAGCTTCGCCGGCGCCCCCACCAGGGACACGGTGGTCCGCTGCCACGATGCCGGCGTGCTCGTCATGCCGACGGTCGGGGCGCGGCGCCACGCCGAGAAGGTCCTCGAGATGGGGGTCGACGCGGTGATCGCCCAGGGCAGCGAGGGCGGCGGCCACACCGGCGCGGTGCCCACCACCCTGCTGCTCCCGCAGGTGGTCGACGCAGTGGGTGCGGAGATCCCGGTGCTGGGCGCCGGCGGGTTCTTCGACGGGCGGGGGCTCGTCGCCGCCCTCGCCTATGGCGCCGACGGGATCGCCATGGGCACCCGCTTCCTCCTCACCCACGAGAGCCGGGTCCCCGACGCGGTGAAGCAGCGCTACACGGCGGCGACGGTCACCGACACCGTGGTGACGACCGCGCTCGACGGTGCCCCGCAGCGGGTCATCCGCACCGAGGTGGTGGAACGGATCGAGCGGTCCCCCAAGCTGCTGCGCTTCCCACGGGCGGCCGCCGCGGCCTGGCGGTTCAGCCGTGAGACCGGCACCCCGGTGCGGGAGCTCGTCCGCGAGGGCCTGGCCATGCGTCGGAACCAGGACCTCACCTGGGCTCAGGTGGCGCTGGCCGCCAACGCCCCGATGCTCATCAGGGCAACGCTCGTGGAGGGCAAGGTCGACGTCGGCGTGCTCCCGACCGGACAGGTCACCGGCGTGATCGACGAGCTCCCCACCGTCGCCGACCTCCTGGCCCGCCTCGAGAAGGAGGCCGACACCGCCCTCGCCCACCTCGGCGGCCCCCGATGACGACGTCTGTGAACGATCTCGAGCCGCAGCGGCGTGAGAACCCACACAGACGTTGCCCGGATCCGGGGGGAGCGACGTGGACCTGACCTGGTCGGCGGAGGAGGAGGCGTTCCGGGCCGAGGCGCGGGCGTGGCTGGAGGCGAACCTGGCCGAGTGGCGGGCCGAGTGCGGGGGCCAGCCGGCCTCGGGTGACACCCGGGACGGGTTCGCGCAGCACCTCGGTTGGGAGCGGCGGCTCTTCGAGGGCGGCTGGGCGGCCGTGTCGTGGCCGGTCGAGCACGGCGGCCGCGGGGCATCGCTGTGGGAGTGGCTCCTCTTCGAGGAGGAGTACTACCGGGCCGGCTGCCCGCCCCGCGTCACCCAGAACGGCATCTTCCTGCTGGCCCCGTCCATCTTCGAGCTCGGCACCCCCGAGCAGCAGGCCGGGATCCTGCGCCGGATGGCGGCCGCCGAGGACCTCTGGTGCCAGGGCTGGTCCGAGCCCAACGCGGGCAGCGACCTGGCGTCGGTCCGCTCCACGGCCCGGAGGGTCGAGGGCGGCTGGGTGCTGAACGGCCAGAAGACCTGGACCACCCGGGGTGCGTTCTGCACCCACCTGTTCGGCCTGTTCCGCAGCGATCCGGACAGCGAGCGCCACCGGGGGCTGACCTACCTGCTCGTCCCGCTCGACCGGGAGGGGATCACTGTGCGGGGCTTCGGGCGCCTCGACGGCGACGAGGGCTTCGCGGAGGTGTTCTTCGACGACGCCTTCCTGGCCGACGACGCCGTGGCGGGCGGGGTGGTGCTGGGCGAGCCCGAGCAGGGCTGGCGGGTGGCGATGGCCACCGCCGGCAGCGAGCGGGGCCTGACGCTGCGCTCGCCCGGGCGCTTCCTCGCCACCGCCGAGCGGCTGCTCGAGCTGGCCGCCGCGACCGGGAACCGGGAGCTGCGGCGGCGGGCCGCCACCGCCTGGATGCACGCCGACGCCTACCAGCAGCAGACCCTGGCCACGGTCACCCGCCTGGCGGCGGGCGCCAAGCCGGGCGCCGAGGCCAGCCTGACCAAGCTCTGGTGGTCCGAGCTCGACATCGAGCTGCACCGCCTCGCGCTCGACCTCCTCGGTCCCGACGCCGAGCTCGAGGGCCCCTGGTCGAAGGGCTGGCAGTTCTCGCTGTCGGGGCCCATCTATGCCGGCACCAACGAGATCCAGCGCAACATCGCCGCTGAGCGCCTCCTGGGGCTCCCGCGATGAGGTTCGCGCTGTCGCCCGACCAGGAGGCGTTCCGGGACGCTGTGGACGACCTGTTGGGCAAGGCGTGCCCGCCCTCGGTCGTGCGGGCCGCCTGGGAGGCACCGGCCGGGGCGCTCGACCGAGCCGTGTGGGACGACCTGGCCGGCATGGGGGTGCTGTCGGTGCTGGTGCCGGAGGACCAGGGGGGCCTGGGGCTGGACGAGACCTTCCTGGTGCCGCTCCTCGAGGCCTGCGGGCGGGCCGCTCTCCCCCACCCGGTGGTCGAGACGGCGATGGTCGCCGCCCCCCTGCTCGGAGCCGACGCGGGCATGGTGAGCACCGACCTGGGTGGACCCAACGTGCCATGCGCCGCCGACGCCGACGTGCTGCTGCTGCGGGACGGCCCGGGCCTCGTCCGCACGTCGCCCGGGGAGGTGGGGCTGCGCCCCGTCGACACCGTCGACCGGTCCCGCCGCGCCGCCCGCGTCGAGCGCCACCCCGGCGAGGCCGCCGGACAGGCGACGCCCGCGACCGGCCGCGGCACGGTCGCGGCGGCCGGGCCGGCCGTCACCGACGACCCCGCGGCGATCGAGCTGGCCTTCGACCGCGGGGCCCTGGGCACCGCCGCGGTGCTCCTCGGCTTCGCGCAGGCCATGCTCGACCAGACCGTCGCCTACGTGCGTGAGCGCCACCAGTTCGGCGTGCCGGTCGGCTCGTTCCAGGCCGTGAAGCACCACTGCGCCGACGTGGCGCTGGCGCTCGAGCACGCCCGCCCGGTCGTCTGGCGAGCGGCGTGGTCCATCGCCCACGACCTCCCCAGCCGGAGCCGTGACGTCTCCGCCGCCAAGGCCATGGCGGACGGGGCCGTCGATTGCGCCGGCCGGGCTGCGCTGCAGTGCCACGGCGCCATCGGCTACACGGTGGAGGCCGACCTCCACCTGTTCCTCAAGCGCTCCTGGGCCCTCACCCGGGCCTGGGGCGACACCGCCTTCCACACCGACCGCGTCGCCGACGCGCTCATGCCCTGACCAGGAGCCACCCGATGCCCGAAGCCTTCATCGTCGACGCCGTCCGCACCCCCGTCGGGCGCCGGGGCGGGGGCCTGAGCCAGGTCCACCCCGCCGACCTCGGGGCCCACTCGCTCAGCGCGCTCATGGAGCGCACGGGGATCGACCCCGCCGCCGTCGAGGACGTCATGTTCGGCTGCGTCGACACGGTCGGGGGCCAGGCCGGCGACATCGCCCGCACCTGCTGGCTGGCCGCCGGGCTCCCCGAGCACGTCCCGGGCACCACGATCGACCGCCAGTGCGGCTCCGCCCAGCAGGCCGTCCACTTCGCCGCCCAGGCCGTGATGGCCGGCGTGAACGACGTCGTCGTGGCCGGCGGCGTGCAGCAGATGTCCCAGATCCCGATCAGCAGCGCCATGACGCTCGCCGCCCCGCTCGGCTTCGAGGACCCGTTCACCGGCAGCGAGGGCTGGGTGGCCCGCTACGGCGACGGGGAGGTCAGCCAGTTCCGGGGCGCCGAGCTCATCGCCGAGAAGTGGGACATCAGTCGGGAGGACATGGAGGTCTTCGCCGTCGAGAGCCACGAGCGGGCGCTGCGGGCCCGGGCCGAGGGCCGCTTCGAGGCCGAGATCGCCCCGCTGGGCGGGCTCGACCACGACGAGGGGCCCCGCGAGCCGAGCTGGGAGAAGATCCGCTCGCTGCCCACCCTCGTCGAGGGCGGGCGGGTCACCGCCGCCGTCGCCTCCCAGATCAGCGACGCCTCGGCGGCGATGCTCATCACCAACCAGGCCGGGCTCGACGCCCACGGGCTCACGCCCCGGGCCCGGATCCACCACATGAGCGTCCGCGCCGACGACCCGATCTACATGCTCACGGCGCCCATCCCGGCCACCCGCCACGCGCTGGAGCGCACCGGGCTCACGCTGGACGACATCGATCTCGTCGAGATCAACGAGGCCTTCGCCTCGGTGGTGCTGGCCTGGCAGAAGGAGCTCGACGCCGACCTCACCAAGGTGAACGTGAACGGCGGTGCCATCGCCCTCGGCCACCCACTCGGCGCCACCGGGGCGAGGCTCATGACGACCCTCTTGAACGAGCTCGAGCGCACCGGGGGTCGCTACGGCCTGCAGACGATGTGCGAAGGCGGCGGCCAGGCCAACGTCACGATCATCGAGCGCCTCTGACGCCTCGACGACGCCCATCGCCACCCTCGCGGCATGGGCCACGACGCGGAGCGGCAGGTACGATCGCAACGGTCTCCGGGAGGCGACCACCGCCACCACTGGGGCACGACGGGGCCTCGGGACAACCCGCGGACGGCCATGACCGAGCAGACAGCGCACACCAACTCGGAGCCGGGATCCCAGGTGGTGCCATCGCGACGACGCGGACGTCTGCCCACGCTGCTGCTCCTCGTCGCGCTCCTCCCACTCGCCGGGATGCTGGCACTGGCGGCGGACTCTGCCCAGCGCCTCGAGCGCGAGCGCAGGGACGGCGACCAGCTCGTAGAGGACGTGGACGAGTTCGTCCGGCTGATCGAGGCGCGCACCGCGGTCAGCGCCGAGGAGGTGGCCTCCAGCGTGCTCACCATCGGCGCAGACCTGGGCGTCACGGCCGAGGATC
Organism: Acidimicrobiia bacterium; assembly: GCA_046565645.1. Classification (GTDB taxonomy): domain Bacteria; phylum Actinomycetota; class Acidimicrobiia; order Acidimicrobiales; family VFJN01; genus VFJN01. The sequence continues at coordinate 75,175 of JBKHYD010000046.1, read as the reverse complement.
TCAGCGCCATGTTCGACGAGGACTTCGTGGGGGAGCTCACCGCGGCGCGGACCGGCGTCGACGCCGATCCGACGCTCGGGATGATCCCGGCCCTGCAGGACGAGCTGACCAGGCTCCGGGCGCTTCGCCCCAGGGTCGACAGGGGTACGGTGACGTTCCACGAGCTCCTCGGGGTCACGTCCGACCTCCGCTCGGCCATCGAGGAGGTCTGGAACGAGCGTGTCGACGCCCAGATCCGGTCGGCGCAGACGAGCGCGCTGCCGGCGTCGGTGCAGGTCCGGTTCCAGGCCATGACCGCCGCCCACATCGCGCTGTCGGCCGCCGCCGACCGGGCCCTGCTCACCGAGGTGGCGATCATGGGTTCGCCCACGCCCGAGCAGCTCGACTCCCTGGTCGACGCCACCGGCACCTTTCGGGCGGCCGCCCAGGTGTTCCCGGGGCGTCTCGGGCCACTCGGGCAAGCCGCGTGGGAAGCGCACCTGGCCGATCCGGCGGCGAACCGATTCCTGGCCGTGCTGGACGACACGGTCACGGCGATCGCGACCGGGACCGAACCGCCGCTGCGGGGGGACCCGGCTGCCTTCGGCAACGCCTACATCGACGGCCCGACCTGGGCGGAGGGGATCAGCGCCACCGTGACCGCCGCCGCCCAGGACCTCCGCCGGCTGGCCACCCACCACGCCGACGGCGCCACCCGCGCCGCTATCAGGCGCCTCGTCGCCGTCGTCATCCTCACCGTCGCCTCGCTGGTCGCTGCCGTGCTCGTCGCCCGAGCGGTGACCAGGCCGATGCGCCGGCTCGAGGCCGCCGCGCACCGGATCCACCAGGGCAGCTTCGAGCTCGACCCGGTGCCAGAGCAGGGCCCGAGGGAGGTGGCCGACACGGCACGGGCGTTCAACGAGATGTCTGCCACCCTCGCCGCGGTGGAGCGCCACGCCGTCGCGCTCGCCGACGACACGGAGGCGCCAGTGCTGCGGGAGGCCCTCCCCGGCCGCACGGGCAGGGCCCTGCAGGTCGCACTCAACCGACTGCGCGCGTCGATGCAGGTGGCCGAGCAGCGCCGGCAGGAGCTCGAGCTGGCCGCCACCCACGATGCCCTCACCGGCCTGCTCAACCGAGCGGCCGCCTTCGAGGTGGTGAGCCGCGACCTCCTCCGGGCCGAGCGCGGGGGCGGCAGCGTCGTGGCCCTGTTCATCGACATGGACGGGCTCAAGCCCATCAACGACGAGCACTCCCACGCCGCCGGCGACGACGCCCTGCGCCTGACCGCCGACGCGCTCCGCTCGGCCACCCGGGCGTCGGACGTCGTGGCCCGGCTGGGCGGCGACGAGTTCCTCGTGGCCGGAGTGCTCACCGACGGGGGCGACGACGTGGCCGAGGCGGAGGAGCTGGCCGAGCGGATCCGGCTGGCAGTGCGCGCCCGCGCTGTCCGGATCCCCGACGACGACCCGATCCCGCTGCGATGCACGGTCGGGCTGGCGGTCGCTTCGCGCGACTGCACCGTCGAGTCGCTGATCCACGAGGCCGACGCCGCGCTCCTCGAGGCGAAGCGCAACGGCAAGGACCGCATCGGCTGGTACTCGGGTCGGACGCCCGAGGCCGCCGAGCGCTGAGGCGCGCTTCGGTCAACCGAACCCGTAGCGGGCGGACAGCGCGATGGCCGCCGCGGTGGCCACGTTGACCGAGTCCACCCCCGGCGCCATCGGGATCCGGACGCAGCGGTCCACGGCGGCACGGGCCCCGGCGGTCAGGCCCGGTCCCTCCGCCCCGAGCACGAGCGCGAGCCGCTCGGGCGGCTCGGCGACCAACCGGCCCAGCGGCTCGGCCTCCGGCGCCGGTGTGAGGGCCACGGTGGTGAAGCCCTCCGCCGAGAGCTCCCGGAGCACGTCCGGCCACCGGCCGGCCTCGACCCGGCCGAACGGCACCCGCAGCACGTGGCCGAGCGACACCCGGGTCGAGCGCCGGTAGAGCGGGTCGGTCGTCTCAGGGTCGAGGACGACAGCGTCCACCCCGAAGGCGGCGGCGTTGCGGAAAAGCGCACCGATGTTCTCGTGGTCGTTCACGGCCTCCAGCACGAGCAGGGTGCGGGCCCCCGCCACCAGCTCGGCCACCGCCGGCAGCTCCGGCCGATCGGCGACCGCCAGCACCCCACGGTGGAAGTGCACGCCGCTGACCTGCTCCATGTCCCGGCCCGACATCGTGTAGATCGGCAGCCCCGGGTCGGCCACCAGCTCGGCCACCCGGTCCACGTGCTCGGTGGCCACGAAGATCGACCGCACGCGGATGGGCGAGGCCAGCAGCGCCTCGATCGAGAGCCTGCCCTCCACGGTGAAGATGCCCCGAGCCCGCTCGAGCGCCATCCGACGGGACGGGGCCCTGAGGTGGTGGTAGTCCTCGAGGCGAGGATCGTCGAGGTCTTCCACGGGCACGATCGGCACGGTCTGCAGCCTGGCACGACCGCCGCTCCCGACCCGAGCCCGAGCGTGCCATGCTCGCCCCATGCGTGCCGTGGTCTGCTCGGAGTTCGCCCCGCTCGACCGGCTGCGGGTGGAGGAGCGCCCCGACCCGGAGCCGGGTCCTGGGCAGGTCGTGGTGGCGGTGCGGGCGGCGGGGGTGAACTTCGTCGACGCCCTCTTCGTCCAGGGCGCCTACCAGATCAAGCCGCCGCTGCCGTTCACGCCCGGGGGGGAGGTGGCGGGGGAGGTGGTCGCCGTCGGCGCGGACGTGGCCGGCCTCTCGGTCGGGGATCGGGTCCTGGCCATGTCGTGGCTGGGCGGGTTCGCCACCCACGCGGTGGTCCCGGCCGGCTCCGTGGTGCCGATCCCGGGCCAGCTCTCGTTCGGGCAGGCGGCCGGGCTGGTGCAGAGCTACGGCACGATGCTCTTCTCCTTCACCCGGCGGATGCAGCTGCGGGCCGGCGAGTGGGTCCTCGTGCTCGGGGCGGGCGGCGGCATCGGCCTGGCTGCCGTCGACCTCGCCAAGCACCTTGGCGCCAAGGTGATCGCGGCCGCCTCGTCGACCGCCAAGCTCGAGGCCGCCCGCCGGGCGGGGGCCGACGCCACCATCGCCTACGAGGAGGAGGACCTGAAGGGGCGGGCGAGGGAGCTCTCCGGCGGCGGGGTGGACGTGGTGGTGGACCCGGTGGGCGGTCGCTTCGCCGAGGCGGCGCTGCGGTCGCTCGGCTGGATGGGCCGCTACCTGGTGATCGGCTTCGCCGGGGGCGACATCCCGTCGCTGCCGGCGAACCAGGTGCTGCTCAACAACCGCACCGTCGTCGGGGTCGACTGGGGGGCCTGGACGATGCGCGACCCCGACGGCAACCGGCTCCTCCTGGACGACCTCATGGCGCTGGCCGGGGCGGGCGAGATCCACCCGGTCGAGCCCACCCCCTACCCGCTGGACGACGTGGTCCGAGCCCTCACCGACCTGCAGGAGCGCCGGGTCGGCGGCAAGGTCGTCCTCGTCCCCTAGGGGTCAGCGGCGGGTGGCGACCAGCGCTGCCTGCTCGTCGAGGATGGGGAGGACCACGTCGCGGGGGGCGCTGGGGAGCCGGAACACGCACTCGGTCACCCCGATGCGCTCGAAGTGGTCCAGCTTGCCCGGCTCCGGGAGGGAGCCGAACGGGATGACCTCCATCCCTTCCGGGTCCCGCCCGGCGGCCGCCACCGCGTCCCGGTAGCGCGGGATGGCCTCGCTCAGGCCCCGGCCGCCGATGGGGATCCAGCCGTCGGCGTACTCGGCGAGGTGGGCGAACAGCTTGGGCCCCGGTGCGCCCCCGATGAGGGTGGGCACCCGCGGGCGGCCGTCGGCGCCCCGCTGCACCGGCTTGGGCCAGGACCACGACGGCGAGAACCGGACGTGCTCGCCCTCGAAGGAGGCCTCGTCCTCGGCCCAGAGGGCCTGCATGGCGAGCACCCGCTCGCGGGCCACCGCCCGCCGCTCCCCCATGGCCACGCCGTGGTGCTCGAGCTCGTCCTCGTTCCAGCCGAACCCGACGCCGAGGGTGGCCCGGCCGCCGCTCAGGTGGTCGAGGGTGGCCACCGCCTTGGCGGTCACGATCGGCTCACGCTGCGCGGGGAGCAGGATGCCGGTCCCGAGCCGGAGCCGGGCGGTCACCGAGGCGGCGGCCGCCAGCGCCACCAGCGGGTCGAGGCAGCGGCGGTACTCGTCGGCCAGCTCGGCGTCACCGGTGGGCGGTGGGGTGCGGCGGCTCACCGGGATGTGGGTGTGCTCGGGCAGCCACAGCGACTCGAGGCCCCGCTCCTCCGCCGCCTGCGCCAGCTCGCGGACGTCCATGCTGACGTCCGTGGCGAACATCGTGATGCCGTAGCGCACGTCGCTGCCCCCTCAACCGGTCCCGCTGGTTTCTGACACTGCGTCAGATCCTGTCAGACTGCGAGCCATGGGAGGCATCTGCGAGGGGCGGATCGTCATCGTGACCGGCGCCGGGCGCGGCCTCGGTCGGGCCCATGCGCTCGAGCTGGCCCGGCAGGGGGCGCGGGTGGTCGTCAACGACCTCGGCTGCGAGCTCGACGGCACCGGAGGCGGCTCGGGCCCGGCCGGCGAGGTGGTGGAGGAGATCCGCGCCGCCGGAGGCGAGGCGGTGGCGAACGGCGACGACGTGGCCGACTTCGCCGGGGCGGCCCGCATGGTCGAGGCCGCGATCGACGCCTTCGGCGGGCTCGACGTCGTCGTGAACAACGCGGGGTTCGTGCGGGACCGCATGTTCGCCAACGTGGCTGAGGACGAGTGGGACGCGGTGGTGCGGGTGCACCTGAAGGGGCACTTCGCCGTGGCCCGGCACGCCGCCGCCCACTGGCGGGACCGGGCGAAGGCGGGGGAGCCGGTCGATGCCCGGATCATCAACACGAGCAGCGGGGCCGGGATCCTCGGCTCGGTCGGGCAGGCCGCCTACTCGGCCGCCAAGGGGGGCATCGCCACCCTGACCCTGGTGCAGGCGGCCGAGCTCGGGCGCTACGGGGTCACGGCCAACGCGCTGTGCCCGGCGGCGCGGACCCGGATGACCGAGGGGGTCTTCACCGAGATGATGGCGGCCCCCGACGACCCGGGAGCCTTCGACGCCATGGCCCCCGAGAACGTGTCGCCCTTGGTCGCCTGGCTGGCGTCGACGCGGTCGAGCCACGTCACCGGCCGCGTGTTCGAGGTCGAGGGGGGCAAGGTCGGCCTCGCCACCGGCTGGCAGCACGGCCCCACCGAGGACAAGGGCGCCCGCTGGGACGCAGACGAGCTCGGGCCCGTCGTCGACCGCCTGCTGGCCCAGGCCCCCGCCCCCGCGCCGGTCTACGGCACCTGAACCCACCACCCGGCGGCACCCGAGCCGAGGGGCGCCGAGGACCGGGCACGACGGGCCCCGGTCCGCGGGGTCGTGGAGGTCAGGCGTCGTCGGCCCAGGCGACGAGCGGCAGGTAGAACCAGCTCCAGCCGGCGACCACCGCCACCACGAGGGTCAGCACGATCGCCACCGCGGTGTTGAGCACCACCGACGCCACCAGGTAGGCGACGGCCACGAGCGCCAGCGCGAAGAGCACCGAGCCGGCCGTGGAGAGCCGCACGGCGGTGGCCACGTGCTCCGGGGTCTGGCGGGCCACCCGCCCCCCGCCCTTCGCCCGCAGCCGCTGGTGGCTGCTGGGGGCCATGAGGAGGAGCGAACCGGTGAGGGCGCTCACGAACGCCACGTGGAAGGCCCCCCGCTCGGCGCCAGCCAGATCGGAGAAGGCGACCTGGAACGGCACGATGAGCAGGAAGCCGGCGATGAGCTGGACGCCGGGCAACGTGGTCCGCAGCCCCTCGAGGAGGCTGCGGAACTCGTCGTCGAGGTCGTCCTGCTGGCGGCGGTCCGGGGCGGTGTCGTCGTGGGGAGCGGCCATGCCCCTCTCCTGCCCCGGTCGGCCGCCCCCCATCCCTACCCCCCGGGGGTTTGACGGTGCCCCCGGGGGGTACACCATGGCCATGGGCAGGTTCTCCGACACGTTCACCCGCGCTCGCCGCCGATGGGGTTCCCTCCCCCGCGGGATCCGCTGGGCGGCCTACGCCGTGGTGGGCGTGGGCACCCTCGGCGTGGCCGCCTTCGCGCTGCTGTGGCTCACGGTCGACCTGCCCGAGGAGCCGCCCGAGCTCCAGTCGGCCGTCGTCCTGGCCGCTGACGGCCAGGAGCTGGCCATCCTCTCCAAGGGCGGGCAGCGCTTCGAGGTGCCCCTCGACGACATGGCCCCCATCGTCGTCGACGCCCTGATCGCCGCCGAGGACCGGCGGTTCTACAGCCACAGCGGCCTGGACCCGATCGGCATCACGCGGGCCCTGTGGAGCAACGTGCGCAGCTCTGGCACCCAGGGCGGCTCGACGATCACCCAGCAGCTGGTGAAGAACCAGTACCTGGGCAGTGAGCGCACCCTCTGGCGCAAGGCCCGCGAAGCCGTCCTCGCCGCCAAGCTGGAGCGCACCGCCGACAAGGACGAGATCCTCGAGCGGTACCTCAACACGGTGTACTTCGGCCGCGGCGCCTACGGCGTCGAGGCGGCCGCCCGCGCCTACTTCGACTCCAGCGCCGCCGAGCTCGACCTGCCCCAGGCGGCGCTCCTCATCGGGCTGCTGCGCTCCCCGGAGACCGGTGACCCGGCCCACGACCCGGAGGAGGCCGAGGCGCGACGGAACCAGGTCCTCCAGGACCTCGTCGAGACCGGCGACATCACTGAGGAGGAGGCGGAGGCGGTCGCCGCGTCGCCCGTCGAGGCGACCGACACGACCCCCCAGGCGACCGAGCTCACCGCTGGCGTCGCCCCCCACTTCGTGGAGTGGGTGCGGCAGCAGACGATCGACGCGCTCGGCGAGGACGCCCTCTACTCGAACGGGCTCGTGGTCCACACGACGCTCGACCTCAAGGCCCAGGCCGCCGCCGAGCAGGCCGTGGCTGAGGTGCTCACCGATCCGGCCGCCCCGCAGGCGGCGCTCGTGGCGCTCGACACCGACGGTGCCATCCGGGCCCACGTGGGCGGCCGGGACTTCGAGGCGCTGCAGGTCGACCTCGTGCGGGGCGGGGAGGGCGGGGGCTCCGGCCGCCAGCCCGGGTCCACCTTCAAGCCGTTCGTGCTGCAGGCCGCGCTCGAGCAGGGCATCACCCTCGGCGACCGCTACGCCGCGCCACCGACGATCGACCTCCAGGTCGACGGCCAGCCCTGGACCGTGGCCAACTACGGCGGCTCCGGGTTCGGCGACCTCACGGTGGCCGAGGCGACCGCCACCTCCGCCAACACCGTGTACGCCCAGCTCCTCGCCGAGGTCGGCGCTGCGGCGGTGGCCGACGCCGCCGGGCGCTCCGGCATCGACGCCGAGCTCGAGGCCTTCCCGTCGATCGCGCTCGGCGTCGAGGAGGTGTCACCGCTCGACTTGGCCAGCGCCTACCTGACCTACGCGGACGACGGCACGAAGGCGGAGCCCTACGCCATCGCCCGCATCGAGGACGGCGACGGCAACGTGCTCTGGGAGCCCGAGCGGGAGGAGCCGGAGGCAGGGGCGATCGATCCCGAGATCTCCCGGGCCGTCACCCACGCGCTCCGCGGCGTCATCGACGGCGGCACCGGCACCGCCGCCGACATCGGGCGCCCAGCCGCCGGCAAGACGGGCACCACGCAGGAGAACGTGGACGCCTGGTTCGCCGGCTACGTGCCCGGCTACGCGGCGGTGGTGTGGATGGGGTACCCGGAGCCGGCCCCGATGGAGGACGTCCAAGGACGCAGCGTGACCGGCGGCTCCTTCCCGGCGGAGATCTGGGGTCGCTTCATGGCCGTGGCCGTCGAGGACCGTGAGCTGGAGGACTTCCCGGCCCCGCCGGAAGAGCTCCTGGCCGAGAGCGAGCCGGCCACGCTGGCGGTCTCGCCCCCCGAGGTCGATCCGGGGGCCACGATCACCGTGTCCGGGACGGGCTTCGGGTTCTGCCAGGCGTCGTGGTCCGTCGCCGTGGAGGGCACGGACCTGGCCAGCCCGCCCGAGGCCGGCTCCGACGCCGAGGAGCGCTCGGCCACGCTCCAGCTGCCGGAGGACATCGCTCCCGGGGAGTACCGGGCGGTGGCGCGATGCGACAGCGGCGCCGGCGCAGGGGAGGCGGCCTCGGCCATGTTCACGGTCCGAGAGCCGGCCACGACGACAGAGTCGACGACCACCACCGAACCCGACGAGACGACCACCACCAACCCGGGCAACGGCAACGGGAACGGCGGCGGCGCCACCACATCGTCGACCACGACCACGACCACCACCGAGCCCGAGGCGAGCCAGGAAGCCGCCACCGCGACCGCCCCCGGCTAGCCAGCACCGGGAGATCCCGGCGATGCAGAAGCCCCCGGGGGGAGCACGAGGGGGGTGCCTCCTGGCACCCCCCTCGTCTGCGAAGGATCCGGCTCCGCCGGTCCTGCGCGACGAGCCCTCAGCTCGAGCCGAAGGCGAGCACGAGCGAAGCTCGTGGCCGAAGCTCCGCTTCGGCTACGACAGCCTCTCCACCACCATGGCCATGCCCTGACCACCGCCCACGCACATCGACTCGAGGCCGTAGCGTCCGCCCGAGTCCTCCAGGCCGTTGAGCAGGGTGGCCATGATCCGGGCACCGGTCATGCCGAAGGGGTGCCCGAGCGCGATGGCGCCGCCGTTGGGGTTCAGCTTCTCGAGGTCGATGCCGAGGTGCTTGGCCGACGGCAGCACCTGGGCCGCGAACGCCTCGTTGAGCTCCACCTGGTCGATGTCGTCGATGGTGAGACCGGCCCGGCTGAGCGCCATGCGGCACGCCTCGACGGGGCCCATGCCCATGATCTCGGGGTTGAGGCCCGTCACGCCGGACGACACGATGCGGGCGAGGGGCTCGAGCCCGAGCTGCTCGGCCCGGGTGTCGCTCATGACGAGCACGGCGGCGGCGCCGTCGTTGAGCGGGCAGGCGTTGCCGGCGGTGACGGAGCCGTCAGGCCGGAACGCGGGCTTGAGCTCGGCGAGCTTCTCGACGGTCGTGCCGGGGCGGGGGCCGTCGTCCTTGGACACCAGCGTTCCGTCGCTGAGGGTGACGGGGGTGATCTCCCGCTCGAAGAACCCGCGCTCCTGGGCGGCGACGGCCCGTTGCTGGGAGCGGGCCCCCCACTCGTCCATCTCCTCGCGGGACACGCCCTCGGCCTGGACCACGTTCTCGGCCGTCTGGCCCATGGCGATGTAGATGTCGGGGAGGCCGGTGGGCGGTGCCCAGGTCTCGGCGCCGCCCTGGGTCCGCTCGGCGGTGCGGGCTTCCGCGTCCGCGAAGAGCGGGTTGTGGGGGCCGGTGTCGGAGGCGCCGTGGAGGTAGCGGCTGACGGTCTCGACCCCGCCGGCCACGAACACGTCGCCTTCACCGGCCTTGATGGCGTGGGCCGCCATGCGGATCGTCTGCAGCGACGAGGAGCAGTACCGGTTCACGGTCACGCCGGGGACGTCGGGCAGGCCGGCCAGGATGGCCGCCACCCGGGCGAGGTTGTAGCCGGCCTCGCCGCCGGGCTGGCCGCAGCCCCACAGGACGTCTTCCACGGTCTGCGGGTCGAGGGCCGGCGCCTTCTCGAGCAGCGCCTTGATGATGAGCGCGGACAGGTCGTCGGGCCGGCACTCGACCAGGCTCCCCTTGTTGGCCCGCCCGATCGGCGTGCGGGCGGTGGCGACGATGACGGCTTCGGGCAATGGAGCCCCTCCTCATGCGGACCGAACAGATGAGCGTCCAGTCTGCCCCTGCCGCTCCAGGCCGGTCGATTCGCCTCTCCGAGGGTTTGTGCCGGGGGTCACGAGGGAAGGGTCGAAGGCACACTCCCCAAGGAGGCACCACCATGGGACTGCTCCACCGAGAGCGCAGCGAGGACCGCACCGCCGAGCAAACGGACGTGATCGAACGGCGCGACGAGGCGGTCGACCTGCGAGACGGCCGGCCCGAGGGCCGATCTGACGACCCGACGATCGTCACCTCCCGGGACCGTGAGGGCGCCCCTGACGGGGACGCCGCCACCACCCCCACCCTGGTCCGGGAGCGCTCCTGGACCTTCGCCCCCGGCCAGCTGGTGTCCATGGTGGTGGGCGGCGGGCTTGTGGTCCTCGGGACCCTCGCCCTCCTCCGGGCCGGCATCTCCGAACCCGTGGCCGACCCGGTCGTGCAGGTGATGGGGCTCGACCACACCGCATGGCTGGGCCTCGGCGAGATCGGGCTCGGCCTCCTGCTGATGCTGGTGGGCAGCGGCGCGTGGGGCCGAGCGATCAGCATCCTCCTCGGCGCCACCATGGTCGTGGCGGGGGTGCTGGTGGTGGCCGAGAGCGGCGCCCTGCCCGACGAGCTGGGCCTCGAGCGCAGCTTCGGCTGGCTCCTGGTGCCTCTCGGAGCGCTCGTCGCCGTGGCGGCCATGGCTCTGCCGGTGTGGCGCAGCACGCACACCAACGTCCGCACCCTCGATCTGCAGCAGCGCGAGGAGCGCGTCGAGCGCCGCCGGTTCTGGCAGCGCCGCTGATGCGCTGACCCGCCTGCGACCGTCGCCCGGGAACGGGACCCGTCGTCGGCCCCGGATCGGTCCACCCCCGATCCGGGGTCGACCCGCGCCCGGCGGCCGCCCGGCCGCCTCGGGCCTGACCGCGGAGCGCCCGCTGTCGCACCGGATGCCTAGCGTGGGAGTCCGTGTCGCTGTTCGACGAACCCGAGGTGGGGGCCGCCCCAGAGCCGACGTTCTCCGTCGGGGAGCTGAGCGACGCCATCGGGCACGCCCTGCGAGCGTCGTTCCGCAGCGAGGTCTGGGTGCGGGGCGAGATCCACGACCTGTCCCGCCCGGCGTCCGGCCACGTCTACCTCACCCTGGTCGAGCAGCGGGAGGACGGCTCCCGAGCGCAGCTCTCGGTGATGCTCTCGGCCGCCAACAAGGTGGCGGTGAACCGGGCGCTCACCCGGGCCGGCGGCGGCGTCCGGATGGTGGACGGCACCGAGGTGCGGATCCGCGGGCGACTGGACTGGTACGGCCCTCGGGGCCAGCTCCAGCTGCGGATGACCGCCATCGATCCGGCCTACACGTTGGGCCGGCTGGAGGTGGCGCGGGCCCAGCTCCTCGCCCGCCTGCTGGAGGAGGGCCTGCTCGAGCGACAGGCGGCGCTGGCGCTCCCCGCGGTGCCCCTGCGGGTCGGCCTGGTCACGAGCCGGGCCAGCGCCGCGGAGGCCGACTTCCTGGACGAGCTGCGCCGCAGCGGGCTCGCCTTCCAGGTGCTGAGCGTCGACGTCCGGGTCCAGGGCACCGGAGCGCCGCGGTCGGTCGCCCGTGGCATCGCCAGCGTCGCTGCCCGGGGCTGCCAGGTGGTCGCCGTGGTCCGCGGGGGCGGCGCCCGGACGGACCTCGCCGCCTTCGACGACGAGCTGGTCGCCCGAACCATCGCCCGGTGCCCGGTGCCGGTGATCACCGGCATCGGGCACGAGATCGACCGGTCCGTGGCGGACGACGTCGCCCACCGCAGCGAGAAGACCCCCACCGCCTGCGCGCAGCTCCTCGTGGCGAGGGTGGCGGACCACCTGGGCCGGGTGGAGGAGGCCTGGGCCACGATCGCCCGCCTCGCCCAGCGGGACCTCGCCGCCCACGACGCCTCGCTCCGGCACCACACCCGCCGCGCCGCCCGGGGGGTCGACACCTGCCTGTCCGCCGCCGATCAGCGGCTCGGCACGCTGGCCGAGCGGGTCCGGCGGGCCGGGGTCATCGCCACCGCCCGGTCCGAGCAGCGCCTGGGGCGCGACCTCGGGCGCCTGCGGGGGGCCACCAGGATCCAGGTCCGCGACGCCTCGGCCGCCGTGGCCGGCGCCGAGCGGCGCCTCGCCCAGCGCGCCCCCCGGGCGCTGGCCGAGGCCGAGCGGGTCACCGACGCGCTCGAGGCCCGGGTTCGGGCGCTCGACCCGCAGCGCGCCCTCGCCCGGGGCTGGTCGATCACCACCACCGCGGACGGCCGGGTCGTGCGCTCCCACCGCGACGTGGCCCCCGGCGATGCGCTCCGCACCCGCCTGGCCGACGGCGAGGTGCGGTCTACGGTGGACCGCGATGGCTGACACCATGCCCCCCGACACGGCCGACGACGCCGAGATCGGCTACGGCGCCGCCCTCGCCGAGCTGGAGCGCATCCTCGACGAGATCGAGGACGACTCCGTCGACGTCGACGTCCTGGCCGCCCGGGTGAAGCGAGCCGCCGAGCTCCTGCGGGTCTGCCGGGACCGGATCACCGCCGCCCGCATCGAGGTGACACAGATCGTGGCCGACCTCGATCCGAGCTCGCTCGAGGACGGCAGCGCAACCGACCCCACCGAGGCCTGAGGTCACCGACCCGCGGATCGCGGTGGCCCGGGCCCAACCCCGCGCCGCTGGCTGACGAGCCGGGGACGCGGCCTAGCATCGAGCCGGCCATGGACGCTCCCGACGCTCCCGCCCCGCCGAGCCTGCTGGTGGTCGCCGACCGCGTCGAGGCTCGGCTGGCCCGGCTCTTCGACGGCGAGCTCAACCGGTGGAAGCAGCTCAGCGTCGACCTGGTCCCGCCGCTCGAGTCGCTGCGCAGCCTCGTCATGGGCGGGGGGAAGCGTCTGCGGCCCGCCTTCTGCTTCTGGGGCTACGTCGGGGCCGGAGGCGACCCGCAGGACGATCCGGTGATCGACGCCGGCGCCGCGTTCGAGATGCTCCAGGCCTTCGCCCTCGTCCACGACGACGTGATGGACGGCTCGGCCATGCGACGCGGCGCTCGCACAGCCCACCTGGCCTACGGCGACCGCCACGCCGGCGACGGCTGGCGGGGCGAGGCCCGCCGGTTCGGGGAGGGGGTGGCGATCCTCATCGGCGACCTCGCCCACGTGTACGCCGACCAGCTCCTCCCCCGCGTGGATCCCGCCGTGCAACAGGTGTGGGACGAGCTCCGCATCGAGCTCAACGTGGGCCAGTACCTCGATCTCCTCGGCACCGCCCGGGCCGACATCGACCCGGCGGCGGCCCGCCGCATCGCCCGCTACAAGTCGGGGAAGTACACGATCGAGCGTCCGCTCCACGTGGGGGCGGCCCTCGCCGGGCGCCTCGCCGAGCTTGAGGGACCGCTCTCGGCCTACGGCGATCCGCTCGGGGAGGCCTTCCAGCTGCGCGACGACCTCCTCGGCGCGTTCGGCGAGGAGGCGGCCACCGGCAAGCCGGTGGGCGACGACCTCCGGGAGGGCAAGCCCACGCCGCTCCTCGCCGCGGCGGCCGCCGTGGCCGAACCGCCCCAGGCGGCCGTGCTGGGCGAGGTCGGCACGCCGGACCTCGACGAGCAGGGGATCGCGGCCATCCAGCAGGTCCTCACCGACACCGGGGCCGTCCGCGCCATCGAGCGGTCGATCGACGACCTCACCGCCGAGGCCCTGGCGGCCATCGAGCAGGCGCCCATCGCCCCCGAGGCCCGCTCCGCGCTCGTCGAGCTGGCCCACTTCGTCGCCTGGCGCCAGGCCTGACGCCCTCTAGTCCACGGCCGCGAAGCGCTCCAGGGCCTCGGCCAGCGAGCACTCCAGCACGCCCGGCTCCTGCACCACCGCCTCCAGCCACGGCGGCCGGTTGACGCCGACGACCGCCAGGGCGATGTCGAGGCCACTGTTGACCGAGGCCAGCCGGGCGTAGGTGTCCGCGTAGTCGGGCGGACGGACGTCGCGGACCAGCTCGTGCATCGCCCAGGGATCGGGCGTGCCGCCCGGGGGCGGGGGGTCGACGACCGTGAGGATCGACGCCGCCGGCGGCGTGGGTCCGCCGCCCGCGAGCCCGGGCCCGTCAGCGAGGATGGCGCCGCGCACCAGCGCCGGGCGGGCCCCGGCGATGAGGAGCGCCACGTAGGCACCGAGGCCCCGCCCGTAGATGGTGGCCGGGCCGAGGTGGGCGAGCGCGGCGTCGACGTCGCCCATGAGCGCCTCGCAGTAGTAGCCGCCTCCGGCCGGGACGTCGGAGCCGCCGTGGCCGGTGAGGTCGAGGCCGTAGACCGGCCCAGGCCAGGCCGACAGCGGCGCCGGCACCTCGTCGGGGGTCCGCTCACCCAGACCGTGGAGGCAGAGGAGCGGCCGGCCGGGCCCCCCTCGCAGGTGGTGGAGGGCGAGGCCGACCCGGCCGTGCTGGAGCCGGGTGATCTCGGTGGGGCTCATGCCAGGTGCTCCAGGATCAGGTCCGCCACGGCTCGGGGCTGCTCGATGTGCATGAAGTGCCCGACGCCGTCCAGGGTGACGAGGCGCCCGCCGGCGGGCAGGTTCGGCTCGACGTCCTCGGGTCGGGTGCCCCAGCCCATCACCTCCTGCTCCAGCCCGAGCACGGCGAGCACGGGCACCCCGATGTCGGGCAGCCGCATCATCGACCACTCCGGACGCCAGGGCCCGAAGCCGCCCATGCGCATCGCCGGGTCGATCCGCCAGCGCCAGCCGTCGGGGTCGCGGCGAGCGCCGATCGTCACCACGTACTCCAACCACGCCAGGTCGAGCCGGGGGTTCATCTGGCGGCGGCGCTCGGCCAGCTCGCGGATCGTCCCGGGTCGGCGCTGCCTCCCCACCACCGCCCTCCGGTGGTCGAGTCGGTCGGTGAGGTCCTTCGCCATGAGCTTGGTCCGCTGGTGGTCGGGGATGTCGGGCATGCTCCGGCGCGAGGGGAGGCCGTCGAGGTTCACGAGGCTGCTGACCCGGTGCGGCAGGGCGTTGGCCAGCTGCATCATGAGGCTCCCGCCCTTCGAGTGCCCCACCACCGCGATGGGCTCCCGGCTGATCGTGTCGAGCACGAGCGCGGCGTCTCGCAGGTCGGCATCCCAGCTGTAGAGGGCGGCGTGGTCCGAGTGGCCGTGGCCTCGCTGGTCCCAGGCCACCACCCGGAGGCCCTCGTCGGCGAGCCGTGGGGCGAGCAGGTCGAAGGTGGCGGCGAAGTCGAACCCGCCGTGGGTGAGCAGGATGGGTTCGCCGTCGGGGTCGCCCCACTCGTAGACGGCGATGGCGAGCCCGTGGGCGTCGACCGTCCGCTGGCGATCGGGCCGGCGCGCCCCGGGGTAGGTGCGCACCTCGTCGTCCTCGGCTCCCCCATCCATCGTGCAACCTTGACCCTGCGGTCAAGACGGTTGCAAGCCCGACCACCCCAGTAGCCTCACGCCGATGCTGCGCGTCCTGCGCCACCGGGCCTCAGGGCATCGGCACCTTCTCACCGGGTCGGCGGCGCTGGTCGTGACCGCGGGCGTGCAGGCGGTCTCGGGTGCGCTGTTCTGGCTGCTGGCCGCCCGCTCCGACACGCAGACCGACGTCGGCCACGCCACCGCGCTCTACACGTCGGTGCTCTTCGTCGCCTTCCTCGCCGGCCTCGGGCAGCCGGTGGCCGTCGCCCGCTACGCCGCCGGGCGCACCCGCGACGACCACGTCCTCTACGCCTGGGCCACGGCCGCCACCGCCGCGGCCGGCTCGGTGGTGGGGCTGGCCTACCTCTACGTCGTCTCCCCCGCCGCCATCGACGAGCTGCGCGACTGGGACCCCACCCTCGGTCCCGCCCTCTTCGTGTTCCTCGTGGTCGGCACCGGGCTCTCCCTCCTCGTCGACGTGCGCCTCATGACCCAGCGCCGCTGGGGGCTCGTGATCTGGCGGGCGGTGGTGGTGGCGGGCCTGCGGTTCCCGCTCCTCGCGCTCCCGGTGGACGACCACCGCTCGCTGTGGCTGTTCGTGGCCGCCACCGTGCCGACTGCGGTGAGCGGGATCGTGGTCACGGGCCTGCTCCCCCTCGTCACGGGGGACCGGCACCGCTTCGCGCCCCTCCCGGCCAGCACCCGTGCCATGGTCCGCTACTCGGGCGTCAACTGGCTGTCCACGCTCGCCTACCAGGCGCCCACCTTCGCCATGCCGGTGATCGTCCTGGTGAACGTCGACGCGGACGTGAACGCGAGCTTCTACGTCGCCTGGGGCATCGTGGGGCTGGCCGGCTACGTGCCGATGGCGATCGGTCAGGCCCTCCTCGCCGAAGGCGGGCGCGACGGCGCCCACGTGCGCAGCCAGGTCCGCCTCGCGGTGGTGGTGGCCGGCGGGCTCATGGTCGTGGCCACGGTCCTCGCCACCGCCCTGCGGCAGCTGATCGTGACCCTCTACGGAGACGACTACCAGGCGGCGGCCGACGTGCTCCCTCCGCTGGTGGCCGCCTCGATCCCGTGGGCGGTCACCTCGGTGTACCTGACCGAGGCACGGATCCGGCACTTCTCCGGCGCCACCATCGCGATCACCGCCACCCTCACCGTCACCATCCTCGGCTCCGCGCTCGTGCTCGTCCCCGAGCACGAGCTCGACGGCGCCGCCTGGGCGTTCCTCGGCGGCAACCTCGCCGCTGCCGTGGTCGCCTTCGGCACCCACTGGATCGGGCGGCGGGCCTATGACGACGCCGTCCCCGCAGGGCCCCACCCTGGCGCCATGGGCGGCGACGAGCTGGATGCCGACGAGGTGCTGGGCGTGGCACCCCTCGCGTGAGCTGGATCGACCCCCTCGACGCCCTCCCTCCGCCGCCTCCGCCGAGCCCACCGGGGCCGGCACCCCGGTGGGCGAAGGCGCTGGCGGCCGGCATCGCGCTGCTCGTCGTGGCCGCCGTGGTGGTGGTCGTGGTGCGCAGCACCGGCGGGGGCGCCCGCTTCGACCACCCCGACGAGTGGGACCCCCGGGTCGCCGACCTGGCCGCCTTCGTCGAGGACGCCCGGGAGCTCGACTTCGCGCACCCGGTCCACGTGGACTTCCTCACCGCCGAGGAGCACCGCGCCGAAGCCACCGCCGACGAGGCCGACCTGACCGACGAGGACCGGGCCGCCCTGGCCCAGGACGCGGGCCTGCTGCGGGCGCTGGGGGTGGCGTCGGGCCCGCTGGACCTCCTGGCCGCCTTCAACACGGTGACCGACGGCGGCACCCTCGCCTTCTACGACCCCGACGACGGCCGCATCCGAGTGCGGGGCACCGAGCTCACCGCGGGTCTGCGGGTCACGCTCGTGCACGAGCTGACCCACGCCCTCCAGGACCAGGCGTTCGACCTGCGGCGGCTCGACGGCGAGGAGCTCGACAGCGGTGAGGCGGCCGCCTTCCGGGCGCTCGTCGAGGGCGACGCGCTGCGGGTCGAGGACGAGTACGTCGCCGACGTGCTCACGCCGGCCGAGCGCGAGGCGTACGAGCAGGAGCACGCGGGCGAGGTGGAGGCCAGCGAGGCCGCCACGGCGGAGGTGCCGCCGTTCCTGGGCGCGACGTTCGCGGCGCCGTACCTGCTCGGCCGCCCCTTCGTCACGATGCTCCTGAACCAGGGCGGCAACGCTGCGGTCGACGAGGCCCTGACCGAGCCGCCGGCCACCGAGGAGCACCTCTTCGACCCGAGCAGCTACCTGGCCGACGAGGAGCCGACCCGCCTCGAGATCGAGGTTCCCGACGGAGCCGAGCCCCTCGACGAGGCGGGCCCGTTCGGGACGCCGACCTGGTTCCTGGTCCTGGCCGAGCGGATCGACCCGATGGTCGCCTTCGAGGCGGCGCTGGGCTGGGGTGGCGACGGTTCGATCGCCTTCGAGCGCGACGGCACCTCGTGCGTCAGGGCGGTCTTCACCGGCGACACCGAGGCCGACGGCACCGAGATGTCCGCCGCCCTCGACGCCTGGGCCGACACCATGCCGGCGGGGGTGGTCGAGCGGTTCGAGCTCGACGGTGATCCCGGGTTCGAGTCCTGCGACCCCGGCGAGGACGTCGACCTCGAGCTGACCGGCCGCTCGGCCGACGCGCTCGTCCTACCCAGCCTCTGGGGCTACCTCGTCGCCGACGCCGCCACCATCGCCGACGCCGCGGCGGCCCGCTGCTACGCGGCACGGGTGATCGACGGCCTCACCTACGACGAGATCGTCGATCCGGAGGGGGCCGTCTTCGGCCGGGACGACTTCCAGGCGTCGCTGCGCGACGCGTTCGAGGCCTGCGCCTGAGCATCGTCCGCCCGCCGCCGGTCAGGCGTCGTCCGGGTCGGCCCGCCAGTCACGGTCCGGGGTGAGGTAGATGAGCGGCAGGCTGGCTGCGCTGACGAGGGCCTTCACCGTGAGGTTCACCACGAAGATGTCCCACACCGCCTCCCACGGGAGCGTGAGGGCGTGGTCCTCCAGTCCCGGCAGCGCCCCGAAGGCGACGACCGCGAAGAGCACGTTGTCGAGCGGCACGCTGACCGCGTTGCTGACCGCCACCCTCGCCCACTGGTGGCGGGTGGTGACCCGGCGGACGAACCAGTGGTACACCTCGGTGTCGGCGAGCTCGCTGACCACCTCGGCCAAGATCGAGGCCATCGTGATCCGCCACAGGGGGGCGAGCACGGCTTCGAACTCCGGCCCGAGCGGGTAGGAGGCGTCGGCCGGGGCCCGGGCCGCCCACTGCAGGTAGAAGGCCATGAACACGTTCACCGCAGCCGCGGTCACCACCAGCGTGCGCGCGGCACGCCGACCGAGCGCCTTGTGCACGACGTCGCGCAGCGTGAAGGTGATGGGGTACACGAACGTGCCGAGGTCGACGGCCCGGTCCGCCACCGTCCCCACCTTCAGGCTGGCCACGTCGGCGATCACCTGGGCGCCCACGTAGGCGCCCACGGCGGCCACCGCCACCTTCGTGATGGGCGCGATCGCCCGCTGCGTCGTCGTCACCGCTGACCTCCGGTTTTGGTGAGGCGGGTTGGTCCGGTACCGCCAGGGGAAGCGCCGAGCATACGGCCCGCGCCTCGCTGCCCCCGAGCCGAGCCGGTAGACAGGCGGTGCACCACCGCAACGGCCGGCGCGACCTGCGGTTCAGGCTCCATGCGCCCGGCGGTCTGGACGAGCTGTCCGGCGCGCTGCACACGGCAACGAAGGGATGACCACATGAGCGAACCCACCGCCCGGGGTGACGACGCCGCCGTCGAGGCCATGCCCGCCTCGTACTCGGCCGGAGCGAACGAGGTCGACGAGGCCGAGCGGGCCCGTCTCGCCGCCGAGCGGGACCGGATCCGCGCCACCTACGAGCAGCCCCGGGACGACCGGCCCCCGTCGACAGCGCGGGGCGTGCACCACGTCGCCCTCATCTGCGCCGACGTGGAGCGCACCACCCGCTTCTACCAGGACCTCCTCGGGTTCCCGCTGGTCACGATGTTCGAGAACCGCGACCTGCCCGGCTCCACGCACTTCTTCTTCGACATCGGCTGCGGCAACACCATCGCCTTCTTCGACCTGCCCGGCGTGGACCCCGGCCCCTACGCGGAGGTGCTCGGCGGCCTCCACCACCTCGCCATCTCGATCGAGTGGGAGCACTGGCGGGCCGCTAAGGACCGGCTCGACCAGGCCGGCATGGCCTACGACCACGTGGACGAGACCTCGCTCTACTTTCGCGGCCCCGACGGTGAGCGCCTCGAGCTCATCGCCGACCCCCTCCGCTGGATGTACGGCCACCGCGTCGACTGAACGACGTCTGTGTGTGGTTTCACGCCGCTACGGCTCGAAACCACACACAGACGTCGTTCAGGGTCGGAGGCGGCGGAGGAGGACCTCCTGGGTCACGGTGGCGACGTGCACGCCTGACTCGGTGAGGAGGTGCCCGATCGATAGGCCCCGGCTGGAGAGGTAGCCGTGGCTGGTGAAGTCGTGGAGGTGCCACTCGTCGGCCCTCGGGGCGCGGTGGAACCAGATGGCGTGGTCGAGGCTGGCGTTCATCCAGCCCCACTCCTCGGTGCTCTCCTCGGCCCCGTCGGCCGGGCGCTCGGGGTGGAGGGCGACCACGGCGTCGGTGGGGATGTCGTCGGACAGGTAGGCCAGCGCGCAGGCCTGGAGCACCGGGTCGTCGCCGACGGGCTCGCGCATCTTCAGCCAGCACGCCGCCCGGCCCTCCTCGCCGAGGTGGCGGGCCAAGCGGCGCTCGAACATGGGGCTCCAGCTGTCGCCGCTCAGGGCTTCGGGGCCCGGCACGTCGGGGAGGCGGGCGGTCTGCACGTCGTGGCCGGGTTCGTCCCGCTGGAACGACGACGACATCGTGAAGATGGCGCCGACCGCCTGGCGGGCCGTGACCTGGCGGGTGACGAAGGACCGGCCGTTGCGGACGCGGTCCACCTCGAACCGGATCGGCTCCTCGTGGTCCCCCCGCCGGATGAAGTAGGCGTGCAGCGAGTGGATCCGGTACTCGGGCTCGACGGTGCTCGCCGCCGCTCGCAGGGCCTGGGCGACGATCTGGCCGCCGTAGAGGCCTCCCCAGGGGTAGCGCGGGCCGACGCCCACGTACACGTCGGTGCCGTGGGGCTCGAGGTGCATCATCGTGGCGAAGTCCACGCCTGATCGTCGCCCGGAGCGCACCGTCGCCGCCAGCCAGAACGCGAGCGGCGCCGGCGCTGGTGCGGTACGAACTGGGGATGCGCAACCTCACCGTGGGGATCCCCACCGAGATCAAGACCGACGAGCGGCGGGTCGCTCTCACGCCCGACGGGGTCCGGGAGATGGAGAGCCACGGGATCGAGGTGCTCGTGCAGGCCGGAGCTGGCCTTGGGGCGTCGATCCCGGATGCCGCCTTCGAGGCGGCAGGAGCCGAGATCGTGGGCGGCGCCGAGGAGACCTGGGGGCGGGCCGACCTGGTCTGCAAGGTGAAGGAGCCACAGGAGGAGGAGCTGGGCTTCCTGCGGGAGGACCTCACGCTGTTCACCTACCTCCACCTCGCCGCCTACCCGAAGGTGGCCGAGGCGCTCTGCGCGGCGGGCACCACCGGGCTGGCCTACGAGACGGTGATGCGCTCGGACGGCTCGCTCCCGCTGCTCGCCCCGATGAGCGAGGTGGCGGGCCGGCTGGCCGTCCAGGCCGGCGCCCGATTCCTCGAGGCACCCCAGGGCGGGAGAGGGGTGCTCCTCGGCGGCGCCCCGGGCGTGCCCCCGGCCCGGGTGGTCGTGATCGGGGCCGGCAACGTGGGGTGGAACTCGGCCTGGATCGCGGCCGGCATGGAGGCCGAGGTGAACCTCCTCGACAGGGACCTCGACCGGCTGCGGTTCGTCGACCAGATCCACAAGGGCCGGATCACCACGTTGGCCTCCAACCGGGGCACGGTCGAGCGGTGCATCGCGCAGGCCGACCTCGTCATCGGGGCCGTGCTCGTCCCCGGCGGGCGAGCTCCGGTGGTGATCACCGAGGCCATGGTGCAGACCATGCAGCCGGGTGCGGTGATCGTGGACGTGGCCATCGACCAGGGCGGCTGCGTCGAGACCTCCCGGGAGACCACCCACCACGACCCGGTGTACGTGGAGCACGACGTCGTCCACTACTGCGTCGGGAACATGCCCGGCGCCGTCCCGGCCACCTCCACCCACGCGCTCACCAACGCCACACTCCCCTACCTGGTCGAGGTCGCCGTGCACGGCGCCACCGAAGCCGCTCGGCGCGACCCCGACCTCGCCCCGGGCATCAACACCGAGGGCGGACGGGTGGTCAACCCGGTGGTGGCCGAGGCCCTGGGGGTCGAGGCAGGGTCACCCTCCTTCGCGGCCTGAAGCCGGACGCGACGGAGCCGGGCCCTGGGGCCCGGCTCCCTGCGTCAGCCCGGGTCGGTCGGGCTCAGCCCTCGAACTCGAAAGACTTCGCGGCGTCGGACTCGTAGCCCTCCACGATGGCCGTCAGACCGGTCGGCGCCGCGGCGTCGAACGCGAACATCGTGGTCGTGCGCGGCGGATCGCGCTCCTCGATCGGGCCGTAGGTGTAGTCGCCGAGCAGGCCGTCGAAGGTCAGGGTCTCGACTTCCTGGATGGCGGCCAGGATGCCCTCACGGGACAGGTCGCCCATCTCGACGGCCTTCTCGAGGACCTGGTGGACGGCTCGCGACTGGTTGTACCCGAAGGCGAAGTACGGGTCCGGGCCCTGGTCCCCGCCGTACTCCTCGAGGTCGGCGATCATCTGGGCCATGCCCGGGATGGACTCGTCCCCCCAGTTGCCGCCCTCGGAGAGCACCACCACGTTCTCGGTGGCGTAGGGGGCGAGGTCGCCGGCGTAGAGCAGCTTCAGGAACCCAGGCGACACGACCAGCCACTGCGGGGCGTAGCCCACCTGGGCGGCCTTGCTGAGCGCGCCCGCCGCGTCGGCCGGGGTGGCCACGAGGACGACCGCCTCGCAGCCGGCGCTCTCGAGCTGGTTGATCTGGGTGGTGAAGTCAGCGGTCTGGGGGGCGAAGTCCACCCGCGGACCGGGCTCGAAGCCGAGCTCGGCACCGGCGTGGTCGATGCCCTCCTGGCCGGCGTCGCCGTAGGCGTCGTCCTGGGCGAGGGAGCAGATCTCCTGGCCCTCACCGCCGTTCTCGTTGATGTGCCAGTCGAGGCCGTTGATGACCTGCATCTGGTACGGGCCGCCGATCGGCACCAGGTTGGGTTCGCGGATCCAGTCGGCGTCGAGGGTCGCCGGGGCGCCGGCGATCTCGTCCTGCTCCATCTGCGACAGGACGGCCTTGATGATGGCCGTGCCCAGGATCTGGTTGAACATCACCACGTCGCCCTTGGCGGCGTTGTACTCCTGGATGGCGGTGGCCTCGGCGTAGGCGGTGTCTCGGATGTCGAGCTCCACCGGGTACTTGCCGGCCACGCCGCCCTCGGCGTTGACCCGCGCCCAGTAGACCTCGTTGCCCTTCGTCAGAGGGTTGCCGATGACCGAGGCGATGCCGCTGGTCGGGGTCAGGACGCCGAGGCGGATCGTGGTGCCGTCGAAGCCCGGACCGGGCTCGGGATCGCCGGCCGGCTCCTCGCCGCCGTCGTCCCCGCCGTCGGCCTCGGTGGTGGGGGAGGCGTCATCGTCGTCGTCGCTGCTGCCCCCGCACGCGGCGGCGGCCAGAGCCAGCGCCATCAGCAGGGCCAGCAGGCGCAGCCAGGGTTGCTTCTTCAAGGTGGGTTCTCCCTTGTCGGTGGTCAGGGTCTTGCTTGGTCGGTGGGTCGAGGTGGCGGGGCGCACGATCGGCCTCAGTACGAGAAGGGCCAGCTCATGAACCAGATCTTGATGCGCATCCACAGGGCGGCCAGGCCCCGTGGCTCGATCAGCAGGAAGAAGACGATGAGGCCGCCGAAGAGGATGCCGTTCAGCTCCCCGGTGGTCACCCACCCCTTCTCGACGGGGATGCCGAAGATCGGCGCGTCGCCTCCGCGCTCGGCGATGAACCGGCGGCCGTACTCGACGAGCAGGGCGCCCAGGATCGAGCCGTAGATCGTGCCGACGCCGCCCATGATGATCATCGCCACGAAGGTGATCGACAGGAACAGACCGATGCGGCCGCCGAACTCCGAGGGGTTCACGTAGTTCTGCAGCAGGGCGTAGAACACCCCGGCCAGCGCGGCGCAGGCGCCGGCGATCGCGAACGCGGCCACCTTGTAGCGGGTGGGCTGCACGCCGATGATCTCGGCCGAGAGGTCGCGGTCCCGGATGGCCTGCAGGGCCCGCCCGGGCCGGCTCCGCACCATGTTCTTGGCGAGGAGGGCGGTGAGGGCCACGAACGCCCAGATGAGCCAGAACATGGCCTGGGGGAAGGTGTACTTGAGGCCAGCGAGCTCGAGGTCCCGGAAGTCGAGGGGACCGATGGCGATGGCGGCGTCGCCCACCGTCACGCCGTTGCCGCCGCCGGTCACGGTGTCCCAGTTCATGAACAGGTGCTGGGCGAGGAACAGCAGGCCGATGGTGACGACGGCGAGGTAGTTGCCGCGGAGCCGGGCTGCGAAGGGCCCGACGAGGCCGCCGACGGCGAGGCCGACCACGATGGCCGCCACCACGTAGGCCAGGAACGGCCAGCCCTGGGCGGAGCCGAGGTACGCCGCGCAGTAGGCGCCGGCCCCGAAGAACGCGGCGTGGCCGAGCGACACCTGGCCCGTGAAGCCGGTCAGGATGTTCAGCCCGATGGCGCCGATCGCGTAGACGCCGCAGTAGCAGAGCGTGCGCAGCGTCTGCTCCTCGAGCGACCCGGGGATCATGAAGTAGGCGAGCGCCAGCGCCACCGCGAAGCCCTTCGACCACGGTCCCTTCAGGAGCTTCAGGTCCTTGGTCCCCTCGAGGTCGAGCTTGTGGTGGGGCCGGCCACCAGGGTGGCGCCGGCGAACCGGGTCGAGCACGGTGGCGATGCCCATCAGACCCGCCGCACCTCCTTCTGGCCGAAGAGGCCGGTCGGTCGCACGAGCAGGATGATCACCATCACGAAGTAGGGGGAGACGACCTCGAAGCCGCCACCGATCCAGCTGAAGTACTCGGGGGCGAGCAGCGCGGTGAGCTGCTGGACGAGCCCGATGATGACCCCGCCCACCACCGCCCCGCCGGGCGATTCGAGGCCCCCCAGGATCATGGCCGGGAAGGCCACGAGGGCGATGAGGCCGAGCGCGGGGTTGAGCGAGCCCGAACCCGACGCCAGCATCACGCCGGCCACGGCCCCCACCGCCCCGGCGCAGGCCCAGGCCACCTGGTAGACGCGCTTGGGGGCGATGCCCTGAGCCAGGGCCGCCTCCTGGTCCAGCGCGCTGGCCCGCATGGCGAGCCCCAGGGTCGAGAAGCGGAACATGGCGAAGAAGGCGGCCAGCACCACGATGGTGATGCCGATGGTCCAGACGTCGGCCACGGCGATGTCGACGTCGCCCCACTTCCACGTGCGCAGTCCCCACGGGTCCGGGAGATCTCGACCCTCGGCGCCCCAGATCGCCGTGACGGCGTTGTCGATCACGAAGAGGATGCCGATCGTGACCATGATCAGGGTGAAGGGGGCCTCCCCGCTCATCCTGCGCAGCAGGAGGAGCTCGAGCAGCAGGCCCAGGACGGCGCCCCCCACCATGGACAGCAGCAGCGACAGGTAGAAGTCCCAGCCCCAGGTGGCCGCGAAGTTCCAGCAAAGGTATCCGCCCACCAAGACGAGGCTGGCCTGGGCGAAGTTGATCACCCCGGTGGCCTTGAAGACGACCACGAAGCCGAGGGCCACGAGCGCGTACTTGGCGCCCAGCGCGACGCCGGAGAAGATGGCTTCGATCCACGCGTCGGAGCTGATCGCACCAGCCACGAGCCCGATCACCGGTACATCTCCTCGATCAGGTCGTGGTACTCGGTCTCGATGGCCCGCCGCTTCACCTTCTGGGTGGCGGTGACCTCGCCGTCCTCCTCGTCGAGCTCCTTGGGGAGGAGCTGGAAGCGCTTGATCGTCTCGACCTGGGCCAGCTTCTCGTTGACCTCGTTCACGACCTCTCCGATCAGGGCCACGACCTCCTCCTTGGAGGCGAGGTCGGCGTAGGTGGTGAAGCCGATGCGCCGTTGCAGCGCCCAGTTGGAGACGGTGTCCTGCTCGATGCCGATGAGGGCGGTGAGGTACTTGCGCTGGTCGCCGATCACCACCGCTTCCTTCACGAACGGCGAGACCTTCAGCATGTTCTCGATCTCCGACGGGCTGATGTTCTTTCCCCCGGCGGTGATGATGATGTCCTTCTTGCGGTCGGTGATCTTCAGGAACCCGTCCTCGTCGAGCTCGCCGACGTCACCGGTGTGGAGCCACCCGTCCTCGTCGATCGTCTCGGCGGTGGCGGTGGGGTCCTTGAAGTAGCCGAGGAAGGTGCCGGGCCCCCGGGTGAGGATCTCGCCGTCGGGGGCGATCTTGATCTCCACGCCGGCGAGCGGCTTCCCCACCTTGCCGAGGCGGACGTCGTCGGGCGGGGTGATCGTCCCCTGGGCGGTGTTCTCGGTCTGGCCGTAGCCCTCTCGCACCGGCACGCCGATCGCCCAGAAGAACTCGAGGACCTGGGGTGCGATCGGCGCCGCTCCGGACAGCACGCCCTTGATCCGGCTCATGCCGAGCTTCTCGCGCAGCGGCCGGTACAGGAGGAGCCACCCGAGGGCGTACTTGACCTTGTCGAAGCCCTGGATCTTGCCGGTCCTCCACCGCTTGCGGGCGATCCCGGCGCCGACGCGCATCCAGAGCTGGTAGTTGACCCGCTTCAGCCAGCCGGCGTCCTCCATGCGGATGGTGATGCCGGCCATCATCTTCTCCCACACCCTCGGCACGCCGAGGAAGAACGTGGGTTGCACCTCGCGCAGGTCCTGGGTGAAGGTGTCGCCGCCCTCGCCGAAGTTCACGACGTAGCCGGTGGCGATGGCGTCGATCCCGGAGATGAGGCGCTCGGCGATGTGGCACAGCGGCAGGTAGGAGAGGACCTCGGCCGTCGGGTCCACCTCGAAGACGTGGCCGGAGGCCTCGGCCGCCGCCTGCAGGTTGCGGTGGCTGAGCATCGCCCCCTTCGGCGGACCGGTGGTGCCGCTCGTGTAGACGATGATCGCGGCCTCCTCTGGCTGCGCCGACCGAGCGATGGCCTCCACGTCGAGGTTGCTCTGCTCGCCCAGCGCCTCCAGCTCCTCGAGGCTCATGAGCAGCTCGTCGGCCATGTCCACGCCATGGGTGTCGATGACCACGATGCGGCGGAGGTGGGCGAGGTTGTCCCGCACGAGGAGCGCCTTGTCGACCTGCTCCTCGTCCTCGGCGAAGAGCACCTTGGACTCGGAGTGGTTGAGGAGGTACTCGACCTCCGGCGACGGGGAGGTGGGGTAGATGCCCACGCAGATGCCCCGCAGCGCCTGGACGGCCATGTCGGCGAAGAGCCACTCCGGCCGGTTCCCGGCGTGGACCGCCACCCGGTCGCCCGGTTCCACGCCGAGGGCGTGCAGGCCGCGGGCGATCGTGGTGGTGCGCTTCGCGTAGTCGGCCCACGTGTAGGGCCGCCACCGGCCCAGGTGCTTCTCCCGCATGGCCGTGACCTTCGGGGTCTCGGCCGCCCGCCGGAACACGATGGACGGGAGCGTCTCGAAGCCGCTGTCCGGCACCGGTGAGGGCGCGGGCTGGTCGACGACGGCGGTCATGCGGCACCTCCCAGGTAGGCCTCGATCACCTTCGGGTCGCTCTGGACCTCCGCCGGGGTGCCGGTGGTGAGCGGGCTGCCGAAGTCCAGGGCCATCACCCGGTCGGCGAGGTCCATCACCATGTGCATGTCGTGCTCGACCAGGATCATCGAGATGTGCAGCCGGGATCGGATGTCGATGATGTAGCGGGCCATGTCCTCGGTCTCCTCGAGGTTCATGCCGGCCACCGGCTCGTCGAGGAGGAGGAGCCTCGGCTCCATGCAGAGCGCCCGTCCCAGCTCGATCCGCTTCTGCACGCCGTAGGGCAGCATGCCCACGGGGCTGTGGCGGTAGGGCGAGAGCTCCAGCAGGTCGATGACGTCCTCGACGGCGTCCCGGTGGACCTTCTCCTCCGCCTTGGCCCGCCCCCACCACACGGCGCCGGTGAGGAAGCCGGTCTTCATGAGGTGGTGGCGGCCGAGCAGGAGGTTGTCGACCACGTCGAGGTGGACGAACAGGCCGAGGTTCTGGAACGTGCGGCCGAGGCCGAGGCTGGCGATGTTGGCCGGCTTCTCGCCGAGGATGCTCCGGCCGTCCAGGACGATCGTGCCCTGCTGGGGCCGGTAGACGCCCGAGAGGCAGTTGAAGATCGAGGTCTTGCCGGCACCGTTGGGCCCGATCACCGCGAAGAGCTCGTCCTGGCTCACGTCGAAGCTCACGCCGTTCAGGGCGGTGACGCCGCCGAAGCGCAGGGTGAGGTCCCGGACCTCGAGGAGCGGAGCTGCCGAGGGCTGCGCAGCGTCCATCACGACCCCCACGTCTTCTTGCGCCGGTAGGTCTTCACGTCGCGGAAGGACCGGCGGCCGACGTCGCCGATGCCCAGGTAGAACTCGCGGATGTCCTTGTCCTCGAGGAGCTGGCGGCCGGGGCCGTCCTTCACGATGCGGCCGTGCTCGAGCACGTAGCCGTGGTGGGCGATCGAGAGCGCCATGGTGGCGTTCTGCTCGACGAGCAGGACGCTCGTCCCCTGGCCGTTGACCTGGACGATGATGTCGCGGATCTGCTCCACGATCAGCGGGGCCAGACCGAGGGACGGCTCGTCGAGCAGCAGGATCTTCGGCTCCGCCATGAGGGCGCGGCCGATGGCCACCATCTGCTGCTCGCCGCCCGACAGGTAGCCGGCGGTGTCCTTGCGGCGCCCCTGCAGCACCGGGAACAGCTCCATCACCCGCTCGTAGGACTCCTGGATGCCGCCCTTGTCCCGCCGGGTGTAGGCCCCCGTGCGGAGGTTCTCGTCCACGGTGAGCTCGGGGAAGATGCGCCGGCCCTCCATGACCTGGGCCAGCCCCGAGCGGACGATCGCCGCCGCGTCGTCCCGGGTGGTCTCCCGCCCGTCGATGGTGACGGAGCCCTTGGTGATGCGGCCGCGGTGGAGGTCGAGCAGCCCGGTGATCGCTCGCAGGAGGGTGGTCTTCCCGGCGCCGTTGGCCCCGAGCAGCGTGACGATCTGACCCTGCGGGACGGTGACGCTCACGCCCCGCAGGACGAGGACGACCTCGTTGTAGACGACCTCGAGGTTGGCCACGGACAGGGCCGTGGCGGTGCGTGCTTCGGTCTGCGTGGTCAGCGTCCCGTCTCCCCCTGGGGCTAGCCGTGGTTCTGCTCGACCGCGCTCGGCGGCGAGGACATCTTGGCCGATCCAAAGGTGCCCCGCGTCACAGCTGGGTCGGGCGGGCCGGTTCGTCCGCTTCGTCCCGACGCGCGCCCGGCCGTGCCAGGCGCTACGACCGGGGGGCTGGGTCGCCGCTGAGGGCGGCGACCTCCCGGTCGCCCACGCGGCCCGTCTCGCCGCGCAGCCAGTGCCTGCGGCACAGCAGCTCGTAGACGACCTCGGCGTCGCCTCCGGTGTCGCCGATGACGACCACCTCGCCGTCGTAGACCTGCGTGCCGTTCACCAACCGGGCGTTCTGGGTGGCGCGGGCACCGCACCAGCACCGGGCCTCGACCTGGAGCTCGTGGCGCTCATCGGCCAGCTCGAGGAAGCGAGCCGACGCCTCGAAGAGCCGGCCCCGGAAGTCGGTGAGCAGGCCGAGGGCGTGCACGTCGGCGCCGAGCTCGTCGACGACGCGAGCCAGCTGCTCGACCTGGGCCACCGTGTAGAACTGGGCCTCGTCGCAGACGAGGTGGTCGATGGCGCCGTGCTGGGCGGCGTACTGCTCGGCGAGGGTGAACAGGTCCAGCTTGGGACCGACGTCCACGGCGGAGGCGGACACCCCCAGACGGGACGAGACCCGAGCCCCGTCCCGGTCCAGCTGGGTGCAGAGCAGGCCCCGCAGCCCGCGGCTCGAGAGGTTGTGGTGGATCTGGAGGGCGAGCGTGCTCTTGCCCGATCCCATCGTCCCAAACGAGAAGCGAAGCACGGCCATCGGCGTCGAAGGTACACCCGTGTCCCCCGCCCGACGCTGGTGGATGGTGGTTCTGGCGGATCGCTCCGGTAGGGTGCTGGGGCGTCAGCAGCCGCTGGCGGGCCGTGTCGAGCTGGCTCGAGACAGCCACCTCCACGGAAGCCGCCCCCTGCGGCTGCCTGCGTCCCTGCACCTTCGGGGCGCGCACGAACGAGAGAGACCTCCCCCCTGATGAGCACCACCTTCGCCGAGCTCGGCGTCCCTGCCCGCCTGTCCGCGCGCCTCGAGGAGCTGGGCATCGCCTCGCCCTTCCCCGTACAGGCGGCCACCCTCCCCGACGCCCTCGCCGGCCGCGACGTCTGCGGCAAGGCCCCCACCGGCTCCGGCAAGACGATCGCGTTCGGCCTGCCGATGCTGGCCCGCGTCGAGCGGGCCGCCCCGCGACGTCCCAAGGGCCTCGTGCTCGTCCCCACCCGCGAGCTGGCGTCGCAGGTCACCGACCAGCTCGAGGCGCTCGCCTGGGGCAGCAAGACCGAGGTCCTCGCCGTGTACGGCGGGGCGGGCATGGACCGCCAGATGAAGCGGCTGGCGCGGGGCGTCGAGATCGTCGTCGCCACCCCCGGCCGCCTGAAGGACCTGCTCGACCGCGGCTCGCTTCGCCTCGACGACGTCAACCTCGTCGTCATCGACGAGGCCGACCGCATGGCCGACATGGGGTTCCTGCCGGAGGTCAAGCGCCTGCTCGACCGCACCAACGAGAAGCGCCAGACCCTGCTCTTCTCGGCCACCCTCGACGGCGACGTCGACGTCCTCATCCACCGCTACCAGACCGACCCGGTGCACCACGAGGCCGTGTCGATGGAGGCGCAGGGCGAGGTGACCCACCGCTTCTGGGCCGTCTCCCAGGCCGACCGCCTCCAGGTCACCACCGCCATCGTGGAGCGCTCGTGGCCCGCGATCGTGTTCAGCCGCACCCGCCACGGCGCCGAGCGCCTGTCGAAGCAGCTCAACAAGGCCGGGGTGCGAGCCGAGGCCATCCACGGCGACCGCAGCCAGAGCCAGCGAGAGCGAGCCCTCGGCGCCTTCGGCCGGGGCGACGTGCACGTGCTCGTCGCCACCGACGTCGCCGCCAGGGGCATCCACGTGGACGGCGTCGCCTGCGTGCTGCAGTTCGACCCGCCCACCACGGACAAGGACTACGTGCACCGCTCCGGTCGCACCGGCCGGGCCGGGGAGCCCGGCACGGTCATCACCCTGGTGACGCCCGAGAAGGAGAAGGACGTCCGGAAGCTGCAGCGGGAGCTGCGCCGCCGGG
Source organism: Acidimicrobiia bacterium (assembly GCA_046565645.1). Taxonomy (GTDB): domain Bacteria; phylum Actinomycetota; class Acidimicrobiia; order Acidimicrobiales; family VFJN01; genus VFJN01. Next base: position 44,596 of record JBKHYD010000046.1, on the reverse strand, counting down.
AGCCCATCGAGCCCGCCACCGTCGCCACGGCGGCCACCATCCTCGCCTCCGCCCCGCCCAAGCCGATCGACCGCGGCGACGGGCTCGACGGCGTCTCCCGCCGGGAGCGGGCCCGCGCCGAGGATCGGCCCCGCCCCGAGCGCCCCGCTCGAACCGGCCATCGCAAGGGCCAGTCGCCCTCACGGCGGTTCGAGAGCAAGGGAGGCGACGGTCGCCCGACCGACGCTCAGGGCAACGAGTGGACCCCCCGGTCCGGCAAGCCCTCCACCTCCACCCCGCGCGGCGGCAAGCCCACCAGAGGCAAGCCCGCCCGCAACGGTCAGGACCGCGCCGGTGCCCCGGCGGGGTCCGGTCGCCCCGGCAGCAAGCCCGGCCGACGACCCGCCGGTGCCGGAGCCGCCCGCAAGGGCCGCCCCGCCGGCGGCAACGCACGCCGCGCCCGCTAGCCAGGGCTTCCACATCACGAGCTTGTGCTGCGCAGCTCCCACGCTGCGCAGCGCAGGTTCAGGTGTTGGCCAGGATCAGGTGAACAGACCGAACGCGGTGAGCATGAGAGCGGTGCTGGCGGCCAGCATCGCCCCCATCCGCACCGTGAGCTTGGCCTCCAGCGAGGCGAGCTCTGCGCGCAGGAACTCCTTGGTGACGAGCTCGTCCTTCTCGTGAGCCGAGAACTCGGTCATGAAGGCGTTGGCGTCGTCCTCGCCGAGCACGGGGACGAGCTTCTGGTAGATGGACGAGCGGTGGGCGGCATCGAGGGCCATGGTGACGGATCTCCTCCACGAGGGCAACGGGGAGGGGGAAGCACCGACCAGCCTAGGGACGAGGTGCGACACCGGGTCGGAGCGCTCGCACGGCGTCGATGAGGTCGGCGTCTGATGGGTCCTTGTCGGGCCGGTAGCCCTTCACCCGGGCGAAGCGCAGCGCCACCCCGCCGGGGTACCGGGTGCTGGTCTGCACGCCGTCGAGGGCGATCTCGACGACGAGCTCGGGCCGGACGTGGACCACGATCCCGTCCCGGTGCGCCTCCCGCTCCAGCAGGGCCGCGGTCTGCCAGGCCAGGAGCTCGTCGGTCAGGCCCTTGAAGGTCTTGCCGACCATCACGAAGCCCCCGTCCGGGTCGCGGGCCCCGAGCCAGAGGTTGGACAGCCAGCCCTGCCGCCGGCCGTGGCCCCACTCGGCGGCCAGCACGACGAGGTCGAGGGTGTGGACGGGCTTGACCTTGCGCCACGAACCCCCGCGGCGGCCGGCTTCGTAGGGGCTGTCGAGGGCCTTGACCACGACGCCCTCGTGCCCTTCGCCCAGCGCCACCTCCAGCGCGGCCGCCGCGGCGGCCGGGTCGGCGGTCACCGTGCGGGGCACGGCCAGCGGGCCGACCACCGCGTCGAGGTGCTCGTGGCGCACGCCCAGCGGCTCGTCGATGAGGTCCACGCCGTCGCGGTGGAGGATGTCGAAGAACCGCACCAGCAGCCCGTCCCCCGCGCCAGCGGCGGCGTCGCGACCGAAGGCGCTCATCGTGTCCTGGAAGGCCTGGGGCTTGGCGTCCTCGTCCACCCCGAGCACCTCGCCGTCGAGGACGACCTGGTCCGCCGGCATCGCCCGCACCGCCGAGGTGACGCCCGGCAGCCGAGCGGTGACGTCGTTGAGGTTGCGGGTGTAGATGCGGACCTCGTCGCCGGCTCGGTGCACCTGGACCCGGGCGCCGTCGAGCTTCCACTCGACCGACGCCTCCCCGGTCTTGGCCAGGGCGTCGGCGACGTCGTCGGCGGTGGCCGCCAGCATCGGCTCGATGGGGTGCAGCACCTGCAGCTGCACCGCCTCGAGCGCGCCGCGCCCACCGGTGAGGGCCAGCTCGGCGGTGCGCCCGAGGTCGCCCGAGAGCATGACGGCGCGACGGACGACCGGCAGCGGCACGTCCGAAGCCCGTGCGATGGCGTCCGTCATCACCCCGGCCAGCGCACCCTGGCGGAGCTCGCCGACGAGCAGGCGTCGGACGAAGTCGGCTTCCGCCACCGTGGCTCGTCGGAAGAGGTCGCGGAGGAGCTGCTGACGGACGGCCACCGAGCCGGCACCGGTGGCGGCGGCAAGCGCCGACAGCGTGGCGTCGAGCTCCAGCACGGTAAGGGTGGGCGCCGCCGCGTGGGGAGACTCCACGCCGTACGCCGTCCGCCACCCGACGCCGATCCTTCCCTGTCGGGCCAGCCCGACCAGGAAGCCGACGGTGGGCTCCACCTCGTCCGGGCCGAGCCGGCGCAGGAGCTCGGCCAGCGCGGCGACCTTCGCCGTTCGCGACCGCGTCGCCGTGACAGCCGCCGAGGTGGCCACGACGTCACCCAGCAGCACCCCGGCGGAGCTCATCACCCCATCGTGCCCGTCGTCGAACACCTACCGGTCGTTTCGTAGCGTCAGGAGCGCTTGCACCTCCCCCGCACCTGAGCTCGTCGCCGGTTCGCTCGAGCAACCGCATGGCAGGCACGACCTCGCCGTGAGGTGGGGGCGGTGCCGGTGCTCACCCCATGGCAAGGGTCCGTGGGCCGCACAGGAGCGCGCTGGCGTGCCGTTCAGCCCACCCCTGCGACCGCCGCTCATGCGGGCCTGTCCCCGACGGCGCTTCCTTGGCCACTGGCCAGGCAGGTCGTCCCTGCCGGCGGCTGGCCAGGGATCCACGGGAGGTTGCGCGTCAGATCAGGAGGCGATCGACGCGGGAGGACGCAAGCTCCTGCGAGACGGCCTCTGCGTGCTCGTGAGCAAGGCGGATCGTGTCCACCACGTGGTCGACGTCGGTCAGAGCGAGATCGGGGTAGATCGGCAGGCTCACGACGGAGCGGCTGACCGAGTCGGTCACCGGCAGCTCGGGCGTCTCGACGCAGCGGTAGGCGTGCTGGTGGTGCACAGGCGGGTCGAAGTAGTTGCGGGTATCGATCCCCTGGGCGGCGAGCACGGTCACCAGCTGGTCGCGGTCGATTCCGAAGTCGTCGGCGTCGACGGTGACCGTGAAGTCCTTGTAGGTGGACAGGTGGCCAGCGGGCACTGCCTGCACCCGGATGCCGGGGACGTCGCGCAGGCCGGCCACGTAGCGCCGAGCGATCTCGCGCCGCCGCTCTAGCGTGCGGTCGAACATGGCCAGCGACTCCAGGGCGACCGCGGCGTGCAGCTCCGACATGCGGGCATTGAGCCCTACGAACTGCGTGTCGTAGTCGCCGGGGTTGCCGTAGTCGCGCCCGAGGCGCAGTCGCTCGGCCAGCGCACTGTCGTTGGTTGCGATCAGGCCCCCCTCGCCGGCGACCAAGGGCTTGGTCGGCGTGAGGCTGAAGACCTCGGCGTCGCCGAAGCCCCCGATGGGGCGGCCGTGGCTCAAGGCACCGAAGGCGTGGGCGGCATCGAAGAGCACCGGCACCCCAGCGGCGGACGCCAGCGACTCCACCACCTCGGGGGTGCACGGTGCCCCGAAGATGTGGGTGGCGATGACGGCGCTGGCGCCGGTCAAGGCGGCGGCGACGTCGTCGACGTCGATCTGGAACGTGGATGGGTCGCATTCCACGAAGCGCGGTGTCCGGGCGTTCCAGGCCACCGCATGGGCGGTGGCGGAGAACGTGAAGCTCGGGAGCACCACCGGTCCGCGGCGGCCTTCGACAAGCGCCTGCACGGCCAGCATCAACCCTGAGGTGCAGGACGCGACCGCCACCACGTGCTCCACCTGGAGCCGCTCGGCGACGCGCTCCTCCAGCTCGCGAACGAGCCGGCCGTTGGTGAGCGCGCCGCTCTGGTACGAAGCCTCTACCCGCTGCATCACCCGGTCGAGGTCTGGGCGGGCCGGGCGGGCAAAGGGCAGGGCGCAGTGGGGACCCAGGCCGGTGAGCAGGGCCAGGCCGCCGGCCAGACGGCCCGTCCGAGGAGGGGCGGCGAGGTCGAGCTCGGACACCCCTTCTACCCGCGGCGACCGCATCCCCGGCGGCGGGGCAGGCGCCTCCCCGACGGTGATCCCGCCGCCGGGGATGGTGAGATCGATCACCACGGTGGGCTCGCTGGGCTCCTCCGACCCGCCCGTCCCGGTGGCCTGGTCGAGGCGACAGTCGACACCGCACCAGCGCAACATCTCGATCAGGGCCCCGCGCACCGTGTCGTCGTTCTTTCGGCAAGCCTGCTCCAGGTCATCCATCGACCGCACCAGCCGGGCCCAGTCCAGGCTCACCTTGGGCCGCAACCCGGAGATCGACGGGTGGCTCGCCGGATTGAGCTCCTCTGCCTCGTCGTGAAGGCGCTCGTGGAGGCGCTCCCCGGCGCGGGCGCCCGTGATCTCGATGGCGATGTCGTGGTCGGGTCGCAGGCCAGCGAGGCGGATCATCTGGCGGGCCAGACCGAGGATCGACGCCGGCTCACCCATGTCCAGCAGGAAGATCGGGCCATCGTGGGCCATCGCCCCTGACTGCAGGACCAGGCTCACGGCCTCGGGGATCGTCATGAAGTAGCGGGTCATCTCGGGGCTGGTCACGGTCACGGGGCCGCCGTCGAGGATCTGGCGGAGGAAGGTCGGCACGACGCTGCCGCGGCTCCCCAGCACGTTGCCGAACCGCACCGCCACGAAGGGAAGTCCGTAGCGGCGTCCGACGCCCACGACCACGTGCTCGGCGGCTCGCTTCGTGGCACCCATCACCGAGCAGGGGTGGGCGGCCTTGTCGGTGGAGAGGTGCACGAACCGCTTGCATCCGTTCTCGGCGGCGGCGTTGGCCAGCCACCATGTGCTGAGCACGTTCGTGGTGGCCGCGACCGCCGCGTGTCGCTCGAGGATGGGCACGTGCTTGTTGGCGGCAGCGTGGAACACCACCTCGGGATGCGCACTCTCGAGCAGCTCGGTGAGCCGGCCGCGGTCGGTGATGTCGAGCAGCACCGTCTCGGCCTCGGCGAGCGGGCCCACGGCCACCTCGTGCAGCAGCGTTTCGTCGCGGTCGACGAGCAGGAGTCGCTTCGGGCCGTAGCGAGCCACCTGGCGGCAGATCTCGCTCCCGATGGACCCGCCCGCCCCGGTCACCATCACGGTGCTGCCTTCGAGGTAGCCGGCGATGTCACCGGAGTCGACGGGCGCCGGCTGGCGACCCAGCAGGTCGCTGAGGTCGATGTCGCGCACGTTGCGCAGCATCCCCGTGGAAGGATCGCCGTTGGGGCGCAGTACCTTCACCTGGGCCGTCGTGCGCAGCGCCCGTTCGACGATGGGCTTGGTGGCCTCCTTGTCGACGTCGGGCAGGGCGATGAGCACCCGGTCGACGGCGTGCGCCTCGCAGAGCGCCTCGATCTCGGTGGTGTCGCCCAGCACGGGGATGCCCCGCACCGACCGGCGGCGCAGCTGGGGGTCGTCGTCGACGAAGCCCACCACGTGCACGTCGCGGCCCGAGTCGGTCTGCGACAGCTCGTAGGCCAGCGCCGCCCCCTGGCTGCCGGCGCCCACGATGAGCGCCCGCACCGACCCGGCGTCGCGGCTGCGTTGCCGCTCGAGGGCGAACAGCCGGGCCTGGAAGCGCACCCCGCCGCAGCCGAGCAGCATCAGCAGGGCGGCCACCGCCGGCGTGGTGAACATGGGCAGGTCGACCCCCACGACCCGCGACACGACGGCGAGCGCCGCGGAGGAGGCCACCGCGCCGACGGCGACCGCCGTGATCACCCGGAGGCCCTCTTCGATCGAGGCGAAGCGCCACACCGGCCCGTAGAGGCCGGCCAGCTTGTGCACGCTCACCTGGATGACCACGGGGAGGCCGATCACCAGCCACCCGTAGCCCTGCACGGAGTGGGGGATCTGCGATTCGAACCCGGCGACGAACGCCAGCAGCCACGAGACGGCCACGATGCCCGCGTCGAGCGCCACCAGCGTGACGTTGTCGGTTCCCTGGACGACCCGGTACACCGCCCGGGGCACGTTCCAATCGGTGGTGTAAGGGCTCGCGGCTGCGCGCTCGTGCACGATGGTCCCCCGGGTTCGACGTGTGGTGTGGTGGGTGGACCGAGGCTTCGCCTCGACCGGCTGGTTCAACGACCCAGGGAAGCGCAGAGGTCCCCTCGGCCGTCCGCGTAACGTAACCGACAACCGCTTAGCGTGCTCAGAAAAGTCTGACGACCCGTCAGTCAGCACCGTCGGTGGTCGGATCCGGCGTTCGACGGCAGTGCCGGCAACCCCGGAGGCGTCTAGCGTCGCGTCGGCGATGTCCCCTCCTCCGCTGCTCTCCGTCGCCGCCGTCGCGCTCGTCGCGCTCGGCGCGCTCGGCGGGCCGACGCCGGCGCCCGCGCGGCCCCCGGGGCGGGCGGTCCCCGCCGTCGACCCCGCCGAGGTGGCTGACCTGCCCGACGCCACCGCCGCCCTCCAGGCCCGCCTCGACGCCACCCCCGACGGCGCCACGCTGCGCCTCGAGCCCGGCGCCACCTACCGGCTCGATGGCACCCTCGTGGTGGCCGGCCGGCGGGACCTCCGCATCGACGGCGGCGGGGCCCGCCTGGTGGCTGGCGCCACCGGCGACGGTGACCGCGCCCACCTGCGCATCGTGGGCGGGCGCGGCGTGGTGGTGACCGACCTCACGATCGTGGGCGCCAACCCCTACGCCGGCCTCGACGACCGCGCCTACCAGGTCGAGCTCGTAGGCCAGCACGGCGTCCGCCTCGAAGGCGCCGTCGACGTGGAGCTCGACGGCGTGCGCATCACCGACGTGTTCGGGGACTTCGTCTACGTGGGCCGCCACGACGACGGGCGGTGGTCCGAGAGCGTGTGGATCCACGACTCGACCTTCGCCCGCAGCGGGCGCCAGGGGCTCACCGTCACCGCCGGCCGCAACGTGGTGATCGAGCGCAACGCCATCACCGAGACCCGCCGGGCCACCATCGACCTGGAGCCGAACAGCCCGTCGTGGGGGGCCGAGGACATCCACATCCTCGACAACGACGTGGGCCCCGGCCGCCTGCTGTTCGTGGCCGCCGCCGGCCGGGGCCCAGTCGACGAGGTCGTGGTGGCCCGCAACCGGCTGCGCAGCCACATCCTCAACATCACCGTGGAGCCGCCCGGCGCGGAGCGGCGGCGACGGTTCTGGGTGGTGGACAACACGAGCGACGAGCCGGCCACCCGCCCGCCGCTGCGGTTCACCCGCGTCGACGGCGTGGTGGTGACCGGCAACCGCCAGCCGATGGTGCGCCCGGGCGAGCCGGCGGTGGCCGTCGACGGAGTGTGCGGCCTGGTGGTGGCCGGCAACGACCTGACCCCCGGCTCGCTGGCCACCACCGCCGACCCGCCGGAGTGCGCCGAGCCGATGCCGCGGGTGCCGCCGGACCCGCCGCCGATCGCCGGTCGCTCGCCGGCTGCGCCGCCGTCGACCGCCGCCGCCACCAGCGTCGGTCGCCCCGCCCCCGCCAACGAGCCGGGCCCGTCGGGCGACGGCGGGGGCAGTGGCACCGCGGTGGCGCTGCTCGTCACGGCCGCCGCGATCGCCGGGGTCGGGCTGGCCGTCAGCGCTCGGCGAGGGCGGCGCTCAGCCGCTCGGCGTAGACAGCCGCCGTGGCCGAGGCCGTGAAGCTGGTGGTGCGGGCCCGGGCCTCCTCCCCCATCGCCGCCAACCGGGCCGGGTCGGCCAGGAGGGCGGCGACCGCCTGCGCCATCTCGGACGGGTCGTGGCGCTCGAGCACCACACCGGTGACTCCGTCGGCCACCACCTGCGCCACCCCGCCGACGGGCACGGTCACGACCGGGCAGCCGGCCATCAGGGCCTCGATGGCCACCCCCGGGATGCCCTCCGCCTCGCTTGTGAGCAGCGCCAGGGCCACCCCACCGAACACGTGCTCCACGTCGGGCCGGTGACCCAGGAACGTGACAGAGCCGTCGAGGCCGCGGGTGCGGGCCTCCACCTCTAGGGCGGCGCGGCGCGGGCCGTCGCCGGCCACCACCAGGTGCACGTCGGTGCCCAGGTCGCGCAGGCGGGCCACCACCTCCAGCGCCCGCTCGGGCCGCTTCTGCTGCACGAGGTGGCCCACGAAGCCGATCAGGGGCACGTCGTCGGGCACGGCCAGCTCGGCCCGCAGGCGGCCGGCGGCCGCGGCGCGGTCGAGGGCCAGGAACCGATCTGGCTGCCGGGAGTTGGGGATCACCCACACGGGCCGGTCGAAGCCGAGGCGGCGCAGCTCGTCCTCGAGGTCGTCGGTGAGGGCGACGCCCACGTCGAAGCGGCTGGCCACGGCGCGCCACCACCGGCGACGGGCGGGGCTCCAGACCTGGTCGGGGAAGCTGAGGATGCGCTGCCACACGAGCAGCGGGCCGGGCCGGGGCACGGCCAAGGCGGCCACCTGGGCCGCCCAGCCGCCGTGGGCCAGCACCACGTCGGCGGGCTCTTCGGCGAGCAGCCGGCGCAGCGCCCGCACCCGCACCACCAGGTCGCGCAGGCCCACGCCCTCCGACGCGTCGAGCGGCACCAGGCCCTCCTCCTGGCCGCCGCCCAGCGCCGGCCCGAGGGCCACCAGGCGGTTGCGGTGGCCCTTGCGGTCGAGCTCGTCGGCCAGCTCCACCGCCACCAGCTCCGCGCCCCGGCGGTGGCTGCGGGCGAGCAGGTGCACGATGCGCAGCGGGCGCTCGGGGGCGGCGGGCTCGTCTGAGCCGGCCGCGTCATCGGCGGCGGGCGCCGCGACCGTCCCGCCGACAAGCCGGTCGTCGCGCTCGGCGCCCCTTCGCCACGTGGGCAGGGAGCGGTCCAGGAGGCCCTCGAGGCGCTCCACCTCCGGGGCGTAGAGCTCGTCGAGCCACTCGAGGGTGGCGGCGTCGTCGCCCTGCACCTCGGGGTCGTGGCTCGGCGTCCGGTTGATCCGGCCGACCTGCTGGAGCACTCGGCGGTGCAGCCCCGGAGGCAGCACCTGCTTGGCCGCCTCCACCAGGGGCTGCTCGCGCCCCTCGAACGAGCGGATGAACGCATCCACGCGCGGCCACCGCAGCGTGCCGGCCCGGTTTCGGTCGCGCTCCCCCACCTCGTCGAACCGCGAGGGCCCCAGGTCGTGGTCGAGGAAGGCGGCCAGGTCAGCCCAGGCCCGCTCCGGGTCGGCGGTGAGGTCATCGAGCACCGCCACGTGCACCCGCTCCGGGCCGAAGGCCTCCTGCCAGCGGACGATGTGGTCCGTGTACAGCCCACCCCACACGTAGCGCTGGCGCACGTCGTCGACGAGCTCACCCGCAGCCAGTCCCTCGACCTCGGCCGCCACCGCCTCCTCGAACGACCGGCGCTCCCTGTTGAGGCGCACCTGGTCGAGGTACATCGAGCGTGCCCGGGCCGACGGTCGCCGAACGAGCACCACGAGCTTCGGCGGCTCGGGCGTGGGCAGGGCGGCGATGCGCTGGCAGGCCGCCTCGGAGTACAGGTACCACGGCGTCGACTCGCCCCGCAGCGGGTGGCCGGCCGCCTTGGCGAAGTAGGCGTCGAGGTAGTACCCGAGCCCTCGACGCTGGTCGCGGTCCGAGGTGAAGAAGCCCGGCTCCTTCACGCTCGACATGAACACGTCGGGCACGAGGTCGAGGGCGTGGTGCACGAAGGTGGTGCCCGCCTTCGGGGCGCCGATGATGAACAGGTTCGGGGTGCGGGCATCGACGGCGGGGGACCCCCCCGTCGACCGTGCGGCGGACGGCATCTCGCCGCCACGGTACCGTCCCACCACCAGGGGGGCGGGCGAGCGGCGGCGCAGCCCGGTCGGGCTACCCTCCCGCCCGTGGCCGGAGCGATCTTCGTCGTGGCCGGCTCCCCCACCGAGCAGCAGGGGCCGGTGGCCTCGCTGCTCAGCACGAGCGGCTGGGCGGCGGCGGCCGAGCGGCTGCTAGGGCGATCCTGGGTGGTGACGCCGGCCGGTGTCCTCTCCCCCGTCGAGGCCCGCCGACGCGGCTCCGACGCATCGCTGCGCAGCCGGGCCACGCCGCCCGCGCACCGCCGGGTCCCCGCACCCGTGAAGACCGCCGTGAAGGACCTGCGCCAGTGGCGCCACCAGGGCGGCTTCCGGGTGGACCCGGTCGGTCCGTGGCGGGGCACCGAGGTGGCCTTCGTGTGGCAGCGCCACGAGCTCTTCCAACAGGCCGGCCTGAAGCTCGCCCGTGCCCTGCGGGTGCCGTCGGTGCTCTTCGTGCCCGCCACCGTGGTGTGGGAGGCCGAGCAGTGGGGCACCCGCCGCCCCGGCTGGGGCGGGCTGCTCGAGCGCGTCGGCGAGAAGCCGGCGCTGTGCGCCGCCGACCTCGTGGCCTGCGGCACCGCCACCGTGGCCGAGCAGGTGCGTCGCCTCGGCACGCCGCCCGAGCGGGTGATCACCACTCCGAGCGGCGTCGACCTCGAGGGCTTCGACAACGTGCCCGACCCGGCCCCCCTCCGTCGGGCTCTCGGCCTCGAGGGCCGCTTCGTGGTCGGCTGGGTGGGCAGCTTCCGGCGCTTCCACGCCCTGGACCAGGTGGTGGAGGCGGTGGCCGCCGTCGACGGGGCAGCGCTGCTCCTCGTGGGCGACGGGCCGGAGCGTCCCCGCATCGAGGCCCTGGCCCGGGCCCGCGGCGTCCCCACCACCTGCACCGGCACCGTGGCGCACGACCGGCTCCCGGAGCACCTGTGGGCCATGGACGTCGCCGTGGTGGCGGCGCCCGCCGACAGCCCCTTCCACTACTCGCCGCTGAAGCTGGCCGAGTACCTGGCAGCGGGCCTCGCGGTGGTGGCTCCCGCCGCCGGCCAGCTGCCCGAGCGGCTGCGCGACGGGGTCGACGCCCTGCTGGTGGCTCCCCACGACCCGGCCGCCCTGGCCGGTGCGCTGGCCCGTCTGCGCGACGATCCGGTCCTGCGCAAGCGCCTGGGCGAGGCGGGCCGGGCTACGGCGCGCGCAGCCTGGTCGTGGGACGAGCAGGTGCGCCGCGTCGTCGAGGCCCTCGGCGCGACGGCCTGATCTGCCGCGCCTCAGAGGCGCTCGAGGGCGCTGCTGCGGCACCGCGGGCCCGTGTTGACCGGGTTGCAGCGGGCCGGGCTGCCACCGGGGATCGAGGCGAAGTAGTCGGAGAACGGGGAGCTGCCCGGCACCGGGTAGTCGGTGCTCACCCACTGGGCGCCACTGGCCAGGGCCGCGTCCCGCTGGGTCGTGTCGCCGTTGCGGGCCTGCACGGTCGGCTCGTCGGCGCGCGTGCGCACCACGTAGCCGGCCGCCACCAGCGCCTGGATGCGGGCCTCGGCGCCGACCGGCTCGTTCACCTTCACGAACGCGGCATCGGCCGACCCGGGCTCGGCGTTGGTGAAGAGCATCCGCCCCTCGAGCGAGGGGCGACCGGCGCGGTAGGTGGCGCGGTCGGTGCCGCCGTTGTCCATCAGCAGCAGCACCTGGCCCTGCGCCTCCTCGAGGGTCGGCCACGCCCCGGCGAGCACGGCTGCCTCCAGGGTTGGGTGGTCGCCCCTGATGTCGTCGGGCGTGAGCACGTCGTCGTCGTCGAACACCGAGCGGATCTCGGCGTCGAGGGCGTCGAGCTCGGCCGCGCCGATCGCGTGGGGCACCACGAACCCGAGGCCGGGGTCGGGGATGGGATCGTCCTTGAGCTCCACCAGCACGGCGATCGGCAGGTGGGTGGGGTTGGCGTCGGACCACGCCTCCACCTGCTCCAGGCAGGCCACGAACGTGAGGCACGACGAGTTGAAGTCCAGGTCCTGCACGTGCAGCACCTTGAACCCGGGTTCGTCCAGCTCCGGTGGCGCGTCGTTGGGGAGGCCGACGATGGCCAGTCCCCGCCGGCCGCTGTAGAGGCCGCCCACCGGGTCGGCGAACACGTCGAGCTCGATCTGGCGGATGCCCTGGGTCGAGAGCTGCTCGGCCAGGGACACGTGGGAGTACTCGAGCGACGACGCCAGCGCCGGGTCGAACGCGTAGAGGGCGGCCATGATCTCCGGCGTGACGGGCTCCTTGTAGCTGTTGTGGGTGCCCAGGACCTGCACCTGGTTGAGCCGGAGGCACTGCCGCAGGAGCTGGTCCGACGCGGGGCGCTCGTCGACGCGGGTGCCGGTGGGGGCGCCCGTGCCCGCGCAGCGGGCCGGGCCCGGTGGCGCCGCCGGCACGGGGACCACCACGTTGTCGATCGGCGGTGCCGGCCGGCAGGGCTGCCCCCGCAGCGAGGGGCAGGGCGGCAGGTCCGTGGGGGGCGCCACGCCGGGTAGCACCGGCAGGGCCACCGACGACGCCGCCACGCCGCCCGTGCCGATGAGGTGCTGGGTGCCCTCGGGCAGGTCGAGCAGCTCGTAGGCCCAGGTGGCCTGGTCGCCACCGGGGACGTTCACCGTGAGCCGCACCCTGGATCCGGCCCGGAAGGCGTGCCCGAACGCGGGCAGCAGCACCCGCACGGAGGTCCACTCGCCCGCCGGCAGCGGCGCCACCGTGGCCTCCCGGCCGAGCTGCACGGGGTGCAGCTCGGTGGAGGTGGGCTCGAGGGCCCGCACGCTGGCTCGCAGCCGGCCCGACTGCACGAGCATCTCCTGGCCGTCGGGCCGGACCTCGGAGACCACCACCTCGAGGTCCGCGTCGGCGGCGGTGGAGCGCACCCACAGGTCGACGCTGCCGGTGCCGAGCATCGTGAGCGGTGCCGTGAGGGGCGCCGTCTCGAAGGCAGCCTGCTCGCCACGGGGCGCAGGCTGCCAGTCGTAGGGCGGCAGCGCCTGCCAGATGCTCGAGCTGCCGCCGTCCCAGTACGTGGTGGAGCCGGTGGCGGCGTCGTGGGTGATGCCCACGGCCGTGGGCGCGCTCGGCGCCCCCGGGGCCAGACGGCCCACAGGGTCGAGCCACCAGCGCTGTGCGGTCGTCGCCGGGTCGGGCCAGCGGGACGAGCTGCGCTCCCAGGCCGCCACGGGCAGCCCCGGGGCGGCGCCCGCCCCGCTCTCGAAGAGCACCCGCACCGGGTCCTCGGCCTCATAGCGGGCCCGGGCGTCGTCGGCGGTGGCCACCCCGCCCCAGCGGTCGGGCGGCAGCACCACCGCGCCCCCGAAGAGGGCCTGGGTGAACAGCGGTGTGAGGAACCGCACGACCGGCGGGATCGACGGCACCTCGTCGGCCACGTACAGGTCGAGGAAGGCGTCCCACTCCGCCAGCACCTGGGGCGCGAAGCCATCGGCGTGCAGGCCGTTGTAGAGCGTGAAGCGGGTCACCGGCGCCGCCGTGAAGCGGTCGAGGAGGTCGGCGAACGACGGGCCCGTCTGCTCGTCCTGCCAGGCCGAAGCCAGGAACACCGGGACCTCGATGTCGCCGGCGAAGCGGCGCACGTCGAGCGGCCCCGCCACCTCGTCGGTGTAGTACGGGTTGGCCAGGGCCTTCTCGGTGGCGTCCACGTTCTGGAGGCGCAGCGCCTGGTTGGCCTCGCAGGTCTCGTCGCCCTCGGCGATCAGCTGCCGCACCCACCCGGTGCCCGACGGCCGGGCGTTGGCCAGCACCTGGTCGGCCCAGGAGGTGGCGAACCCGGTGTTGAGCATCCCGCCCGGGCGAAGCACTCCCGTGCCCGTGTCCCCGTAGACCGACAGCGGCGTGATGGCGGCCAGGCTCGGCGGCTGGGAGCGGGCCACGAAGAGCTGGGAGATGCCCGGATACGACAAGCCGACCATGCCGACCTTGCCTCCCCGCACCCAGTCCTGGGCGGCGACGGTCTCGATCACGTCGTAGCCGTCGAGCACCTGGAGCTCTTCGAAGAAGTCGTAGGCCCCGCCGGAGCAGCCGGTGCCCCGCACGTTCACGCCCACCACGGCGTAGCCCATCAGGCCGGCCAGCAGGGAGCCGGGCTGGGCGGGCGCCTTGCAGAGGATCGGCAGGGCGCCGCACAGCGGGGTGGGGTCGAGGCCGCCGGCCAGGCCGCCGAGGCCGGCGACGGGGTTCGACGGGTCGTAGCCGCTGTACTCGACGACGGTGGGGTACGGGCCGTCCTCGGGCGGGCCGGGCAGGACCACGTTGACCGACAGCAGGGTGCCGTCGCGGGTCTCGATGTACTGGAAGCCCTCGGTGAGGACCTGGTCGTCGTAGTGCGACTGGTCGGGCAGCGACGAGGCCGGCGACGCCACCTCGAGGCCGCGGGTGACGGAGCCGCCCACCCGGATCCCGTAGCGGTCGCCCGGCTCGAGCTGGCGGAACAGCACGCTGCCGAGGGCATCGGCGGTGGCCCGTTGCACCACCCGACCACCGCGGCCGGCGCTGCTCACGGGGTGCAGCACCTCCACCTCGGTGCCCGGCTCGAGGCCGGTGACCGAGAGCTGCTCGACGCTCTCACGCACCTCGTACGAGGGCGGGGGCGCTCCCGGAGCGTGTTCGGCGACGGCCGGCGAACCAGCCGCCAGCGAGCCGAGGATGACCGAAGCTACGACGAAGGAGCGCATCCCACCCATGCGGGGGTCCTAGCACCGATCTGCTCGGTTGTCTGGGAGAGCAGGCGCGACGGGCACCGCGGGTTCGCGCGCCGGCCGCTACCGTCGCCGGCCGTGACCTCGACCCAGCGACCCCGGCCGACGCTGAGCGTCGTGGTGGTGGCCTACGACATGGCCCGCGAGCTGCCGCGGACGTTGCGGTCGCTGAGCCCGGCTCACCAGCGTGGCATCGAGGCCTGCGACTACGAGGTGATCGTGGTCGACAACGGCTCGCCGACCCCCGTGGACCCGTCGCTGGCCGATGGCTTCGGCGGGCGCCTGCGCCTCGAGTGGCTCGACCCAGCGCCCCCTTCCCCGGCCCGGGCGGCCAACCACGGCATCGAGCTCGCGGACGGCGACCTCGTCGGGCTCGTCGTCGACGGCGCCCGCCTGGCGTCGCCGGGGCTGCTGGGCGGGGCCCTGCGCGCCACCAGCCTGGCCCCGCGGCCCGTGATCACTGCCGCCGCCCTCCACCTGGGCGACGTGCCCCACATGCGGGCCGCCGAGGTGGGCTACGACCAGGCGGTCGAGGACGAGCTCCTTGCGGGTTCGGGCTGGGAGGAGGACGGCTACCGCCTGTTCTCGATCAGCACCCTCGCCGGATCGTCGGGCCGCGGGCTGTTCGGTCCGATGGGCGAGAGCAGCAGCCTCTTCCTGCACCGTGAGGCGTGGGAGGCACTGGGTGGCCTCGACGAGCGCTTCGCCCTCCCCGGCGGCGGCCTGGTGAACCACGACCTCTTTCGCCGGGCCTGCGCCCTCCCGGACGCTGAGCTGATCGTGCTCCTCGGGGAGGCCACCTTCCACCAGCACCACGGCGGAGCCGCCACCTCACGACGCTTCACCTGGGACGAGATGCACGCTGACTACGAGTCGATCACGGGGACGGGCCACCAGCCCCCGGACAACGAGCCCCTCTACATGGGCCACGTTGACCCCGAGGTCCTTCCCCTCATCGAGCGCTCCGCTGCGCAGGCCAGCCGGCGGACGCTGCGGCGCTGACCGCCACGGCTGATGGCCGCTCGACAGACCGCTACCATGCGGAGTTCCCCGGACCGGAGGAAGCATTGAGACGGAGCAGAGTCCTGGTGGTAGGCGCTCTCGCGCTCGCCCTGGTGGCAGGGTGCGGAGGCGACGACAGCTCTCCCACCACCACCACCGGCGAGGGAGGCGGCGGGAAGATCGCGCTCCACACCGCACCTCCGCTCGAGGACCTCATGACGCTGGTGGTCGACGCCTACCGGGCCGCCGACCCCCGCGCCGAGGTGACCGTCGTCGCCGAGGACCAGGCCGACCTGGTCGCTTCCGTCGAGACCGGCGAGGCGGACGTTGCGGTGGTGCCCAATGCCTGGCTCACCGACCTCGAGGGCGCCGAGCCGTTCGGGCGCAACGTCGTGGTGATGGCGGTGCCTGCCGGGAACCCGGGTGGCATCGCTCCCGAGGACTTCGCAGCGGGCGGCGACGCGACCGTCGCTGTCTGCGGCGACCAGACGCCGCTCGGGAACTTCGTGGTCGGGGTGCTGGCCAACCTTGGTGTCACCCCCGATCCGGCCACGGTGAAGGCAGGCTGCGAAGGGGAGTCGCTGCAGGCCATCGCCGACGGCGAGCTCGACGCCGCCTTCCTGTTCAGAGGGGGCCAGCCCGTGCCCGATGGGGTGGAGCTGGTAGAGATCCCGGAGGACCAGAACATCGTGATCGACCTGTCGCTGATGCGCCCCAGCGGCTCGCCGGCGGCCGACTCCCTGATGGAGTTCTTGGATTCGGATGCAGTCAAGGAGCTGCTGACCCAGTACGGCTACCTGCCCTGACGAGCACCACGAAGTAGCAGCACCCCGTTAGTACCACGACATCGCACAAAGGGGGGAGCGACGTGCCCGAGGCACCGATCGCCATCACCGGGATGCACCGGTCCGGCACGTCGATGATCACCCGCGCCCTGCACGACTCGGGGCTCCACCTGGTCGGCACCAGCGCCGAGGAGCTCATCGACGCCGCCGACGACAACCCCGAGGGCTTCTGGGAGAACAAGGCCATCGTCGCCTGCAACGACGATCTCCTCGAGGCCACCGGCGGCGCCTGGGACCACCCACCGGCCCTGCCGCCGGTGGCCGTCGACGACCCCCGCGTGGCCGCCGTGGCCGAGCGGGCCACCGCCGCCCTCGCCGGCCTGCGCCAGCACGAGCACTGGGGCTTCAAGGACCCCCGCACCTGCCTCACGGCGGCCTACTGGCTCGACCTCGAGCCCGAGCTGCGCTTCATCATCTGCGTGCGCCACCCCCTCGAGGTGGCGCTGTCGCTGAAGCGGCGCAACCAGAGCTCGTACTCGCTCGGCCTCGCCCTCTGGGAGCGCTACTACGCGACGGTGCTGGAGCAGGTGCCGGCCGAGCGCCGTGTGATCACCCACTACGACACGTTCTTCGTCGACCCCGAGGGCGAGCTGGCCCGCCTGTGCGCCTTCGCCGGACTCGAGCCGACCCCGCCGCGGGTCCGATCCGACCTGCGCCACCACACCATCGGCGTCGACCTCGGCGACGCCGGGGCCAGCGCCGGCCTGCGGGCGCTCTACGCGGAGCTGTGCCGGATGGCTGGCACCCCGCCGCCGCGCGAGGCGCCCGTCGACGAGGGCAGGGTGCGGCGGCTCGTCCTCGACGGCTCAGTGGCCCAGCGCCACGCCGAGCAGCGTCAGGCCGCCATCGAGCGGCTGCAGGAGCGGGAGGAGCAGTTCCGGGCTGAGCACGCTGCCGCCGAGGAGGCGCTGCGGCAGCGGGTGCGGGCCCTCGAGCAGGAGCGGGCGTCGCTCGAGGCGGATCACCGGGCGCAGGTGCGCGGCCTCCATCGGGAGCGGGCGGCGCTCGAGGCGGATCACCGGGCGCAGGTGCGCGACCTCGAGGCCCAGCTGGTGGCCGCCCGGCGCGACGCCACCGACGGGCTGCGGGCCCTCCAGCAGCAGACCGGCAGCACCCTCGCCGCCCTCGAGGCCACCCTGGCGCGGATCGACCAGCGCACCGAGGCCACCGCGGCTCAGGTGGAGCGGGCCCGCCAGGGCGTGCTCACGCGAGCCGCCCGGAGGCTGGGACGGCCCGTCCGCCGGGTGCTCCTGGGCGGCCGCCGCCGAGCGGCCCCGACGGCCCGGCGCGCCCTGCAGCAGCTGCCCCCGCCGGCCCAGGCCACCGTGCGCCGGGTGCGCCGGCTGGCGCGCCGTGGGATCCAGCAGCCGGGCCCGACCGCCAGGGCGCTGGTCCGCCGGGCCGGCCGTGGGGCGCGGGCAGGGGCCACCCACCTCCCGCCCCCGGCCCAGCAGGTCCTGCGCCGCGGCCGAGCCGTGGTGCAGCGGGGCACCCAGGCGCCCGGACCCGCCGCCAAGGCCCTGGTCCGGCGCCTCCCCGACTCGGTGGAGCGCAGCCTCCGCCAGGGGTGGGCGACGGCCCAGCGGGCTCGGCGGGCCGCCCGGAGCCGAGCGCTGGTGGAGCCGGCCCCGAAGCCGGGGCCCACGCCCAAGGGGCCGGCCCCGCGGCTCTGGATGCAGGCCTACGAGCAGCTGGTGGCTGAGGCGTGGCGGGGCGACGAGCCGTGGGTGGTGGTGACCCCGGGAAGCCCCCGTGAGGTGCGCGACGCCCGCCCGCCGCGCGCCACCACCTTCCCGGCCACCCGCGACGGGCGCCCGCTCGCCGAGGACCTGGCCCACGTCGCCCAGCTCGAGGCCCTGCGCTACGACGGGCACCACCACCTGGTGGTGCCCGAGGGCTCACGGCCCTGGTTCCTGCAGCAGGCTGAGCTGCGCGACCACGTGGTGGGGACCTACGCCACGGTCGTCGACTGCGTGGGGGCAGGGGCGGCCTTCGATCTCGCCCGCAGCCGCGCCGGTGGGCCCGAGACGCTGCGGGCCGCCGTCGACCGCCTCACCGCAGGCACCCGCAGGGCCCCGTCGGTGCTCGACTGGACCTCGCTCGGGCTGGCCGACGAGCTGCCCGACCTGGCCACGTTCGCTCCCCCAGCGGGCGACCGGCTGCCCTACCTCGACGACAGCGTCGACGTGGTGGCCGTGCTGCCCGACGGCGACCACGACGAGGCCCGGCGGGTCGCTGTCCGCGGCGTGGTCACGGTGGCCGCCGGCTCGTCGGGCCCCGAGGTGCGCCGGGTCGAGGCCCTGGCCGAGCCCGCCGCCGCCTGCCCGTCGGTGCTCGTGTGGTCGCCGGCGACCGACGACCGCTGGGCTGCGGCGCTGGAGGACCGCGCCACGGCCGCCGGCGCCACCGTGCACCTCGGATCGCTCGACGCCGCCGGTCTGGCTGGGTTGGGCGACCATGACGTGGTGGTGGCCGTCGAGCCCCACGTCCTGCCCCTGCCCGGCAGCCTCGAGGCGGTGGCCGACGCCGCCCTGGGACGGCCGGGCGACGCCGTGACCGGCAAGGTGCTGCGCCGCGACGGCCGCCTCGAGGCCGCCGGGGGGATGGTGTTCTTCGATCGCTCGGTGGCCCTCGTGGCGGCGGGGTCGCCCGACGTGCGCGCCCCGTGGCACGAGTACGTGCGCCCGGTGTGCTGGGGTGCCGGCGTGGTGGCGGCCACCGCCGACTGCTGGCGAGCGGTCCCCGCACCCGAGGCGGTGAGCGGCCGCGCCTTCTTGCGGGAGTGGTGCGCCGCGGCCTGGGCGGCCGGTTCGGCGGTCACCTACCACCCCGAGGTCGCCGCCGTGCGGGTGGCCGGCGACGGGGGCGAGCCGTCCACGCCGCTGCGGGCCTCCGCCTGGCAGCGGACCCTCGACCTCCGGCCGGCCCGCCCGCGCGAGCTGAGCGACGGAGCCTGGCGCTTCCTTCTCGCCCACGACGACGTGGAGGCCTGTCGAGGATGAGCCGGCGCAGCGCCCTGGTGGTGCACACCCGGATGCCGGCGGTCGACCGCGACAGCGGGTCGCAGGACGTCGACAACAGCATCCAGTTCCTGCTCCGCGCCGGGTGGCGGGTGACCTTCCTCGCCCGGGAGGAGCGCAGCGCCACCGAGGAGCGGCACGCCCAGCGCCTCCGGAAGCTGGGCGTCGCCACCCACAACGGGTTCGCCGGGGCGGAGCGGCTCCTGCGCTCGAACCGCTTCGACCTGGCGCTCATCGCCTTCTGGGAGCCGGCGGCCGAGCTCCTGCCCCTGCTGCGCCAGCACGCGCCCCACACCCGGGTGGTCATCAACACGATGGACCTCCACTTCCTGCGCAACGCCCGCCGGGCCTTCGGGCGGCGCAGCCCCCTCGACGAGGGCTTCGGCGGCGAGGCTGCCCGCGAGCTCAACACCTACAACGCCGCCGACGCCGTCCTGGCCGTGTCGGACAAGGAGCGCGACCTCCTGGCCGACTTCCTGGGTGAGGGGCGGGCCCACACGCTCCCGCTGGCCGAGCAGGTCGAGCGGTCCCCCCACCCCCTCGAGGAGAGGCGGGGCATGTACTTCGTGGGCAACTTCCGCCACCTCCCCAACCGCGAAGCGGTGGAGCACCTCTGCCACGACGTGCTGCCCCTGCTCGACCCTGCCCTGCTCGCCCGCCACCCCGTCACCGTGCTCGGCAACTGGCTCGACAAGGTGCAGCTCGACCTGCCGCCGCACGTCGAGGGCGTGGAGATGGTGGGCTGGGTGCCCTCGGTGCAGCCCTACGCCGACCGCGCCCGCCTGGCCGTGGTGCCGCTGCTGCACGGTGCCGGCGTGAAGCGCAAGGTGATCCAAGCCATGATGGGAGGCACCCCCGTGGTCACCACCCCGGTCGGGGCCGAGGGCCTCGACCTCGTGCAGGGCGAGCACGCCCTGATCGGCGCGGATGCCGCCGACCTGGCCGCCGGCATCACCCGGCTGCTCACCGACGACGACCTGTGGCACCGACTGGTCGACGCGGGCGCCGCCCACGTGGCCGAGCGCCACGGCGTCGACCTGGTGGAGCGCCGCTTCACCGAGATCATCGAGACCGTGATGGCCCGGCCGCGCCAGAGCGAGGCGGGCGGCGGGGTCGCAGGGCCCGTCAGCCGCCGGCCGGGCACCGGTGGCGACGAGCTGGTGCGGCGGCTGCAGACCCTCGGCCGCCCCGGCTCCACCATCCTGCTGGCCGCCACCAGCGCCGACGACGTGGTGACCCTCGGCACCCGGCCGGTGTGGCCCTTCCCGCAGGGTCGCGAGGGCGGGTGGGCGGGCTACGAGCCCGTCGACGGCCCGGCCGCCGTGAGCCACCTCCAGGCGCAGCGGGCCCGGGGGGCGCGCTGGTTCGTCCTCCCCCGCCGGGCCTTCGGCTGGCGCCACCGCTACCCGGAGCTCTTCGAGCACCTCGACGCCGAGTGCCTGCGGATCCACCACGACGAGCACCTGGCGGTGTGGGACGTGGGCCTCGACCCCACCGACGGCCTCCACCTCGACCCGCCCGCGCCCGCCCGGGTGCAGGTGGTGGGCACCTATGCGGCCCACCGGGCCGGCCCGCCGCCCGACCTGGTGCGGGAGCTGGCCAGCACCGAGAGGCTCACCGTCGCGCAGGTGTGGCGCTCCGATGCCGAGCCGGCGCCCGAGCTCGACGGCACTGCCGACGTGGTGGTGCACGTGGGCGACGGCGCCGTGCTGCCCGGTCGCTTCCTCGAGCGCCTCGTCGCCTCCCTCGACGCCCTCGGCGTCGACCGGGTGCAGCCCACCCACCGCGACGGCCCGGCGGCCGGCCCGCCCGTCACCGAGCGCCACCTCGGCACGGTCGCCCGCCTCGTGGACGAGCCCACCTCGCTGCCCGTGCTCGCCCATCGGGCCTCCGTGCCTCCTGATGGCCCCGTCGCCCTCCTCGACCACCTGAGCGTGGGGCTGCGCCACGCCCTGCTCGAGCGCACGAGCACCGCCACCCACGTGCGCGGCACCTGGGTGGTCGACGCGGGCGGCCGTCCCGTCGCCCACCCGCGACCGGAGCCGGCCGCCCCGCCGCGCATCAGCGTGCTGGTGTCGACCTACGAGCGCCCCGCGCTGCTGCGCGAGTGCCTGGCGTCGTTCGCCAAGCAGACCCTCGACCGGGCCGACTACGAGGTGGTGGTGGTCGACGACGGGTCGGCCTCCGACGACCTGGCCGCCGTGCTGGCCGAGGTGGCCGATGATCTCCAGGTGGTCGACCTGCGCATCGCCCACGCCGGCCGCAGCGCGGCCAAGAACCATGCCGTGCTGCTGGCCCGGGCGCCGATCGTGCTCTTCTTCGACGACGACGACCGGGCCGCCCCCGACTACCTCGAGCGCCACCTCGACGGTCACGCCGCCCATCCCGACGAGGCGGTGGCCATCCTCGGCCACACCGACTGGGCCCCCGAGCTCGAGCTGAGCCCACTGATGCACTACGTCACCGACGTCGACCGCCTGATGTTCGCCTACGAGCGGCTGGGCGACGGGCAGGCCCTCGACTGGCGCGGCTTCTGGGAGGGGCGCATCTCCTGCAAGCGCTCGCTGCTCCTGCGTCACGGCCTGCACGACCAGCGCCTCGACTACTCCATCGACGTCGAGATGGCCTGGCGCCTGGCCCCTGCTGGGTTGCGTGTGATCTACACGGCGGCCGCCCGCAGCTTCATGGCCCGCCCGCTCGACTTCGATGCCTTCTGCCAACGCACCGTGGCCAAGGGGCGGGCCCACGCCCTGATCGCCGCCCTCCACCCCGGCACCGATATGGCGGCCCGCCTCCAGCTCGACGGCGCCGCTGCCCTGTGGGAGGAGAAGCGCCACACGGAGGCCGCCCTCCGCCACCGGGTGGCGGCGCTCGAGGAGCGCTGCCTCACCGACGACCGTGCCCTGCCCGAGCTCCACGCCGCCTACCGGGAGGCCTTCCGCCTCCTGCACGCCAAGGGGGCGGCGGGCCAGACCGACGAGGTGCCCGCCATGGCCGCCCCCCCGCCCACCGTCCACCCCCTCGAGGGTGCGGACCCTGCGCTCGTGTACGACGGCACGCCCGCCGAGCACCGCTACGAGGCCCCCCTGCTCAGCATCGCCATCCCGGTGTGGAGCCGCACCCCCGCCCTGGCGACGATGGCCCAGCGCACCATCGAGCGCATCTGGGAGGTGGCCCAGGTGCCCACCGAGGTGGTGGTGGTCGACAACGGCTCACCCCATGAGGTGCCCCTGGCGGCGCGCGTCCACCGCTACGAGCAGAACAGGGGCGTGTCGGTGGGCTGGAACACGGGCATCCGCCTGTCCCGGGCGCCCATGGTGGTGGTGCTCAACAGCGACTGCCGCGTGGAGCCCGGGTGGGACACCGCCCTCTACGCGGCCGCCAGCGATGGCCGGCGCATCGCCTTCCCCTACACCGACCACTGCGACGGTCGTGGCTTCGCCCGGCCCGACCAGGGTGGCACCGCCGGCTGGTGCTTCATGCTGAGCCGGACGCTCTACGACGAGGTGGGTCCCTTCGACGAGTGGTTCAGCCCCGCCTTCGGCGAGGACACCGACTACTGGCACCGGGCCTGGCAGCTCGGCATCGAGCTGTCACCGGTCCCGGCGGCGCGCGTGGTCCACGCCCGCCGCACCAGCAGCGCCGACGACGACCACGAGATGCTCCTGCAGGCCCACCGCTACAAGTACGGCTGGAAGCACGGCGTCGACCCCCACCGGGCCCCGCCCTACTACAACCGCGAGATCACCGACTACGTCCGCACCGGCGCCCCTGAGGGGGCGCGGTGAGCCTGGACCACGTGGCCCCGTACCTGGCGCTCGACGGGATCTGCCCCGACCCGATCTTCGTGATCGGGTCGCCACGCTCGGGCACCACGGCGCTGGCCCAGTCGTTGAACCGGCACCCCGACCTTCGGGTGGGCAAGGAGTCGTACGTCCTGCACGACCTGTTCAGCGGCGGCAAGGCCGAGCAGTCGTGGGAGCGGCAGATGCACCGGGTGACCCCGTGCTGGCTGGCCCACGAGCAGGTGGAGCGCGACGAGTTCCTGGCCTTCCTCGGCCTCGGCCTCAACGCGCTGTTCTCCAGCCGGGCCGAGGGCCGGCGCTGGATCGACCAGACGCCGCTCTACACCCCGATGGCACCGACCCTGGCCGCCATGTTCCCCGGCGCCGTGTTCCTGCACATCGTGCGCGATGGGCGGCACGTGGTCCGCTCGATGACGAACTTCGAGCGGAAGTTCGACGAGGCCACCATCAAGGCCGCCCAGCCCAACGAGATCCCGACCTGGTCGCACGACTTCGAGAAGGGCTGCGACACGTGGTCCCGGTGGGTGACCGCCGGGCTCGACTTCGAGGAGGCGAACCCGCAGCGGTGCCTGAGGGTGCAGAACGAGGCGCTCTCAAAGGACCCGGCCACCGGCTTCGCCGCCATCCTCGAGTTCCTCGGGCTCGACCCCCACCCCGGCCCGGCCAGCTTCTTCGGCAAGCAGCGCATCAACTCCAGCTGGGTGCGCGACCCGGTCAGGCCCGACGACGACGACTGGGAGGGCTGGGACCCCCGCCACCGCAAGACGTTTCTGGAGCGGGCCGGTACGACGATGGTCCGGGCCGGCTACGGGCCGCGGTCGACCCTCGACGAGTGGGCCTGTGGCTGAGGCGCTCAGCGCCGACCGGCCCCGCATCTTCTGCATCGGCCTCAACAAGACCGCCACCACGTCGTTCCACGAGGCCATGGAGCTCCTCGGCTTCAAGAGCCTGCACTGGGGCGGGCCATCGGTGCGCCAGGCGGTCGAAGCGGCCCTTGCCGAGGGTCGCCCGGCGCTGGCCGACCTCGACCCGACCTTCGACGCCTTCTCCGACGTGGAGCCGCTGTACCGCCACTTCGACGTCGTCGACCGGCAGTACCCGGGCAGCCGCTTCGTGCTGACCGTGCGACCCGTCGACGACTGGGTGGCCAGCCGTCGGCGCCACGTCGAGCGCAACGTGGCACGGAAGGCGGCCGGTGAGTACCACGGCCACTTCTTGGAGGTGGACGAGCCGGCCTGGCGAGCGGAGTGGCACGACCACGTGCACAGGGTGCGAGCCCACTTCCAGGGCCGGCCCGAGTTCGTCGAGGTCGACCTCACCACCTCACCGGGCTGGGGTCCGCTGTGCTCGCTGCTCGGGGTGGCCCCGCCCGACCGCCCGTTCCCCTGGGCGAACCGCGATCCTGACGTCGCTGACGGGCGGGGGGCGCCACCGACGGCCGAGCGGGGGTAGCGCCGGGATGAGGAGCCACCCGGCCCACTCGACCCCGATCCGCGCCGCGGCCGCCGCCGCGGTCCTGGCCCTGGCCCTCCTTGGGCTCCTCGTGCGCGCACCCGGCGCCGTCGCCCACTCCCCCCACGACGACATCACCGACATCGTCGTGTCGCCGGCGTTCGCCCGTGACCAGACCGTCTTCATCATCTCCCGCGGTCGCCTCCAGCGCTCAACCGACGGGGGCGGCCACTGGCAGGACATCGTGCGGGGGCTGGGGCGCGCTCCCCTCGCCCGCCTCGCCATCTCGCCCACCGATCCCCGGCGGCTGCTGGCCACGTCGAACAGCGAGGGCCTGTTCCGCTCCGTCGACGGCGGCGACAGCTGGTCGCGGATCGGAGCCGACATCGGCGACCCGCTGCTGCGGGAGGTGGCCTGGTCGCCCGAGCGCCCCGACGTCGCCCTGGTGGCCGGCGGCCTCTTCGGGCTGCACCGGACCGACGACGGCGGCGACAGCTGGACGAGCATCCCCGACTTCGGGCGGGTCACCGCCATGGCCTTCCTGCACGACGGCTCGGGCACCGCGGTCGTCGGGGATGCCGACGGGCACATCTCGGTGTCGACCGACGACGGCCTCACCTGGCGGAGCGCCAGGCCGCTCCCCGGCTCGGGGGAGGTGGCCGCCCTCGCTACGAGCCCGGATGCGCCGGCGACGGTGGTGGCTGTCCTCGCCGACGGGCAGGTCACCCGATCCGACGACGGTGGGGCCTCGTTCGCCCCGGTGGGCGAACCACTCCCCGGGGGCACGCCCAGGGGGCTCGCACTCGACCCCGACGGCGAGCAGTGGTGGGTGTCGACGGCCGACGCCGGCCCGTACCGATCCGACGATGCCGGGGAGACCTGGGTCCCGCAGGCCGACGGGCTCACGAAGAGCGACCAGGCCGACGACGTGGGTGTCCCCCACTTCCGCGCCATCCGGGTCGCCTCCGCGGGCGATGGCTCGACCCTCTTCCTGGCCAGCTTCGACGGCCTCTTCCGGAGCGACCGCGACGCCGACCGCTGGCAGCCCATCGAGACGGCCTCCGACTACATCGCCGGGCTGGCGGTCTCGCCCGCCTACGCCGCCGACCGGACGGTGGTCGTGACCACCTACGTGAAGGGCGCCTTCATCTCCGAAGACGGTGGCGACAGCTGGCGGCCCATGAACGGCGGACTCGGCTTCGACGGCCTGTCCGAGGGCAACCGCGTGCTCCCGCTCCGCCGCGGCCACAACGTGGTGCTGTCACCCGACTTCGCCCGTGACCGGACGATCTTCTCCGCCACGTGGCCGCAGCTGATCCGCTCGCTCGACGGCGGCGAGACCTGGGAGGCCATCGACATCGAGCAGCCGACCGAGGACTGGTCGCCGCTGCGGCAGTACGTGCTGGCCGTCTCGCCGACCTACGCCGCGGACAGAACGGTCTTCGCCGGCAACCGAGACGGCCAGGTGCTGCGATCGCAGGCTGGCGGTGACCCCGGGTCCTGGGCCGAGGTGGGGCGGGTGGAGGGCCGGGTGCGCAGCTTCGCCGTCAGCCCTGCCTTCGCGGACGACCAGGTGATCTTCGTCGGCAGCGTCGGCGGCGTGTTCAAGAGCACCGACGGCGGGGCGTCGTGGCAGCCCACCGGTCCGGGCCGCAGCCCGCTCGCCGAGGGCGGCGAGCTCGATCCCGCCCCCCTTCTGGCCATGTCGCCGACCTTCCCGACCGACGGCACCCTGTTCGCCGGCACCGAGAGCGGCCTCTTCGTGACCCGCGACGGCGGGGCGACATGGGAGGAGGTGGACGCCGAGGGGGTCACCCCCGACGCCGACGTCACCGCCGTCGGCGTGTCGCCCGACTTCGCGGCAGACCGGACCGTGCTGGTCAGCGTCCGAGGCGTGGGCCTCCACCGATCGTCCGACGGTGGCGCCTCCTTCAGCCCGGTCGCGCCGGCGCTGGCCGAGTCGAACCGGGTCATCGCGGACTACGACAACCCCACCTCGTCGCCCATCCAGTTCTCCCGCACCTTCGCATCGGATCGGACCGTGTTCGCCTACGCCGGGCCCGACGTGCTGCGGTCGACCGACGGTGGGAGCACCTGGGACGTCCTGCCCCTGCCCACGGTGGCCGACGTGGCCGAGATCCTCGGCGTGGAGGTGGATGCTCTCAGCGACCAATCCCTGGCCCAGGCCGGCACCGACGAGGCCGGCCGCTCGGACGACGACGGCACGGACCTGACCCTCCCCGAGCTCGCCATCGCCGCCGCTGCCGCGCTGGCGGCCGGGCTGGCGGTCCGTGCCCTCCACCTCGGCCAACGCCGATCACCGGGCATCCGCCGAGCCATCGCCGTCGGCGGGCCGCTCCTGATCTTCGTCACCGTCGCCGTCGCGATGGCGGTCTAGGCCGCTGCTGACGCTCGTCCTCGTTGCATCGCCCGGAGGCGGAGAGCGTTGGGCCCGCACCAACCCGACCTGGAGGACCCGCCAACGCGGATCAGAGTCGGATGGCGAACTCCCGCTCATGCCGCAGGAACACCCAACCCCCGACCGACAGGAAGCCGATCGACCACAGCACGATCTGCACGAGCAGCCCTGCACTCGGCACCCCTCCATCGAGCACTTCTTGATAGCTCGCGAAGAGAGCGAAGAAGGGCTGCCAGGAAAGGACCGCTCGGATGTCGTCCGGGATGATCGCCAGCGGATAGATCACCGGGGTCGTGAAGAACAGGACTCGGCCGATGTACTGCAGCACGTTCCCCGCATCCTGGAAGAACACGACGATGGTGGAGGTGAGCAGGGCGATGCCCACCATGAGCACGAGCTGGAGCCCGAACAGCACAGGCAGCAGCAGCAGCCCCCACCCGTAGGGAGCGCCCAGGGCGACGTGGAACGCGCCGTAGACGAACACCGCCGGAAGGAACCCCATCACCCCGCGGCAGACCGTGGTGATCGGCAGCAGCGCGCGAGGGAACGACGAGTTGAGCATAAGGCTCTTGCCGCCCTTGATGGAGCGTCCGCCCTCGGTGAGCGACGCCAGCGCCAGCTGGAAGAGGAAGACGCCGCCGATCAGCACATGGAGGAACTCCGTGGGCCGCTGGCCCTCCCGAATGATCGTGAACAGCATGTAGTAGATGCCCGCCTGGAACAGTGGGTCGAGCACGCCCCACAGTCCTCCGAGCACGGTGCTCGACCGCTTTCCCCGAAGGTCGGCCCGAGCGAGCTCCACCATGAAGCGGCGTCGCGCCCACAGCGATCGCAGGTACGGAGCCAGTGGCGGCGTGCTGGGCGAGTGGGGCTCGAAGACGTACTCGACGTCGCTGTAGAAGCCGAGAGAGACCTCGGGGCCGGCGTTGCGAGCTGACCCCGGGCTCCGCTGACGCCGCTCCCGCCGTGAGGCTCGCCGCTCCGTCCTGCGAGCGCCCGCCCGCCGCGAGGCCGGAAGGGTGGCGGCAGCGCCGAGCACCGTTGGCTCGGTGCCGTCTGGAGCCAGTCCGGCGGCGCCGACCACATCGCCGACGACGCGCTCGTGGTTGCGCACCTCGTCGGTCACTGGTCGTCGAACTCCAGTGACATCGACTCCAAGCGGCAGTACCGCATGTAGCGGGCCACGACATCGTCCGGATCCCCGATGGCGGCCACCTGGCCCTGGTGCAGCCACAGCGCATCGGTGGCCATGGTCTTCACCGAGCTGAGCCCGTGGGTGACGAGGACCACGGTGCGGCCCTCGCCGCACAGCTCGGCCATCTTCTGGCTCACGTGGGCTTGGAAGGCGGCGTCGCCGCCGGTGAGCGCCTCGTCGATCAGCAAGATCTCGGGATCGAGGTGGGCGGCCACCGCCACACCGATCCGCATGCGCATCCCAGCCGAGTAGGTCTTCAGCGGGAAGTCGATGTACTCGTCGAGCTGGGCGAAGTCGGCGATCACGTCGACCAGCTCGGTGATCCGGTCCTCCGACAGCCCCACCGCGAGACCGCCCAGCTTGATGTTCTCGCGCCCTGTCAGCGTGTCGCGCATGCCGAGCCCGGGCGACAGCAGGTTGAGCCGGCCGCGCACGGTGATGCGGCCCTCCTCGGGGGCAAGCACGCCGCACAGCGCCCGCAGCAGGGTCGACTTCCCCGCTCCGTTGCGGCCGACGACGGCGAGCACGGAGCCGCGCGGGACGGAGAAGGAGACGTCGCGCAGAGCGGGGATCACGCGCACGTCGTCGCGCGATCGGGACAGCAGGCGACGCAGGTCGGTGCGCAGGTTGGCGGCGTCGAGGCGGACCCGGTACGAGGCCGAGAGGTGCTCCACCTCGATGGCCAGCTTCGAGCGGTCGGTGGCTGGCTCCACGAGGTCAGTCGTGGGAGCGCTCACTCAACCGCCTCCCCAGGCGACGGTCGGGCGCCCCTCATCGGGCATCCCCCTCGAGCGGCTGCGGGAGGTCGGCGAGCTCCTTGCGCTCGGCCTCCCTCACCAGTGGGGCGACTTCGCTGTTCATCCACAGCACGCGCTTTTCGGTGGTGCGGCCGTTGGGAAGGGTCTCGGTGACCGTCCGGGTGCCGAGCAGCGTGGGACGGCTGGCTTCGCGCGCGGTCTCGTTGAGGTCGCGCATGATGCCGGCCACCTCGCGGGTGCTGAGCTGCAGCATGTCGGCGGCCTGGGCCTCGGAGATGTCGGTGCCCGCCATCGAGGCGCGGGCGGCGTAGGCGAGCAGCGACCGGCTCGCCTCGTCGACCTCGTAGAACAGCGTCGCGATGGCCTCCGCGTCCCAAGGCTGGAGGTTCGCCCGGGCCACCTCGCGGAGGATGAAGGCCATGACCTCCTCCACGTGCTCTTCCGGCACGGGAACCATCACGTACGGCATCCGACCCCCTTGTGCGACCGACGACGTTGGAGAGTAGACGAGTCAGGCCGCGCTCTGAGTGGCCTCCTCGGCGCAAGAACGCCCGAAATCAGGCATCTTTCGCATACTTCGACAGAGCAGCGAGCAGCTCTCTCGCCCGGTGGTCGAAGGTGTGGCGGGCCAGCACCAGCGCTCGGCCGGCGGCGGCCCGGGCACGAGCGGTCACGGGGTCGTCGAGCGCGGCGTCGACCAGCGCCCTCAGCTCGGCCGGACCCTCGTAGGTGGCGACCGCCCCCTCGAAGAGCTCGGCGATGCCCGCCACCCGGTCGGAGATCACGGGGGTGCCGCACGCCAGCACGTCGAAGAGGCGGTTCGAGACGAAGCCCCACGCCTGCATCGTGCGCCAGTGGTCGTTGAGCACCACGCCGGCCGATGCATACACGGCGGGCAGCTCGGCGTTGTCGACGTGGTCGGCCACCACCAGCGCCGGGTCCACCAAGCCCTCCCAGCCGCTGCCGTAGATGCTCGGGCGGAGGCCGGCCGCCACCGCGTCGGCCACGACGGGCCGGGGCGCCTCGCGCGTCTTGGCCACGATCGTCACGTCGTGGCGGTGGACGGGGTCGACGGGGAGGGGCCGGAACCGCCGGTGGTCGGTCGCCTGCAGCAGCACGTCGACGGGGGTGGTGGTGCGGGTGCGGAGGTGGTCGGCGAAGGCCGGCGAGGCCACCAGCACCAGGTCGGCAACGTGGAGCTCGTCGTCGTCGATCGCCTCCGGGTGGCTCACGATCCACAGCACGTGGCGCTGCCCGGGCGTGCGGCGCACGGCCCGGAGGCCCCGTACGACGAGGCGCACGTCGGCGGCCCGGCCCGCCGGGTCGTCGACTTGGTCGGCCGTCTGCAGCCGCACGCTGTGGCCGAGGCGGCGCAGGCCGCCGGCCAGCCCCTCGGCCAGGTGCCAGTCGCCCCAGCGGGCCGCCACCTTGGCCGACGGGGCGGCCGTGGTGATCACCACCTCGAGGTGGTCGGTCGGCGCGGGGGCGGCGGCGCGGCGCAGCGCAGCGCCCGACCGGTCTAGAGCGGCGGCCCACGCAGGTCCGGCCGGATCGATCGGCTGGTGGAGCGCTCGGCGCGACGGCACGGGCCGGTGGTCGGCCACCACCACGTCGGGCACCAGCGCCACCGACCCGCCAGCCGAGCGGAGGCGGGCGCACAGCTCCACCACCGCCACGTCCAGGTCGTCGCCCGCCTGCAGCCCGCCGACGGCCCGGTAGGCGCGAGCGTCGAGCACCACGACGGCCGCCGACACTGCGTGCACGTCGACCACCCCCGGGCCCGTGAGCTCGTCGCGATCGATGCGGTGGCGCAACGAGCTGGCGAGGGGTTGGCCGGCGCCGGTGGCCCACACCTCGGGGGCACCGTCGGCGTCGAGGGCCAGGGCCAACCCGGCCGCTCGCACCCGGCCGTCGTGGGCGGTGGCCTGGGCCAGCGGGCGGCGGGGGTGGACGACCTGCGGCCCGGCGGCCACCACGTCGCCGTCGACGGCCGCCGCCAGGCGGGCCAGCTCCACCGGCCCGAGGCCCTCCGTGGTGCCGAGCACGATCGCTACCAGCGCAGGATCGACGGCGGCCAGCTCGCGGGCGAGGGCGCTCGGGAGCTCCCCCGCCGAGGGCACGGCCAGCACGGCGGCGGCCGAGGCCACGAGCGGGCCGTCGGCCGGGCCCGACCCCACCACAGCCAGAACGATCGAGCGCGCCCGCTCCGACGGAGCCCCGGGACCCTCGTCGGACGGGGGCGGTGGCGTGGTCGGAAGCGGCTCGGTGCGGCGGAGCCGGGCGGCCAACCCCTCCGCCACCACGGCCGCCTGGGCGCCCGCCGCGCGCAGGCGCCGAGCCGATGCCGCCGCCCGGCGCCGCAGCGCGGCCGTCCTCGCCTCCACCGCCAGCACCCCCCTGACCACCGTGCGGTGGCGCAGCGCCGCGTACTCGTCGGCCCGCTGCCGCGCCACACGGCGCCAGTGCTCCGCCGCCGCCCGCTCGGCCGCCAGCTGCACCTCGAGCGCCTCGTCCCCCGGCTCGCCGGGATGGGGGCCGGACGCCATGGCGCCGAGTATGCCATCGGGCCGACCGCCCACGGGGCGGGGCGCCACCGGAGCACAGCCCACGGCGTCGCGGTAAGGTCGGGCGCGTCCAGCCCCGACCGAGGGCGCGATCAAGGGGGGCGAGATCGTGGTGGCATGGGCGCGCGCTGAGGCCGGAACGTCTGACGAAGAGCGGGCGCTACCCGCGGCTTGGGGCCCAGTCGCTGACCCCGACGAGCGGGCGGCGCTGCTCGACGCCCTCGAGGACCGGCTGACCGGGCACAGCAGCGGCGATCCCTCGCTACCCGGGTCGCCGTTCCCCCTTCCGGGTCTCGACGTCGACGTCCGGGCCGAGGGGCTCGACTGGCCCAGCACCGCCCTCACCATGGTGGGCCGCCGTCGCCTCCGGAACCTCCGTCAGCTCATCGAGCGGGTCATCGACGAGGGCGTTCCCGGGGACGTCCTCGAAGCCGGCGTGTGGCGTGGCGGCGCGTCGATCCTGGCCCGCGCCGTGCTGGCCGTGCACGGCGTCACCGATCGCCGGGTGTGGGTGGCCGACTCCTTCGAGGGCCTCCCCCCACCTGACCCCGCCTACCCCGCCGACGAGGGCTCCGACCTGCACACCTTCGACGAGCTGGCCGTATCGCTAGAGCAGGTGCAGGACAACTTCGCCCGCTTCGGGCTGCTCGACGACCAGGTGACCTTCGTGAAGGGGTGGTTCCGCGACACGATGCCGGCGATCCCCGTCGAGCGCCTCGCAGTGCTGCGGCTCGACGGCGATCTCTACGAGTCCACGATCGACCCGCTCCGCCACCTCTACGACCGCGTGTCGCCCGGCGGCTGGGTGATCATCGACGACTACTACATGCTGGACTGCTGCCAGGCGGCCGTGCACGACCACTTCGCCGACCGGGGCGGGCCGCCGGAGCTGCAGCGCATCGACCACGTGGGCGCCTGCTTCCAGAAGCACCTCGACGGGTAACGAACGCCGTCTCAGAAGAGCTCCACGTCGCCCAGCCCCAGGTCCCACTCGTCGAGGCGTCCGCCGGGGACGCCGTCGTGCAGCGGGAGCCACGCCAGGATCGGTCCTTGGCCGTGGAGGCGCACGAACCCGCTCCGGTCGAGGACCGGGCCGCCCACCCGGATCACGTGGTCGGCGCCGCTGCCGCGCACCACAGCCCGCACCAGCGCCCGCTCGGCCGCCCGGTCCCCAGCGGGCACCAGCACCTCGCACAGGGCGCACTCCAGGGCCGTCCCGCGACGGCGCAGCCGGAAGACGGCCAGCCCGCTGGCCACGCCGTCCCCGAGCGTGACGACCCGGTAGCGGAGCGGCTCGAAGCCGTAGCGCCAACGGAGGTAGGCCGGCGTGCGGCGGGTGCGCAAGCCCCGGCCTGGGGCGACCGCCGCCAGCAGCTCACCCACCTCAGGGTCGGCCAGCACCTCCCGGGCGTCGTGCCCGAGGGCGCTGGGCGACGACCACCGCTCCGCCGGCACCCGCGACGCGAGCAGGCGGGCGGGCGAGCGCAGCGACGCCATCCGCACCGCCGCAGGGAGCCGGCCCACGGCCGTCCACCCCATCTTCAGGTAGCCGGGCCGACTCTGATCGTTGGGGGTGTTGAACACGAGGTCGGTGCCCTCGGCCCGCAGGTCGTCCAGGGCCTGGAGGGTGAGCAGCCGGAAGATGCCCCGACCCTGGTGCGAGGGCCGGGTGGCGGTGTCGACGGCGCGGACCGCCCGGAGGGTGGTGCCATCGGGGGCCGCGTGCTCCCAGCGGAGGAAGGTGCGGAACCCCACCACCTCGTCGCCGTCGAGGGCCACCCAGCCGGGCGAGCGGCCGAAGGGGTTCTCCTCGTGCTTCCAGGCGAAGTAGGCCTGGAAGTGGGCGTCGGTCGACCAGCCCAGCGACGCCGACAGCAGCTCCAGCACGGCAGCCCTGTCGGACGCCTCGGCGGGGCGGACCTCGATCGGGCGATCAGCGGCAGCAGCCATGGGCGGCCGGATGGTAGCGGGGGCCCGACGCGCCACCCCCGATCGTCGGCGAGTGCCCGCTGCTACGGTGCGCGCCTTCCTCGATGTAGGGGGCCGTCGCACCATGTTCCCGTTGTGGGATGTCGCCATCGCACCAGTGCTCCACGCTGCTCGCGCCACACGCGTCGTCGAGATCGGCGCGCTCCGGGGTGAGACCACCATCCGGATGCTCGACGACCTCGGGCCGGAGGCCGAGCTCCACGTGATCGACCCGGCGCCGGCGTTCGACCCGGCCGAGCACGAGGAGCGCTTCCCGGGTCGCTACTTCTTCCACGAGGCGCTGAGCCTCGAGGTGCTCCCCACGCTCGGGCCGATGGACGCCGCCCTGATCGACGGCGACCACAACTGGTACACGGTGGTCAACGAGCTGCGCCTGCTGGCCGAGGGCGCGCGGCGCCACGGCACCCCGCTGCCCGTTCTGATCCTCCACGACGTGCTGTGGCCCTACGGCCGGCGCGACCTCTACTACGCCCCCGAGCAGATCCCCGAGGAGCACCGCCAGCCCTACGCGCAGAAGGGCATGCGGCCGGGCAGCAAGAAGCTGATCGAGCGGGGCGGCCTCAACCCCACCATGTGCAACGCGCTGGAGGAGGGCGGCCCCCGCAACGGCGTGATGACCGCCGTCGAAGACTTCGTGGCCGAGCACGACCAGCCCCTCCGCGTGGTGGTGCTGCCCATCTACTTCGGGCTGGCCATCGTGGTGGAGGAGGCGCGCCTGGCCGCCCAGCCCGAGCTGGCCGCCGCCCTCGACCGCCTGGAGGGCGCCGAGGGCCGCCACGACCTGCTGGAGGTGGCCGAGGAGGTCCGCCTGCGGGCGATGCTGTTCCAGCACAACGTGTTCTTCCAGCGGGCAACGCAGCTCGAGCGGGCCATCGCCCGCCACCTGCGCACGGTGAAGGCGGCCCTGCTCGACGAGCACTACCTCGACCACGAGGTGCGCCTCGAGCTGCTGGCGGCCCACGCGACCCAGGGACGCCCGCTGGTGGCGGCCGAGGTGCGCGACCCGGTGCGCCACGCCCAGACCGCCTACCGGCGGGTGGTGCGCGACCGGCTCGGCCCAGCGGGGCCCGACGTCGGTGCGGCCACCTCGTTCCTCCCCTACGCCGCCATGGGGAGGCCCCAGCTCGACCACCTGGAGGCCGCCCTCGACGCCGTGCGCACGGGCGAGGTGCCGGGCGACCTCGTGGAGTGCGGCACCGGACGGGGCGGGGGCGCCATCTTCATGCGGGCCTACCTCGACGCCCACGAGGTGCCCGACCGCCGCGTGTGGGTGGTCGACCCGTTCCGGTCCTCGCCCAAGCCCGACCGGGCCCCGTCGCTCGGCAAGGGCGGTGTCGCCGCCTTCCGGGCCGACCTCAACCTGGTGCGCGACGGCTTCGGGCGCTTCGGGCTGCTCGACGACCGCGTCCGCTTCCTGCAGGGCCCGCCGGCCCAGGTGCTGGCTGCCGAGGACACAGGGCCGATCGCCCTGCTCCGGCTGGGACGCACCCTCGGCGAGGCCACCGGCGCGGTGCTCGACACCGCCCTGCCCCGCCTGGCCCCGGGGGCCGCGGTGGTGGCCGACGCCCCGCCGGGCAGCGAGGCCCGCAAGCAGGTGGAGGCGCACCGGGCCGAGCACGGCTTCAACGGTCCGCTCGAGCAGGTCGACGCGTCGGCGGTGACCTGGACCGTGCCCGCCCGCCCGGCCGACCACGGCGAGGCGCAGGCCGCCACCCCCGCCGCCCACCCCCCGCTCGCGCCGCCGGCGCCCACCGACGTGCTCGACCTCACCGTGGTGGTGGTCGTCTACAACATGCGGCGCGAGGCCCTGCGCACGCTCCAAGCCCTGTCGCGCGCCTACCAGGAGGACATCGACGACGTCGCCTACGAGGTGATCGTGGTGGAGAACGGCTCCGACCCCGACCAGCGGCTCGGGGCCGAGCTGGTAGCCGGCTTCGGGCCCCAGTTCCGCTACCTCGACCTCGCCGACGAGGCCGAGCCGTCGCCGGTGGGCGCCCTCAACCGCGGGATCCGGGCCGGCCGCGGCCGCGCCTACGCGCTCATGATCGACGGGGCCCACGTGGTGACGCCCGGCGTGCTCCGCTTCGGCCTGGCCGGCCTGCGCACCTACCAGCCCGCCATCGTGGCCACCCAGCAGTGGTATGTGGGCCCGGGCCAGCAGGGCGAGGCGATGGTCGACGGCTACGACCAGGACTACGAGGACCGGCTCTTCGAGCGCATCCGCTGGCCCCACGCCGGCTACCGCCTGTTCGAGATCGGGCACTTCGTGGGCGACCGCGACTGGTTCGACGGGCTGTGGGAGAGCAACTGCATGTTCGTGGAGCGGGCCCAGCTCGAGCAGGTGGGCTGCTTCGACGAGCGGTTCGCCGTGGCCGGGGGCGGCTACGCCAACCTCGAGCTCTACGAGCGCCTCGGTACCTCGCCCGACGTGCGGGTGGTGACCATGATCGGCGAGGGGTCCTTCCACCAGCTGCACGGCGGCACCACCACCAACCAGACCGACGCCGCCGATCGCCGCAGCCGCGTGTTCGGCTACAGCCAGGAGTACGCCGACCTCCGCGGTCGACCCTTCAAGGGCCCCAGCAAGCCCATCCACTTCGTGGGGCGCATCACCACCGAGGCGGCCCGCCGCTCGAAGCCCCGACGCATGTCGACCTCCGTGTTCGCCGACGCCACCGCGGCGGCCGCCGACGGGCCCCCTACGGAGCCGGTACCCGTGCCCGACGAGCTGCGCTGGGCCTTCACCGAGGCCGTGTGGCGCAACCTGCCCTGGCGCTCCACGACCTGGCTGGGCCGGGCCATCACCACCGCGCCCACCGACCTCCTCGCCTACCAGGAGCTGGTGGCCACGGTGCGCCCCGACTGGATCGTGGAGGTGGGCACCGGCGACGGCGGCCGGGCGCTGTTCCTCGCCTCGATGTGCGAGCTGGTGGGCCACGGTCAGGTGCTGTCGGTCGGGCCCGACGCCGCCGGCGACGACCTCCCTCACCCCCGCCTCCACCGCGAGGTCGGCGACCCGCTCGACGCCGCCACGGTGCAGGCCGTGCGCGACCGGGTGGGCGGCGGTCGTGCCGTGGTGGTGCTGGGCGCCCGGGCCGACCGAGCCACCACCGTGCGGCACTTCGACGCCTACGCCCCGCTGGTGCCCGTCGGGTCCTACGTCGTGGTGGCAGACACGGTCGTGAACGGCCACCCCGTCTGGCCCGCCTTCGGCCCCGGTCCTGCGGAGGGCGTGAAGCAGATCCTCACCGGCCACGGCGGCTGGGCCGCCGACCCGACGCTGGAGAAGTACTCGCTCACCTTCAACCCGGGCGGGTTCCTCAAGCGGACCAGCGCATGAGCGACCTGCTGCGGGCCGTCCAGGCGCAGCACCCGCACTTCGCCGAGGCGGTGGCGGCCGACCTGCGCGTCGCGCTGCGCCAGCGGGGCGACGGCGGGCGGCGGGTGGCCTCCCGGGCCGACCTCGTGCGGGAGGTGCTGCGCCTCGCCTGGTTGAGCGACGCCTTCGGCGCCCTGGTGCTCTATCGGGCCAAGGCGGCCTGCCAGCGCCGGGGCATCCCGGTGCTGCCTCGCCTCGCCCACCGCGCCGCCATGGCCTGGGCGCAGCTGTCGATCGGCGACCCGGTGCTCGTGCACCCCGGCGTGATCCTCCCCCACGGCCAGGTGGTGATCGACGGCTTCACCGTGGTGCACCCAGGCGTGCGCCTGCGCCCCTTCGTCACCATCGGGCTCAAGGAGGGCAACATCACCGGCCCCACCATCGAGCAGGGAGCCGCCATCGGCACCGGGGCCAAGGTGCTGGGCCCGGTGACCGTCGGCGCCGGGGCGATGGTGGGGGCCAACGCGGTGGTGGTGCACGACGTGCCGGCGGGCACGTCGGTGGGGGGCGTGCCAGCACGTCCCCTCGGCACCGGCACACCCGACTGAGGTCCCTACAGGACGACCGGGAGGTGCTTGTCGGGGTACGACGACGGCGCCACGAACCACGATTCGATGGCGTAGCGGGTGCCGAGCTCGGTGCCGACCGAGGTGCGGTGCGGAAGGCGCTCGTCGAAGAACAGGGCGTCGCCGGGCCGGAACACCGGGCTCAGCACCGGCGCACCAGGCAACGCGTCGCGCACGGTCTGCTCGGAGAGCGACCAGTCGAAGGCGGCTCCCTCGCCCGGCGGGATGATGCCGTCGAGGCGCCGGGGCACCACGTCCATGGCTGGGCGACCCGTCCCCGGCCCGCAGTGCGAGAGCGCGATCCAGCAGTCGACCGTGCGGATGCCCTCCCCGAGGAAGGCGCCGTCTTGGTGGAAGTCGCCCAGCAGCACGCCGCTCGGCGATCTCCGCATCACCCACTTGTTGGCGATCATCGCCGGGCGCTCGCCGAGGTACTCGGTGACGACCTGGCGCACCCCGGTGCTGGCGAACACGTCGACGAGATCGCACATCGCCTCGGGGGCATCGATCACCCGCACGAACAGGTCGCGGCCGAACCCCTCGGCCTTGGCCCGCCCGGGGGCGTAGGGCACGAACCACGGGGCGGCCGAGTCGACCGGCTCGCCGTCGGCCAGCCGCTCCCGCGCCGTGAAGGCCTGCTCGATGCGGTCGCACAGCCGCTCCGCGGTGGCGCTGTCGACGAGGCCGTCGACGCGCAGGCAGCCGTGGTGGGTGATGGCGCCGCCGAGCGTCGAGCCGGTCAGCTCGGCGGGGCCCACGGCGGGTATGCCCTCCTCGCCTGGGAAGGGGTCGGCGAAGGTGGCCGGCCACTCCGGCCGGCCCGGGTCCTTCGGCAGCTCCGGGAAGGCGGCGTGGCGCAGCTCCACAAGCCGCTGTGCGACCCGCGCGTCGGGGTGAGACTGGTAGAGGGCGTGCAGCGCCTCC
Source organism: Acidimicrobiia bacterium (assembly GCA_046565645.1). Taxonomy (GTDB): domain Bacteria; phylum Actinomycetota; class Acidimicrobiia; order Acidimicrobiales; family VFJN01; genus VFJN01. The sequence continues at coordinate 6,296 of JBKHYD010000046.1, read as the reverse complement.
ACCGCCTCCAGGGCCCGGTGCTGCTCCGCCAGGGCCTCGGACTCCCGCAGCCGGGCGTCGATGTCGATCGTCTCCATGGCGTCCCTCCGGTCAGCTCGTGGTGGTGCGGGCGGCGAGCAGCCCCACCGCGTGGCGGTACAGCTCGGCGTCCATCTCGTTGTCGTGGGCGATCTGCTGGCGGAGGCCGACGGGCACCTCGATCGGCTCGGTGGTGTTGGCCAGCTGCGGCGGCCCGAGGTCCCAGCCGAAGCGGGCCGAGAGGTCGGCGCAGAACCGCTCGAAGTCCTCCTGCACGCCGAACACGTCGACCCGCTGCTCGAGGTTCTGCTTGGCCCGCTCCAGCCGGGCGTCGTCGACCACCACCTGGGTGAGGGCGCCGTCGGTCATCTCGTCGACGGTGAGCGACAGCATGCGGACCATGTGGTTGCGCACCAGGCCGTCGCGGCACAGCGGGTCGGCGTAGATCTCCTCGAGGTCGGCGCCGGCGAACTGCGGCGCCACCTGACGCTGGTGGCGCAGGAACGACAGCGCCCGCTCGACGGGCTCCCGCAGGAGGGTGAAGGTGGCCACCTCGCCGCCCAGCAGCTCCGCCGTGCACAGGGGGAAGTGGCCGGTGACGACGCGGACCTGGTCGCCGTGCTGGCCGACCCGCGCCACGGCCAGGTCGACGTCGAGGGTGGCCTCCACGGTCCCCTGGTACTCCGGCATGGGGTAGACGGCCTCGGGGCCGAAGTGGTGGCGCAGGCGCCGGAACAGCGTGGTGCCGGCCGTCTTCTGCAGGTGCACGAAGAGGAAGCGGGTGGGCGCCGACGGCGCGCCGTCGCTCACCGGGGCTCCAGCCGGCGCAGGTAGCCACCCCGGTTGAAGGTGACGGTGTAGCGCTCCATCTCGTGGTCGACCACGAAGTCGCAGTGGCGGGGCAGGAGCTGGAACACGGCCTCCATGGGGCCCGAGCCGAAGCCGGCGGCCGCCGGACGGCCGTTCACCACGGTGTTCTCCACCACCACGTAGCCCCCCACGGGCACGAGCGGGGCGTAGCGCTCGAAGGCTGCCACCACCCGCCGATCCTGGCCCAGGGCCAGGAACACCGTGGCCCGGCCGCCGGCCGCCAGCGCGGCCACCCGCGCCGCCACCTCCGGGTCGTCGGGGTCGCCCTCGACGTGGACCAGGCGGGGGTGCTCGGGCCGCGGCCGGTCGCCGGCCGGCCCCACGGTGACCACGGCCCCCGAGCCGAGCTGGTCGAGCACGGACGCCAGGTAGAGCCCCCGACCGCCGAGCCCGTCGTCGTCGGCGGCCAGCACCACCACGTCGGGTCGCTGCGCTGTGAGCAGCTCCTGGTAGACGTGGAGGTCGGTGGGGAACCGGTTCACCCGGTGGCCGAGCCAGGTGGCGTCGGCCCAGGCCTGGCGGTCCCAGATGGCCTCGATGGCGGCCAGCTTCAGCTCGTCGGCCACCGGGACCGGTGGCGTGCTGGTGCCGTGGGCCACCGGATCGCGCAGGGGGCTGAGGGCGGCGAAGGCCCGCCGTGGGCGCGTCCGCTTCGCCGCGCTCGGGTCGAGCGCCCCCACGAACCGGACGGGCCGGTCGAGGCCCAGCAAGGGCCGGCCCCGCAGCTCGGCGAAGTGCTCGCCGTAGGATGCCACCCGTTCGCGGCGCTCGGCCCCATCGGGCACGTTGGTGGTGGTGCCGCCGTGGAACTGGTGGAAGCTGCCCTCACCCAGGATGCTGGTCGCCGCCACGTCGGGTCCGAGGGCGAGGCGCTCGAAGAGGTCGAGGTTGGCGTAGCCGCCGCCGGGCATCGAGAAGCGCTCGTCGACGCCGCCCACCTGCTCGAGCAGCTTCCGGGGCATGAACACGCAGTTGCTCTCGACGATGCCGTCGAACCAGTCGCGCTCGCCGATGAAGTGGCCGATCTCGAAGAGCCGGTAGCCGTCGACGGGCCATTGGATCCGGTCGAAGAGCCGGTCCTCCACCGTCTGGTCGTAGCCCTCGTGGAGCGCCTCGTCCTGCTGGCCGGGCCCCACGTACCACTGCTGGGTGGCCACCACGGCGGGGGCGTAGGCCCGCAGGGCCAGCATCCCGTGGTGGAGCACGCCGGGCGTGAGCACGTGGGCGCCGTCGATCATGAGGGCCAGGTGCTCGCCGCGGGCGGCGGCCACGCCCGCGTTGAGAGCGACGGTGGGCGACGGGTCGGCGGCCGCCCCCATGTCGAGGAGGTGGAACTCGGGACCGTAGGCCCGGACCTCGTCGAGGGTGAGGCGCTGGTCGGGGGCGGAGCCGTTGTCGACCACGATGACCTCGTAGGCCAGGTCCTCCACCTGCCGCTGGTACGAGCGGCTCAGCGACTGCAGCGTGCGGCGGGCCTCGCGCCGCATGTTGAAGAACACCACCACCACCGACAGGTCGACGGGCTCCGCGCCCGACGGCGGGGCGAGCGACGCCGCGTCCGCGGCCCGGCGGACGGGCTCCTCGGCACCTCCACCCTCGCCCACCACGGGCTCCGGGGGCATGGTCCAGGTGAGGGCGTTCCAGTCGACCCGCTCGAGTGGCGCGTCGATGCCGACCCGCCGGCGGGCCTCCACCACGGCGGCCTCCACCGCCGGCGAGGAGGTGCCGGCCACCACCACCACGGCCCCAGGGGCCAGGTGCGGGTGGACGGCCTCGATGGCCGGGGCCAGCTCGTCGCCCAGGCCGGGCCCGAAGCGCACGAGGGCGAGCTGCTCGATGCCGGCCGCTGGGACCGTGGTGGCCGGCGCGCCCTGCAGGAAGCGCACCGAGTCGTCGAGGAGCCCGAAGCGGGCGAACCCGTCGCGCACCTGGTGCAGGTCGGCACCGGACCGGCGCACGGCGGCGGCCAGGGCGGTGTCGTTCGCCGGTGCCTCGGCCGCGTCGTCCACAGTGGCGAGGAACCGGTCAGCCACCCACACCCGGCGGTCGGGGACCTCGTGGGCCTCGAGGTAGGCCCGCAGGAACATGGCGCCGCCGCCGCGGCCCACACCGACCTCGGCCACGTCGCCGGGCACCGGGCCGGCCCGCACCAGGTCGAGGGCGGCCTGCAGGTGGTCGAGCTGCGCCCGCCCCATGTCGGTGTAGGGGTAGAAGGCGAGGTTGCCATCGCCGTCGAGCGAACGGCCGGCCGCCCGGGCCCGGCTGATGCGCTGGTGCTGGGCCCGCAGCAGGCGGGCCGGGTCGCGCAGCGGGGCGAGGTCGGGGCGCTCCTGGCCGAGGAGGCGACCGAGGTGCTCGAGGCGCACCTCGTTGTCGAGGTAGTGCTCGTCGAGCAGGGCGGCCTTGGTGACCGCCAGGTAGCGCTCCGCCCCCCGCTCGATCTGCTGGCGCAGTGCCCGCACCCAGGCCTGGGTGAAGATCGCCTCGTCGAGGCGGATCCCCTCGGCGAGGCTGGTGGCGGCGCGCTGGCCCTCGGGGCCCTCCCAGTGGTCGAACAGGGCGGCCAGCGCGGGGTTGGCGGCCAGCCGCTCCTCCTCCGCCACCACGGCGAGGCCGTAGTACACGGGCAGCACGAGGCAGCGCAGGGGCCGGTCGTGCTCGGCCATGAAGTCGTCGAGGGCCGTCATCACGCCGTTGCGGGGACCGCCCTCGTGCTCCGCGTTGTCGAGCTCGAGGTTCATGCCGCCGTTGGGCAGCAGCTCGCTCCGACCTGGTCGCATGCCCGCCTGGCGGTGCGGCTGGCGGTGCTCCGCCGGGATCCGCTCGGGCGAGTAGTAGAGGTCGCGCCGTCCGTAGGGCCAGGCCACGTCGTGGAGGATGAGCAGCGGCAGGCCCACCCCCGCCTCGCGGGCCGTGGCGGCCAGCATGTGGAGCTCCCGGTGCACGGTGAACCAGTTGTGGTCGCCGTCGACGAGGGCCACGTCGGCCGGTGGCAGCGTGGGCAGCACGTCGTGGCTGATGCCGAGGTGGAAGATGTAGCGCCCCGGGAAGGCCCGCTCGTGCTCGGCCGGATCGAACTGGGGCAGGGGGTCGATCACGTGCAGCTCGCAGTCGGCGCCCAGCCGCTCGAGCATCCGCTTCGTGGTCTCGCCCCGCAGCGCCCCGATCTCCACGACGCGCCGCGGGGCGACGGTGTCGATGAACGGGGCGATGACCGGCTCCCAGAGCGGGAACACCGCTACGACCCCCGCACGCGAGGAGCGTGCGCCTTGGTGATCCAGTTCTGCTGCTGCAACGTGGTGCTCCGACTCCGGCCGGATCGGCCCGGACCCGGCAGGCTAGCAACCGTGCCCGGCCCGCGGTTTGCCGAGGCGACCTACGATGCGCGCCGACATGATCGTGACGTTCGCGTGGCCGAGCTCTCACCACCGCACCGGCGGGGTCGTCGTGCTCTACCACTTCGCCAACGGGCTGGCCCGCCGGGGCCACGAGGTGCACTTCCTCCATGGCCCGGCCTGGCCCGGCCGCATCGACGCCATAGAGCAGCTCGACTGGTTCCGGTTCGAGCCGACCGTGCAGCACCACGTCGTCGACTCCATGGACGACCCGGCGCTGCCGGCGAGCGACGTCGTGTTCGCCCGCACCGCGCTCCCGCACCAGGGCCTGCCGGCGCTGTTCGTGCAGGGCGCCCACATGCTGCCGGCCGAGATGGAGGAGCAGGCCTACCGCCTCGACGGGCCCAAGGTCTGCGTGGCGCGATGGCTGATCGACCGGGGCCGCTCGCTCGGCGTGCCCGAGGCGCAGCTCTGGCCCGTCACGCTCGGGCTCGACCACGAGCTGTTCCGTCGGGTGGCCCCGCTCGACGACCGGCCCTACGACGTGGCGATCGTGCACCACGACCACCCCACGAAGGGGTGGGGCGTCGGCCTCGAAGCCCTGCGGGAGCTTCACCGGCGCCGCCCCCGGCTCTCCGTGGCCGTCTTCGGGGGCGCCGGTCGCCCCGCCGAGCTGGAGCCCTGGATGGACTTCCGCGACTACCCCACCCACGAGGTGCTCGCCGAGGAGGTCTACAACGCCAGCAAGGTGTTCCTGCAGCCGAGCCACTTCGAGGGCTTCGGCCTCACCTGCATAGAGGCCATGGCCTGCGGCGCCGCGCTGGTCACCACCGACAACGGCGGCTCGGCCGAGTACGCCGTCGACGGTGACACCGCGGTGGTGGTCCCCCCGGGCGACCCGATGGCACTGGCCGAGGCCGCCGACGCCCTCCTCCACGACGACGAGCGGCGAGCCGCCCTGGCCGAGCGAGGAGCCCGGGCGGTGCGGCGGTTCGACTGGGAGGTGGGCACCGACGAGCTGGAGGCACGGCTCCTCGACTACGTCGCCGAGCCGGCCCGCTTCCGGGCGCCGGCGGTGTCTACGACGGTTCCGGCGGCGGAACCCCGATGACCCGCCCCGCCGAAGGCGACCTCGTGTTCAACGTGGTGTGGACGGGCACCGTCTTCACCTACCTGCGCCACTTCGTGAACAGCCAGATGGCCCACTGCGGGGCCCGCTACCGCTACGTCGTGAACGGCTGCCCGCCCGAGCAGGTGGCTCTGATGCAGGCCGACGTCGCCGCCCGCCCCGACCGAGTGGTGGAGGTGCTCGACGTCTCCGACACGATGGTGGCCCACGGCGTGGCCCTGGACCGCGTGCGGGCGCAGCGCGACGACGGGCCGTGGTTCTGCTTGATCGACCCCGACATCAAGGCCAACGCGCCGTTCCTCCCGCCCTTCGCCGACCTCCTGGCCGAGGGGGCGGCGGCCGTGACCTCGGGCAAGGAGGTGTGGTCCGACGACAACCTCGTGCCGGTCGATCACCCCGGCGTGGCCGGCGAGTTCTTCTTCGACCGCAACGGGTTCGTGTTCGGCAGCCCTCACCTCGCCATCTACGACCGGGCTGCCCTCGACGACACCACCGCCCGGTGGGGGGTGGGGTTGGGCTCGGCGGGCCCCGACCTGAGCGACGCCGCCAGGGCGCGCATGGCCGAGCTCGGCCACGAGTACCTCGTGTACGACACCGGCAAGATCGTCAACGCCCTGCTGCAGGCCGACGGCCACCGCCTCGTGCACCGCGACCTCCCGCAGCTCGTGCACATCGGCGGGCTGTCGCACTACCTCTCCCCCACGGAGTGGGTCACCCTCGACGACGGCGAGCAGGCCCCCGAGTGGGTGCGCTGGGGGTTGACCGACCGCTACCACGTGAGCCGCTTCACCGCCCTCACCCTGCGCCGCCTCTTCGAGGGGGGCGAGGTGCCCGCCATCCCCGAGGGCGTCGAGCCGGCGATGGCCGCCAAGCTCGCCGTCGTCCAGCAGGAGATGGCCGATCTCTTCGCCACCTACGTCACACGCTGATCGGAGCCCCATGCC
>JBKHYD010000045.1:0-68376 GCA_046565645.1 Acidimicrobiia bacterium | reverse complement strand
ACTTGGCGCCGCGGGCGGCGAGCTGACGGACGGTGGCCTCACCGAGGCCAGAGGCGCCCCCGGTGACGATCGCTGAGATGCCGTTGAGATCCATGGCCGCCGACTCTATTGACTGCCCGGTCAAGAGGCGAAACCCGGGCGCAGGTCAGGGCCACGCCGGAGCGACGTGCCCGCTCTGGGGTCGCCGCGGGCAGGATGGGCTCCCATGCACCTCGGCGACCGCCTCCCTGCCGCCCCGGACCCCGACGCCGTGCTCGACACGTTCGTGGGCTGGGCGGCCGAGCGGGGCCTGACCCTCTACCCCGCCCAGGAGGAGGCGCTGATCGAGGTGCTGTCCGGCTCGAACGTGATCGTGAACACCCCCACCGGCTCGGGGAAGAGCCTGGTGGCGGCCGGCGCGCAGCTGGCCGCGCTGGCCGACGGGCGGCGGTCCTTCTACACCGCCCCCATCAAGGCGCTGGTGAGCGAGAGGTTCTTCGACCTGTGCGCCACCTTCGGCCGGGAGCGGGTGGGGATGATGACCGGCGACGCCGCGGTCAACCCGCAGGCGCCGATCGTCTGCTGCACCGCCGAGGTGCTGGCCAACATCGCGCTGCGCCACGGCGATCAGGCAGACGTCGGCCAAGTGGTCATGGACGAGTTCCACTTCTACGCCGAGCCCGACCGGGGCTGGGCCTGGCAGGTGCCGCTGCTCACGCTGCCCCAGGCGCAGATGGTGCTCATGTCGGCCACCTTGGGCGACGTCTCCCGGTTCGAAGCCGACCTCACGCGGCGCACGGGGCGCCCCACCGCCACGGTGCGCTCGGCCACCCGTCCCGTACCGCTCGACTTCGACTTCCGGCTGACCCCCGTGCTGGAGACGATCGAGGACCTCATCGCCGACGGGCGCGCCCCGATCTACGTCGTCCACTTCACCCAGGCCCAGGCGGTGGAGCGGGCCCAGTCGATGACGAGCACCAACCTCTGCACGCGGGAGGAGAAGGACGCGATCGCCGAGCTGATCGGCGACTTCCGCTTCGCCCCCGGGTTCGGCCGGGCCCTCTCCCGGTACGTGCGCGCTGGGGTGGGCGTGCACCACGCCGGCATGCTCCCCAAGTACCGCCGGCTGGTCGAGCGCCTCGCCCAGGCCGGCCTGCTGAAGGTGATCTGCGGGACGGACACGCTGGGCGTCGGCATCAACGTGCCCATCCGGACGGTCCTGTTCACCGCGCTGTCGAAGTACGACGGCACGAAGGTCCGCCACCTCACGGCGCGGGAGTTCCACCAGATCGCCGGGCGGGCCGGCCGGGCCGGCTTCGACGCCGAGGGCTCCGTCGTCGTCCAGGCCCCCGAGCACGTGGTCGAGAACGAGAGAGCCCTGGCCAAGGCCGGTGACGACGCGAAGAAGCGGCGCAAGGTGGTCCGCAAGAAGCCCCCGGACGGGTTCGTGTCGTGGGGCGAGCCCACGTTCCGTCGCCTGGTGGAGGCGGAGCCCGAGCCGCTCACCTCGAGCTTCGCCGTGTCGCACTCGATGCTCGTGAACGTGCTCGACCGGCCGGGCGACGGCTGCGCCGCGATGCGCCGGCTGCTCCTCGACAACCACGAGCCCCGGTCCGCCCAGCGCAACCACATCCGACGGGCCATCTCGATCTACCGGTCGCTGCTCACCGCCGGCGTGGTGGAGCGCCTCGATGAGCCCGATGCAGAGGGGCGCACCGTGCGAGTCACGGTGGACCTCCAGGAGGACTTCGCCCTGAACCAGCCCCTCGCCCCGTTCGCCCTCGCCGCGCTCGACCTCCTGGACCCGGCCAGCCCCGACCACGCGCTCGACGTGGTCTCGGTGGTCGAGTCCATCCTCGACGACCCGGGGGTGGTCCTGGCTGCGCAGGTCAACAAGGCGAAGGGCGACCTGGTGGCCGAGATGAAGGCGGCCGGGGTGGAGTACGAGGAGCGCATGGCCCGACTCGAGGACGTCACCCACCCCCGGCCCCTGGCCGAGGTGCTGGAGCCGGCCTTCGCCATGTACCGCCGTAGCCAGCCCTGGGTGGCCGACCACGAGCTGACCCCGAAGTCGATCGTCCGGGACATGTGGGAGCGGGCCATGACCTTCGGCGACTACGTCGCCCACTACGGCCTGGCCCGCTCCGAGGGCACCCTGCTGCGGTACCTGTCGAGCGCCTACAAGGCGCTGGTCCAGACCGTCCCGGAGTCGGCGAAGACCGACGACCTCTACGAGATCACCGACTGGCTGGGCGAGATCGTCCGCCAGACCGACTCCAGCCTCCTCGACGAGTGGGAGGCGCTCGCCCACCCCGAGACGCTCCCCGAGGCACCCCCCGCCGACGCCGCCGTGGACCACGCTCCGCCACCGGTCACCGCCAACGTGCGGGCGTTCCGGGTGCTGGTGCGCAACGAGCTGTTCCGCCGCATCGAGCTGGCGGCCGCCCATCGGTGGGAGGCCCTCGGCGAGCTCGACGGGGGCGACGGCTGGCCGGCCGACCGCTGGCGCGAGGCGCTGGCACCGTACTTCGAGGAGCACGACGGCATCGGCGTCGACGCCGACGCCCGCAGCACCCGGTTCTTCGTCCTCGAGGAGACCGGACGCCGCTGGTCGGCCCGGCAGATCCTGGCCGACCCGGCCGGCCACCACGACTGGTCGATCAGCGTCGAGGTCGACCTCGACGCCTCCGACGAAGCCGGTGAGGCGGTCGTCCGGGTCCTGGCCGTGGGCGCACCCGGCTGAGGGGCGACGGCCCCTCCACGCACAGCGCGCCCGGGTTGGAGCCAGCGAGTTTGCAGCGCCGGTGGGGTCGCGGATCTCATCGGGCGATGGCCTCCTCGCCTCGGCGACCCTCGTCCTGCGGCACGTCCGTGCGGCACCGCCGATTCGGGACCTTCGGCCCTGAGGCGGTGCTCCGAAGCCACCGAAGATGCCTGCATGCACGCGGCGATCGAAGACGCCTCCGGACCCGGCGACGCTGGGCTGCGAGTGCCACTTGGGGCCGAGTCGGTCGAGCTGTCGTACTCGGTGCTCGACGCAGCGCCCCTCGGGATGGCGCTCGCGGACGCGGCTGGTCACGTCCATTGGGCGAACGCGTCGCTCTGCGGCCTGTTGGGGGTGTCGTTGCAGGAGCTGCTGGCGGAGACCGCCGCCCATCCAGCCTTCAGCGGGCCCGCGGTCGGCCTCGGTCACGAGGTCCTGCTGGAACGGGCCGACGGGTCGACGCGCTGGGTCTGGCTCTCGACCTCGCGCGCTGTAGACGGATCCGGCGCCCCGCTGAAGGCGGGGGAGCCCCCGGTGCCGCTGCGCATCCACCAGGTCCTCGACGTCGATGCTCGCCACCGGGCAGAGGTGCGTGCGGCTGAGGCCAGCGCCTTGCTGGAGCAACGAAACGCAGAGCTCGAGCGGTCGAACCAGGAGCTGGCCGAGTTCGCGTACGTGGTGTCCCACGACCTGTCCGAGCCCCTTCGGGTGATCGCAGGGCACGTGCAGCTCTTGGCCGATCGCTACCGGGGCCAGCTGAGCGACGAGGCCGACGAGTGGATCGAGTTCACCGTGGACGGTGCGGCGCGAATGCGAGCCCTGATCGACAGCCTGCTCCAGTACTCGCGGGCAGGTCGTGGCGAAGCCACGGTCGCCGACGTCCGCGTGGCGGATGTGGTCGGCGGTGCGCTGGCTGGGCTGGACGCCGCGGTCGCAGACGCGCACGCCGTCGTGACGGTGGGTGAGCTCCCGACGGTCCGCACGGACGCCTCCGATCTGGGTCGGATCCTGTCCAACCTGATCGCGAACGCGATCAAGTTCCGTCGTCCGGGGGTAGCACCCCTCGTCGGGGTGACCGGGCGGCGGCTCGAGGAGGGGTGGGAGATCACCGTCGCGGACAACGGGATCGGGATCCCTGAGCAACACCGGGAACGGGCCACGCGGCTCTTCCAACGGCTCAACCCCCGCGGCACCTACGAGGGGACCGGCCTGGGCTTGGCCATCTGCCGGAAGCTGGTCGCACGCCACGGCGGCGACCTTCACATCGGCGAATCGGACCTGGGTGGCACCGCAGTGAGCTTCACCATCCCCGACCGAGGAGTCGACGATGGGTGCTGACCCCATCCAGATCCTCCTGGTGGAGGACAGTCCGGGCGACGTGAACCTCACCCTCACGGCGCTCGCGGATGCCCGGGTCGCCAACGAAGTCCATGTGGTGGGCGACGGCGAGGAGGCCATGGCCTACCTCCGACAGGCTCCGCCGTTCCAGGGCTCGCCACGGCCCGATCTGGTGCTGCTCGACCTGAACCTGCCCCTCATGGACGGCCGAGAGGTCCTGGCCGCCATGCAGGCCGACCCGAACCTGGGCACCATCCCCGTGGTGATCCTCACGACCTCGGCCGAGGAGACCGACGTCATAAACGCCTACCGGCTCCACGCCGCCAGCTACGTGACCAAGCCGGTCGACTTCGTAGAGTTCGTCCAGGCGGTCCGCTCGATCGAGGGCTTCTGGCTCTCGATCGTCAAGTACGCCCCGAGCTGAGATGGCCACCTCCGTCCTTCTCGTCGAAGACGAGCCTGGCGACGCCAGCCTCATCCGCAGCGCGCTCTCGACCGAGCTGGGCCACGAGCTTCGCTGGGTCCAGACCCTCGCCGGCGCGCTCGAGGCCCTGCATGAGGCGCCGGCCGACTGCGTCCTCTTGGACCTCGGACTGCCCGATGCGAGCGGCCTCGACCTCGTGAGCGCAGTGATCGACGCACAGCCCCGGACCCCGATCGTGGTCCTGACCGGCCGGGAGGACGCCGAGCTGGCCCTGGGGGCGCTGCGCCGTGGCGCGCAGGACTACCTGCACAAGTCCGAGCTGACCACCGCATCGTTGGACCGGGCCATCAGGTACGCCATCGAGCGCGCCTCGGTCCGCGCCGCGCTCGTACGGAGCGAGGAGCAGCTGCGTCTCGTGATCTCCAGCTTCGGGGAGGGCCTGGTCGTGCACAACGCCGATGGGTCGATCCAGCTCGCGAACCCCGCCGCCGCCCGCATGCTCGGTCTACCGCCTCAGGACCTCGTCGGCCTTCTTCCGACCCACCCTCGGTGGCGACCCACCGACGCCGGCGGCTCGCCACTGGCCCCGGACCACAACCCGGTTATGCGCGCGCTGCACACGGGCGATCCCGTGCTCGACGAGGTCGTCGGGATCCACCGCCAGGACGGGGAGCTCCGCTGGCTCGAGGTGAGCGCCTTCCCGATGGCCCACGCAGACACCGCCCCCTACGCCGCCATCACCTCGCTCCGCGACATCACCGAGCGCAGGCGCACCCAGGAGCACATGCGGCTGCTCTCAGCGATCGTCGACTCCACCGACGACGCCGTGGTCGCCGAGACCCTCGACGGCACCATCACCAGCTTCAACCGAGGGGCCGAACGCCTCTACGGCTACCAGGCCGCAGAGATCCTGGGGCGCAACGCGGCCGCCCTCGTCCCCCCCACCCACCACCATGAGCTGGGTCGAGTCCTCGATGTGGTGAAGGGCGGCGGGGCGGTCGAGCGCCTCGAGACGCTCAGGGTGCGGAGCGACGGCACCACCGTCGAGGTGTCCCTCACGGTGTCTCCGGTCTACGACGACAGCGGCAGGATCGTCGGGTGCTCCTCGATCGCCCGGGACGAGACGGCTCGCCTCCAGGCCCAACGGGCCCTTCACCACCAAGCCCTGCACGATGCGCTCACCGGGCTCCCGAACCGGAGCCTCCTCCAGGACCGCCTGAACCTCGCGCTCGCCCGCACCCGGCGCGGCCCGGAGGTCGTTGCGGTGATGTTCCTCGACATCGACCAGTTCAAGGTCGTCAACGACGGGCTCGGACACCTCGTCGGAGACCAGCTCCTCGTCGAGGTCGGGCGGCGCCTCATTCGCGCTCTGCGACCCGATGACACCATCGCCCGCTTCGGCGGCGACGAGTTCATCATCGTGTGCGAAGTCGAGGGTGAGGCGAGGGCACGAGCTCTCGCCGAGCGGGTCCAGGACGCCTTTGGCGCCGCGTTCACCGTCCAGGGCCACGAGCTCATCTTGCGGGCCAGCATCGGCCTCGTCCTCTCGGAGCCCGATGCTGAGGCTGACCAGCTGATCCAGGAGGCGGACGCAGCGCTCTACCGGGCGAAGGAGCAGGGCCGAGATCGCATCGTGCTGTTCGACCCGAGTCTCCGAGACCGCGCCACCCGGCGGCTCCAGGACGTCACCGAGCTCTGGCGGGCGGTCGAACGGGAAGAGCTGCGCGTCTTCTACCAGCCGATCATCAGGCTCAGCGATCGCAGCGTGAGCGGAGTAGAAGCCCTCGTGCGGTGGCAGCACCCGGACCGAGGGCTCGTACCGCCCGGCGACTTCATCGCCCTCGCCGAGGAGTCCGGCCTGATCGTCCCGATCGGCCGATGGGTCCTCGAGCAGGGGCTCCGGGATCGAGCCCGGTGGTGTGCCACGGAACCGACGCTCGGCTCCGTACGGCTGTCGGTCAACCTCTCAGCCCGACAGCTCGCCGAACCGGACCTGCTCAACGATGTGGTGGAAGCGCTCCGCGAGCAGGGTGGATCCACCTCCGAGCCCAACCTCGCGCTCGAGATCACTGAGTCCGTTTTGATGCGCGACGGCGAGAGCGTCGCGGCCCTCGAAGGGCTCGCCGCCCTCGGCATCTCGTTGCACATCGACGACTTCGGGACGGGCTACTCGAGCCTCGCCTACCTCAAGCACCTTCCCGTCGACACCATCAAGATCGACCGGGCCTTCGTCGACGGAGTCGCCACCGAGCCTGACGACCGCTCGATCGTCGTCGCCATCGTTGCGCTCGCCGAGGCGCTCGGCCTCCAGGTGATCGCCGAAGGGGTCGAGACCGGAGCCCAGCTTGCCGAGCTCCAGCGCCTCGGCTGCCACCACGCCCAGGGCTACCTGTTCAGCAGGCCCATGCCCTCGACAGAGCTGATCCAGTGGGTGCGAGCCCGCGCCCCGGCCGAGCCGGTTCGGCCTCCACGAAGGGTGCCCGCTCGCTGATGGCCCGGCTCGAGCGCGTCCCCGGGGTGGTCGTGTTCGTGGCTGTCGCAGCGCTCTACGTGGCTCTCGCCCAGTACGTCATCTGGTTGAACGACCCGATTCGCCACGGCGCCGGCTTCTGGCCGGCCAACGGCGTGACGCTGGCCGCCCTCCTGCTCCTCCCGCGGCGCCGCTGGTGGATCGTGCTCCTCGCCGTGGTGGCCGCTGAGCTGCTGGTCGACACCGTCCTCAACGACTACCCGCTCATCCCCAGCAGCTGGTGGGCCGCCGCCAACACCCTGGAGCCGACGGCTGCCGCGCTGCTCCTCCACCGCGCCGGCAGCCGGCACCAACTCACACCCCTCCGCAACCTCATGAGCTTCCTCGCGCTCGCCGTGTGCGCCGCCCCCGCCCTGGGCGGCCTCGTGGGCTCGACCGGCACCACCGCCGAGTACGGCGGCGACTGGGCATCCGTCTGGGCCAAGTTCTCCATCGGTGACGCACTCGGGATCCTGACGGTGACCCCGCTGCTGCTCGCGCCCGCACAGCCGAAAGGTAGCCACCGAACCAGCCGACTCGAGACGGGCCTGCTGGCGGGCTCCACCGCGGCGCTCGCCGGTGTGCAGGTCATGCAGCTCCCGGGTCAGCTCGAGATCGTGCTGCCCTACCTCATCATCCCCGTCCTCATCTGGGCCGGGATGCGCTTCGGCGTCGCGGCCACCGCCACCTGCGGGTTCGTGCTCGCGAACGCCGCCAACGCCGCGAACGCTCTCGGCCACGGCGCGTCGGCACTCGACGTGTCAGACGGCCATGCCATCACGCTCATCCAGATCTTCATCGGCATCGGGCTCACCACGGGCCTCGTGGTCGCAGCACTGAGCCATGAGCTCGCGAGCGAGGTCGCAGCCCGTACAGTCCTCGCCCACCTGGCAGGGCACGATCACCTCACGGGTCTGCCCAACCGGAAGCTGCTCCTGGAGCGCACCCGGGCCGCACTCGACGCGCCGAACGGCCCCGGTGCCTCGGTCGGGGTCCTGTACGTCGACCTCGACGGCTTCAAGTCGATCAACGACCGGCTGGGCCACGCCGTGGGGGACCTCGTGCTGACCGAAGTAGCACGACGTCTCGACCAAGGCAGCCGGCCCGGCGACACCGTGGCCCGCGTCGGCGGCGACGAGTTCATCGTCCTCTGCCCCGAGATCAGCGACGAGCACCAGCTGGCGGAGCTCGCAGAGCGACTCGCTCGTCTGGCCTCGGAGCCGTTCACCTACGAGGGTCAGCAGCTTGACATCCGCGCCAGCATCGGCACCGCGCTCGCCGCCGACCCCACCGTCTCCCCGCACGACCTCATCGAGGCCAGCGACCGGGCCATGTACCAGGCCAAGCGAGAGCAACGGCTTCTCCACGAGCACGCCAGCTCGGCGAGCATCCACCCCGGCTGACCCTCGGACCAATCTCCAACCGACCTCAGGACGACCCTCCCCAGCCGCCGCCGCCCGGGGTGAGCATCCGGATCACGTCGCCGGCGCCGACCTCTAGGGTGCACTTGTCGGGGAGCCGCTTGGCCAGACGTTCGAAGCCGCCGGGCAGGAGCCAGCACTCACCGGTCGCTCCCGGCCCACCGCCCTGCAGTCCCCAGGCTGCGGACGACCGTCGCTCCGTGATGAGCGAGACCGTGGCGGCCTCCAGCAGCTGGAGGTCTCGCTCGATGCCCTCGCCGCCGGGGTGGAGGCCGGCCCCGCCGCTGCCCTCCCGGAGCCGGTAGCGGAGCACCCGCATGGGGAAGGTCCGCTCCAGGGCCTCGATCGGCGTGTTCTTGCTGTTGGTCATGGCGGTGTGGACGCCGCTCATGCCGGCCCGGTGGGGTTGGCCTCCCTCTCCCCCGCCGACGGTCTCGTAGTACACCCAGCCCTCGCCACCGACGAGCACGTTGTTCATCGTCCCCTGCCCGGCGGCGCCGACCCGGTCCGGCAGGACCTGCGCGAGCGCGCCGAGGCAGACGTCGGCGATGCGCTGGCTCACCTCCACGTTGCCGGCGCCCACCGCAGCAGGCGGCCGGGCGGCGACGATCGAGCCCGGCGGGGCCACGACGGTGACGGGCCGGAAGGTGCCGGCGTTGGCCGGGATGGTCGGGTCGACGGCGGACCGGAGCGCGAAGGCGACGGCCGAGGTGGTCACCGCCTCGACGGCGTTGACGTTGCCGCGAGCCTGAGGATCCGACCCGGTGAAGTCGAAGGCGATGTCGCCGCCGGCCACCGTCACGGCGACGACGATCCGAGCCGGGCGCTGCTGGTCCGGCGCCGCGCCCGTGGAGTCGAGCACGTCCTCGAAGGTCCAGGTGCCGTCCGGAAGGTCGGCCAGCGCCGCCCGCATCCGCCGCTCGCCGTAGGCGATCACCTCGTCGAAGGGCTCCCCGGCCAGCGCGGCGAGGCGCTCCGCCCCGACCCGGTTGGCCCCCACCTGGGCGTCGAGGTCGCCCGCGCGCTCCTCCGGGGTGCGGGAGGCGGCCAGCACGAGGGTCCGCAGCTCGGGTGACCAGCGGGTGGGTGGGATCCTGAGCCCCTCCTGCTGGATCTCGGTGGCTTCGGCGGGCATCGACCCGGGGGCCGCCCCACCGACGTCCGCGTGGTGGGCCCGGTTGGCCACCCAGCCGACGCGCCGGCCGTCAGCGAAGACCGGTGTCACGAGGGTGAGGTCGTTGAGGTGGGTGCCGCCCGCGAACGGGTCGTTGACCAGCACGTGCTCGTCGGGACCGAGGTCGTCGCCGTAGACGGCCACCGCGGCGCGCACCGACGCCGGCATCGAGCCGAGGTGGACCGGGATGTGCTCGGCTTGGGCGAGGAGCTCGCCGTCGGCGTCGAAGAGGGCGGCCGAGCAGTCGGCGCGCTCCTTGATGTTGGGGCTGGAGGCCGACCGTCGCAGCACTGCCCCCATCTCGTCGGCCACCCCGCCGAGGCGGGACAGCAGCACCTGGAGGGCGGCCGGGTCGAGGCTCATCGACCGCTCCGGCGGAGGACGAGGGCGCCCCCGGCACCCGGCTCCGCTCGCCATCCCTCGGGAACCCAGATCGTGCAGTCCGGCTCCACGATGGTGGTGGGGCCGGCGCCGCCGTGGCTTGTCCGGACGGGGAGGCCGGAGGTGTCAACCTGGCTGACGAGGCTGGCGCTGGCCCGCAGCGCGACGACCTCCACCGGCGAGTCGGGTCGGTCGAAGCCGTTCTGGCGGCGGTGGGCCGCGTGGAAGTCCGTCGGGCGGGGGACGGTGATCTCGTGGCTCTGGCCGGCGTAGCGGCAGTCCACGGCCGTCTCGACCCGCGCTCCGGGCCCGACGAGCGCCGCCGCCTTCTGGCCGAGCCGCCGGAGGGCATCCCCCACCCCGTCGTGGTCGAGAGGCCAGGCCCAGGAGCGAACCAGGTCCCGGCGCCGCTCCGCGGTGAGGATCCCGAGCGCGGACAGCACCCCGGCGTGGGCGGGCACGACCACGGCCGCCATGTCGAGCGCATCCGCCAGCGCACAGGCGTGCAGGGGGCCGGCGCCCCCGAAGGCCACGAGAGCCAGCCCCCGTGGATCCACGCCTCGCTCCACCGACACCCGACGCAGGGCGCGCTCCATGGCGGCGTCCACCACGGTGATGACGCCCTCGGCCGTGATCCCCGCCCGGGCGAGCGCGTCGACCGCACGGGCCGGGTCGAGGCGCAGCCCGCCGAAGGAGGCCCCGGCGGGGATGCGCCCGGCGACGAGATCGGCATCGGTCACCGTCGGCTGGGTGCCGCCTCGGCCGTAGCAGGCCGGGCCGGGATCCGCCCCGGCGCTGGCCGGTCCGACCACGAGCGCGCCCCCAGGGTCCAGAGCGGCGATCGAACCGCCGCCCGCCCCGATCGTGTGGACGTCGAGCGACGGGAACCGGACCGGGTGCCCGCCCACGGACCGCTGGGCGGCCGGCGCGGGGACGCCTCCGAGGACGAG
The DNA here is from genome assembly GCA_046565645.1 of Acidimicrobiia bacterium. Taxonomy (GTDB): domain Bacteria; phylum Actinomycetota; class Acidimicrobiia; order Acidimicrobiales; family VFJN01; genus VFJN01. The sequence continues at coordinate 57,436 of JBKHYD010000045.1, read as the reverse complement.
GCAGACGTCGGTGCTGGTGCCCCCCATGTCGAAGGTGATGGCGTCGGGGAACCCGTTGGCGACGGCGGCCGCCGCACCCGCCCGCACCCCGCCGGCAGGACCCGACAGGAGCAGCGCGGCCGGGAGCTCAGCGGCCTCCTCCACCGGGAGCAGCCCTCCCGCGGAGGTCATCACCAGCACCTCGTCGGCCACTCCGGCGAGCCCCCGCAGGTAGCCGCGGCAGCGGGGCCGGAGCACCGCGTTCACGACCGTGGTCGAGGTCCGCTCCGCCTCCCGCACCTCTGGGGACACCTCGTGGGAGCAGCTCACGTCGTACCCGGCCGCTCGCAGCGCCTCGGCCAGAGCCGCCTCGTGACGGGGGTGGAGGTCGGCGTGGAGGAGGCACACCGCCACCGCCTCGGCCTCGGCCGGGATCTCGGGCACGGGCCCGAGGGGCTCCAGCTCGGTGCCGTCGGCGGCCACCCGCCCCGCCACCTCCAGGCGCAGCGAGCGAGGCACGAGGGGCGTCGGCCGGACGACCCGGGTGTCGTAGAGCGCGGGCCGGTCCTGCCGGCCGATCTCGATCACGTCCCGGAGCCCGGCGCTGCTGATCAGCGCCACCGGCGCCCCGGTGCCCTCAAGGAGGGCGTTGGTGGCCACCGTGGTGCCGTGGGCGAGCACCGCCGGGCGCCGACCCCCCAGCCCGGCGACGACGCCGCGGACGGCCGCCCCCGGGTCGTCCGGGGTCGACGGCACCTTGGCGACCGTGCCGTCCTCGGTCACCACGTCGGTGAAGGTGCCGCCGGTGTCGACCCCCACGTGCATGCGCCGAACCTAACCGGGCCGCCCGGCGCGCGATCCGTGGTCCACCGGCCCACCCGTGCGAGGATCGGACCATGGCGCCCCGGTTCCCCCGTCGGCACCGTGAGGGCGACGAGGCCGACGACCCCAACGAGTCCGTCGACCTCGGCGACGACGCCCATGCATGGTGGGCCCAGCGGCCGGTGGAGGCGCTCTGGCGTCCTCGTGAGGACCCGCCCGTGCCGTCGGCGGCGGAGCCCGAGCGCGACGTCTTGGCCGAGCACCTCGGGCCCGACTGGCGGACGAGCTTCGGCTTCGACCCCCCTCCGGCGGCTGACGACGCGTCCCCGCCCGAGGACGGGGCGGGCGACGAGGAGGTCCCGCAGGAGGGGGATGCGTACGTCGTGCTCGGCGTCGAACCGACCGCCACGTGGGAGGAGATCGTGGCCGCGCACCGGGCCATGGCCCGACGCCACCACCCCGACCGCGTCGCTGCGGTCAGCCCGGAGGCGGTGGCCGCGGCCGAGGAGCGCATCGTCCGCATCAACGCCGCCTACGCCGAGCTCCGCGTCCGACGCGGCCGCTGAGGGATCGAACGCCTCTCCGTCGAGGAGGGTCGCGGTGGAGCTACGGGTGGACGAGGAGGACCTGGTCGGGGCCCAGGTGGTCCTCGAGGCTGCGGACGAGTCGGCCCACCACGTCGTCCTCGTGGTCCCAGACCACCACCGCGCTGTCGACCTGCCGGGCCAGCCAGGCATCGCGGCGGGCGAGCGCGGCACCGGCCGCCTGCTTGGTGGCCGGTGAGCGCGACTCGAGGGTGATGGCCGCGGTGGCGGCGTCGACGAGCTCGGCGAAGCGGGCGCGCGCCGCCGGGGGCCACGGCTTGTCCGGCTCCGGGTACGGGAGCACGGCGACGAGCGGCAGGCCCTCGGCCAGTGCCGCCTCCGCGCCCAGCTGCTCGGCGCCGAGGCGCAGCCCGCTGACGACGGTGAGCGGGCCGTCGACCTCGACCATCGCCCGCAGCGCCTCGGCCAGCCGGGTGCGCACGCCGTCGGCGACCGGGTTGTGGTCGTAGCCGCCGAGCGCTTCGGGGCGGTGCCCCGCCACCAAGACCAGCCGGCCTTCGGGCAGGCGGCGGTCGCGACCCCTGGCCGCCGCTGGGGCGTCCATCGGTGCATCGGCTGGGCCGAGGTCCGCTGGGGTGCCGACGCCGGACCGGCCGACCTGGGCCGCCGCCGCCTCGACAGCCAGGCGGTCGACCAGGTCGTTCATAGCGTCGCCGCCGTGGCCCTTCACCCAGCGGAAGGTGACGTCGCCCCGGGCCAGCACGAGATCGATGAACGGCTCCCACAGGTCGCGGTTGGCCACCGGCTGGCGCTGCGAGTTCTTCCAGCCCCGCCTCACCCAACCCTCGTGCCAGCGGTCGCGGAAGCAGTGCACGACGTAGGTGGAGTCGCTCACCACCTCCAACCGCCCGGGTATCGCCTTCACCGCCTCGAAGGCGGCGGTGATCTCCATGCGCTGGTTGGTGGTGTGGGGGTCGGCGCCGCTGGCGAAGGGCCCGTCAGGCACGGCGTACGCCCAACCGCCCGGCCCCGGGTTCCCGGAGCAGGCGCCGTCCGTGTAGACGAGCGTGGGTTCGACGGCGGGCACGGGCCGATGGTGGCGCGCCCGGCCGGATGAAGCGAAACGCGGGCGATCGGGGTCACAGCCCACGCGCCAGCCGGGGGGTGGTGCAACCCGAGCGAAACGGCGAGAGGATGGACCCATGATCATCGACGGCTTCACGTACCAGGTCCCCGACATCGACCCGGGCGAGACGCAGGAGTGGCTGGACTCGCTGGACTCGATCGTGGACGCCCACGGCAGGTCCCGGGCCCGGTTCCTGATGTCGAAGCTGCTGGAGCGGGCCCGCGAGCTCCAGGTCGGGGTGCCGGCCACGGTGTCCACCCCGTACATCAACACGATCCCCCCGGAGCGGGAGCCGTTCTTCCCCGGCAACGAGGACCTCGAGCGCCGGATCCGTCGCTACATCCGCTGGAACGCAGCGGTGATGGTCGTGAAGGCCAACAAGGAGGCCGACGGCATCGGCGGCCACCTGGCCACGTTCGCCTCTTCGGCCTCGCTCTACGAGGTCGGGTTCAACCACTTCTTCCGGGGCAAGGACGACGGCCTGGCCGGCGACCACGTGCACATCCAGGGGCACGCCGCGCCCGGCATCTACGCCCGGGCCTTCCTCGAGGGACGCCTCACCGAGGAGCAGCTCGACGGCTTCCGCCGGGAGGTCAGCCGCAACGGCCTGTCCTCCTACCCCCACCCGCGGCTGATGCCCGAGTTCTGGGAGTACCCCACCGTGTCGATGGGCCTGGGCCCGATCAGCTCCATCTACCAGGCCCGGTTCAACAAGTACCTGCACAACCGCAAGATCGAGGACACCAGCCAGTCGAAGGTGTGGTGCTTCCTCGGCGACGGCGAGACCGACGAGCCCGAGACGCTGGGCTCGATCTCGCTCGCCTCCCGGGAGGCGCTCGACAACCTCATCTGGGTCGTCAACTGCAACCTGCAGCGCCTCGACGGCCCCGTTCGCGGCAACGGCAAGATCATCCAGGAGCTGGAAGCGGTCTTCCGGGGCGCCGGCTGGAACGTCATCAAGGTCATCTGGGGCTCGAAGTGGGACGAGCTCCTCGCCCGGGACGTGGACGGCGTGCTGCTCAACAAGATGAACTCGACTGTCGACGGGCAGTTCCAGCGGTACGCGGTCGAGTCGGGCGCCTACGCCCGGGAGCACTTCTTCGGACCCGACCCGCGCCTGCGGAAGATGGCCGAGCACCTCTCCGACGACGAGATCCGCAACCTCCCTCGCGGCGGCCACGACTACCGGAAGCTCTACGCCGCCTACAAGGCCGCTACCGAGGCCACCGGGGCCCCCACGGTGATCCTGGCCAAGACGGTGAAGGGCTGGACGCTCGGCCCCGACGTGGAGGGCCGCAACGCCACCCATCAGATCAAGAAGATGACGATGCAGCAGTTCCGGGCCCTGCGCACCCGGCTGCACCTGGAGGAGGAGGTGCCCGAGGAGGCGCTGGCCGACGACGCCGAGCCGCCCTACATCTCCCTGCCTGAGGGCTCCGAGGTCCGCCAGTACCTGATGGACCGTCGCCAGGCCCTCGACGGGTCGCTCCCCCGGCGCGTGATCCGCACCAAGCGCCCGATCGAGCTGCCCGACGACAAGGCGTTCGAGGAGGTGCTGGCCGGCTCCGGGAAGCAGGCCGCGTCCACCACGACCGCGTTCACGCGCCTGCTGCGCAACCTGATGCGCGACAGCGCGTTCGGCCCGCGGGTGGTGCCGATCATCCCCGACGAGGCCCGGACCTTCGGCATGGACGCCCTGTTCAAGGAGTTCGGGATCTACGCCTCCCAGGGCCAGATGTACGAGCCGGTCGACCACGACCTGCTGCTCTCCTACAAGGAGTCGCAGTCCGGCCAGATCCTGGAGGAGGGGATCACCGAAGCCGGCTCCCTGGCCAGCTTCGTGGCGGCCGGTACCTCCTACGCCACCCACGGCGTGCCGATGGCCCCGTTCTTCACCTTCTACTCGATGTTCGGCTTCCAGCGGACCGGAGACCTCATCTGGCAGGCCACCGACGCCCGCACCCGCGGCTTCCTCCTCGGGGCCACGGCCGGTCGCACCACGCTCCTCGGGGAGGGGCTCCAGCACCAGGACGGGCACAGCCTCATCCTGGCCTCGGTCAACCCGGCGATCGAGGCGTACGACCCCGCCTTCGCCTACGAGGTGGCCACCATCGTGCGCCACGGCCTCCACCGCCTGTGGGGCGACGAGGAGGACGTCCTCTACTACCTGACCCTCTACAACGAGAACCAGGTGATGCCGCCCATCCCCGAGGGGGCGAGCGACGGCGTGATCGAGGGCCTCTACCGATGGGCTCCCGCTCCGGAGGGCACCACGCCCGCGGGTGCCGTCCTCTTCTCCGGCACGGCCAACCTGGCCGCCCGCGAGGCGCAGAGCGAGCTGGCCGAGCACTACGGGGTCGGCGTCGAGCTCCACTCCGCCACCAGCTACAAGCGCCTGCGCGAGGAGGCGCTCACGGTCGAGCGATGGAACCGGCTCCACCCCGACAGCGCCCCCCGCACCCCCCGGGTGACCGAGCTCCTCGCCGGCGAAGGTCCGATCGTGGCCGTCACGGACTTCATGAAGGCCGTGCCGGACCAGATCGCCCGGTGGGTGCCCGAGGGGCGTCGCTTCGTGCCGCTCGGCACGGACGGGTTCGGGCGGAGCGACACCCGCGAGGCACTGCGGCGCCACTTCGAGACCGACGCCGCCCACGTGGTGGTGGCCACGCTGGCCGCCTTGGCAGCGGACGGAGAGGTGAAGCCCGAGGTGGTCACCGACGCCATCGCCCGCTACGGGATCGACCCCGACGCGGGTGATCCCCGCCTCGCCGACGTCGTCTGACCCCCCCCCGGCCAGCTGGCTGCCCGACCCTGGGGCGGACCACCCTCGAACGATCTGGTCTCGGCCCGCGTCGTCACCACCGGATCGATCTGGGTGCCGCTGTCTTCAGCCGGGCTTGGCGTAGCTGGCGGCGCCCTGGAACTCGACCGACACCATCGGCTCGTCACCGACGACCCAGGCATCGTGCCCGGGAGCGATCCGGTACACCTCGCCACCGACCACGTCGGCCTCGCTGCCGTCGACATGGGACACGTGGATGCTGCCGGACAGGCAGTAGCCGATGTGGTCGACCTGGCAGCTGTCCGTCCCCGCCACCGGCTTGATGCACTCGGACCAGCGCCAACCCGGCTGGAACGTGTAGCGCCCGATCTGGCCCCCGGCGACGTTCACGAGCTCGACGGTGGTCTTGTCGGGAGATCGGATCTCATCGGGTGCGCTGAAGTCTCGGTGCTCGACACCGGCCATGGCAGGTCTCCTTCTGTTGTGGGTCCGTCGCCTCGACGGACCGGGTGGTCGCTCTGCTCCTCAGGGCAGGGCTCGTGGTGGCAACCGTCGGTCAGCGCTCGACGGACCTGGTCGCAAGGACGCTGATGCTCTTGACGCCGAAGGTCTCGGTGGCACCCTGGGCCGAGTCGGAGATGAACTGGTACTCCGGGTTCGGCTGGAGGATCTGGATCGTGAGGCCCGCGCCCTCGATGGCGGCCTGGTAGTCGTCCTGCTGCATGGCACCGCCGATGCAGGACGCCCAGAGGTTCACGTCGCACACGATCGCCTCGGTGAGGTGGTTCTCGGTGACGATGTCCGAGATGGCCATGCGCCCGCCGGGCGCGAGGACCCGGGCTATCTCTCGGAACACGGCTGGCTTGTCGCTGCACAGGTTGATCACCCCGTTGCTGATGACGACGTCGGCCGACGCGTCGGGAACCGGGACGTGCTCGATGTAGCCCTTCTCGAAGCGGGTGTTGGCGAAGCCGGCGCGCTCGGCGAGGCGGCGGGCCTTGGCCAGCTGGGCGTCGGTCATGTCGACGCCGACGACCGTACCCCCGGCGCCGACCTTGCGGGCGGCGAGGAACGCGTCGGTGCCTGATCCGCTGCCGAGGTCGACGACGCGGTCGCCGGGCTGCAGGTCGGCGAGGCCGAGGTGGTGGCCGACGCCGGCGAAGGACTCGATGGCCTCGGGTGGGATCTCGTCGAGCTCGGTCGACGGGTAGCCGAGGCGGACGGCGAGGCCGTAGCCCATCTCGAAGTGGAACGTGCCCTGCGGCTCGTCGGCCACGGCCTGGTACATCGCCTTGACCTTGTCGCGCAGGCTCTCGACGTCGATGCTCGTCATGGTCTCCTCCGGGTGTCAGTAGCTGAAGGTGGTGGCCGCTTCGTCGCCGATCCAGCTCCACATGGGAGCGGTGCCCTGGATCTCGGCGCCGGCGATGAGCCGGTCCTTGTCGAGCTGCTTGGCGTTGAAGCAGACCGGGCAGACGTAGTAGGTGCCGCCCGCCGCCTCGTAGCGCTTCATGAGGTCGGGGATGGGCGGACAGCCGTCGCAGGCGGTGCCGGTGGCGGTGCCGTCGACGGCCAGGCGAACGGCTTCCTTGGTGAGGAACATGAGCGTGGGACGCCCGGCCTCGGCGGCGCCGACCGCGACGAGGAGGGCGACCGTGACCTTCTCGGCATCCTCCAGTCCGGTGCTGAGGCTGATGACTGCTCTTCCGGCCATGACGTGGCTCCTCGGTGTCGGGATCGGTGGTTGGGTCGACCGTAGGGATGGGAGGCGGCGGCGTCGTCCGGGGTTCCCCCTACAGATCGAGGCGGCCGAGGGTGCCGAGCAGGCCGTGCTGCAGGGCGAACAAGGTGGCTGTCGAGCGCGTCGTGGCGCCGGTCTTGGCGTAGATGCGCTCGATGTGGGTCTCGGCCGTCTTCGGGGTGATGGCCAGCTCCTGCGCCACCTGGCGTGTCGAGCCGCCTCGGGCGATCAGGATCAGCACCTCGATCTCGCGGGGCGTGAGGCCGGCGGGACCGGCTCGGCGCTTGCCGCGCGGCTGACCGGCGGCGGCCAGCACGGCGTCGACGGCTTCGGCGTCGAGGCGACCCGCCCGCACATCGGCGCGCAGCTCGTCGGCCGCCTGCTTGGCGGTGAGCGCGGGGCGGTGGGCGCGCGGTTCGGTCATGGCCTGGAACGCACATGCGGCGGCGAGCAGCCGGGCCGTGGCCGGGATCGCGGTCGCGGTGAGGCCGCGGTGGTAGCCAGAGCCGTCGCCGCGCTCGTGGGTGAGCGAGGCGATGCCGCCGATGCGAGCCAGCGCGGGCAGTCGCGCCAGCATCCGCTCGGTGTAGTAGGGGTGCATGCGCAGCCGCTCCCGCTCCGAGTCGGTGAGCGGCCCGGGCTTGTCGAGGATGGTGGCGGGGATGCCGTGGAGGCCCAGGTCGTGCACGAGCCCGGCGCGGCGGACGGCGGTCGCCTCGGCGTCGGGGAGCCCCCGTTCGGTGGCGGCGAGGGCGGCGAGCTGGGCCACGGCCCGTGAGTGTCCGGCGCGGGACGTCGAGCGCAGGTCCGTGAAGTCGGCGATGGCCTCGAGGGCTGCGTCGAGCTGCTCCTCGGACAGTCGGGTCTGCAGGGACGGCTCGGTGTCGATGAGCGCCGCCCAGTCGTGCTCGGCATCGGGTTCGCCGAGGACCTGGTCGGCGACTGCGCAGAACTGGTCGACCACGGCGGGGTCGAAGTGCTTGCCGCGCTTCGCTCGAGCCACCTCCAGGGCGGCGTCGACGCCGCGGGTCCGGTGGTGGACCTCGACGGTGTCGGCCAGGTGGAACAGGCGCATCGGCAGCGCGATCTGCTCGCCTCCGACGTCTCCGGGAACGCCCTTGCCGTCCCAGCGGGCGAACACCTGGTGCAGCGGCGCGCACACGTCCTCCCCGAGGTCGAACCGCTCGGCCAGGCGCGAGGTGGTGAGGCAGTGCGACATCAGCCCCCGCTGGACCGCCTTGCCGCCCGTGAGGGCGAGGTTGACGCCGAGGCGGATGCGGCGCAGGGCGGGGCTCCCGGCGCCGACGTGGCTGAGCATGAAGCCGAGCATGGGCAGCCCGGCGAAGTCGACGTCGTAGCTGTCGGCCCGGAAGGCGATGTCGTCGCCGAACAGGGCGGCGACCTCGGGCGTGTCCGCGACGCAGCCCACCCACGCCAGCGTCACGACGTAGTACAGGGCGGCACGGCCCTCGGGTTCGACACCGAGGTCCTCGCCGAGCGCCGCCGCGATGCGCCAGGACCGCAGCACGTGGTCCATCGGCTGGCCGAGACCGAGGTCGGTGGCGAGCGAGAAGGCGCCGACCAGGTCGGACAACCGGACGCCGCTGTCCGACGGTGGGCGGGTGACGTGGGGCGGCATCTACGCGGCCCGCCCTCGCGCGATCTGTGGGGTGAACCCCGGACGACGGCCGGAGGTCCGCTCCGTACCGTCGGGAGGGAGCAACGTCGAACAGGAGGACGCCATGTCAGCCATGGGTGACCCGAGGTCGCAGGCGCTGGCCCGCTGGTCCGTGGGCGGTGTCTTCCTCGAGGCGCTGGCGGCTCGCGACTACCAGCTGGTGGCCGCCACGCTGAGCGCCGACGTGCGGCTCCGGGCGATGCTGCCGCCCGGTCCGATGGACTGGAGCGGTGCCGACGAGGTCGCGGCGGTGTTCACGTCGTGGTTCGGCGGAGCCGAGGGCTTCGAGCTGATCGACGCGACCGTGGGCGAGGTCGGGGGCCGCCTCCACCTGTCCTGGCGGCTGCGGGTGCGTCCCGCCCCGTTCGGGATCGGCGACGGCTGGCACGTCGTCGAGCAGCAGGCCTACGCCGACGCCGCGAGGACCATCGACTCGATCGACCTGCTGTGCTCGGGCTTCCGGCCCGACCGCGCCACCGAAGGCTCCTGAGGGCGGGCGGGGGGCACCGTCGATCATGTCGCTCGCTCCTTCACCTGGCTCCGAGCTCGACGGGAAGCCCGGCGCGCTGCCACTCGGGAAAGCCGTCTTGCAGGCGAGCGGCCTTGAAGCCGCGCTTGGTGAGCTCCCGCACGGCGTCATCCGCATAGACGCAGTACGGGCCGCGGCAGTAAGCGACCACCTCCGAGTCCGACGGGATCGCATCGAGGTGCTGGCGCAGATCCCTGATCGGCACCGATCGAGCTCCTGCGATGTGCCCCGCGGCGAACTCGCGCTCGGGGCGGACGTCGAGGACCACGACGCGGCGGTCCCTCAGGCGGCCGGCCAGCTCGTGGCGGTCGACGGTGTCGATGCCGTCGCGGTCGCCGAGGTACGCGCCAGCCAGCTTCTCCAGCCCCGCGACGTGGGCCTCGGCGACGTCACGCATCGCAGCCCACAGCGCCCACACCCGTTCACCGGCCAGGCGGTAGTGGATGCGGGTGCCATCCCGCCGGGTCGTGACCAGTCCGGCCCTGGCCAGGGCCCGCAGGTGGTGGGAGGTGTTGGCGACGCTCTGGTCGAGCTCGGCGGCGACCTCGTCCACCGAGCGCTCCCCCTGGGCCAGCAGGTCGACGATCTCCGCCCGGCGGCCCGACCCGAGCGCCTTCGCGACGGCGGCGAACCCCTCGAACATCGCGTCCTTGGCGGCACGGTCCCCCACGCCCTCATCCTGACGACCCACCGTCGGTCCGTCAATCCTCAAACGATAACTTGACAAAGCCGAGCCGGCGGACGAACCTTCAAGCCGATGCTTGAACAGGAGGGCGGGATGGATGCCTCGTCCCCGGGACCCGATCCCGGGGCCCCTTGACCGCGCTCACGCCCGCCGCCGGGCCCCGACTCGGCCTGCACCAGAACCTGGCGCAGTTCAGCCTGCTCGTCGGCGTCAACGCGCTCGTCGGCGGCATGATCGGGCAGGAGCCGACGGTCCTGCCCCTGCTCGCCGAGCGCGAGCTCGCATGTACGAGACCCACCCCCGCGGTTCGACCCTCGGCGAGGCGTGACCTCGACGCCGGTCAGGCCGAGAGCGCTGGCGTGCCGGGCTCGCCGGCTGGATCGGGTCCCGTGCGATCATGGCCCGATGCAGGGAGACCTCGCCGTGACCGGCGAACCTGAGGCCGATCACCTCCTGAACACCGATCCGCTCGCGCTGCTGGTGGGGATGCTGCTCGACCAGCAGGTGCCGATGGAGTGGGCGTTCTCGTCGCCTCGACGCCTCCAGGAGCGGCTCGGCGGCTCGTTCGAGGCCGCCGCCATCGCAGCCATGCCGCTCGACGAGCTGGAGGCTGCGTTCACGGGCCCACCGGCCCTCCACCGGTTTCCCCGCTCGATGGCGGCCCGCACCCAGCAGCTGTGCCAGCACCTCGCCGAGCACCACGGCGGCGACGCGGAGGCGGTGTGGCGGGGCGTCGACGACGGCCACGAGCTCCTGCGCCGGCTCCTCGACCTGCCCGGCTTCGGGAGCGAGAAGGCACGGATCTTCCTCGCGCTGCTGGCCAAGCGGTTCGGGATCGCTCCGGCGGGGTGGGAGGAGGCGGCGGCACCGTTCTCGGACGAGCAGCGCCGGTCCGTGGCCGACGTGGACTCCGCGGACGCCCTCGCCGAGGTGCGGGCGTTCAAGAAGGTGAAGAAGGCCGAGGGCAAGGGCAAGGACGGCTGATGCCCGCACCGCTCTCGGAGCGGTTCGAGCGGTCCCGCTGGGGCCGGGTCCTGATCAGCCTCCTCGTGGTGGTCGTCATCGGGCTGGAGGTGGCCACCCACCTGCCGCCCTCGGCACTCGACCGCGCCATCGACGAGCCCGCCGACCGGGCGGTGCGCCTCCTCGGGATCGAGCAGACCTGGGCCGTCTTCGCCCCCAACCCCCGCACCACCAGCCTTCGACTGGAGGCCCTCGTCACCTTCGCCGACGGGTCGCAGACCACCTGGACCATCCCGACCGGGCCGCGTGTCGGGTGGAACCTGCGCTTCTACCGGTGGCGCAAGTGGCTGGAGCGAGCCCGAGCGGACGGCTACCGGTCGATCTGGCGCCCGACCGCCGAGTGGATCGCCACGATCCACTCGGACGGGCCGGCGCCGGTGGTGCGGGTGGAGCTCATCCGCCACTTCCGGGAGAACGTCCTGGCCGGGGAGCCGAACCCGTGGCAGGAGGCGACCTACTTCACGCTCGAGCTGACCGAGGACGGGGGCGAGCGGTGACCGCCACCTCGGCGGCCCCCGGCGCGGCCCGTGGCGACGGCGCCGATCGGGACGGCATCCGTGGCGAGGGCGGGTGGGCGCGGTTCCTCTTCGAGCCGGAGTCACCGTCCCCGATGGCGCTCGTCAGGGCGGGATGGGGCGCCGTCGTGGCGCTCTGGGCCCTCAGCCTGCTGCCCGACGTCGACCCGTTCCTCACCGAGGGCGCGCTGCGGTACGAGCGGTCCATGCCCGACGGGCACTGGAACCCGCTCGACTGGGTCACCTGGTCAGGGGCCCCTCTGGCCGCCTGCCTCCTGCTGGTGGCGGCGGGAGTGGCCACCGCGGTCGGCTACCGGACCCGCGCGTCCTCGCTGGTGGCGCTGGTGTGCCTGTTCGCGCTGCAACGCACCAACACGACCGTGTTCAACTCGGGGGACCTCGCGCTCCGCCTCATCGGGTTCTCCGTCGTGCTGGCTCCGAGCGGCCTGCTGTGGTCGATCGACAGCGCCCGGCGACGCCGGGCGGGGGCGCCCGCCCCGCCTGCTCGGGCGCCCTGGGCGCTCCGGCTGCTGCAGCTCCACCTGGCGGTCGGGTACTTCCTCTCCGCCCTCGGCAAGCTTCGAGGCGGCACCTGGCACAACGGCACGGCCCTCGAGTGGGCACTGCGGATCGAGGACCTCCAGCGCTTCGTCGTGCCCGACTGGCTGCTGGAGCAGTCCGTGCTCCTCAACCTGATCACGTGGGCCACCGTCGCCTTCGAGGCGTCGTTCCTGTTCCTCGTGTGGAACCGACGGCTGCGGCCGTGGGTCCTGGGGGTCGGTGTGCTGCTGCACCTCGGCATCGACGTCACCCTCGACATCGGCTGGTTCAGCATCGCGATGTGGCTCGGGTACCTCGCCTTCGTGCCCCCGGACGTGGCCGATCGGCTGCTGGCCCGGCTCGACCGCCGGTCCTCACACAGGGCTCTGGTGCCAGCTGCGGTCGAGCCAGCCGAGTAGCACCGCGATCGCGCGGGGGTCGTGGCGCAGCCGGTGCCCCGCCCCGTAGACGATCCGCAGCTCCGCTGCCCCATGGGCGTCCACGATCACGCGGGCGTCGAAGGCGGGGACGAGGTCGTCGTCGCTGCCGTGCACGACCAGCAGCGGACGGGGGGCCAGCAGCGGTGCGCAGGCCACCGCCCGCAGGTCGCGCAGCTCCCGGCTCCACTGGTCGAGGCTGGCGGGGAACGACGGGTCCCGGATCATGCCGACCTCGCGCGCGTGCTCGAGCAACCGCCGGGGGTGCGAGGCCCAGTCGTCGAAGTCGGCCGGGGAGCCGAGGGCGGCCACCCCCCGGATGCTGGGCTGCTCGGCCGCAGCGCAGATGGCGAGGGCACCCCCGGTACCGAAGCCGGCCAGCCACACGCCGGTGACGCGCTCGTCGGCCTCGAGGTGGGCGACGGCGGCGAGGATGTCGTCCAGCCAGCCCCGCAGCGAGAAGCTCCCCTCCGACTCCCCGCAGCCGCGCAGGTGAGGGGCCATTGCGACCCACCCCATCTCGGAGGCGATCCGGTCGGCCAGCTCGGGGAGGGCGGTCGAGGCGATCGCGGCCGAGCTGAGCCCGCTGGGGTAGCCGTGGACGAGGACGACGGCGGGAACGCGGCTGGTGTCGGCGCGCGACGGGGGTTGGCAGAGCCGGGCTGCGAGCAGGTTCCCGTGCGAGGGGAAGCGGTGCTCCACCGGGGCTCGGGGCCTAGTCGGCGTCGGGAGCGACGCAGCAGGAGCAGCGCCGGTAGCCCCGGTTGCGGGCCTCGGCGAGCTCGTCGGGACCGAAGCAGAGGAAGGCCTCGGACGCCATGAGCTCCTCGATGACGGCCGGGTCCTCGCAGGCGTCGACGTCGTGGACGATCTGCGTGCGCTTGTCGCCGAGCCAGCGGTTGTGCTCGAACCGGACGGGGCGTTCCATGGCGTCGAACCTACCCGCGAGCGCGAGACGGGGACCGCATCGGCCGAGGGCCGCGCGATCCCCGTCGTCGCAGTGCGCTGGTTCGATACCGGAGGGCATCGTCCCGGTCGGGACAACGGGAGGGACCACTCCCCGAACGCCGCTCCGGCGGTGACCGGCGTGGTTTCGCCAGCTGGTCCAGCTCGCCGAGATGAGGGTGAGACGAAGGCGAACCCTCGGGAAGCACAGCGCCTCCTCCCTCACCAGCACGGATGGGGGCTTCGGTCCCCCACCATGCTCCTAGCGGCCAGCCACCTCCAGGGTCCCACTACAACAGTCGTTCATCTCGTGGACCACCTCCCTTCTCTGGTCCGCACAGTGAACCACGTCGAACCGTCGAGGTGGTGGCGGTTTCGGGAGGTCCTCAGGCCCGAGGTCCGAGCGCACCGATGTCGCCGAGGTGGCCCATCAGCGCGTCGATGACCAGGGCTGCGTCGACGTCGGCGACGTCGAGCCCGTCCCGCTCCACGGCGGCGAGGACCGCGGCGAGAGCGTGCTCGTCGTCGACCACCACGTCGTGGTCCGGCGCGGCCAGGTCCTCGCCCGGGAGCGCTGACAGGCCCTCGTCGTGGAGGTAGCCGAGCGTCGCCCGGATGAGGGTGCGCACCTCGTCGAAGGTGAGCCGAGCCTGCGCGTCGGGCGGCAGCCGGTCGGCCACGACCTCGACGGCCTCGTCCACGTCGAAGATGGCCGCGTGGGTCTCGTGCCCGAGGCGGAACGCCTCGGACCCCACGAACGCCGCCGCGATCGCGAAGACGAGCACCGCCCCGGCGATCAGGAAGGCCCACTGCACGAGATCGACCCTAGGTGCACCCGACGGTGCCCTCGACCCACGACCGGCTGACACCCTCCAAGGCGAGGGGCATGCGGAACCGTTCGAGGTCGTGCGTGGTCCGATCCGCCGCCGGGGGCCGGCGGCGGGAGAGCTCGTCGAGCGCGCACTGCTTGCGGAGAGAGATCAGATCCCGATCCGCTGGGCGAGGAGCTCCCGGTGGTAGGTGGGGTCGCCGAAGAGCAGCTCGGAGCTCTTGGCCCGCTTGAAGTACAGGTGAGCCGGGTGCTCCCAGGTGAAGCCGATGCCACCGTGGATCTGGATGTTCTCGGCGGCGGCGTGGAAGTACGCCTCCGAGCAGTAGGCCTTGGCCAGGCTGGCCACGGAGGGGAGCTCGTCGTTCAGCTCGGAGGCGCACCAGGCGGCGTAGTAGGCGGCCGACTTGGCCGACTCGACCTCGAGGAGCATGTCGGCGCACTTGTGCTTGATGGCCTGGAAGGAGCCGATCGGGCGACCGAACTGCACGCGGTCCTTGGCGTACTGGACGGCCTCCTCGAGCACCTTCTGGGCTCCGCCCACCTGCTCGGCGGCGAGGGCCACGGCGGCGAGGTCGAGCACCCGCTCGAGGGTGGCCCAGCCGCCGCCGTCGGTGCCGATGAGCGTGCCGGCGGCGCCGTCGAGCTCGATCTTGGCCTGCTTGCGGGTCTGGTCCATGGTGGCCAGGTTCGTGCGGGTGATGCCGGTGCCGGCCGGGTCGACGGCGAAGAGCGACGTGCCGGCATCGGTCTTGGCGGCCACGATCAGCAGGTTGGCCTGGGCGCCGTCGAGCACGAACATCTTCGTGCCGGAGAGCTTGTAGGCGTTGCCGTCCTTGGTGGCGGTCGCTTCGATGCCGCTCTCGTCCCACCTGCCGTTGGGCTCGGTGAAGGCGAGGGTGGCGATCGTCTCGCCTGAGGCGATGCCCGGGAGGTGGGCCTGCTTGGCGGCGTCGTCGCCCGAGTGGATGAGGGCGTTGGCGGCGAGGACGCAGGAGGAGAAGTAGGGGGCGCAGAGCAGGGCGCGGCCCATCTCCTCGAGCACGACGGTGAGCTCGACGAACGTGAAGCCCTGTCCGCCGAACTCCTCGGGGATGATCAGGCTCTGGAGGCCGAGCTCGTTGGCCATCTGAGCCCAGACCTTCTCGTCGTAGCCCTCTTCGGTGTCCATGAGGCGCCGGACCTCGGACTCGGGCGACTTGGCCTCGAGGAACTGGCGGGTGATGCGGCGGAGCTCTTCCTGCTCCTCGGAGAAGGCGAAGTTCATGGGTCCCCTCTGGATCGGTCTCGGCGGCCGGGCGGCCACCGGGTGGTCTAGGGGAACGGAGATCGGCGCGCCACCCGGAGTGTGTACACGTGCGTACACTCACGAGGTGGAACAGGTTGGAGCAAGGGAGCTGCGGGCCACGCTGGCCGCTCGACTCCGCCAGGCCGCCGCAGGCGAGCAGGTCGTGATCACCGTGGACGGCCGTCCGGTGGCGCAGCTCGGACCGTTGGAGGCGTCTGGCGCCCTGACGCTCGCGGTCCTGTCCGCCGCTGGCCTCGTGGAGCCGCCCCGCCGCTCTGATCGACCGCCTCCGCCCGATGCCCTCGACACCGCTGTCGACGTGCGCCTGGACCGGGTGGTGGCGGAGGTGCGCGGCGGGTGACCCTCTACGTCGACACCTCCGCCCTCGTGCGGCGCTACCTCCACGATCCGCACCGCCCCCTCGTCATCGAGGCGATGGAGGGGGACGACGCGTGGTGCACCTCCTCGCTGGCGCGGACCGAGGCGCAGCTCGTGCTGCACCGAGCGTCGGTCTCCGCGCGCCAGCAGCGGGCGCTTTGGAGCGTGCTGCGGGACGAGTGGGAGGCCTTCTGGATCGTGCCGCTGGACGACCGGTGCACCGCCCGTGCGGTGGAGCTGGGCGCCACCTACGGGCTCCGGATCGTGGACGCGGTGCACCTGGCGGCGGCGGACCGGCTCCCCCGTCCGGTCCGCTACCTCACCTTCGAGCGCCACCAGATCCCGGCCGCCGACGCACTGGGCTTCGAGGTCGTGAGCCCTCGGGCTCCCTGAGGCCCGGGGCCCCACCTCGCCCGGTGGTCGATCGGCCAGGCGTACAGGCGGAAGAACCCGGCGTCGACGTCGACGACGTCGCACCGCCCGAAACCCCGGCTCGAGCGCCAGCTGGGTGACGGTGCTCGGGCGGACCCCCGCTCGGACGGCACCTCGCCGCATTCGGCCCGCAGCGGGACGTACTGCGCCTACGAGCCCGAGGTGCCGGCCCGCTGGGGGTGGTTGGGCCGTGTGGCGCGGTCAGGCGACGCCGTCGGCGCTGCGCATCCACGCCTCGCCCCGCACCCGCCAGTGGTTCTTCAGGGCCCGGACCACCACCCACAGGAACATCCCGACCCAGACGGTCATCAGCCCGAGGGACGGGCGCGCCATCACCGCCACGAAGACGGGGAGCGAGGCGAGGAACGCGAGGGTGGTCTGCCAGCGGAGGTCGGCGAAGTCGTTGGCCCCCATCAGCACGCCGTCGAGCACGAAGGTCACCGCCGCGGGGAGCTGCATGGCGGCCAGGACGAGCAGGGCCACGGTCGCCGCCGAGCGGACGCCGCCGTCGTCGCTGAAGAGGCGAGGCAGCACCGGAGCCGCCAGCAGCGTGACCACGGTGAGGAGCCCGCCGGCTCGCCACGCCCAGCCGTACAGGTGGTCGACCACCTGCCGGGCCTCCTCGGGCCGTCCGGCACCGAGGGCGCGGCCCACCAGCGCCTGGCCGGAGACCTTGAACATGTCGACCCCGATGGCGAGGAAGAGGAACACCTGCGCCGCGATCTGGTGGCCTCCGAGCTCGGCCGTGCCCACCCGGCTGGCCGCCGCCGTGGCCAAGGCCAGCGTGGCTAGCAGGAAGGCGGTGCGGTGGACGAGGTGAGCGCCCACCTTCACGACAGCCCACATCACCGACGGCACCACTCGAAGCCGGTGGAGGCCGTCGGCCCGCAGGGCGGGGACGACGATCGCGAGCAGCACCGTGGCGCTCAGCGCCTGGGCCACGACCGTCCCCCAGGCGCTGCCGGCGATCCCCCAGTCGAGCCCGAACACGAGCACGAGCTCGACGAGCAGGTTGGTAGCCGTGGAGATGCCGAGCACGACGAAGGGCCGGGTGGTGTCGGGCAGGCCGTAGAGGTACCCGATGCAGGCGATCGTGAGGAGCTGGAGAGGGATGCCGACGGCGCTCACCCGCAGGTAGGTGGTCCCCTGGTCCACCACGGCAGGGTCATCGCCCAAGAGCCCGACGAGGCCGCCGGCACCCACGCCCACCACCACCGCCATCACCACACCGATCCCGAGCGCAAGCCACAGCGCCTGGAGGGCGTCGCTCGCCCCGCCCACGAGGTCGCCCCGGCCTCGGCGGACGGCGACCCGGACCGTGGTGCCGTACGAGAGGAAGTTGAACACCCAGACCAGGGTGTTGAGGACCGTCGAGGCGAGGGCCAGGCCCCCGAGTGGGGCCGTGCCGAGCCTCCCTACGACGGCGGTGTCGGTGAGCACGTACACGGGCTCCACGAGGAGGGACCCGAGCGCGGGTACGGCGATGGCGAGGATCCGCCGGTCCAGCGCGTCGAGGCGCCACCGCCACCGCCCGCCCTGCTCGTCGACGCCGTGCCGCATACCCTCGTCAGCATGGCCGACACGCTGATCTGGGACGCCACCGGGGTGCAGGTCCACCAGGTGGTGGTGGGACCGGTCGACAACAACGTCATCGTCCTGCGCTGCACCGAGACGGGAGACGCCGTCCTCCTCGACGCCGCCAACGAGCACGAGCGGCTGCTCGAGCTCTGCCAGCGGCTCGGCGTGCGCCGGGTCCTCGAGACGCACGGGCACTGGGACCACATCCAGGCCGTGCCCGAGCTGCGCGACGCCGGCTACTCCGTCGGCGTGACCGCCGAGGACGCCGCCATGCTCCCCTCCTACGACGAGGTGATCGAGGACGACTCGGTGATCGAGGTGGGGCGCCTGCGCCTGCGCACCATCCACACCCCGGGCCACACCCCGGGGTCGATGTGCTTCCGGCTCGAGGGGCACCCCATCCTGTTCAGCGGCGACACCCTGTTCCCCGGCGGACCCGGTGCGACCAAGTTCGAAGGCGGGGACTTCCCCACCATCATCGAGTCGATCGACCGGAGGCTGTTCACGCTCCCGGCCGAGACGATCGTTCTGCCCGGCCACGGCGACCGCACCACCATCGGCACCGAGCGCCCCCACCTCCAGGAGTGGGTCGACCGGGGCTGGTGACATCCGCCGGAGGGTGGGGCGCCGTAGAACGCGCCATGAACCTTGGTGGACCCGAGATGCTCATCGTCCTGGCCGTCGTGCTCCTCATGTTCGGGAGCAAGAAGGTGCCCGAGCTGGCCCGCTCGCTGGGCAAGGCCCAGCGAGAGTTCAAGGACGGCCTGCGGGCCGAGGCGTCGCCGAGCAGCGAGCCGGTCGAGAGGGCCTGACGCCTTTTCCACTATCGCCATAGTGCTAATACACTGAGGGGCATGCCCGAGGCTCCCCTCTTCGAGATCGACGGCCTCCGGGCCCGTCCGGTCGCCACCCCCGACGGGCCGGACATCCTCAACGGGATCGACCTCGTCGTGCAGCCCGGTGAGGTCCACGCCCTCATGGGCCCGAACGGATCGGGCAAGTCCACGCTCGCCTCCACCCTGCTGGCCTCCCCCGAGTACGAGGTCACCGGGGGTCGGATCCGCTTCAAGGGCGACGACATCACGGACTGGGACACCGAGGTCCGGGGCAAGGCGGGGATGTTCCTGGCCTTCCAGTACCCCCAGCAGGTGCAGGGCGTGTCCGTGATCAACTTCCTGCGCCAGGCGCTGTCGGCCCGCAAGGGCATCGACCTCAGCGTGCTCGAGCTCCGCCTGTCCATCATGGAGTGGATGGATCGGCTCGACATGGACCCGACCTTCGCCGACCGGTTCCTCAACGAGGGGTTCTCGGGCGGGGAGAAGAAGCGCAACGAGATCCTGCAGATGGCGATCCTCGAGCCCGAGATCGCCATCCTCGACGAGACCGACTCCGGGCTCGACATCGACGCCCTCAAGGTGGTGGCCCGTGGCGTGCAGGAGGTCCGGCGGGACCGGCCCGAGCTCGGCGTGATCGCCATCACCCACTACCAGCGCCTCCTCGACCACCTCCAGCCCGACGTCGTCCACATCATCATGGACGGCAGGATCGTCGACTCGGGCGGGATGGAGCTCGCCGAGCGGCTGGAGCGCGAGGGCTACGAGGCATGGCGATGACCGGCCACGACCCGCTCGACGTCGCCGCCATCAAGAAGGACTTCCCCATCCTCGAGCGCGAGGTCCGCGGTGGGCGCCTCGTCTACCTCGACTCCGCCAACACGTCCCAGAAGCCGCGGGCCGTGCTCGAGGCGATGGGGTCATACTACGAGCGCACCAACGCCAACGTGCACCGCGGCACCTACCAGATCGCCGAGGAGGCCACGAACGCCCTCGAAGGGGCCAGAGCCACCGTGGCCCGCTTCATCGGGGCGGCGTCCACCAAGGAGGTGGTGTTCACGAAGAACGCCACCGAGGCGCTCAACCTCGTGGCCAAGGCCTGGGGGCGGGCCAACCTGCGCGCCGGCGACGCGGTCGTCCTCACCGAGCTCGAGCACCACGCCAACATCGTCCCATGGCACCAGCTCCACGACGAGCTCGGCATCGAGCTGCGCTGGCTGCCGGTCACCGCCGACGGCCACGTCGACCTCACCGACCTCGACCGCCTCGTCGACGGGGCCAAGGTGGTGTCGTTCGCAGCGATGTCGAACGTGCTCGGCACGCTGCTCCCCGTCGAGCGCCTCGTGGCCGCCGCCCACGACGCCGGCGCCATCGCGGTCGTCGACGCCTCCCAGCACGTGCCCCACATCGGCACCGACGTGCAGGCATGGGGGGCCGACTTCGTGGCCTTCACCGGGCACAAGATGCTGGGACCCACCGGCATCGGCGTGCTGTGGGGCACCGAGGCCATCCTCGACGCCACCCCACCGTTCCTCACCGGCGGCGAGATGATCCTGAACGTCACCAAGGAGGGGTTCACGGTCAACGAGCTCCCCTGGAAGTTCGAGGCCGGCACCCCCCCGATCGCCGAGGCGGTCGGTCTCGGCGCGGCGGCGGAGTACCTCGGCGGGCTCGGGATGGACGCCGTCCGCGAGCACGAGGTGGCGCTCACCGCCTACGCCCTACGCAGCCTCACGGACCGCTTCGGCGAGGACCTCCGCATCCACGGCCCCGCCGAGCCCGCCGAGCGGGGCGGGGTGCTCTCGTTCGAGTACCGAGACCTGCACCCGCACGACCTCACCCAGGTGTTCGACCAGCACGGCGTCTGCGTGCGGGCCGGCCACCACTGCGCCAAGCCCCTCATGCGGGTCCTCGGCGCATCTGCCACCGCCCGCGCCTCGCTGTACGTGTACAACGACGAGGCGGACGTCGACGCCCTGGCCGACGCCATCGGCGAGGCCGCCGACTTCTTCGCCCTCTGACCCCCCACCGGTAGGATCGCCCATCGCATGCCTGGCCTCGAAGACCTCTATCGGGAGATCATCCTCGACCACTACCGCTCGCCCCGGAACCGAGGCGAGCTGCCGGTCCCGCCGGCCACCCGTGTCGAGGGGTTCAACCCCCTGTGCGGGGACGAGATCGTCCTCTACGTCCAGGTGCGAGACGGGGTCGTCGAGGACCTCAAGATCGCCGGGCAGGGCTGCTCGATCAGCCAGTCGTCGGCGTCGATGATGTCCTCGGCGGTGAAGGGCAAGACCCTCGACGAGGTGCAGGAGCTGACCCGGGCCTTCAAGGGGATGATGTCCATCCACGAGCAGTCCCTCGACGGCGACGGCGAGACGGCTCCCATCGAGGTCGATCCGGCCGTGAAGCTCGGCGACCTCGAGGCGCTGCGCGGCGTGGTGAAGTTCCCGGTCCGGATCAAGTGCGCCACGCTCTCCTGGAACACCCTCGCCCAGGCCATCGACGAGGCCACCGGAGCGGCGTAGTGCCGGAGGGCTCCCACGGCCGCTGGGAGCCGGACTTCGACGCCGACGAGCGAACCCTGCTCACGGGGTTCCTCGACTACCACCGCGCCACCCTGCGGTGGAAGGCGGCCGGGCTCACCAAGGCAGAGATGGCCCGGCGGGTGGGGGCGTCCGAGCTCACGCTGGCCGGGCTCGTCAAGCACCTCGCGCTGGTCGAGGACACCTGGTTCACGGTTCGCTTCGCCGGCCGGCCCGAACCCGAGCCGTGGGCCAGCGTCGACTGGGTCGCGGACCGCGACTGGGAGCTGCACACGGCGGTCGACGACGAGCCCGACGTGCTCCTCGCCCTCTACGACGCCGCCTGCGCTCGCAGCCGGGCCGTGATCGACGCAGCCGGGTCCCTGGACCAGACCCAGGCGTGGGAGGGGTGGGAGGGGCGCCCGCTGACGCTGCGCTGGGTCATGCTCCACATGATCGAGGAGACGGCCCGCCACAACGGCCACGCGGACCTCCTCCGCGAGGCGATCGACGGCGAGACCGGCGAGTAGCGCTACACCGCGGCGTCGATCGCGGCGGCCAGCTCGAAGCAGCGCTCGGTGATCCCACCGGCGGCGTGGCTCGTGATGTCGATCGACACCCGGTTCCACGAGTTCGACCAGTCGGGGTGGTGGTCGAGCCGCTCGGCCGCCTCCGCCACCCGGGTCATGAAGGCGAAGGCCTCGGCGAAGTCAGCGAACTCGAGCTCTCGGTGCAACCGGCCGTCGCGGAGCTCCCACCCGGGCCGCTCCCCCAGCCGGGCCAGCACCTCGTCTTCACCCAGGACCACCCCACGAGCCTAGGCCCAGATCCCGCGCCGACGCGTGCGCAGATCGACCGCCACCGGGCCTCAGCGCACGCGTGTCGGTCCGCGCACGCGACGCGGCGGTCGCCCACCGCCATCCGACGCGTGCGCAGATCGACCACCACGGGGCCTCAGCGCACGCGTGTCGGTCTGCGCACGCGAGCGGCGGTCGGCGCGGGTCAGGCGAAGGGATCCGCGAAGGGGTCGCCGGCGGCCGGCTTCGCGGGAGCGGTGGGCTCGTCGTCGACAAAGCTCGCGTACCCGGTCTCCTCGAGCTCGTCGGCCAGCTCGGGGCCGCCGCTCCGCTGGATGGTTCCCCGCGCCATCACGTGGACCCGATCGGGCTTCAGCTCGTGGAGCAGGCGGGTGTAGTGGGTGATGGCCAGCACGCCGAGACCGGTCTCGTGGGTGGCCTCCTCGATGCGCCGGGAGCAGGCCCGCAGGGCGTCGACGTCGAGGCCGGAGTCGAGCTCGTCCAGGATGGCGATCTTGGGCTCCAGCACGCCGAGCTGGAGCGTCTCGTTCCGCTTCTTCTCGCCCCCGGAGAGGTCCACGTTGAGCGGCCGCAGGAGGAACCGGTCGTCGAAGCCGATGCGCTCGGCCTCGGCGGTGATCCGGGCCGCCACCGAGGCGGTGTCGCGCCCGGAGGCGGCGAAGGCGGCTTCGAGGGCGTCGACCAGCGCCACACCGGGCACCTCGGTGGGGTACTGCATGGCGAGGTAGAGCCCGGCCTGGGCCCGCTCGTACGCCGTCATGGCGAGCACGTCCGCACCGTCCAGGGTGATCGACCCGTCGAGCACCTCGTAGCCCGGTCGACCCATGATCACGTGGGAGAGAGTGGACTTGCCCGAGCCGTTCGGCCCCATGACGGCGTGGACCTCGCCCGAACGGATGGTGAGGTTGATCCCCTTCAGGATCTCCTTGCCCTCGACGCCGGCCCGGAGGCCCTCGATCTCGAGCACGTGGGAGTCGGTCACGGGAGCACCACCTCGATCTGGCCGTCGACGACGCGGGCCTCGTAGACGGGGACCGGCCTGGTGGCCGGCAGGGCGTGGGGCGTGCCGTCCTCGAGCGAGAAGGCGCTGCCGTGCTTCCAGCACTCCAGCTGCTTCTCCTCGCAGAGGACCTCACCCTCGGACAGGGAGATGTCCTGGTGGCTGCAGCGGTCGCCGATGGCGTAGACGTCGTCGTCGATGCGGACGAGCGCGATGCGGTGCTCGCCGGCGACGACTTGGCGGACGCTGCCGGGCTCCATCTCGGCGAGGGCGCACACGGGCACCACCTCGCCGGTCACGCCAGCACCGCCTGGACCTTGGCGCCCACCGCAGCATCCAGCTCGTCGCGCAGGTCGTTGCCGGGGAAGGCGTCGAACACCTCGTCGAAGAAGCCGGCGACGATCAGCCGGTCGGCCACCTTGGTGGGGATGCCCCGGCTCTCCAGGTAGAACCGCTGCTCCTCGTCGATGGGGCCGACGGCGGAGGCGTGGCTGCAGTGGACGTCGTTGTTCTCGATCACCAGGTTGGGCACGGACTCCGCCCAGGCGTCGTCCGAGAGCTTCACGTTCCGGTTGGTCTGGAAGGCGTTGGTGCCCCGAGCGTCCTTGGCCACCCGGATGAGGCCGGTGTAGACGGATCGGGCTTGGTCGCCCACGGCCCCCTTGAAGAGCAGGTTGCTGGTGGTGTCGGGAGCCACGTGCTCCTGGAACGTGCGGTAGTCGAGGGACTGGCGGCCCGTGCCGAAGTAGGCGGCCAGGAGGTCGCCGGTGGCGCCTCGACCGACGAGGTGGCAGTCCGTGCGGAGCCGGGCGTAGTCGCCGCCGAAGCCGGCCAGGCCGGCCACGACGGTGGCCTGCGCCCCGGCGGTGAGCTCCAGCGTGCCGAGGGCCCAGCCGTCGGGGGAGAGGTCCTGCACGCCGACGTAGTCCACCCGGGCGGCCTGGCCGGCCCGGATGTCGGTGGCGGGCAGCACGAGCCCGGCCCCACCGCCGGCGAGCACCTCGACCACGCGGACCGAGCTGTCGGCTCCAGCCCGCACGAGCACCATGGTGGCGGCGGCGCGCCCGTCCGCCGGGCCCTCGTGGCGCACCACCACCGGCCCGGCGAGGTGCACTCCGTCGGGCACGTCGATCAGGATCGGGTCGACCGCGAGCGCCACCCTGAGCCAGCCCACCGCGGAGGTGGGGTCCGCGAGCTCGCCCACGATCTCCTCGCCGTCGTCCAGCTCGCTGGCTCGGGCCACCCGGGCCCGACCGAGGTCGCCATGGGAGACGGTGGAGGGGGCGGCGGCCGGCGAGTAGCGGTCGAGGTCGAGCTCGTCGATGCGGCTGTAGCGCCACACCTCCTCCTCGGTGCTGGGGAGGGGCAGCGCAGCGAGTCGCTCGGCCGCGGCGCGGCGGCGCTCGAGGAGCCAGCCAGGTCCGTCGAGGGCAGCGACGGCGTCGGGGGAGAAGGTGCTCAGGGGAACCTCACAGATCGGGGGGATCAGCGCTTGCGGCGGAAGATGCGCTTCAGGCGGCCGGCCCGGCCCTGGCGCTCCGCCGCCAGCTCGGCCAGGACCTGGGCGCCGACGGCGTTGAGGTGGTCTTCGGCCTCGTCCAGCACGGCGGCGACGGAGCCGTCGTTGCGGTCGAGGGCGTCGAGCGGCTCGTCGGGAGTGGGGGGCGTGACCAGGGTGCCGTGGCTCCAGTTCACGTCGGCCAGGCGCTTCTCGTACCGGTGGCACGCGGCCGGGCAGCGCCACGGCGCCTCCGGGGCGAGGTCCAGGTCGCACTTCCGGACGGTGTCGCCGGAGGGGTAGGTGCGGGTCTCGTAGTGCTTGCAGTCCTGGCGCATCGGCACGGGACGAAGTCTCCCAGGGCGGGGACGCTCGAGCAGGTCGGGCACCGCTACCCGACGCTGCCTTCCATCTGGAGCTCGATCAGCCGGCTCCACTCGACCGCGTACTCCATCGGGAGCGTGCGGGTGACCGGCTCGATGAAGCCGTTCACGATCATGCCCATTGCCTGCTCCTGAGAGAGCCCGCGGCTCATCAGGTAGAAGAGCTGCTCGTCGGCCACCTTGGAGACGGTGGCCTCGTGGCCGATGACGGCGTCTCGCGAGCCGACCTCCATGTACGGGAAGGTGTCGCTGATCGAGTGCTCGTCCAGGATGAGGGCGTCGCACTGCACGTGGCTCTTGCAGCCGTACGCGTCGTCCTCCACCCGGACGAGGCCGCGGTAGCTGGTGCGGCCGCCGTCCTTGGAGATCGACTTCGACACGATCTTCGAGGTGGTCTCGGGGGCGGCGTGGACCATCTTGGCCCCGGCGTCCTGGTGCTGGCCCTGGCCGGCGTAGGCCACCGAGAGCACCTCGCCGGACGCCTTCGGGCCCACCATGTACACGGCCGGGTACTTCATCGTGAGGCGGCTGCCGATGTTGCCGTCGATCCACTCCATGTGGCCCTCGGCCTCGACCCGGGCCCGCTTGGTGACCAGGTTGAACACGTTGTTCGACCAGTTCTGGATCGTGGTGTAGGTGACCCGGGCGCTGGGCTTGACCACGATCTCGACGACCGCCGAGTGCAGCGAGTCGGTGGTGTACACGGGAGCGGAGCAGCCCTCGATGTAGTGCACCTTCGAACCCTCGTCGGCGATGATCAGCGTGCGCTCGAACTGGCCCATGTTCTCGGCGTTGATGCGGAAGTACGCCTGCAGCGGCATGTCCACCTCGACGCCCGGCGGCACGTAGATGAACGAGCCGCCTGACCACACGGACGAGTTGAGGGCGGAGAACTTGTTGTCGTTGGGCGGGATGACCTTGGCCCAGTGCTCCTTCACCAGCTCGGGGTACTCGCGGAGCGCGGTGTCCATGTCCGTGAAGATGACGCCCTGGCGCTCGAGGTCCTCCCGGTTGCGGTGGAAGACGACCTCGGACTCGTACTGGGCGGTGACGCCGGCCAGGTACTTCCGCTCCGCCTCGGGGATGCCCAGCTTCTCGTAGGTCTGCTTGATGGCGTCGGGCAGCTCGTCCCACTGGTCGACCTGCGCGCTGGTGGGCTTGATGTAGTAGTAGATGTCGTCGAAGTAGATCTCCGACATGTCGCCACCCCAGCGCGGCATCGGGCGCTTCTGGAAGTGGCGGTAGGACTTCAGCCGGAAGTCGAGCATCCAGTCGGGCTCGCCCTTCATCCAGCTCATCTCGCGGATGATGTCCTCGTTCAGGCCCCGCTTGGGCTTGAAGACGTAGTCCTCGGCATCGCTCCAGCCGAGCTTGTACTTGGACAGGTCCAGGTCGGTGACTGCCACCGGTGCGCTCCGTTCGCCGGGAGAGGATCGTCGGGGGATTTCTCCTATGGCGATGGTAACAATTACCGGCTCGGGATCCCACCCGGCAGCCCGCCCGACCAGGTGGCGAAGAGGGCGGCGTAGTGCGTCCCCCGCACGACGAGCTCGTCGTGGGTGCCGAGCTCGACCAGGCGACCGCCCGCCACCACGCCGACGAGGTCGGCCCGCTGGGCGGTGGAGAGCCGGTGGGCGATGACGATCACGGTGCGCCCCTCCATCAGTCGGGCCATCGCCTCCTCCACCACGACCTCGGTGCCGGGGTCGAGGCTCGAGGTGGCCTCGTCCAGCACCAGCACCGCCGGATCGGCCAGCGCCGCCCGGGCCAGCGAGACCAGCTGCTTCTCGCCGGCGGAGAGGCGCGAGCCCCGCTCCTGGACCTCGGTGGCGAGGCCCTCGGGCAGGAGGGCGAAGCGGTCCCGCACGCCGATGGCGTCGAGCGCCGCCATCACCTCGTCGTCGGTGGCGCCGGCCCGGGCCAGCCGCACGTTGTCGAGGATGCTGCCGTTGAAGAGGAACCCCTCCTGGGGCACCACCACGATCCGCTCCCGCAGGGAGCGGATCGTGGCATCCCGGAGGTCCACGCCCCCGAAGCGCACCGAGCCCTCGGTCGGGTCGTAGAGGCGGGCCACCAGCTTGGCCAGGGTGGACTTGCCGGCGCCGGTGGGGCCGACGAGCGCCAGCCGGCAGCCGGACGGGATGGACAGGTCGACGTCGCGCAGCACCGGGGCGCCGCCGGCGTACGCGAAGGCCACCCCCTCCACCTGGATGTCCCCGCGGCTCGGCAGGTCGACGGCGCCCGGGCGCTCGGGGACGTCGACCTCGGTGTCGAGGAGCCCGAACAGCTTGTGGAGGGCGGCCCCGGCCGACTGGACGAGGTTGAACAGCTGGGAGAGCTGCTGCACCGGCTCGAAGAGGTTCGAGAGCGTGAGGACGAAGAACGTCACGGTGCCCACCGTGAGATCCCCGGTGTGGACCCACCAGCCGCCCACGCCCACGGCGATCGCGGTGGTGACGAGCCCGGCCAGCTCGATGACCGGCAGGTACCAGGCCGAGATCCGCACCGAGCGCATGTGGGCGTCATAGAGCCGGCGGTTCCCCTCCTGGAACCGGGCCGCCTCGACGTCCTCGCGGCCGAAGGCCTGGACCACCCGCACGCCGGCCAGGCCCTCCTGGAGGCGGGACAGGGTGCTCCCGATGCCGTCCCGCACCTCCAGGTAGGCCACGTTCGAGTCGCGCTGGAACTTGATGCTGGCCAGGATCACCGGCGGCAGGCACAGGGCGGCGAGGGCCAGGAGCTGCCAGGAGACCGCCGCCAGCACGATGACGGACACACCGAGGAGCAGCCCGTTGCTGACGAACATCATCAGCCCCATCTGGACGAGCTCCTGCATCGAGTCGACGTCGCTCGTCATCCGGGAGACGATGACCCCCGCCTTCTCGCGGTCGTAGAAGGGCATCGACAGCCGCTGCAGGTGGGCGAAGACCCGCAGCCGGAGGTCACGGAGGAACGACTCGCCGATGCGGCTGATGAGCAGCACCTGGAAGCGGAACGTCACGTACGAGACGAGCGCGACGAGGACGTAGCCCGCCACCGCGGAGTCGAGCGCTCCTGGGTCGCCCGCCTTGATGCCCTGGTCGATGCCGTACCGCACCAGGAAGGGGCCGGCCAGGGTGGTGGCGGTCCAGAGCACCACCATCGCCAGGGCGACGGCCATGTCCCGGCGGTAGGGCCGCAGCATGGCGAAGGCACGGCGGAGGACGTGCTTGGCTGCGTCGGCATCCAGCCGCTCGCTCTCGTCGACGCCTCCCTGCATCCACACCGCTACCGCACCTCCTCGACGAGCTCGGCCTCAGCGGCTGCCGCCAGCACCTCGCGGTAGGCGTCGCTGGTGGCGAGCAGGTGCTCGTGAGGGCCGTCGGCCAGGACCGTGCCCTGCCCCAGCAGGACGACGCGGTCGGCCAGGGCGATGGTGGCCGGGCGGTGCGCGATCACGATGGTCGTGCGCCCCTGCATGACCTCAGCCAGAGCGTCGCGGATCTCGTGCTCCTTGGTGGGGTCCACGGACGAGGTGGCGTCGTCGAGGATCAGGACCCGCGGGTCGGCGAGGATGGCGCGGGCGATCGCGATGCGCTGGCGCTGACCGCCCGAGAGGGAGTACCCGCGCTCGCCGATCAACGTGTCGTAGCCATCCGGGAGCTCGACCACGAAGTCGTGGGCACCGGCCAGCCGGGCCGCCCGCTCGACCGCCTCGGCGGAGGCGTCGGGCTGCGCGAACGCGATGTTGTCCCCGATGGACGACGAGAAGAGGAACGTCTCCTCGAACACGATCCCGACCGCTCTCCTCAGGTCCCGCACCCGGAGGTCGCGCACGTCGACGCCGTCGAGCAGGACCCGACCCGCGGTGGCCTCGTAGAACCGGGGGATGAGGCGGGCGACGGTGGTCTTGCCGGCACCCGTGGCGCCCACGAGGGCGACCGACTGGCCGGCGGGGACGTGCAGGTCGAGGCCGTCCAGCACGAGCGGCAGGTCCTCGGCGTAGCGGAACGACACCGACTCGAAGCGCAGGTCGCCACGGCCGTCGGGCCCGCCCTGCGGCAACGAGCGGCTGGAGGGGCGGTCGACGATGACCGGCGACGTGTCCAGCACCTCTTGCACCCGCTCGCCCGCCGCGGCCGCCCGCTGCCCCTGGGCGAGGATCATCCCGAGCATGCGCAACGGCCAGACGAGCATCACGACGTAGACGTTGAACGCCACCAGCTCGCCGAGCGTGAGCCCTCCGTCGAGCACGAGGTGGCCGCCGTAGCCGAGCGTGGCGATCAGGCCGAGGTTGGGCAGCAGCTCGAGGGCGGGCAGGTAGGTGGCCCGCACGGAGGCGGCCTCCATGGACCGGCCGTACACGTCGTCGGCCTCGGTGCGGAGGCGGGCCGCCTGGACGGCCTCGGCCCCGAACCCCTTCACCACCCGCACCCCGGCGACGGACTCCTCGACCACCGCAGCCAGCTCGGCCGACTCCTGCTGGATGCCGAGCACCGCCGGGTGGAGACGGCGGGAGAACCGGGTGGCCAGCAGGTTGAGGAACGGCAGCGAGCCCAGCGCCAGCAGCGTGAGCAGCGGGTCGATGGACAGCAAGATGACGGTGACCGCGGCCACGGTGACCCCGTTGGAGATCGTGAGCGGGATCATCACCACGAGCGCCTGGATCTGCTGGAGGTCGGTGTTCGCCCGGCTCATCAGCTGACCCGTCTGGGCCCGGTCGTGAAAGGCGAAGTGCAACCGCTGGAAGTGCGAGAAGAGGCGCTCCCGCAGGTCTGCCTCCACCCACCTGGCCTCACGGAAGGCGAGGTAGCGGCGGAGCCCGGTGAAGAGCCCGACCACCACGGCCGCCACGGCGATCGCCAGCGCCCAGCGACGCAGCGCCCCCATGTCGTCGGCCTCGATGCCCTGGTCGATGGCCCGCTGGACGAGAAGGCCGACGCTGACCTTGCCGGCCGTCCAGCCGAGGCCCACGAGGACGCCGAGCGCGATCCCCCGCCAGCGGAGCCGGCAGGCCCCGACGATGAGGCGCCAGCCTGATGGCCCGGCGCCCTCCTGCTCGTGCTCGGACCTCGACAACCCTGCGGGCACCCCCTCCGGCCTTGACCCACGGGTCAACCTACCGGGGTGCGGCGAGCGGGCCCCACTCGGTTCCCCCGCCGACGCGGCTGCCGTAGCCTTCGGGCGTGCGCCTTGCTCCGGTCGTCCGCGCCGCCCGCCCCGATCGGACCCGCGCCGCGTCGCTGGCCGCCGGTGCGGTGGCGGCCTGCGCGGTGCTGGCGGTGGCCGACCCTGCCGATGGCGGGCTGTACCCGCGCTGCCCCACCCAGGTGCTCCTCGGCGCAGACTGCCCCGCCTGCGGGACCCTGCGGGGGCTGCACAGCCTGAGCCGGGGCCGGCTCGCGGAGGCGCTCGATCACAACCTGCTGCTCCTGGTCGCGGTCCCGGTCGGAGCACTCGTCTGGTTGGCCCTGGTGGGGCAGGCGCTGGGCCGTCCCGTGCGGGTGCCCGCTCCCCCGGGCTGGGCCGTGCCTGCCCTCGTGATCGTGGCTGTGGCGTTCACCGTGGCGCGCAACGTCGGTCTGGGGGGTCTGGCATGGCTCGACAGCGCCGCCTGACCACCACGTCCCGGGGGCTGGCGGGTGGGCCCTCCGACCCAGGTCGCGCTACAGGAGGGCTCCCCGCGCGCCGATGGTTCTCCGTGCCTCAGGAGGAGTCTGCGTGCGGTTCGAGGAGCTGACCGTCCACGAGGCGGACGGCACGCTCCGCCTGCCCTTCCACCCGCACCTGACCGTCCTCGCCGGGCTCGGGCCCGACGAGCGGGTCGCGCTCGCCCACAGCCTCGTCGCCGCGCTCGTCGGCGGCGACGAGCACACGACGCTCCGGTACCTCGACGCTACCGGGGGGACGGTCGTCGTCGAGGCGCAGGGCGGGCGGGCCACGGCCCGAGACGCAGCCGGCACCGAGGTCCACCCCCTGGCTGGCGCGCCGCGCTCGCCGGCCTCGTTGGCGGCCCTGCTGGTGGTCGGGTCCGACGACATCACCCCTGAGGTCCACCGGGCGCCCGAGGACGAGCCGGCCGAGCTGAGGGAGGCCCGCACGACGCTCGCCGACATCACCGCTGAGCTCGAGGCCGGCCTGGCTGAACGGGAGCGCTCCGCCGAGCTCCGAGCCGAGCTCCACCAGATCGACGCCGCCCTCCACGCCGCCCGCGAGGGCGCCGCTCGGCGGGCCTACGCCCAGGTGCTCGCCCGCTTGGAGCAGGTCCGCACCGAAGCGGCCGCCCTGCAGTCCGACGCCGCCTCCGTCGACGCCGACCGTCGGCTCCTCTCCGCGGCGGCGTCGATCCGGGACCTGGCTGCCCAGCATGCGCACGCATCGGCCCGGCTGGCCGAGCTCACCGCCCTCGCATCGGACGAGCCGGTCGATCCCCACGAGGTCGACCGCCTGGCCACGATCCCCGAGGCGCCACCGGTCGACGTCGCCGAGCTGCTCGACCGGGCGCAGCAGACCGCCGCCGAGCGGGCGGCGCTCGAGCAGCGCCTGCAGGACCTCGCGGTGGCCACCCTGCCCGCTCCCTCAGACCCGGTGGTGGCCGAGCTGGGGGTGCTCGAGCAGGGACCGCTGTGGTCGGCCGCCCGTCGTCTGGCCGACGCCCACGAGGCGATGCACGAGGTCCGCGTGTCGCTCGGCGGCCTCGAGCTGGACGACGTCGGGGCCGCCCCGGCTCTGGTGGCGGAGATCGAGGCCGCCCACGCCGAGGTCGACGACGCCGAGCGGGCGGCGGGCGCGGTGCGCATCCCCGCCATGGCCGCCACCGTGCTCGGCGCCGCGGCCGGCGTGCTCGGCGTCGCCACCGCGCCGCTGCTCGTCCCCGTGGGGCTCGGCGCCGCCGGGGTGGCAGCCGTCGCCGGGATCGTGCTGCCCGACCGACGGCACCGCCGAGCCCTCCGAGCCGAGCGGCTGGCCCTCGAGCGGGCCGGGGCCACCAGCTACCTCGGCTTCCACATCCGTCGGGTCGAGGCCACCGTAGATCCGCGCCTGCGGGCTCGGGCCGAGGCGGCGGTCGACGAGCAGCGGGCCGCCTGGACCGCGTGGAGCGAGCTGGTCGGGCCGGACCTCCCCGTGGAGCGGGCTCTCGAGGTGGCCGACGAGGTCGCGGCCTACCACGCCGCGCTGCAGGACCTCGGCGAGACGGCCGAGGAGATGGACCACCTGCGCCAAGAGCTGGCCTCGGCCGCCATCCCGGCCGCCGCCGCGGCCCGGACCGCCCTCGCCGAGGCCTGCCGGCCCTACCTCCTCGACGACGGGGACCTGGACCGGCCGGACCTCCTCCGGCGGCTGGACGATCGCTGCCGAGCCGGGGCCGCCGCCCGGGCCCAGGCCACGGTGCACGAGGCCGAGGACGGGGCGGGCCAGCTGGCCGACGCGCTGCTGGGCCAGCTCGTCGCCGTCGGGTTCGGAGACGGCGACGTGGCCGACCGCCTCGAGGCGTTCGAAGCGGCGGCGGCCCAGGCCGAGGCCCGGACGGAGGCGCGGCGACGGGCTCGGCCCCTGGCGGACGTGGCCGCAGAGGTGGAGGACCTCGAGGCCCAGGCGGCTGCGCTCCACCGGCCCGACTGGGGTGCGGTGACCGCCGCCGAGGCGGAGGCGCCGGACGTCGAGCAGCTCGAGGCTCGGCGGGAGCTGCTCACCGAGGCGCTGGGCACCGCCCGAGCCGTGTCGGAGGTGGACCTCGACCGGCTCCGTGACCGCCAGTCCGCTCTCGGTCGCCGCGTGGCCACGCTCGAGGCGAAGCTCGGGACGTACGGGGACCCCGGTGCCATCGCGGACCTGCAGCAGGGCCTCCTGGCCCGGCTGACCGCCGCCGCGCAGGCGGGTCCGGGCGGGGACCCGATACCGGTGGTGCTCGACGAGGTGTTCCTGCGGGTGCCGCCGGACCGCACGTGGGACCTGCTCGACCTCGTGCTTCGGCTGGCCGAGCGCCACCAGGTCATCTACTTGACCGACGACGCGTTCGTGGCCGCCTGGGCGCGCCAACGGGCCCTCGAGGGGAGCATCACTCTGCTCGAGACCGACTCGGGCGCCGAAGCGACCCAGACGACCTGACCGGAGCCGGCCGCGGTCGGCCGGGGTTCAGTCCAGCCGGCGCAGGTGCTCGCGGTAGTGCCGGGACCGCTCGAGGTACACCTGGACGCCCGGTTGGATGTGCAGGGCCGGGTCCACCGCATCCGCTCGGATCGTGGCCGGCACGCCGAGCGCCATGGCCCGGGACGGGACGGTGAGCTTCCCGCTCACGAGGGCCCCGGCCGCCACCAGCGCCTCGGGCTCGACGACCGCACCGTTCAGCACCACCGCGCCGGAGCCCACGAGGGAGCCGTCGCCGATCAGGCAGCCCTCCAAGTGCACGTTGTGGCCGATGACGCAGGAGGCACCGATGCGGGTGGGGTGGATCGGGGTGGTGTGGACGACGGTGCCGTCCTGGACGGAGGTCCGAGCGCCGACCTCGATGCCGCCGGGATCGCCGCGCAGCACGGCGCCGGGCCACACCGAGGCCTCCGGGCCGAGCGTGACCGCGCCGATCACCACCGCGTCGGGGTGGACGTACGCGGTGGGGTCGATGGTGGGCTCGACGTCGCCGAGGGCGTAGATCGCCACGTCGCGCCTCAGACGACGAAGCGGCCGTAGCCGCCCCGGAAGAACACCAGCGGCCCGCCCTCGCGCCCGATCCCGAGGTCGAGGACGTGACCCATCACGCAGACGTGGTCGCCGGCGTCGGTGACCGAGTCGATGCGGCAGTCGATCCAGGCCAGCACCCCGTCGATCATCGGGGAGCCGCTCGCCGCTGGGGCCCAGCCCACCCCGGCGAACTTGTCGTCTTCCTTGGACGCGAAGCGGCGGGACAGCTCCTCCTGGTCCTCGGCCAGCACGTTCACGCAGAAGGCGCCGGCGGCCTCGATCTTGGGCCAGGTCGAGGAGTCCTTGCCGGCGAAGAAGGCGACCAGCGGGGGGTCGAGCGACACCGACGAGAAGGACCCGACGGCCATGCCGGTCGGGGTCGGCTCGCCGGCCGCGGTGATCACGGTGACGCCGGTGGGGAAGTGCCCGAGCACCTGGCGGTAGCGGGCCGAGTCGAACGGGGGCGGTGCTGCGCTCATCGAGGGCCGAGGGTACCTGGGCCCACAGCCCGCCCGGACCGGGCCGGCGGGACCGCCCTCAGGCGTGGGAGATGACGAGCCCCTCGTAGGCCGCCACGACCTCGCCCACCCGGGTGCCCTCCGCCAACCGGCGGGCGTGCTGGAGGATCGAGTCCACTGCGGCGTCGTGGTGGGTGGGGTCGTGGTGGAACAGGGCCAGCCGCTTCACCCCCGCCTCGTGCGCCACGTGCACGGCGTAGTCCACGGTGCAGTGGCCCCACGTGGCCTTCGGGGGGAACTCGTCCACCGTGTACTGGGCGTCGTGGATGAGGAGGTCGACGCCGTCGCACAGCTCGAGGACGGCGTCGCTGACCTCGTGGGACCCGTCCCGGGGCATCTGGTGGTCCGACACGTACGCCACGGTGGCCCCGCCCATCTCGATGCGGTACCCGTTGGTGAGCCCCACGTGGGGCACCGGCCGCACGGTGACCTTGGCGCCGTCGAGCTCGATCTCCTCGCACCACACGTCGTGGAACCGGATGTCCCCGAGCAGGTCGACGGTGCGCACGGGGAAGAACGGGGGCCGCATCAGGTCGTTCACGGCGTCACCGAGGTCGACGTGCTCGTCCTGCGGGGGCCCGTACACGTCGAACTGGGCGCCGTCTCGGAGGATCGGGGTGAAGAACGGGAGCCCCTGCACGTGGTCCCAGTGGACGTGGGTGACGAGCGCGGAGCCGACGAAGGGGACCGTGGGGTCGAGCGTCTCGCCCCAGAAGCGCAGGCCGGTTCCGAGGTCGAGCACGATCGGAGCGTGGCCCGGTGACTCGAGCGCAACGCAGGAGGTGTTGCCGCCGTAGCGCCGGTTCGCCTCGCATGGGCACGGGGTCGACCCACGGACGCCGTAGAAGCTGACGTTGAGCAGGACCCCTCCCCCCTGATCTCCCCTGGTTGCCGGCAGGTTACCCACCGTGACCACCGGGTGTCCGTCGTGTGACAGGCGTCGCACGGTCGGCTGACCTCGCGGGGGAAGGAGCGGGTCTAGGTTGCGCGCCATGGAGCCCCGCCAGCAGACCACGACCGTCAACGACGTCGAGCTCGCCCACCTCGAGCTCGGCGAGGGCCCGATCGCCCTGTGCCTCCACGGGTTCCCCGACTCGGCTTGGACGTGGCGCCACCTCCTGCCGGCACTGGCCGATGCCGGCTACCGGGCGGTCGCCCCGTTCCTGCGGGGGTACGCCCCCTCGGCGGTCCCGGCTGACGGCCGCTACCAGACCGCCGCGCTCGGGCTCGACGCCTGCGCGCTGCACGAGGCCCTCGGCGGCGACGGCGATGCCGTGATCATCGGCCACGACTGGGGGGCGATGGCCACGTACGTGGCGGCCAGCCACGAGCCCGAGCGGTGGCGTCGGGTCGTGGCGATGGCGGTGCCGCCGGCACCCGCGGTGGCGGGCGGCTTCATGACCTACGCCCAGCTGAGGCGCAGCTGGTACATGTTCTTCTTCCAGCACCCGCTGGCCGACGTCGTGGTCGGGCTCGACGACCTGGCCTTCATCGACGGCCTGTGGGCCGACTGGTCACCGGGCTACGACGCCTCGGAGGACCTCCCCCACGTCAAGGACGCCCTCCGGGACCCGGCCAACCTGCAGGCCGCGCTCGGGTACTACCGGGCCACCCTCGGCGGCGTCGGGGTCGACCCCGAGCTCGAGGCGGTGCAGCAGGCCGGCAGCGCCGTGCCCTCGCAGCCCACCCTGTACCTGCACGGCCGCACGGACGGCTGCATGGGGGTCGAGGTGGCCGAGGGGGCACGGGGCCTGCTGGCTGCCCCGGGCTCCCGCATGGAGGTCGTCGACGGCGCCGGGCACTTCCTCCACCTCGAGCGGCCAGACCTCGTCAACCGGCTGATCCTCGACTTCCTCGCCGGGTAGGTGGCCGCCCCGGGTCGGCTTCCCTCGGGTCGGCTGCCCTCGGGCCGGGCTGCCCTCAGAAGGCCAGCCCGGTGACCGGGGGCGGGAGCAGCAGGGCCCGGTCGAGCGCGGCCAGCAGCTCCGGGGGACCGTCGAGGTCGTCGGTGAGCGCCAGGCCGGTGGCGGGTCGGACCCCGAACCACAGGCGCGAGAACGCACCCACGCTGGCCCGCAGCACGGGGAGGCCTCCCCGGTGCCCCCGCTCGGAGGTGGACGGCTCGCCGACGGTGATCGAGTGGTGGCCGCCGAGGCCCGGCCAGCGGTCCCCGGCGCCGGAGAGGGGGTCGTCGAGCGTGAGGTCGAACGCGACCGGCGGCCCCGGCCAGCGACGGGCCGCCACGCACGCCCCGAGGTCGAGGATGCGCAGCTGGGCCCAGGACATCAGCGTGTGGGGGGGTTGGCGGTCGAGGTCCAGCAGCTCACTGCCCCGCAGCGGGAGGTCCAGCAGGTCCTGGACCTGCACCCCGGCCGGCTCGACGAGCGCGACGCGGTGGACCTGGGCGCTGAGGGAGCGGAGCAGACCGAGCAGGTCACGGAGGTCGTCGTGGCTCTCGTAGGCGAGGTGGGCGATGCGGTACGGGCCGTACTCGCTGGCGTTGGTCCCCACCATGGCGGCCCGAAGCCGGCCGTCGGAGGCCCGGAAGCCGAGGCCGAGGAACGGGTCCTCCATCCAGCCCAGCTCCGCCTTCGTGGCCTCGGGGGCGTCGAGGCGAACGCCGCCATGGGTGCGGTGGCTCCGCGCGATGAGCTCGGCGAGGTCGCGCCAGTCGTCTCGGGTGACCCGCACCGGACGGGCGGTCGGCACCTCGACCCGGAGCCGGGCCGGATCGAACACGAGCTGCAGGGTGTAGCCGAAGGAGCCGAAGCCGAAGCGGTCGTAGAAGCCCTGCTCGAACATGCCGAGGGCGGCCACCGCCGCTCCCTCCTCCGCGGCGGCAGCCAGGCACGCCGAGGTGAGCCGGCTGGCGAGACCGAGGTTGCGCCCGACGGGGCTGGTGGTCACCGCGGTGACCGCCGACAGCGGGAGGTCGACGTCCTCGTAGCGGATCGCCCCGGGGGTGCGGTGGACGAGGGCCTCGGCCTCCCCGTCGAGCACCGCCACCTGTGCGTCCCCGTAGCGGAGGAAGCCCCGCAGCGCGTCGGCCATGCGATCGCTGTCGTCGATCCACTGGATCTCGCGCCACATCCGGATCACGGCGTCGTGGTCCTCGGGGGTGCAGCCTCGGATCTCCACCTCTGGACCCCCAGCGCGCATGGGGCGCATCCTCCCAGGCGAGGCGTCGCTCACCCAGCGAGTTGCGTCGGGCGCTCTTCCGAGGGGAGCCAGAGCACGCCCGACACCTCGACCGCGAGCCCGTCGGCCACCACCCGTGCCGCCACCGCCGCGGCCCGGTCGGGCTCGTCCGGCCAGCCCATCGTGTCGGGGAGCTCGGCGAGCGCGACCGGCCCGCGGCGCAGCGCCTCGACCAGCCGCCCCCGGCCCTGACGATCGCTGCCAGCGAACGCGGCCTGGCCCCCGCCCACGCCCGCCGACCCGTCAGCCGGGTCCGGAGCCGCCAGCCCGGCCGCCCACCAGGCGCAGCGGGGCGCGACGGGGCAGTCCTCGCAGCGGGGGGATCGACGCCGGCACACCCCTGCGCCCAGGTCGAGCATCGCCTGGTTCCAGGCCCACGCCCGACCCGTCGGCAGCGCGGCGTCGGCAGCGGACTGCGCCTCGCGATGGGTCAGCCGACGGCCCGCCCAACGGGCCAGGACCCGGGCCGTGTTGGTGTCGAGGACCGCGGCGTCGGCCTCGAAGGCGAAGGCGAGCACGGCCCGAGCCGTGTAGGGGCCGATGCCGGGCAGGGAGAGGAGGCCTTCGAGGTCGGCCGGCAGACGGCCCCCGTGGTGCTCGACGACCGCAACGGCGCAGCGGTGGAGGTTGAGGGCCCGGCGGTTGTAGCCGAGGCCCGTCCACGCCCTCAGCACCTCTGCGGGGGTGGCGGCGGCCATGGCCGTGGCCGTGGGGTAGCGCTCGAGCAGGACGGGCCACCGCTCGGCGACGCGGCCCACCTGCGTCTGCTGCGCCATCACCTCGCAGAGCAGCACCGCCCAGGGGTCGCGGGTGCGCCGCCAGGGGAGATCTCGCCGCTGGCCCTCCCACCACCTGAGGAGGTCCTCCCCCGAGCCCGAGTCGCTCAGCTGAGGGGGGCCCACTGCACGCGGCAGACGTACGGGAGGGGGAACGGCTCCTCGCGGCGGACGACGAGGTTGACGACGTCGGCGGCGAGGCGCTCCCGCTGGGCGGCGGGCATGGTGGCGATGTAGCTGATCGACCGGACCCGGTCGGCCAGCAGCGCCCGGGTCATCGGCTGCGCCCAGGCCACCGTGGTCTCCTCGAGCGGACCGAAGCGCCCCGACGCCGCCACCACCGCAGCCCAGTCCACGTGCTGGTAGCGGGACACGGTGCGCTCGTGCCAGTGGATGGTGCGGCTCATCTCGGCGACCCAGGCCACCCGCTCGTCCCGCTCGTTCCACAGCAGGGCCAGCCGGCCCGACGGGCGCAGGACCCGTGCGATCTCCGCCAGCGCGGCCGGGGCGTCGAACCAGTGGAAGGCCTGGGCCACCGTGACCACCTCGAAGCTGCCGTCGGGCACCGGGATGGACTCCCCCAGGCCGTCGAGGACCTCCACCTCGGGCAGCACCGCGTGGAGCTGCGCCCGCATGGCGGTGACAGGCTCCACCGCCACCACGTCTGCCCCGAGCTCGACCAGCCGACGGGTCAGCTTGCCGGTGCCGGCCGCCAGGTCGAGCACCCGGCACCCGGGGCCGATCCCGACCTCGGAGCGCAGCAGCTCCATGGCCTCGTCCGGGTAGCCCGGCCGAGCCGCCTCGTAGGCGCTCGCCCCGGCTTCGAAGCCGCGGGCCGCCACGTCATCGATCGGCAACGTCGCCCCTCCTGAACCCTCGACACAGGCTGAGGCGACGCACCGGCCTCACCCCTCCGCGAAGACGGTGCTGTCGTCGTAGGGGAACTGGCGCTGCGGGGCGTGCTCGCGCTTCCAGACCATCAGCTTGCGCTTGAAGTAGCAGACCTCTTCGCCTCGCTGGTTGATGCCCTTGGTCTCGACCGTGACGATCCCCCGGTCGCCCTTCGATGTCTCCTTCACGTCGAGCACCTTGGTGACGGCGTAGATGGTGTCGCCGTGGAACGTGGGCTTCGAGTGCCGGAGGGACTCGATCTCGAGGTTGGCGATGGCCGCTCCGCTCACGTCGGGGACGCTCATCCCGAGGACCAGGGAGTAGACGAGGTTCCCGACGACCACGTTCTTCTTCTGCACGGTCTCGTTCTCGGCGAACCACTCGTTGGTGTGGAGCGGGTGGTGGTTCATCGTGATCATGCAGAACAGGTGGTCGTCGTACTCGGTGATCGTCTTGCCGGGCCAGTGCTTGTACACGTCGCCGGGTGCGAAGTCCTCGAGGTGGCGGCCGAAGGGGCGGTCGTGCGTGGTCATCGACCATGAACCTACGAGGGCGTGTCCACCCGGGGCCAACGCCCGGGCGGCACGGTCCGGCCGATTCCGTGGCGAAACGGGGCCGTCACTAACCTCCGGCCCATGACCGCGCCTGATCTCACCGCCGCGTCCGCCGTCGTCGACCTCGCCGCGCAGGTCGTGGGAGCGGGCACGAAGGCCCTGGCGGCCGGCGGCGGTCCCGACAAGGACCAGGTGCTCGGCTACGACCTGGCCCACACCGCGGCGGCCGTCGAGACGGCCCGGGCGATGCTCGACTACGGCGCCCACGGCGACACGGAGGCCGCCATCGCCTGTGCCTTCATCGCCGACGCCGTGGGCGAGCTCGCCAGCCGCCTCTTCGGACGGGAGGCCACCTGGGGCGTCGAGCCCGGCGTGCTCGACCCCACCCGCGGGTTCTGCGCCACCTACCGGGCCCCCGAGTTCCTGGCCGGACTGGCCGGGCAGGAGGGCGACCGCCACCTCGACCAGGACTTCGAGATGGTGCAGGACGCCTTCCGCCGCTTCGCCGAGGAGAAGCTGAAGCCGATCGCCGAGCACATCCACCGGCACAACGAGGACATCCCGGAGGACATCATCAGCGGCCTGGCCGAGATGGGCGCCTTCGGGCTGTCGATCCCCGAGGAGTACGGCGGCTACGGCAGCGGCGGCGAGTCGGAGTACATCGGCATGGTCGTCGCCACCGAGGAGCTCTCACGCGGCTCCCTCGGGGCCGGCGGCTCGCTCATCACCCGGCCCGAGATCCTCACCCGGGCGCTGGTGAAGGGCGGGACCGAGGAGCAGAAGCACCAGTGGCTGCCCCAGCTCGCCACCGCCGAGGTGATGAACGCGGTGGCCGTCACCGAACC
This sequence comes from Acidimicrobiia bacterium, assembly GCA_046565645.1. Lineage (GTDB taxonomy): Bacteria > Actinomycetota > Acidimicrobiia > Acidimicrobiales > VFJN01 > VFJN01. The sequence goes on along the minus strand of JBKHYD010000045.1, from coordinate 17,087 downwards.
CGACTTCGGGTCCGACGTGGCCGGCATCAAGGTCACCGCCACGAAGACCGACGGCGGCTGGCTCATCAACGGCGTGAAGACCTGGTGCACCTTCGGCGCCCGCGCCGACGTGCTCATGCTGCTCGCCCGCACCGACCCTGACCGCTCGGCCGGCCACCGCGGCCTGTCGATGTTCGTCGTCCCCAAGGCCCGCGGCGAGGGCCACGGCTTCGTGCTCGAGCAGGAGGCGGGCGCCGACGGAGGCGCCCCCGGCGGCGGCCGGATGGAGGGCCGCCCGATCGACACCATCGGCTACCGGGGCATGCACTCCTACGAGATCGCCTTCGACTCGTGGTTCGTGGCCGACCAGAACCTCGTGGGCGGCGAGGACGGCCTCGGCAAGGGCTTCTACCTGCAGATGGCTGGCTTCGAGAACGGTCGGCTGCAGACGGCCGCCCGGGCCGTCGGCGTGATGCAGGCGGCCTACGAGGCGGCGAAGCAGTACGCCGAGGACCGCGTGGTCTTCGGCCAGCCCATCGCCGACTTCCAGCTCACCCAGGTGAAGCTGGCCCGCATGGCCGTCACCATCCAGGCCTGCCGCCAGGCCTCCTACGCCGTGGCCCGTCAGATGGCCAAGGGCGAGGGCAGCCTGGAGGCGGCCCAGGTGAAGGCGTACGTCTGCAAGGCGGCCGAGTGGGTCACCCGCGAGGCCATGCAGATCCACGGCGGCATGGGCTACGCCGAGGAGTACGACGTGAGCCGCTACTTCGTCGACGCCCGCGTGCTGTCGATCTTCGAGGGCGCCGACGAGACGCTGTGCCTGAAGGTCATCGCCCGCCGCATGGTCGCCGAAGCCACCGCCTGACCTCGCCCGCAACCGAGAGGACCCGTGATGCGCCCCCCCAAGGACTTCTTCCGCCCCCTCGCCGTCGGTGCCCCCGAGCCGGTCCGGGAGATCCCCTCCCGGCCCTCGCGGGTCATCCACTTCTTCCCGCCGTCGAACCCGAAGATGGTGGGCAAGGTCCCCGAGATCGCGCCGACCGTCGACGTGCTGCTGGCCAACCTCGAGGACGGCGTGCCGGCCAGCGACAAGGAGGCCGCCCGGGCCGGGCTCGTCGAGGTCGGCAAGGCCTGGGAGCTGAGCGAGACCCAGCTGTGGACCCGCGTCAACGCCCTGGACTCGCCCTGGCACCTCGACGACATGGTCGCCGCCGTCACCGAGGTGGGCGACAAGCTCGACGTCATCATGATCCCCAAGGTCGAGGGCCCTGAGGACATCCACTACGTCGACCGCCTCCTCGCCCAGCTCGAGGCCAAGGCTGGGCTCGACCGACCCATCCTCGTCCACGCCATCCTCGAGACCGCCCGCGGGGTGGCGAACGTCGAGGAGATCTGCGCCGCCTCGCCCCGCATGCAGGGCCTCTCCCTCGGGCCGGCCGACCTGGCCGCCAACCGTCGCATGAAGACCACGCGGGTCGGTGGCGGCCACCCCGGCTACCTCGTGCGCCAGGACCCGATCGACGGCGACATCGAGGGCGACCGCACGATCTACCAGCAGGACCTCTGGCACTACACCGTGGCCCGCATGGTCGACGCCTGCGCCAGCAACGGGATCTTCGCCTACTACGGCCCCTTCGGCGACATCAAGGACACCGTGGCCTGCGAGGACCAGTTCCGAAACGCCTACCTGCTCGGCTGCGTCGGCGCCTGGAGCCTCCACCCGGTGCAGATCGACATCGCCAAGCGGGTGTTCTCACCGGACCCGGCTGACGTGGCCCACGCCAAGGAGGTCGTGGAGGCCATGGGCGACGGCACCGGCGCCGTCATGCTCCACGGGAAGATGGAGGACGACGCGTCCGTGAAGCAGTGCAAGGTGATGCTGGAGCTGGCCGAGCGCCTCGCCGCCCGGGACCCGGAGCTGGCCGCCGCCTACGGGCTCGACGCGAAGGCCGAGGGCTGACGGTGGCCGAGGAGACCTACCGCCCCCGACGCTCGGTCCTCTACATGCCGGGCGCCAACGAGCGGGCGCTGGAGAAGGCCCAGACGATCCCGGCCGATTCGCTGATCCTCGACCTCGAGGACGCCGTCGCCCCGGACGCCAAGCCCGAGGCCCGTGAGCGGGTGTGTGCGGCCGTGCAGTCGGGCGCCTACGGGAGCCGGGAGCTCACCATCCGGGCCAACGGCATCGGCACCCCGTGGCACGACGACGACCTGCGGGCCATCGCCCAGGCCGGCCCGGCCGCAGTGGTCGTGCCCAAGGTGAGCAGCGCGGCCGAGGTGCACCAGGTCGAGTCCGCCCTCGAGGCGGCTGGCGCGCCGGACCGCACGAAGGTCTGGGCCATGCTCGAGACCCCGGTGGCGATGCTCCACGCCGAGGAGATCTGCGCCGCCTCGGAGCGGCTCACCGTCCTCGTCATGGGCACCAACGACCTCATCAAGGAGCTCCACGGCGTGCGGGTGCCGAGCCGCCAACCGCTGCTGCCCAGCCTGGCGCTGTGCCTCCTGGCCGCCCGGGCCACCGGCAAGGTGATCCTCGACGGGGTCTACAACGACATCAAGGACCCCGACGGCTTCCTCGCCGAGTGCCGCCAGGGTCGAGAGATGGGATTCGACGGCAAGACCCTCATCCACCCGAGCCAGGTGGACCCGTGCAACGAGGCGTTCGCCCCCTCGCCCGACGAGGTGGAGCTGGCCCGCCGCATCATCGCCGCCTTCGAGGAGGCGGAGGCCGAGGGGCGCGGGGTCGTCACCGTGGACGGTCGCATGATCGAGAACCTCCACGTGGACGAGGCCCGCCGGGTCCTCGCCGTCCAGGCCGCCATCGACGCGCTGGCCTGATCTAGGTTCCTCTCCCATGGGAGAGATCATCGAGCTCGCGTCGAACGGCGGCACCGTCTCCGGCTACCTCGCCGCCCCCGAGGGCGGCTCCGGCCTCCCGGTGGTGGTCATCCAGGAGTGGTGGGGGCTCGTCCCCCACATCCAGGACGTGTGCGACCGCTTCGCCGCCGAGGGGTTCGTGGCGCTGGCCCCCGACCTCTACCACGGCGAGAAGACGACCGAGCCCGACGAGGCCGGCAAGCTGATGATGGCGCTCAACATGGCCCAGGCGGCGAAGGACCTGAGCGGTGCGGTCGACGAGGTGGCCCGGCGAGCCGGGTCCGACCGCGTCGGGGTCACCGGCTTCTGCATGGGCGGGGGGCTGGCCCTGGTGGCCGCCACCGAGCGCCCCGACAAGATCAAGGCGTGCGTGCCGTGGTACGGGCTGATCCCCTGGCCCGACGCCCAGCCGGACTGGGATGCGCTCGAGGCGGCGGTCCTCGGCCACTACGCCGAGAAGGACGGCTTCTTCTCCCCTGAGGCCGCTCGCCAGCTGGAGGCGGACCTGCGGGGCCGGGGCAAGGACGTGGAGATCGTGGTCCACGCCGGCGTGGACCACGCCTTCTTCAACGACACCCGACCCGAGGTCCACGACGCCGAGGCGTCCCGCTCAGCCTGGGAGCGGACCCTCGGGTTCCTCCGCGAGCACCTCGGCTGACCCTCCCGAGCCCAGCGACCCCTCGCGGCGCACCACGTCGTCGAGGAGCTCGTCGACCTCGGTCCCCACCTCCCGGACCGCGCGGTCCGACAGCTCCACCCGGTCGCGCCCGCGGCGCTTCGCCTCGTAGAGGGCGAGGTCCGCGGCGTGCAGCAGCGAGGTGACGGTGTCGCCCTCGTGGGCGATCGCGACGCCGATCGAGGCGCTCATCCGAACGAGGTCCGGGACCCCGTCGACCCGCATCGGTTCGCGCAGGCGGAGGCGGATGCGCTCCGCCACCTCCAGCGCGACGGGGAGCGAGGCGCCCCGCAGCAGCACGACGAACTCGTCGCCGCCGGGGCGGGCCAGCAGGTCCCCGCTGCGGACCTCACCCTCGAGCACCCTGGCCACGACCTTCAGGAGCTCGTCGCCCACCAGGTGGCCCTGCTGGTCGTTGATCGCCTTGAAGCCGTCGAGGTCCACGAAGGCGAGCGCCAAGGAGGCGGAGGTGGGGGAGGTGGGGGAGGCCGTCTCCTCCAGAGCGGCCGCCAGCTGAGCCTGGAGCTCGCCCCGGTTGAGGAGACCGGTCAGCGGGTCGTGCGCGGCCTGATGGGCCAGGCGCCGGGTGGCCTGGTGCCGCTCGGTCACGTCGCGCGAGATGGTGATGATCGCCTTCACGTCCGGGTCGTCGAGCAGGTTGCTGGCGGTGGTCTCCAGCCAGCGCTCCTCGCCCCGCGGGGTCGCCACCCGGAACTCCACCCGCGCTGACCCGGTGGCGATCGCCGTGGCCATGGCCTCTGCGACGACGGGGCGATCCTCGCGGAGCACGAACCGCCGGACCGGGTGGCCGAGGACCTCCTCCGGGGCCACGCCGACGACGTCCTGGAGCGAGGGGCTGGCCCACGTGACCGTCCCGTCCTCGTCGAAGAGGAGGATCAGGTCCGAGGACCGCTCGACGATGGACGAGAACCACCGGCTGCGCGAGCGCAGCGCCTCCTGCGCGGTGCGCTCGGCCTCGATGTCCTGCACGTGGGCGACGATCGCCACCGGCTCTCCCTCGTGGCCGAGGATCGACGAGCACGAGATCCGCACCCAGCGCAGCGGGCCGCCCGGGGCGCGGACCTGGAACTCGTCCTCGGCCCGGTCCACCTCGCCGCCGGCCAGCTGCCGGATGTACCCGCGGACCCGGTCGAGGTCCTCGGGCAGGAAGTAGTCGAGGACGTGGTCCGACGCCGTCGCCGGCTCGATGCCCAGGAGCTCCTTGATGGGGTCGTTCACCACCTCGACCCGGCCGCCGAGGTCGAACACGGCGACCCCGACAGGAGCGCGGTGCACCGCGGCGTGGAAGCGGGACTGGAGCAGCGCGGCCCGGTCGTGCTCCTTCGCCGCCTGCGCCTCGAGACCCCGGCGGACCTGCCGGTCACGGAAGACCAGGACGGCCACCGCGATCGCGAGCGCGCACACGAGCGCACCCAGCACGGCCGTCACCGGGCTCACAGCTGCGGCGCTCCCCATCCTGGCTCCACGTCATCCCATCGGCAGGTCAGAGCTGGGACTGGACCGCGATCTGGGCTCGATCGCCGAAGCGGTGCCGACGCCATGCCCGCCCGCCTCCGCCTCAGTAGGCCCCGTCGAGCTTCGCGTGGTCCCAGCTGACCACCCGGTCCACGTGGATCCGGACGCCGAGCCGCTTGGCTCCGGTGAGCTCCACGAAGGGACGGGTCTCTTCGGTGACGGGGCCGAAGTACCGCTCAAACACCGCCTCGCCGATCGCCATGATCGCGTCGCGATCCCGGATGACCTCGCCCCGGCCGACCAGCTCCACACCCCGGAGCTCGGCGTACTCGTCGCCGGTCTCCACCAGGACGGTGATCCGAGGATCTCGCTCGAGGTTCTTGATCTTCTGGCTCCGCCCGTAGGTCCAGAACACAGGATCGCCGTCGAGCACGGCGTACCACATCGCCACCAGGTGGATCGTGCCGTCGTGGTTGAACGAGGCCACGTTCATGGTGTGGCGGCCCGAGAGGAACTCCTCGATCTCCTCAGGGGTCATCCGGATCTGGTCGCGACGGGACATGGACGACTGTCTACCGCTCCGCCGCCGGCCTGACGAGCACGCGGACGGGGCCTTCGGTCACCCGCGGAAGGTTCCCGGTGCGGAGCCGCCACCGGTCAGCTCGGGGGCCACCGGGCAGTCGGTGTCCACCACCGACTCCTCCGGCGTCCGGGCCCCCGACGGCCCCCAGACCTCGTCCACGAGGCCCAACGGGACCACCTCCTCGTCCCGCAGCCACGGCTCGACCGCCGCCCCCTCCAGGCGGGAACGCACCGCGGCCCACATCCGCTCGGGCAGCCGGCGACCAGCACCGGCGATCGCCCAGACCGGGACCCGGAGGTGTCGGGCCACCGCCGCCGCCGCCATCGACCCGCTCACCGCCACGAAGCCGTCCGGACCCATCGCCACCGCCTCGAGGAGCACGAGGTCGGCGTCGGCCACCGCCGCCGCCAGCCCGGCGGAGGGGACGTCCTCGGCGTCGAGGCCGGCGTGCGCGAGCCGGCGGACCAGCCCGCTCGCCTCACCCGCCGAGTCGACGGCCAGCACCGCCACGTCGCCCCGGCGCACGAGCGCCTCGGTGACCACCTCGGGCCAGCCGACCACGCACACCGTGCCGTCGTCGGCCAGCGCGTGGGCCACGAGCCGGCCGGTGGGGTCGTCCTCGATCTCGTCGGCCGCCGCCCAGGCCTCGCGCTGGCCGTCGGGGGAGGTCAGCACCCGGGCGCAGAGCCACCACAGCGGTCCCGACGTGGGGTGCCGCTCGATCACCCGGCGGCAGGCCGCCACCAGCCCTGCCGGGTCGTCCCGGAAGGCGGCGAGGGCGTGCGCCGTCTCCCGGACCAGCAGCGGCTGGTCAGCCCCGGAGGCCCGGGCGACGTAGCGGAGCCGCTCGATCGGGTGCACGGCGCCTCGCTACCGGCGAGCGGTCAGAACCCGGGCTTCCAGATCATGAGGTACACGACGACCAGGAAGAGCACGGTGACCAGCTGCCCGCCGATGGTCACCTTCTTCTCCAGCGCACCTGCATCTCCTTCGCCGGAGGCCAGCTGGCGCTCCGCGGGGAGCATCATGCCGCTCACGATGCCGCCGATGGCGACCCAGAGAAGGAGCGAGAGCGACACCCAGGCCTGGTCGAAGCCCCACAGGTTCTCGTCGCCGCCCCCGACCTCCGGCGAGCTGAAGACCATGCCCAGCCCGAACACGCCCACCAGCACGAGCGCCGGGAGGTGGATCGTCCGTCCGTTGGCCGCCATGTAGCCGAACACGGGGCGCTGGACGCCTGGCCCGTCCTTGGCCGACCGGGAGGCCAGCAGCGGGTGGATGATCATCGGCGCGAACGCCGCCACCACCGTGACCAGGTGGAGGAACAGCATGATCTTGTACATCGTGGAGAAGCCGTCCATGGGCCGAATCCCTCCGTCGCTCGCGGTGCTCGGCAACCTAGTCCCCCCGGCCGGGACTTCTCGTCGGCCCGAGGGCCCGCGCTACCGTCTGGCGCCGTGGCGACCGACCCCCCTGCTGAGCTCACCCTGGCGCCGATCAACGGCGAGGCCCGCTCCATCGAGGAGTGGCTCACCACCTTCCAGATCGCCGCCGTGGTGGTCGACCCGTTCACCAACGAGAGCGCCTGGCTGCTCGAGACCGCGGGACGGATCCTCACCCACTTCCGGGAGGCCGACTGCCGGGTCTGCTTCATCGTGACCGGCACCGCCGACGAGGCCCGCCAGTTCCTCGGCCCGTGGGCCGACAAGGTCCTCACCTTCGCCGACCCGGACCGTGCCGCGGTGAAGGCGCTCGGCCTGAACGAGCTCCCCGCCTTCGTGCAGATCCGCCAGGACCTCACCGTGGCCGGCGCCGCCGAGGGCTGGGACCCCATGGAGTGGCGCGCCGTCGCGGGGGCCCTCGCCAAGAACATGAGCTGGTCCGCCCCGCTCATCCCGGCCGACGGGGACCCAACCCCCTACGCCGGCTCCCCGGTCGCAGGGTAGCCCTTCGTCCTCGGAGTCTCGGCCGTCCGGCGACGGGCTGGCTGGCCGCGGTTCGCGGCGCCACCATCAGCGGTCCGGGGTGCCGCCTCTGGTGAGGTGCAGGAGGTCGAGGGCAGCGTCGACCTCGGCTTCGGGGATGAGGGCGTGCTCGACGACGAGCTCCCGGATGCCCTTGCCGGTGCGGGCGGACTCCTTGACGAGCTCGGCCACCCGCTCGTAGCCGAGGATCGGGTTGAGGGCGGTGGCGGCCTGGGGCGTGGCCTCGGCGTAGGCGCGGCAGCGCTCCACGTCGACCTCGATGCCGTCGATGCAGCGATCGGCGAACAGCGTGGACACGTTGGTGAGCAGGCGGATCGACTCGAGCAGGTTGCGGGCCATGACCGGCAGGTACACGTTGAGCTCGAAGCTCCCCTGGCTGCCGGCGAACGCCACGGCGGCGTCGTTGCCGTACACCTGGGTCACCACCTGGCTGACCGCCTCGGGGATGACGGGGTTGACTTTGCCGGGCATGATCGACGAACCCGGCTGCAGGTCGGGGAGGCGGATCTCGGCCAGTCCCGTTCGGGGGCCGGACGCCATCCATCGCAGGTCGTTGGCGATCTTCAGGAGGGCCGCTGACAGGGCCCGGAGCTCGCCCGACAGGCTGACGAGCGCGTCCCTGGCCCCCTGGGCGGCGAAGTGGTCCTCGGCCTCGAACAGCTCCACGGCGCACCGGTCCGCCACCCGGGCGATCGCGGCACGAGCGAAGCCCGCGGGGGCGTTCAGCCCGGTGCCGGTGGCGGTGCCGCCGAGCGGCAGCTCGCCCGCCCGCCGGGTCGCGTCGAGGAGGCGAGCCGCGGCCTGGCGGACCTGAGCCGCGTAGCCGGCCAGCTCCTGGCCGAGGGTGACGGGGGTGGCGTCCATCAGGTGCGTGCGGCCCGCCTTGACCACGGCGGCGTTGGCCTCGGCCCGGTCGCTCAGCGCACCGGCCAGCCGAGCCAGTGCCGGAAGCAACCCGTGGGTGGCCGTGACCACGGCGGCCACGTGGATGGCCGACGGGAACACGTCGTTGGACGACTGCGAGGCGTTGACGTGGTCGTTGGGGTGGACCGGCCGGCCGAGCCGCTCGGTGGCCAGCGAGGCGATGACCTCGTTGGCGTTCATGTTGGTGGAGGTGCCGGAGCCGGTCTGGAACACGTCGACGGGGAACTGGTCGTCCCAGCGGCCGTCGGCCACCTCCGACGCGGCGACCGCGATGGCCGCCGCCACGTCCGCGTCCAGCACTCCGAGCTCGCCGTTCACCTCGGCGGCAGCCGCCTTGATGGCGCCCAGGGCGTGGATGAGCGCCGGCTCCACGGTCAGCCCCGAGATCGGGAAGTTCTCCACCGCGCGCTGGGTCTGCGCGCCCCAACGAGCCGCCACGGGCACCCGTACCTCCCCCATGGTGTCGTGCTCGATCCGGAAGCCGTCGGTGCCGTGGTCTGCGGGCATGGCCTTCACGGTAGGGCCGCGGGGCGGCACTGCGGCCCGTGGGGACTGGTGTTCGGGACCTTCGGGTACTTGGCCCCTATGACCATGCTCTCGCCTGGTCCGCTCGGGGCCGCGGCCCCCCGGACCGACGGGGCCCCCACCAGCGGTCCCCCCACCCCGACAGAGCCCTCGCTACCGGCCCCTCGGGGCCCGGTCACCGAGGCCCTGCTCGACCACCTCCGACTGCCGGTCCACGAGGTCCCAGCTCTGCCCGAGGCCCTCGACGATCCGATCACCGGGGAGGACTCGCCCCTCGCCCTCCACGTCCTCTACGAGCTGCACTACCGGGGCTTCGCCGGGGTCGATGAGGCGTGGGAGTGGGAGCCGTCGGTCCTGCGCGAGCGCCAGCGCCTCGAGCGGGCCTTCGAGGCCCGGCTCGCCGAGCTGGCCGGGCCGGTGCCGCTCGGGCTCTCCGCTGACGACACCCGCACCTCGCTGCTCGAGCTCGCCGCCGAGGACGAGGACGCCTCGCTGTCGGCCCAGGTCGCCCGCGAGGGCACCCTCGACCAGGTGCGCGAGCTGCTCGTCCACCGCTCCGCCTACCAGCTGAAGGAGGCCGATCCCCACACCTTCGGGATCCCCCGCCTGTCCGGCCGAGGCAAGGCGGCCATGGTCGAGATCCAGCGAGGCGAGTACGGCGACGGCCGACCCGACGAGGTGCACGCCACCCTCTTCGCACGAGCGATGGAGGAGCTCGGTCTGGACGCCGCCTACGGGGCCCAACTGGACCGGATCCCGGGGGTCAGCCTCTCCACGGGGAACCTGATCTCGCTGTTCGGCCTGCACCGCCGCTGGCGGGGCGCGCTCGTCGGGCACCTGGCCCTGTTCGAGATGTGCTCCGTGGGGCCGATGGGCCGCTACCTCGCCGCCCTGGAGCGCCTCGGGTTCGGCGGCGGGCCAGCGGCCCGGTTCTACGAGGCCCACGTGGTGGCCGACGCCTACCACGCGGTCGTGGCCTTGGAGGACATGGTCGGAGGGGTCCTGGAGGAGGAGCCGGTCCTCGGCGGCGAGGTCGTCTTCGGCGCCCGGGCCCTCGGCGCGGTCGAAGGGGCCTTCAGCGCGCACGTCCGGCGGGCCTGGGCCGCCGGGCGCTCCTCCCTGCGCCGCTGATCCCGGGCCGGATCGACGACCAGGTCGCGCACGGAGCGCCCCCGTCCGGTGGGGGCGCTCGACGTGCTGGGGGCCGTCGTCAGCCCGGAGCGTGGGTCATCGACTCCAGCACCAGCGGCCGAAGCAGGTCCCGGAGCGACACCATCGCGGTGTCGCGGCCGTACTCGTCGACCACCGGCACGTGCCGGATGCCGTCCTCGAGCATGAGGAGCGCCACGTCGAGCACCGTGTCGTGCGGGCGCGCCGCGATCATGGTGGTGGACATGTGCTCGCCGACGGTGGCGGTGTCCGGGTCCGCACCCGCCGCGAGGGCGTCGAGGAGGTCCCGCTCGCTGAGCACAGCCACCAGGCCGTTCTCACCGAGCACGCCGAGCGCCCCGATGCTGTGGGTGTGCATCAGCCGGGCCGCCTCCCGCAGCGACATCGCGGCGGTGGCGGTGATCACCGGTGCGTGACCGACGGTCGTGACGGGGGCTCGCATCTGGTCCACGTCGGGCTCCTCTCAGGTGGGACGGTGCTCGACGGACACGTCGACGTGGCCGAAGCGCCGCCCCGCAGCGCGGACGGCGTCGAGCGCCCGGACCGAGAGGGCGGCGTCGAGACGGGGGTCCTCCGGACCGTCCACGGTGAGACGGATGTGGAGGTCGAGGCCGCGGGGCTCCGCGTGGCAGGTGACCTCGTCGGGGTCGATGCCGGCGCTCTGGAGGAGCGGACCGATGCGGCGCAGCACGTCGACCTGCAGAGGGCCGTACCGGCGGGCGGCCGCCGCTTCGATCGACGCCACCACGTCGCCGTCGGCGACCCACGAGCCCACGAACGGCTCGAAGGGGTCGAGCAGCGACGCGGCGTGCTCGACCACCGGCACGTCCTGGCGCACGGCGCAGCGGATCCCGTCCTCGAGCGGCGTGGCCCGGGGGGTCATCGGGAGGCGGTGCAGGTAGGCCACGTCGATCGGCCCGTCGAGGGGGCAGGGCTCGCCGTGCACCGCCGTGCACGGGAAGCCCCGCTGGCCGGGCTCGTAGCAGCGGTGGACGGTGTGACCGGCAGCCTCCAGCGCAGCGATGTCCGAAGCGGCCAGTCCCGGGTGGCTCTCGGCCACGAGCACGTTGAGGTGTCGAGTCATGGGCTGATGGTGGTGGGCGGCGGCGCCCGCCCGGCAGGGCCGATCAGACCGTCGAGGTCGGGACCAAGGTCCCTAGGCCGCTACAGCTGGGCCGACGGCGCGATGACCTCGTCGCCGAAGCGGCCGAACGCGCTCCGCTGGCCCTCCGGGTCGAACGCGAGGGGCGGGATGACCACACGGGACACCCCCAGCTCGCTCAGCGCCTTCACCTCGTCCAGCGCCTCGGGCGCCTCCCGCTTGCGGAGCCCGAAGGTGATCTCGACGGCCTCGGGATCACGGCCGTGCTCGGCGGCGGTGGACCGCACGATCCCGATGAGCTCGGCGAGCTCCTCGTGGCTGCCTCGGCCGGGGAAGAACCCGTCGCCCAGCCGACCGGCCCGCCGGGCTGCGGCCTTGCTGTGGCCACCGACGGTGATCGGCACCGAGCCCTGGGTGGGCTGCGGGCGCGAGATGGCGTCGCGGAACGACACGTAGGGGCCGTCGTGGGTGGGCCGGTCCTGGGTCCAGAGCGCGCGCAGGGCCTCGATGTGGTCGTCGGCCCGCTTCCCCCGGTCCTCGAAGGGCACGCCGATCGCCTCGAACTCCTCGGCCAGCCACCCGACGCCGATCCCCAGCTCCACCCGGCCGCCGGTCAGGCGGTCGAGGGTGGCGACCTCCTTGGCCAGGATCACCGGGTTGCGCTGGGGGAGGATCAGGATCCCGGTACCGAGGCGGATGCGGCTCGTGTGCGCCCCCACGTAGGTGAGCCACACCAGGGGATCGGGGATGTCCGAGTCCTCCGGGCCCGGCATCCGCCCGGCCTTGCTGTAGGGGTAGGACGACTCGTAGCCGGCCGGGACCACGGTGTGCTCGACGGTCCACAGCGACTCGAACCCGGCCTCCTCGGCCGCCTGCGCGAGCGCCACGGCGCCCTCCGCGTAGGCCATCGGCCCCACGTTCGCGAACATCACCCCGAACTTCATGCTGGCTCCCCGTCGTCGTCGTGCGGAGCCCGAACCTACTCGGGGCGGGGGCGGCGCCCAGCGGGCCGGTCCGGCTCAGGTCTCGAGCGAGAGCACGGCGGCCGACAGTGCGTCGAGGTGCTCGTCCCAGTCGGCCGGCTCGCCCATCGGCAGGACGACGAACTTCGAGGCACCGGCGGCGATGTGGCGCTCGAGGAGGCGGCGCAGGCCGTCGAGGCCGACGCCCACCAGCTCGGTTGGGTCGACCCCGGGGCGGCGCCGGGCCGCGAGCGCGGCGTAGGCGTCGGGGACGGGTCCGTCGCAGTACGGCACCAGCGCCCCGAAGTGCTCGGGGTCGATGGCCCGCCCGTGCTCGGCGGCGGCGGCCTGCACCTCGGGGATGCCCTCGGCCACGTCGTCCGGCGTGCAGAACGACGGGAGCCATCCGTCGCCGAGCCGGCCGCAGCGGCGCCGCTCGGACGGTGCGATCCCGCCCAGCCACACGTCGAGGGGCTCCGATCGGGGGGTGGGACGCACCCGGGCCGACTCGTAGCGGTGGAAGCGACCGCGGTGGTCCACCGGCTCACCGGTCCAGAAGCGGCGCAGGAGCGGGAGTGCCTCGTCGAACATCGGGGCCCGGTCCTCGCGGAGCACGCCGAAGGCCTGCTGCTCGGCGGGGTCGACCGCGCCCAGCCCGAACGCCGGGAGCAGTCGACCGCCGGAGAGCTGGTCGAGGGTGGCCAGCTCCTTGGCGAGGAGCATCGGGTTGCGCCCCGGCAGGACCATCACCGAGAAGCCGAGCTTGAGGCGCTCCGTCCGGCCGGCCGCCACGGCCAGCGCCACCAGCGGGTCGGGGCAGTCGCCGGTGACGCGCTCGGAGAGCCAGAGCGAGTCGAAGCGCCTCGCTTCGAGGCCGTCGACCAGCGCGGCGAAGCGGTCGGGGTCGTGGGAGGTGCGGGTGCCGAGACCGAACCCGATGCGGACCTTCATCCCCGCAGCCTGGCACCTCGCTCACCACCGCGGACGCCTCCCTGGCGCCGCCTAGGTTCTCGACCCATGACCGCGATCGACCTCGTCACCCCGTTCCGACTCGACGGCCGGGTGGCCGTGGTCACCGGGGCATCGAGCGGCCTCGGTGACCGCTTCGCCCGGGTGCTGCACGCCGCCGGCGCCACGGTGGTGGCAGCCGCCCGCCGCACCGAGCGCCTGCAGGCGCTGGCCGACGAGCTCGGCGAGCGGCTCGTGCCGCTCACCTGCGACGTGTCGGTGGACGCGGACTGCGAGCGCCTCGTGGCGGAGTCGATCGACCTGGAGGGCCACCTCGATGTGCTCGTCAACAACGCAGGGATCGGCCAGCCGATGCCGGCCGAGTCCGAGCCCATCGAGCACTTCCGCCGCGTCGTCGAGGTGAACCTGAACGGGGTGTTCCTGCTGAGCCAGCTGGCCGGTCGCCACATGCTCGAGCGGGGCAGCGGGTCGATCGTGAACGTGGCCTCGGTGCTCGGCCTCGTCGCCTCGGCGCCCATCAAGCAGGCCTCGTACTGCGCCTCCAAGGGGGCCGTCGTCAACCTGACCCGGGAGCTCGGGGCTCAGTGGGGCCGCAAGGGCGTGCGGGTCAACGCGCTCGCCCCGGGCTGGTTCCCGTCGGAGATGACCGGCGACATGTTCGACGACGACGCCTCGATGGACTTCGTGAACCGGAACTGCCCCATGGGCCGGGGCGGGGACCCCTCCGAGCTGGACGGCGCCCTCCTCTTCCTGGCCGGCGACGCCAGCTCGTACGTGACCGGCCAGGTCCTGGCCGTCGACGGCGGCTGGACCGCCCGCTGACCCCCCGGGGGGTCACAGGTCCGGGGCGAGGGGGCGTCGACGGCTGGTGGGCCGCACCGCCAGCACGGCCAAGCCCCCGAACACGAGGACCATGCCGGCGAAGACCTGGCCGGTCAGGGCCTCGTCCAGCACCAGGATCCCCAGCGTGGCCGCGGTGAGCGGCTCGGCCAGGCTCAGCGTGGTGGCCGTGGCCACCGCCACGCCGGCGATGCCCCGGCCGAAGAGCAGGTAGGCGGCGGCCAGGCTGACGGCGCCCAGCCACCCGGCCATCAGGGCGCCGTCGGCCGATGCGAGGGGGCCGGCACCGGCGAGGAGGCCGAGCGGGAGGAGCAGCATCGCCCCGAGGGTCATCACCCAGGTCATCGCCTCGTCGGGGTCGTGGCGGTCGGTCAGGCCCTTCGACCAGAGGGTGAAGGCGGCATAGGAGAGCCCCGCCGCGAGGGCCAGCGCGATCCCCAGCGGGTCCACCGCGTCGCCGGCCGTCTCGACGGTGGCGAGGAGCGCGGCGCCGGCGAGGGCCAGCGCGGTGGCAGCGGCCCAGCGGCGGCCCGGCCGCTCGCCTCGGCCGACCCAGCCGAGCAGCCCGCCCCACACCGGCCCGGACCCGACCCCGACCACGGTGCCGATGGCGACCCCGGCCAGGCGGACCCCGCCGAAGAAGCACAGCTGGTAGGTGGCGGTGGCGGCCGATGCCAGCAAGAGGGGCCGCCGAGCCAGGGTGCGGGGGTGGGTGAGGCGGCCACGGGCCGCGGCCACCGCGAGGAGGACGGCGGCGCCCACCACGCTGCGGGAGGCGCCGACCGCCACCGTGCTGACGTCCTCGGGCCCCAGGGCCTGGGCGGTGCCGGTGGTGCCCCACAGCACGGCGGCGGCCACCACGAGGAGGCTGGCTCGACGATCGCCCCCACGGTCCGGCACCCCGGCGAGGCTACCGGCCGTCCCTCGCCCCGGATCCGGTTTCGCTGCGGTGCGGGCGGCCTGTGACGATGGAGCCGTGCTGCAGGTCCGTGATCTCGCCGTGGAGGTGGGGGGCTCCGTCATCCTCGACGGGGTCTCCTTCACGATCCGCGCCCGGGACAAGGTGGGCCTGGTCGGTCGCAACGGCGCCGGCAAGACGAGCATGCTGAAGGTGCTGGGCGGTGCCGCCGACCCGTACTCCGGCGTGGTGAGCCGCACGGGTGGCCTCGGCTACCTCCCCCAGGACCCGAGGTTGGACGGGGTCGACGACGCCACCCCGGCGGTGCGCCACATCCTCTCCGGTCGGGGCTTCGACGAGGCGCTCACGAGGCTCGAGAAGCTCCGCCTCCAGATGGAGGAGGACCCCTCGGAGCGGGCCGTGGCGCGCTTCTCCCGGGCCGAGGAGCAGTTCGGCAACGACGGGGGGTACTCGGCCGAGAGCGAGGCCCGCCGGATCGCGTCCGGGCTGGGCTTGGAGGCCGATCGCCTCGACCTGCCGATCGGGGCGCTCTCCGGCGGCCAGCGGCGGCGGGTCGAGATCGCCCGCATCCTCTTCGCCGGCAGCGACGTGCTCCTCCTCGACGAGCCCACCAACCACCTCGACAGCGACGCCAAGGAGTGGCTGCTCGGGTTCATGCGGGCCTACCGCGGCGCGCTGCTCGTGATCAGCCACGACCTCGACCTGCTCGACGAGGCCATCACCCGGGTGCTCCACCTGGACCGGTACGACGACGAGAGCGTCGGCACCATGCACGAGTACAAGGGCACCTACAGCCAGTACCTGGCTGCCCGGGAGAAGGACGAAGCCCGCCTGGCCAAGCTGGCCCAGCGCCAGGCCAAGGAGATCGACCGCCTCCAGACCATCGTGGACCGCTTCGGGGCAAAGGCCACCAAGGCGTCGATGGCCCACAGCATCGAGAAGCGCATCGACCGGCTCGAGGCGGGCGCGGTGGAGGTGTCCCGAGGCAACCGCAGCGTCCGGGTGCGCTTCCCCACGCCCCCGCAGGCCGGCCGCACCGTCCTCGAGGGCGAGGGCCTCGCCGTCCGCTACGGGGACCTCGAGGTGTTCCGCGACCTCGACCTCTCGCTCGGCCGAGGCGAGCGGCTCCTGATCATGGGCCTCAACGGGGCGGGCAAGACGAGCCTGCTCAAGGTCCTGGCCGGGCAGCGGGCACCCGACGAGGGCTCCTTCCGGTACGGGCACCAGGTGGTGACCGGCTACTACGCGCAGGAGCACGAGGGGATCCAGGCTGGGCGCAGCATCCTGGACCACCTCCGCGAGCAGGTCCCGACCACTCCCGATCCCGAGCTGCGGGCCATCGTCGGGGCGATGGGGCTCACCGGCGACAAGGTCCACCAGGACGCCGGCACCCTCTCCGGCGGCGAGAAGACCAAGCTGGCCCTCGGGATCCTCGTGGCCGGCCGCCACAACCTGCTGCTCCTCGACGAGCCCACCAACAACCTCGATCCCGGCTCCCGGGAGGCGGTGGCGGAGGGGCTGCGGGACTGGCCCGGCTCGATCGTGCTGGTGAGCCACGACGCCGACTTCGTCCGCGACCTCCGACCCGACCGGGTCCTGATGATGCCCGAGGGCACCCTCGACCACTGGGCCGACGACTACCTCGAGCTCGTCGAGCTGGCGTGATCGCCCAAGTTCTGTGCGCACCCACGCGCGCATGGCGCGCGCCCGTGCGCACAGAACATGTGGTCGCTAGGACAGGGAGACGGGGGTGGTGACGAGGTCGAAGAAGTCGTGGCCCTTGTCGTCCACGACGATGAAGGCGGGGAAGTCCTCCACCTCGATCTTCCAGACGGCCTCCATGCCGAGCTCGGGGTACTCGAGCACCTCGACCTTGCGGATGCAGTCCTGGGCCAGCCGGGCCGCGGGCCCGCCGATCGAGCCGAGGTAGAAGCCGCCGTGGGCGGCGCAGGCGTCGGTGACCTGACGGCTGCGGTTGCCCTTGGCCAGCATGATCTTCGACCCGCCGGCGGCCTGGAACTGCGCGACGTATGAGTCCATCCGCCCGGCCGTGGTCGGGCCGAAGGAGCCGGTCGCGTAACCGTCCGGGGTCTTGGCCGG
>JBKHYD010000044.1:0-7573 GCA_046565645.1 Acidimicrobiia bacterium | reverse complement strand
AAGTCGACGGGCAGCCCCACCGGCCAGGTGACCGGGGTGGGGACGATGGCGAGCTGCGACTCCACCTGGTCGAGCAGCTCGAGCGGATCACGCCCGGGCCGGTCCCACTTGTTGATGAACGTGAGGAGCGGGAGGTTGCGCTCGCGGCAGACCTCGAAGAGCTTCAGGGTCTGGGGCTCGATGCCCTTGGCAGCGTCGAGGACCATGATCGCGGCGTCGGCCGCGGCCAGCACCCGGTAGGTGTCCTCGGAGAAGTCGCGGTGACCCGGCGTGTCGAGCAGGTTCAGAACCGAGTCGCGGTACGGGAACTGCAGCACCGTGGAGGTGATGGAGATGCCGCGCTTCTGCTCCATCTCCATCCAGTCCGACGTGACCCGTCGGCGCTCACCGCGGGCCTTGACGGCGCCGGCGGACTGCACCGCGCCGCCGTAGAGGAGGAACTTCTCGGTGAGCGTGGTCTTGCCCGCGTCGGGGTGGCTGATGATGGCGAAGGTCCGCCGCCGGGCGGCCTCCTCGAGCGGCGTGGGCATCCCCCCAGTGCACCCCACGAGACCGCCGCTGGTCGAACCCAGTGGCGCGGGATCAGCGGATCAGGACGACGCGCCCCTTGCCGACCTCGTTGATCCGGTCGATCGAGGGTCGCAGCACCAGCTGGGCGCCGCCGTTGATCTCGGCCGTCGCGGTGAGGATCTGGGCGCCGAGCGCGGCGGCTCCGGTGCTGCCGGTCAGCTCGAGGTGGGCGTTGGGGGCGAAGAACGTGCCCTCCATCTGGAGGGTCGGCGAGCCGCTGATCTTGATGGTGGCGCTGCTCTCGGTCCAGAACAGCAGGTCCTCGAACGGGTGGTCCGAGCTCGTGGGGGCGGACCAGCTGATGGTGGGGGTGGCGCTCATGTCGAAGCTGCCGTTGCCGAGGAGCACGAACGTTCGGAGCAGCGAGAGGCTCCCCTGCCCCATCCCCTGCTTCGTCAGGTCGCCGCTACGGAGGTAGAGGATCGAGTCGCCGCCTGCGCTGCCGCAGGTGTCGGGGTCGGTCGTGTCGAGCGCGTTGTTGCCGGGGCAGTTCACCCGGAGGCCGTTGCGGCCCACGATCGGCCCGTCGCTCACGATGTTGCCGCCCTTGAACGTGATCCGGCCGTTGTGGTCAAGCCCGTCGGCCCCGCAGGCGATGTACCAGTTGCCCCGTGGGAAGACGAGGTTGCCCGACGCGCTCTCGCAGGTCGTCCAGACGGTGAAGGTGCCGGGCATCCAGGCCAGCGTGCCCGGCTGGCCGGGCCCGCCCCAGCCCTCGGCGCTGGTCATCTCGTCGATGTAGGGCGGCCCGCTGCCCGGGCAGGCGACCTCGGGGTCGCAGTTGTACCGGAAGTCGATGCCGTTGCGCCCCACCGGCGCGGTGGCGGCCACCGGCGGGTCGAGGCCCTTCGCGCTGAACACGTGCTCGCTGCCCTCGGTGACGGCCCACATGCTGATCTCGGCCGCCGACACGGTGCCCCCGCCGTCGACCTCCAGCACCACGTCGTTCTTGTTCGTGCACCCGCTGCCGTCGGAGTCGATGGCGATGTAGCCCGGGGCCCCCTCCGCGGTCTCGACGGTGAGGTTGGAGCTCCCAGCGAGGGTCAGCGCCCCGCAGGCCTGCTCGGCGAGCAGGACCAGCGGTGCGTAGGCGTCGCCGACGCCGGGCAGGTAGCGGCCCACGGCGTCGACGTCGAGCTCGACCGATCCCGACGCCCACAGGTTGGGGCGCTCCTGCTCCACGCGGACCCCGAAGCGCTCGCACGGGAGACCATCCCGGGCGCTCGGGGCCCGCCCGTCGAGGAGCGGGTCGAAGCTCGCCGGATCCGACGAGACGGGGTTCGGGACCGGGTGGGTCAGCGTGATCCGGTGCTGCCGGACGGGGATGACGAGCGTTCGGGCCGCGGTGACATTGGAGCAGGCCCCGCCGAAGGTGCCGTCGCAGGCGGCGCGGAACGACGCCAGCTCGGTCGGGGTGAGGGCGAGGTTGGCCGAGATGTAGTCGACGGCCGCCTCGCAGGCGCCGTCGGCGCCGCGCTGGTAGCCGCCGAGGCTGTGGGCGGCGGCGAGGGCGACCGAGTCCGCCGCCAGCTGGTTGGCCTCACGGTCCCGACGGGCGCCGCTGTAGTCGAGCACCAGCGCCACCATGACCAGCAGCGCCCCGAGGGAGGCCGCCACGACCACCACCACGATGCCGTGCTCGCCCTCGAGGCGACGGTGCGCCGGCCGGTCAGAGGCCACCGTCGGCCTCGTAGCGGTAGACGGCCGTGCGGCGGATGGTGAGCGGGAACCGGTAGAGCCCGGTGTCGATGTGACCGCTGCGCTCGACGAGGACCTGGATGCGCCGGGCCGTGGCCGCCTGGCCGTCGGAGAAGCACTCGGAGCTGGACCGCGCGCTGTAGGTCCCGGCGCCGGTGAGGGTGACGCTCATGGTCTCGTCCGGGTCGTCCCCGGCCGGGTCGACGTAGGCCACGCAGATCTTGCGGCCGGCCACGTCCGCCGCCAGCTGGCCTTCGCTGGCGGAGACCGTCCGGGTGATGAGGTCCTTCAGCCACTCCGTCTCGACGGTGGCCTGGACCTCCGACGGGCCCGCCACCGGCAGGGGCAGCGTGGAGGCGTAGCGGGCGGTGATCCGGGCGCCCTGGCCGAGGGCCTGGCTCTGGTTCCAGGCGAGCGCCCCGGTGAACATCCCGAGCAGCAGGACGACGAGGACGGGCAGCACCAGCGCCATCTCGACGATCGCGACACCGTCGTCGCGCCGCACCCGCCGGCCCCAGCTCATCCCATCCCCGTGCTCGTGAGCGAGAGGGCCGCCGGGCCGATGGTGATGATGAACATGGGCGGGAAGATGCAGAACACCATCGGGACGAGCATCTTCACCGGCGCCTTCTGGGCCTTCTCCTGCGCGGCCTGGCGGCGGGCCACCCGCATGTCCTCGGCCTGGTTGCGCAGCACGGTCGACACCGAGATGCCGAACTGGTCGGCCTGGCGGATGGCGGTGACGAACGAGCGGATCTCGGGGATCTGCACCCGGTCGGCCAGCCCGGCCAGCGCCTCGGCCCGGCTGGCCCCGGCCCGCATCTCACCCAGCGCGACGGCGAACTCGTCGCTCATCTCGCCCTCGATGTTGGCGACGGTGCGGGAGACGGCGGCGGTGAAGCCGAGGCCCGCCTCCATGCAGATGACGAGGAGGTCCATGATGTCGGGCAGCTGGCGCAGGACCTGCTCCTCGCGGCCCTCCACCTCGCTGCGCAGCTTCCGGCTCGGGAGGATCGTGATCACGGCCACGGCCAACCCGGTGATGGCCAGCCGCAGCAGACCGCTCTGGGAGGCGGCCAGGTTCCAGGCCAGGAAGGCCACGAAGGGCGCCGCGATGATCGACAGCACCCGTAGGGCGAGGTAGCGGTCGGCGTCGGCCTCGGGGCGGCCGGCCCGCCGCAGCATCGAGCGGATCTCCTCGATGCGGCCCTTCGGCGAGAGCCGCCAGCCGAGCTTGGTCAGGCTGCCGAGCACCGGGTTCGCGACCCGGTCGGCGAAGGAGAGGGTGAGCTCCTGGTCTCGCACGTCGACGAACTTGTAGAGGTCGTCTATCTCGCGGAGCTTGGCCCGCAACCCCAGCCGGTCCGAGGCGAAGTAGGCGGCCCCGCCGACGGTTGCCGCCAGGCTGATCGCGAACCCGACCGCCAGCAGGAGACCGGCACCGTCCTGGGCGAACAGGTCCTCCATGGCTCAGACCTCGATCTTGACCATGCGGCTCATCCAGAGGTAGCCGCCGCCGATCATCACCGCGCAGATGCCGAGCATCACCTTGCCCGCCCCGGTGGTGAACATCGGCTCCATGTACTCGGGGTTCATCACCGCCATCACGCCCCCGAGGGCCGGGACCATCACCACGAGCATGAGCGCCGACGCCCGACCCTCGGCCGTGAGCGCCTTGACCTCGCCCCGCATCCGGGTGCGCTCCCGCATCGTGTTGGCGACCTGGTCGAGCAGCTCGGCCAGGTTCCCCCCCACCTCGGCCTGGATCTGCATGGCCAGCACGGCCCACTTGAAGTCGGCGCTGTCGATCCGCTCGGCGGCGTCGGCCAGCGTGTCGTGCAGCGGTCGGCCCAGGCGCACCTCGGCCACGACCTTGCGCAGCTCCCGCCCCATCGGGTCGGGCGCCTCGCGGGCGAGCGCCTCCATGGCCTGGCCCAGCGAGCGACCGGCCCTGAGGGAGCCGGCGAGCGTGATGAGCGCGTCGGGCAGCTGGTTCTGGAACTTCTTGCGCCGCAGCTTCACGAAGGTCTTGAGGCCGAACGGCGGCCCGAGGAGCGCGAACACGAAGGCGAAGAGGGCGTTGCCGGGCGACTGGGTGACGAGCAGCACGAACGCCGGGAGCGCCACGGCCGCCGACACGTGGGCGAGGATCATCTCGGCCGGGCGGACGGGCACGTCGGCCGCCCGCAGGAGCCGCTCCGCCGAGCCGAGCGCACCCTTGCGGTTGGCCAGGTTGGCGGTGAGGGCGACGGCCCGGCGCAGCGTGGGCGATGCATCGAGCGCGTCGTCGAGGCGGCGGGTGCGCCGGTCGCTCCGCCGGCGGGTGGTGACGGCCGCCTCCGCGGCCGCGTCGGCCATCGCCCGCTGGCGCTCGGCGCCGAGGCTCATGACCACGAGCACGATGGCGCCCACCGACACCACCACGCCGACGAGCAGCAGGAGGACGATCGGGTCCGAGGGGAGGCTCATGTCAGTCGCACCCCCCGCGCCGACTGCGCCGCCGCCTTCGGCTTCGGGAGCCCGCCGAGGCGCACCCCGCGCCGGGTCGACGGCGGCGCGGTCATCGGAGCTCCGCCATCCGCTCGCGCAGGCCCTGGCTGCCGGCCGAGCCGAAGATGTCGCCCGGCATCGCGATGCCGGCGTCCTCCAGCTTCTGGGCGAACGCGGGACGCACCCCGGTGGGCTCGAGCACACCCTGGTGGCGGCCGTTGGCGTCGACGCCGGCGGTGAAGTCGAACAGGAAGATGTCCTGCAGGGTGATCTTGTCGCCCTCCATCCCGTCGACCTCGGTGATGTGGGTGACCCGGCGGGTGCCGTCCCGGAGGCGGCTCAGCTGGACGATCACGTCGACGGCGGAGGCGACCTGCTCGCGGATGGCTCGGATGGGCAGGTCGAACCCGGCCATGAGGGTGAGCGTCTCGACGCGGGCCAGGGCGTCGCGCGGGCTGTTGGCGTGCACGGTGGTCATCGAGCCGTCGTGGCCCGTGTTCATGGCCTGGAGCATGTCGAGCGCCTCACCGCCGCGGCACTCGCCGACGACGATGCGGTCGGGACGCATCCGGAGGCTGTTCTTCACCAGGTCGCGGATCGTGATCTCGCCCGTGCGCTCCACGTTGGGCGGGCGGGTCTCCATGCAGAGCACGTGGCGCTGGTGGAGCTGCAGCTCCTTCGCGTCCTCCACGGTGACGATCCGCTCCCCGTTGGGGATGAAGCTGGAGAGCACGTTGAGCAGGGTGGTCTTGCCGGTGCCGGTGCCGCCCGAGACGATGATGTTGAGCTTGCCCTCGATGCAGGCCCGCAGGAACTTCACGCTGCGGTCGTCGAGGGTGCCGAAGCGAACGAGGTCGGCGGCCATGAACGGGTCGGCCGAGAACTTCCGGATCGTGAGGAACGGCCCCTCGATGGCGAGCGGCGGGATCACCGCGTTCACCCGGGAGCCGTCGGGCAGGCGGGCGTCCACCATCGGCGACGACTCGTCGATGCGGCGGCCGACGTTGGAGACGATCTTGTCGATGACCCGGCGCACATGGGTGCCGTCGACGAAGCCCGACGGCACCTCGGTGACCTTGCCCTGGCGCTCCACGAACACGATGTCGGGCCCGTTGACCATGACCTCGGTGACGGAGTCGTCGTTCAGGTACTCGTCGATGGGGCCATAGCCGATGACGTCGTTGCGGATGTCGGACGCGAACCGGTGGAAGATCTCGCCCTCGGTGGGGAGGCCCTCGGCGATGAACGCCTCGACGATCGTCTCGAGCAGCTTGGCCTCGAGCTCCTCGCCTTGGACGGTGTCGTCGTAGAGGAGCGGGCCGAGGTCCTTCACCACCCGTCGGTGCACCTCGGCGTAGACCGCCGGGGGCAGGCTCTCGCGCTTCAGCGGGGGCGGCGGCGCGGCCGCCGGCTTGAGGTGGTCGGCCACCCCGGGCTCCCCCGCGACGTCGGTGTCGACGTCGGCAGGGGAGTCCGGAGCGGCGACGTCGAGAGCACTGGGAGCAAGGCCCTCGAGGTCTTTGCGGGCGGCCTGGAGCCGCTGGCGGAGCAGGCTCACGGCGCCGCTCCTTCCGTGGTGGTGGTGTCGTCGGGCTCCGTGGTGGCGTCGGCGTCGGTGTCGGCGGGCCCGTCGTCGTCCTCGACGCTGGTGGGGTCGGGTACGGGGGTGAGCGAGTCGGGCAGCGCGTCGAGGGCACCCACCGGCAGCTGCTCCGACGGCTCCACGCCAGGGCCGATGAGGGCGAGGAGCACCTCGTACTGGCGGGTCAGGTGCAGCAGCCGGGCCGCGTCGCGGGGGGCCACGGCCACGGTGTACGTGCTGGCGCCCGGGTTGGCCACGGGAGCGTCGGCGCCCTCGGGCGGGCGCACGGCGGCGCCGATGGCGATGATCTCGAGGTCCTGGAACACGTGGACGATCGCGGGACCGCCCGAGTCGGGCAGGCCGAGCACGGCGGCGTTGGGCACGCTGAGGAGGAGGTTGACCCGGTCGCCGGGGCTGATGAGGTTGCCAACGGCTGCGGCGCCCGAGGCCTCGAAGGACACGGCCACCGTCCCGGGCGGGAGGTCGTCGGCGAAGGTGGGCGGTCCGGACCCGACCCGCTGCGCCGCCGGGTCCACGAAGGCGCCGGCCACCACGGTCTGGCCGGTGAGGAGGGCGACGTCGGCCACCAGGCCGGTGAGGGAGGCGGGATCGACGATGGCGGTGGCCGGTCGCGTGGCGGCCAGGGTGGTCGACTCGACGATCAGGCCCTCGGCGTAGGCGGTCTCGAACGGCGTGCCGGCGGACACGTTGCCCGTGGTGACGAGGACGGGGACCGCCTGGACGCGGTCCTCGGCCCGGTCGTCGGCGCCGGCCACGTACTGCACGAGCCCGAACCCGGAGGCGACGGCCACGACAGCGGCGATGGCGAGGATGGCGAGCTTGTTCACGATCCGCCTCCGTCTCGGCGCAGGGCGACCAGCAGGGCCTCGGCGGTCGCGACCGCCGCGTGCGCACCACCGGAGGCGACCACCTGGGCGCGCTCGGCCTCGGCTCGCTCGGCGGCCGCCGCGGCCTCGGCGGCGGCCATCTGCGCGGCCCGCTCGGCCGCCTGCGCCTCGGTGAGCTCCGCCACGTGCTGGCGGAGCAGGTGCAGGTGGGCGAGGTCGCGCAGCCCGGTCACGGAGGCGCCGATCTCGTCGGCGGCATCGCTGGCGGTGCGCAGCGACGGCAGGAGCTCGAGCACCCACTCGGACCAGTCGGCCAGTTCGAGGAGCGTGTAGGACCACGCGTCGCGGCCACCGGCCGCCTCGACGTCCCGCTGCCAGGCCCCGA
>JBKHYD010000043.1:0-115177 GCA_046565645.1 Acidimicrobiia bacterium | reverse complement strand
CGGACCGTAGCGTCGGCGCCCGCCCGTCCCGCCCGCCGGCTCCGTCGGCCGGGCCGAACGCCCCGGAAGCGGACAGAACGGGACTAGTCCCTCGTCCGCCGCGGAAATGGCCCGCGTGGGCTATCGCCATCCCCCGGACCTCTCCGTACCTTGGGGACGAACCGGACACACAGGTGCCCGGACGCTCCTGAGGAAACCGAACCATGGCAGATCACGACGATCTCGACGCTCCCGACGCCCTCCTCACCCCCTCCGAGGTCGCGGCGATGTTCCGCGTGAACCCCAAGACGGTCACCCGCTGGGCCCGTGCCGGCAAGCTGAACGCGATCCGGACGCTCGGCGGCCACCGCCGCTTCAAGGCCTCCGAGATCCGGAAGTGCCTCGAGGAGATGAGCAACGAGCCGTCCTGAGCTCGTCGTCCCCACCCACTGATCGGTGAGGCGCCCGGTGGCCCCGGGCGCCTCGTCGCGCCCGTACGCGGCGGCGACGGTTTTCCGGGGCTCGCCGTGCCACCGGTAACGTCGGTCGCCCCGGGCTCCTGGGAGGTCCGGCCCCGCCCACCCCCTCAGATCGGTGATCCCCATGGCCACGCCCACCGCTGCCTACTCCGTCCGCCTGCGGGTCCGCCTCGACAACCGTCCTGGCACCCTGGGCCGCCTGGCCACGGCGATCGGTGAGGTAGGCGGCAACATCACCGCGCTCGGCGGCTTCGACGTGCGGGGCTCCCACCTCGACGAGGACCTGATCGTCAACTGCTCCTCCGAGGACCACATCACGAAGGTCACCGCCGCCGTGCGGGCCCTCGAGGGCGTCGAGGTCATGGAGGCATCGGACCGGACCTTCGACATGCACGTGGGCGGCAAGATCGAGGTCGTGTCGCGGATGCCGGTCAACGACCGAGACGACCTGTCGATGGCCTACACGCCCGGGGTGGCCCGGGTGTGCACGGCCATCGAGCAGCAGCCGGCGCTCGCCCACGAGCTCACCATCAAGAAGAACACCGTCGCCATCGTGAGCGACGGCACCGCCGTGCTCGGCCTGGGCGACATCGGCCCGGCCGGCGCGCTGCCGGTCATGGAGGGCAAGGCCCTGCTGTTCAAGTCCTTCGCCGGGGTCGACGCCTTCCCGATCTGCCTCGACGTGTCCTCTCCCGAGGAGATCGTCGAGACGGTCGTGCGGATCGCCCCGGTCTTCGGTGGCATCAACCTGGAGGACATCGCGGCCCCGGCCTGCTTCGAGATCGAGGACCGGCTCAAGGAGCTGCTCGACATCCCGGTCTTCCACGACGACCAGCACGGCACCGCGGTGGTCGCGCTCGCCGCCCTCGAGAACGCGCTGCGGATCGTCGACAAGCCGATGGGCTCGCTGCGGGTGGTGGTGGCGGGCGTGGGCGCCGCCGGGGTGGCCTGCAGCAAGATCCTCCTCGAGGCCGGGGTGGCCGAGATCATCGGCGTCGACCGCAAGGGCGCCATCTGGGAGGGCCGAGACGACCTGAACGTGGCCAAGCAGTGGTTCGCCGAGCACACCAACCCCGAGCGGCGCGAGGGCACGCTCTCCGACGTGCTGCCGGGCGCCGACGTGTTCATCGGCGTCTCGGGCCCCGGGCTCATCACCGCCTCGGACCTGAGGAAGATGGCCAAGGACCCGATCGTGTTCGCCATGGCCAACCCCGACCCCGAGATCCGGCCCGAAGAGGCCGACGGCCTCGCCGCCGTGATCGCCACCGGCCGCAGCGACTACCCGAACCAGATCAACAACGTGCTCGCCTTCCCGGGCATCTTCCGCGGGGCGCTGGACGTGGCGGCCACCGCCATCACCGAGGGGATGAAGCTGGCGGCAGCTCGCGCGATCGCCGAGGTGGTGGGCGACGAGGTCCGCCCCGACTACATCATCCCGTCCGTCTTCGACACCCGGGTCGGCCCGCTGGTGGCCGAGTACGTGGCCGAGGCCGCCGTGGCCGAGGGCGTGTGCCGGACGGCCACGGCGTGACTGGGGCGTCGGTGAGCCCTCCCGCTAGCGTCGACGCCGTGGAGCCCGACCTCGCCACCGCTCCGGCTCCCGTCGCCGCCCAGCGCCCGGCCGGAGCGCTGCCCTCGGACGAGGCGTCCTGCAGCACGCCCGACCTGTGCATGCGCCGCCTCCTCGGCCTGCCCACCGGCCGCCCCACGGCCACCGAGGTCTCGGCCCGCAAGCTGGCCGAGACCTCGTTGCTCGTCTCCACCGTGCGCTGCCTGCTCACCTACGTCGTGCTGCCGTTCGTGCTCCCGATCGTGCACGTGGGCGCTGGGGTCACCCCCGTGATCGGGCTGGTCCTCGGCAGCGTGGCGATCGTGGCCAACGTGGCGTCGGTGCGCCGCTTCTGGGCCGCCGACCACCGCTACCGCTGGCACTACACGGCGCTGGCGTCGGTGATCGTGGCCATGCTGCTGTGGCTCGTCGTGCGCGACGCGCTCGACCTCCTGGGCTGACCCGGCTGGGCTGAGCGCGACCGAGGGGCGCCGTGGCGGCCCTCCTCGGCTGGCCGACCCGCCCTCCCCGACGCGGTCGAGGGGCGCCGGAGCGCCCCTCGATGCGTGCTGTCCGGTTCGACCGGTCAGGCGGCGTCGTCCTCCTCAGCCATCGGGCCCTCGCCCCACGGTCCCGGACCGCCGGGGCGGTGTCCACGCCCGTGGCCGGCGCCCGGGCCGGGGCCGCCGTCCTCGACCCGCTCGGTGATGCGCTCGACGAGGCCCTCCTTCAGGGCGGCCGCCCGGTCGGCGTCCAGGTCGCCGGCCTCGACGGCGGCGTCGATGGCCTCGGTGGCGGCGGCCACGAGGGCGTCGATGACCGCCTGCGGGGCGACGCCGTTGGCCTCGGCCACCTCGGCCAGGGTGGCGCCGTCGCGCAGGGCGGCCAGGAGCTCGGCCTCGCCGATCCCGATCACGTCGGCGGCCACGTCCAGGCCCTCGGCGGCAAGGTGGAGCCCGACCCGGGGGCCATCGCCCCAGCCCTCGCGGTCGACCAGGTCGCCCATCCGGTCCGGCAGCGCCGCCTCGATCTCGTCGAGACGGGCCATGGCCTCCTCGACGAGGGCGTCGACGACGTCCTGGCGGTCGACGCCGTTGGCCTCGGCCACCTCGGCGATCGACTGCCCGTCGGCCAGCGCCGCCCGCAGGTCCTCGACGGAGATCCCGATGACCTCGGCGACGGTCTCGAGGTGGGCGCCGCGGTCGTGGTGGCCGAACCCGCGTGGGCCCATCGGGGTCTCGGCGCCTTCGGCGGCCCCGTCGTCCTGGGCGAGGGACAGGGTGGGGGTGCCGAGCATCGCCCCGGCCACGCCGCCTCCGGCCAGAGCCAGGCTGAACGCAGCGGCTCCCACGAGCTTGCGGTTGGTCCTCATGTCAGATCCTTTCCTCGGGTGCACCCTCAAGGTGCGCCCTGGACCTGTGAGGGACCTGGGAGCGAGCCACGAGCTCGCCGTCGACCGTCAGGCCGGTCCGGGCACCACGGTGGAGGCCTCCCGGGCCTGGTTGGCCGCCTCCAACCGGTCGAGCACGGCGATGGCGAAGACCGCCAGCACCACCCCGTAGGCGGCCCCGCCGATCCCGTAGACGGAGTAGCCGAGGAGCGCCACCACCCACGGCACCACGAGGCCCACCTCGACCGACCGACGGGCGATGTGGGGGCGAACCACGAGCGAGTCGAAGGCCTGCACCGCGATCGCGGCCACCAGGAGGACCACCGCGGCGGTGGCGGAGCGGAAGCCCACGGTGAGGAGGAGGAGCGGCACCGAGCCGGCCAGGACGCCGACGTGGGGGAGGATCGCGGTGACGCCGAGCGCCACGCCCACGGCGGACGGGGCCGGGAGGTCCAGCGCGGCGGCCACCGCCGTGCCGACCAGCCCGAGCGCGAAGCAGGCGACCGCCGTGTGCAGCACGGCCCGCCGCGCCCGCGCGGCGGCGGCCCCCGCGATCAGGGTGGTGCGTCGCCGGCGCCGCTCGTCGGGGTCCTGGTCCACCGCCGCCTGCGCGATGCGGGGCCCGTAGGCCATCACGAAGATGGTGAGGATGGCGCTCACGAAGTAGGTGGGGGCTGTGCCGGCCGCGGTCCGCACCACGTCGTCGCCGCCCGTGACCCGACCCTGGAGCACCTCCACGAAGGCGTCGACCCGAGCCACGAGGTCGGCGTCGCGGGCCACCTCCCCGAGGCGGTCGGGTCGCTCGACGATGCTGGCCGCCGCCTCTGGCGCGGCGGTCTCGAGCCGCTCCAGCGCCCGCTGGACCTCGTCGGCCACCACGTAGGTGCCGCCGACCCCGGCCGCGCCGATCACGAGGAAGGTGAGGAGGACCGCCGGACCCCGCCTGATGTGGCGGGCCAGGTGGTCGACGATCGGGTCCAGCAGCACCGCCGCCACCGTGGCGGCCACGGCCCAGCCGAGCGGGCGATGGGCGGCCACGAAGACCCGGCGGGCCAGGACGAGGGCCACGATGGTGGCCACGATCGTGAGCGCCCCCGTCCAGGACAGGCGGACCCGGCGGCGGAGGAGGGTCCCAGAGGCGTCGGTCACCGGGACCTACCGTAACGACGGTGAGCACGGCGTCCGGGGACGGTGGCGAGGCCCTCACGGCAGCCGAGCCCCCCGTGGTCGTGGACGTCGACCCCTGGTCGGCTGCGGTGTTCGGAGCCGCCGCGGCCCTCGCTGCGGGGGCCTGGGCGGTCGTCACGATCGCACCCGAGCAGGTCACGCGCGTCGCCGTGGGGATCCTGGTCGGCGTAGCGCTCTCCCCGCTCGTGGCCGCCGTCCAGCGGCGGGGCGCCACCCGCGGGGTCGCTGCCACCGTCGTCGCCGGGGGCCTGGCGCTCTTCTTCGCCGCGGTCGTGCTGGTGGTCGGCCCGGCCGCCGTCGAGCAGGCCGGCGACTTCAGCGCCGAGGTCCCTCAGACCGTGCGGGAGCTCTACAGCTGGCCGATCGTCGGTCCCCGCCTCGAGGAGACCGACGCCGCGACCGAGGTGGAGCGGTGGATCGACGAGCTTCCGGCCACGGTGGACGACCGGACCCTCGCCGACCTCGGGGAGCGCCTCCTCGGCGGCGTGCTGTCGACCGTCGTCGTGCTCGTCACCGCGGTGGGCGTGCTCACCGACGGCGACCGGGTCGTCCGGCGGATCCGGGCGATCATCCCGCCCCGGCGCCAGGCCGGCGTCGACGCCGCCGGTCGGATCGTCTACGAGTCCTTCGGCAGCTACTTCGCCGGTTCGCTCCTCGTCGCCGTGCTGAACGGCCTGGTCATCCTCTCGGTGGGCCTCGCGCTCGGCGTGCCCCTGGCCCCGATCGCCGGCCTCTGGTGCACCCTCACCAACTTCATCCCCCAGATCGGCGGGTTCCTCGGCGGGTCGTTCTTCGTGCTGCTCGCCCTGACCGAGAGCCCGCTCACCGCCGCGATCGCGGCGGCCGTCTTCCTCGCCTACCAGAACTTCGAGAACAACGTCATCGGCCCGGCCATCGTCGGCAGCGCCGTGAACCTCACCCCGCCCACCACGATGCTCGCGGCCCTCGTCGGCGGTGCCGCTGCGGGGGTGCCGGGTGCCCTGGTGGCCACCCCGCTCCTCGGCGCCGCCAAGGCCCTCTACCTCGATCGCCAGGGAAGGCTCCCGCCCCGGAGGGGCCACGAGGTCCCCGAGACGGTCAAGCGCCGCTGGCACCAGCTGCGAGCCAAGCTCCCCTTCTGACGACGTCTCTGTGTGGTTTCACGCCGGTGGGGCGTGACTTCCCACACAGACGTCGTCAGGGTGCGGGGAGGCGGACGGTGACGGTGGTGCCCTGGCCAGGGGTGCTGGTGATCGAGGCGGTGCCGGCGTGGGCGCGGACGGTGGCGTCGACGATGGCGAGGCCCAGGCCGGAGCCGCCCTGGTGGCGGCTGCGGGAGGCGTCGGCCCGGTAGAACCGCTCGAACGCGCGGG
The DNA here is from genome assembly GCA_046565645.1 of Acidimicrobiia bacterium. Lineage (GTDB taxonomy): Bacteria > Actinomycetota > Acidimicrobiia > Acidimicrobiales > VFJN01 > VFJN01. Next base: position 109,240 of record JBKHYD010000043.1, on the reverse strand, counting down.
CGGCGTCGTCGGTTGACATGCCGGGCCCGTCGTCGCGGACCTCCACCACCACCGCCTCGTCCGTCCGCGCCACCGTCACGTCGACCGCGGCGCCGGGGGCGTGGACGAGCGCGTTCCCGACCAGGTTGGCCACCACCTGGCGCAGCCGGGCCTCGTCGCCGACCACCACGGCCGGGGTCGGGGCGTCGAGCCGGATCACCCGGGCCGGGGCCACCGCCTGGGCGTCAGCCACCGCGTCGGCCGCCAGCTGGGCCAGGTCGACCGGCACCTGCTCCAGCGGTCGACGCTGGTCGAGCCGGGCGAGCGCCAGCATGTCCTCCACGAGCTCCCCCATGCGCACCGCCTCGGCCTCCGTGCGGGCCATGGCGTCGTCGAGCGCTGCGCCGTCGGCCAGCGCGCCCGTGCGGTACAGCTCGGCGTAGCCCCGGATCGTGGTGACCGGCGTCCTGAGCTCGTGGGAGGCGTCGGCGACGAACTGGCGGAGCCGGGCTTCGGCGGCCGCCCGCTCGTCGAAGGCCGTCTCGATGTGGCCGAGCATCGCGTTGAGGGCGGTGCTCAGCTGGCCCGCCTCCGTGCCGGGCTCGCCCGGGGGGACCCGCAGCGACAGGTCGCCGGCTGCGATCGCCGAGGCGGTCGCCGTCATCTGCTGCACGGGGCGGACGCCCAGCCGCACCACCCACCAGGTGACGAGGCCGAGCACGGCGAGGATGCTGCCGACCGCGACCACCTCCACGACGACGAGCCGGCGCACGGTGGCGTCGAGGTCCTCCAGGCTGAGCCCGACCACCCCGAGCCCCCCGCCGCGGACGGGCCGGCCGATGACCCGGTAGCGGATGTCGCCGTCGCTGCCGACCGTGACGATGGCGCCCGCCTCGAGCGCGGCGACGTCCACCCGGTCGAGCTCGGGGGTGGGGGCGGTGTCGCCCTCGAGGTCGGGCAGGAGGACTGTGGTCAGCTGCCCGGCGGGTCCGATGCGGCCCACGTAGAGCTGGCTCAGCCGAGGGGTGGGGCCTCCACCGCCGGGGCCGTCGCTCACGCGGGGCAGCGCGGCCTGGAGCTGGTCGTCGACCTGCTCGAGCAGGTGGTCGCGGGTGGAGCGCGTGATGGCCAGCGCCGACACCACCAGCACGGCGGCGATGGCGGCCATCCCGAGGAGCACCCGGGCGCGCAGCGACACGTCAGCCCCCGGAGCCGGGTGGGTGGGCCCGGCTCACGACGTCGGCTCGCGCAGCGTGTAGCCCACGCCCCGGATGGTGTGGATGAGGCGCGGGTCCGTGGTGTCGAGCTTGCGGCGCAGGTAGCCGATGTAGGTCTCGACCACGCCGCCGTCGCCGCCGAAGTCGTAGTTCCAGACGTGGTCGAGGATCTGGGCCTTCGACACGACCCGGTTCTTGTTGAGCAGCAGGAACCGAAGCAGGTTGTACTCCGTCGGCGAGAGCGCCACGTCCACGCCGGCCCGGGTGACCCGGTGGGCGTCGTCGTCCATCTCGAGGTCCGCGCAGCGCAGCCGGCCGGCCTCGGTGTCCACCCCGCTCCGGCGCAGGACGGCGGTGATCCGGGCGACCAGCTCCTCCAGGCTGAACGGCTTCACCAGGTAGTCGTCACCGCCGAGGGTGAGCCCTCGCACGCGGTCCTCGGTGGTGTCGCGGGCGGTGAGGAACAAGACGGGGGTGCGGTCCCCGCTGGTGCGCAGCCGCTTGATCACGTCGAAGCCGTCGAGGTCCGGCAGCATCACGTCGAGGACCACGAGGTCCGGGCGCACGACGGGCACCGCCTCGAGCGCCTCGCGGCCGGTGGCGGCCGGGTGCACCTCGAAGCCCGAGTGGCGCAGCGCCGCCTCCAGCATCGTGCGCAGGTGCTCCTCGTCGTCGACGAGGAGGAGGCGAGGCCCGGTCACCACCTGAGCATCGCGCCGTTACCTGAGAGGCGGCTGTGAGCCGGCTGGGAGGACGTCGACGCGGGCTGCGTCAGCGCCAGACGTAGTCGGCCGGATCGACCGTGCGGGTCTGGTGCCAGTAGTCGAGGAGGCTGAAGGGCCAGTTCTGGGCCACCCGCCCCTTGGCGTTGCGGTACCAGCTGTTCACCTCGGCCGCCCCCCAGACCATCTGGCGGTTGGCGGCGTCGATGCGCTCGTTGTAGGCGTCGTGCACCTTGGCCTTGCAGTCCATCGACCGGTGCCCGGTCTCGAGGAGCACCCGCACCGCCTCGGTGAGGTAGTGCACCTCGCACTCCGAGAAGTAGATGATGCTGCCGTTGATCACGATGTTGGTGTTCGGCCCGTAGAGCAGGAACAGGTTGGGGAAGTCGGGGATGGTGAGCCCGAGGTAGGCCCGGGCGTCGCCCCCCCAGCGCTCGTGCAGGTCCACGCCGTCGCGCCCGACCACCTTCATGGGCGTCAGGAACTCCGATGCCGTGAAGCCGGTGCCGTAGATCAGCACGTCGACCTCGTGCTCCACCCCGTCGGCGGTGCGGACCCCGGTCGCGGTGATGGCCTCGATGGCGGTGGTGTCGACGGTGACGTTGTCGCGCAGCAGCGCCTTGGCCCACGAGCCGTTGTCCCGGACCACCCGCTTGGCCAGCGGCGGGTAGGGCGGGACCATCTTCTGGGCCAGCTCGGGGTCGTCGGCGAACTCGGCCTCGATGTGGGCGGCCAGCATCTGCCGGACGAGCTCGTTCAGCATGCTCATCGAGCGGTGCTGGTCGGGCCAGTCGGGGTCCACCGCGGCGGCCGGCAGCAGGCCCTCGTGCATCCGCCAGAACTGCCAGAGGCGGTCCCAGCGGGGGTAGTCGGGCACCTGGCGCAGCAGCCATCGCAACGCCTCGGGGAGGTCGTCGTGGTAGGTCTCGGTGGGGGCCAGCCACGGGGGCGTGCGCTGGAAGACCCGCAGCTCGCCCACGAGCGGCGCGATCTCGGGCACGAACTGGACGGCGCTGGCGCCGGTGCCGATCACGGCCACGCGCTTGCCGGCCAGGTCCACCGAGTGATCCCAGCGCGCCGAGTGGAAGGCCGGGCCCTCGAAGGTGCCGACACCGGGGACGTCGGGGTACTTGGGTCGGTTCAGCTGCCCGACCGCGGAGACGACGAGGTCGTAGGCGGCCTCGCCCTCGGTGCCGTCGGGCCCGCGGGTGGTGACGAGCCACCGCTGGGCGTCGTCGTCCCACCGGACCTCCAGCACCTCGGTCTCGAAGCGGACCTTGTCCCGCAGCCCCTCCCGGTCGGCGAAGGCGCAGAAGTAGGCCAAGAGCTCGGGCTGGGTGGAGAAGAACTGCGGCCAGTCGTGGTCCTGGAAGCAGGAGTAGCTGTAGAAGTGGTTGGGGACGTCGACCCGGCACCCCGGGTAGGTGTTCTCGTACCAGGTGCCGCCCACCTCGCGGTCCTTCTCGAGGATCGTCACGTCGCAGCCGGCCTGGCCGAGCCGGTGGGCGGCCAGCAGGCCGGACATGCCGGCCCCGATGACGGCGACGGAGAGCGGCCGGTCGGGAGCGATCTCCGAACGGTGCCACGACGGGGCCCGCAGGTCCTCCCCGCCGAGGGCCAGCTCCTCGCGCAGCACCGGGTACCACTGGTCGGTGGCTGGGCCGACGACGTACTCGATCATCGTGCGGAGCGCCTCGGGCGTGGGCGGCGGGGCGGGCGGCGCCCCCGAGTCGCGGTGGCGGCGCAGCGCGTCGAGCGCGGCGCGGCGGCCCACCTCCACCTGCCCCTCGGTGAGCCCGAGGTCGGGCTGGAGGAGCAGGGCCGGGTCGGGGCAGCACTCGGGGGCGAGCACGCTCAGGTCCCCGGTCAGGTGGGCCACTGCGGGCAGCAGCGAGATCAGGTCGGCCGCCTCGACCGCCGCCCTCAGCTCCTCGTCGGTGGCGTGAGCCAGGTCCCCCTCGAACATCGCCCCAGTGAACCACAGCTCTTGACCATGCGGTCAAGAACTGCCCCGTGGGGCCGGGAGCGCCACGCTACGACGCGGCGGCCGCGAACCCCTTGTCGAGGTCGGCGAGGATGTCCTCGATCGACTCGATGCCGACCGAGAGCCGCACGAGGCCCGGCTCCACGCCGGTCGACCGCTGCTCCTCGTCGGAGAGCTGGCTGTGGGTGGTGCTGGCCGGGTGGATGGCCAGGCTCCGCACGTCGCCGATGTTGGCCACGTGGCTGTGCAGCTCGAGCGCCTCCACGAAGCGCTGACCGGCTTCCTTGCCGCCCTTGATGACGAAGGCGGGGACCGAGCCGAAGCCGCGGCCCGCGCCGTAGCGCTGGCCCCGCTCGTGCCACGGCGACGACGCCAGGCCGGCCCACTGGATGGACTCGACCTGGGGGTGGCCGTCGAGGTGCTCGACCACCTTGGCGGTGTTGGCGAAGTGGCGCTCCATCCGGAGGCTGAGCGTCTCGATGCCCTGGAGGATCTGGAAGGCGTTGAAGGGGCTGATCGCAGGGCCGAGGTCGCGCAGGAGCTGCACCCGGGCCTTGAGGATGAACGCCCCGGGGCCGAGGGCCTCCCAGAACTTGAGGCCGTGGTAGCTGGCGTCGGCCTCGGTGAAGCCGGGGTGCTTGCCGCTGGCCCCGAAGTCGAACGTCCCGCCGTCCAGGATGACGCCGCCGATCGAGGTGCCGTGGCCGCCCAGGAACTTGGTGGCCGAGTGGACGACGATGTCGGCGCCCCACTCGATGGGCCGGATCAGGTACGGGGTGGCCACCGTGTTGTCGACGATGAGGGGCACCTGGTTGTCGTGGGCCACCCCGGCCACGCCCTCGAGGTCGAGCACATCGTTGCGGGGGTTGCCGATCGTCTCGGCGAAGAAGGCCTTGGTGTTGGGGCGCACGGCGGCCCGCCACTCGTCGAGGTCGTCGGGGTCGGCGATGAAGGTGACGTCGATGCCGTACTTGGGCAGGGTGTGATGCAGGAGGTTGTACGTGCCGCCGTAGAGCGACGTGGACGACACGAGGTGGTCCCCGGCGCCGGCCAGGTTCATGATCGCGAGCGTCTCGGCCGCCTGGCCGGAGGACACGGCGAGCGCCCCGGGGATCCCGAGCGCGGTGTCGGGCGCCCCCTCGAGGGCCGCCACCCGGGCCTCGAGCACGCCCTGGGTGGGGTTCATGATCCGGGTGTAGATGTTCCCCACCTCGGCCAGGCCGAAGAGGTTGGCGGCGTGGGCCGAGTCCCGGAAGGCGTAGCTGGTGGTCTGGTAGATCGGCACCGCCCGCGAGAGGGTGGCCGGGTCGGGCTCCTGGCCGGCGTGGATCTGGCGGGTCTCGAAGCCCCACTCGGGGTTGCTCATCACGTGCTCCTCGTCGTCTGGCGGTCGGCGGCGATGCTAGCCCGCCCCGCCGGAATCCTGACCATTCTGATCGGGATTAGGTTCGGGGCTGTCGGTGCACCATGCGGGCGGTGGCCTGGTCGCGGGGCTTCACGACGATCCGGTCCACGTTGACGCGGTCGGGCAGCTCGGCGGCCCAGCCCACGCACTCGGCAACGTCCTCCGCGGTGAGCGCCTCGACCCCCTCGTAGACGCTCGCCGCTCGCGCCGCGTCGCCGCGGAAGCGCACGACGGAGAACTCGGTCTCGACCATGCCGGGGTCGATCTCGGTGACCCGCACGGGCTGGCCGAGCAGCTCCATCCGGAGTACCTCCATGACCGCCCGCACGGCGTGCTTGGCGGCGTTGTAGCCGCCGCCACCGGGGTAGGCCTCCAGCCCGGCGATGGAGCCGATGGTGACGACGTGGCCGCGACCGCTGGCCACCAGCTGGGGGAGGAGCGCCTGGGTGACCCGGACCACGCCCAGCACGTTGCTGTCGTACATGGCCTGCCAGTCGGCGAGGTCGGCCTCGGCCACCGGCTCCAGCCCGATGGCCCCGCCGGCGTTGTTCACGACCAGCGTGCAACCGGTCACCAGCGCCGCGAACGCCTCGACCGACGCCGGGTCGGTGACGTCGAGCGGCAGCGCCCGGGCACCGACCGCGGCCGCCACCGCCTCCAGCCGGTCCATCCGCCTCGCCCCGACCACGACGTCCCACCCGCCGGCCGCCAGCCGCGCCGCGCAGGCCGCCCCGATCCCCGACGACGCCCCCGTCACCACCGCCGTTCCCCGTCCTGGCATGTGCGCTCCCTCGGCCTCGTCCCACCGCTCAGCCTCGCGCGGCGTCGGGGTGGGCCGTGCCGGGGCCGGCCGGGCGGGCATGCCCGGCCTTTCCCCCCGACCCGACCCGTCCCTCCTCGGGTGGGGTGGTGGCTGGCGCGGCGTCGGCGCCGGCTCAGCGGTCGTTGCTCAGGGGGGTGGCGCGGGGCGGGGGGCGGCGGCGGCGACGAGGGCGGCGGCGGCGAGGAGGTGGAAGGCGGCGTGGCCCTGCAGCGCCGCGTCGGGGCGGCAGAGCGGGCGGCCGGTGCGGCTGAGGGCGTGGAGGGCCACGGCGCCGGTGCCGAGGAGGAGCGGGGCGGGGCGGGGACGGCGCAGCACGTCGGGATCGTTGGCGGCCACGCCGCCGGCCGCGGTCAGGAGCGCCACCAGGCCCGCGTCGTGCACCCACTTCGACACCCGGCCGCCGGGTCCGTGGTACGCGACGCTGCCCACGCCCTCGAACGCCGAGGCCGCGGCCAGCGCCGCCCAGGCGCGCCGGCCGGGACGGCGGGACCAGCGCCACACCGGGATCGCGGCGGCGACGAAGGCCAGGCTCGTCACCGTGTTGGCGGGCTGGCCGAGCGGGCCGGGCCGGATCCGCTCGCAGTCCCCGCAGGCGACGTGCGGCGGGGCGGGGGAGGGCCGGCTGGTCATGCCAGGCCCGCCACCTTCCGCACGGTGGCCACCACCTCGGCCCGGAGGGCCTCGGCCTGGCCGATGGCTGCGATGCGCTCGAGCTGGGCCCGCCAGCGAAGCAGCATGAAGGCCAGGGCCACCGCCCGCTCGATGAGCCAGACCGCGGCCAGCGCGCCGACGGCCATGGTGAGCACCAGCCCGGTCACCGGGAGGAACCCGTCGGCGGTGAGGTTGGCGGCGGCGATCCAGGCGGCGGGGAAGGCGACGAGCCCGACCAGCACCCGCACCGTGCCCTTCGTGACCGGCGTGCGGACCACGAGGCTGACGAGCGCGACCAGCAGCGCCGGCCAGACGTTGACGATCGCGGTGGCCGCCACCACCGAGCCGAGCAGCAGGACCAGGAGGGCGATGCCCGTGGCTGATCGCAGCAGGCGGCTCGGGCTGGTGGGGGTGATCACGTCGGCATCCGTCAGCTGCAGGCCGGTGAGCAGGGTGGTGTAGCGGCCGACGTCGCGCCGCACGGCGTCCTGAGCCTCGGGTGGGGCCTGGCTCAGCGCCCGGGCCAGGTCGTAGCGGGCCTCGAGCGACGGATCCGGGTCTCGCTCGGAGCTCAGCGCGATCGTGGCTCCCTGCTCGAGGGCCAGGGCGGTCTCGACGTCGTCGAAGTCCTGGCTGACGGCGCGCAGACCCCGGTCGATCACGGCGGTGAGCTCGCGCACCGCCCCCGGGTCGTCGGCACCGACGCCCTCGGGGGCCACCGACTCGACCGTGATCGGATGCCCGAGCTGCACCAGCGCCGAGGCCCGCAGGGCCACCTTGTCCGGGAAGGTGAGGCCGACGGGCACGACGACGAGGTCGTGGGCGCCGGCGGCCCGGGCCCCGAGCGCGATCCGGGCCGCCCCGGTCTTGATCGGGTCCATCCGAGGACGGTCGTGGGTGGTGCCCTCCGGGAAGATGGCCACGACGTCCCGGTCGACGAGGGCGCGGTGGCACTCCGCGAACGCGTCCTCGTTGCTCACCGCGCCGCGGGGCGAATCCTCCCGCCGGCGGACGAACACCACCCCCGCGGCCCTCAGCACGAGCCCCAGACCCGGGACGGCGCGCAGCGCGTCCTTCGCCACGAACCGCGGGAGCCGGCCGAGGGCGCTGGCGATCACCAGCGGGTCGACGAACCCGTTGAAGTGGTTCGCCACCAGCAGGACCGGACGTCCACGGGGGAGGCGGTCGAGGTCCGCCACCTCCACCCGCCGCAGCAGCAGCGACGTGGCGAACCGGGCCAGCCAGCCGATCAGCCGGCGCACCGCATCACCGTTCCGGCGGAGCTCACCGCTCCAGTCTCCCCGGTACGCTCACCGCCGGCCGCGCACCACGAGGAGGACGCCGTGCCGGAGGTGACCGAGACCCAGCTGCCGGGCGTCGGGGTCCGCCACGAGTTCACGACGGCCAAGGGTGACCGGCTGTCGGTGCTGGTCTTCCGGACCGGCCGGCGCGAGATCGCCGTCTACGACCAGGACGACCCTGACGCGGCGGCGATGGTCCTGGCGCTCGACGAGGACGACGCCCGGACGCTCACGGACCTCCTCGGGAGCAACCCCGTCACCGAGGCGGTGGCCGGGATGCAGCAGATCGAGGGCGTCGTCCTCGACTGGATCCCGGTGGCGGCGTCCTCGTCCCTTGCCGGCTCGTCGATCGCCGACGGGCAGATCCGCACCCGCACCGGTGCGTCGGTGGTGGCGATCGTCCGCACCGACACCACGATCCCCGCCCCCGACCCCACCGAGGTGCTCCTCGCCGAGGACACGGTGGTGGCGGTGGGGACCCCCGAGGGTCTGCGGGCCATGCGGCAGCTCCTCAGCGGGTGAGCATCCTCGCCGCGGGCGGGTCGGAGGTCGCGGAGGCCTTCGTCGAGATCGGCACGATCGTGCTGGTCCTGTCCGTGCTGGCCCGCCTCGCCACCTGGCTGCGCATCACCGCCATCCCGCTCTTCCTCGTCGGCGGGCTCGTGACGGGCGAGGGGCAGCTCGCCCCGATCGAGGTGAGCGCCGAGTACATCTCGCTCACCGGCGAGATCGGGGTGCTGCTCCTGCTCCTCACGCTGGGCCTGGAGTACTCGGCCGAGGAGCTGCAGACCGGCCTCCGGACGGGGGCCCGCACCGGGCTCATCGACGCGGCGGCCAACTTCACCCCCGGCTTCGCCATCGGGGTGGCCCTCGGCTGGGAGCTCACCGCTGCGCTCCTGCTGGGCGGGGTGTCCTGGGTGAGCTCGTCGGGGGTCGCCGCCAAGGTCCTGTCCGACCTCAGCCGGCTCGGCAACCGGGAGACGCCCTCGATCCTCAACCTGCTGGTCATCGAGGACCTGGCCATGGCGGTCTACCTGCCGATCGTGGCCGCGCTCGTGGCGGGCACCGACGCCACCACCACGGTGAAGAACGTCGCCATCGCCCTCGCGGTCGTGGTCCTGATCCTCGCCCTTGCGCTCCGCTACGGCCGGCACCTCTCCTCGGCGCTGGCCGGCGCGACCGACGAGTCGCTCCTGCTCGGCATCTTCGGCGTGACCCTCCTCGTGGGCGGCCTCGCCCAGCGGATGCAGGTCTCGGCCGCCATCGGGGCGTTCCTGGTCGGCATCGCGCTGGCTGGTCCGGTGCAGCAACGGGCCTCGGCCCTGCTGGGCCCCCTCCGGGACCTCTTCGCGGCCGTCTTCTTCTTCTACTTCGCCTTCGCCATCGATCCTGCCGACCTGGCCCGCTTCCTCCTCCCGGCCCTGGTCCTGGCGGGCCTCACCGTCCCCGGGAAGCTGCTGGTGGGCTGGGTCGGGGCTCGTCGCCTCGGCGTGGCCGCGCCGGGCCGCATCCGGGCCGGCACCGCGCTGATCGCCCGCGGCGAGTTCTCGATCGTCATTGCAGCGCTCGGGGCCACGCTGGCCGACGGGGCGGACCTCGCCGCCCTGGCCGCCGGCTACGTGCTCCTCACCGTGGTGATCGGGCCGGTGGCGGCTCGGGTCGACGCCCGTCGGCTCGCGGCCCGGATCTCGTCGAGGCCCCGGCCGGCACCCACCTGAGCGGTCGGTGCCGGCGGGGCCCCGAGGTCAGCCGGCGAGCTTGGCGAGGATGTGGTCCATCACCGCGGTGTGCTCGACCTGGGGGCTGAAGAGGATGAGCTCCGCGTCGCGCTCCACGCGGACGCTGTGCCCCGGCGGCCAGTGGAACACGTCGCCCTGGAAGCAGCGCTCGGTGGTGCCGTCCAGGTAGGTGACGACCACGTCTCCGGTGATCAGGTAGCCCCAGTGCGCCCCGTGGCACATGTCGTTCTCGAGCCCCTCGAGCAGCGGCGCGAGGTCGGTCCCGGCGGCCATGGTGAAGTACTCGGCGCCGATGGCGCCGGACGCGACACCGAAGTCCGGGAGCTGGCGGGCGGTGGCGCCCGGGACGTCGATCTTGACCGGGATGGCTTCCTTGGGCAGTCGCATGACGGGGTCCTCGCTGGTGGTCGGTGGTCGGGGTTCCACCGAACAGGCGCGACAATCGATGTCACAATGCGACGGTGGGCGTCAGGGGGAGGTCGTTCGCAGGGCTCGGGGTCGGGCGCTCGGGCGCCGGTGGCGTCGGGTGAGCACCCCGGTCCGGTTGGCTGAGGCGCAGGAGGCGCTGGCGCGAGGGGACTGGGAGGCCGCGCTGGCGGGCCTCGACGCGCTCGGCGCAGACGCGGGGGCGGCTGGCCTGGAGCTGCGGGCCCAGGCCGCCTACGGCAACGGGGACCTCGAAGCGGCGGTGCGGGCCTGGGAGGACCTCCACGCGCTTCTGATGGAGCAGGGCGATCCCGACGAGGCAGCGCGCGCGGCGGCGATGCTCGCCATGTACCTGATGATGGACACGGGCCTGATGGCCCCGGTGCGGGGGTGGCTCCGGCGGGCCGAGCGGCTGCTGGCGGGCCGGGCCGAGACCGCCGCCCACGCCGTCATCCCGATGGTGCGGGCCTACGAGCGGGTGATGTGCGGCGACATGGACGAAGCCGGCCGGCAGGCGGCGCTCGCCATCGAGCTCGGCACCCGGCTCGGCGTGGAGGCGGCCGTGGTGATCGGACGGGTGGCGTCGGCGCGGGTGGCGATCTGCACCGGCCAGGTGGACGCCGGCCTCGAGCTCCTCGACGAGGTCGGTGCGCTCCTGATGGCGGGCGGGGTCGACCCGCTCACCACGGGGATGATGTACTGCGAGCTGATCTGCGCCGCGCAGGGCCTCGGGCGCTTCGACCTCGCGAGGGAGTGGACCGAGGTCATGGAGCGGTGGCGCCACGGCGCCGCCTTCGGGGGGATCAACGGGCGGTGTCGGGTCCACCGGGCCGAGCTGCTCCGGATCTCGGGGCCCGGCGACGAGGCGGAGGCGGAGGCGCTCGGCGCCTGCGAGGAGCTCCGGCCGTGGATGCGCCGCGAGTTCGGCTGGCCGCTCGCCGAGCTCGGCACGATCCGGCTGCGCCGAGGGGACCTGGCCGGCGCCGAAGAGGCGTTCCTGGCCGCCCACCAGCACGCCTGGTCCCCCCACCCGGGGTTCGCGCTCCTCCGGTTGGCGCAGGGCGACGTGGCGGCCGCCTCGGTGCTCATCGGCGACGCGATCGCCCACCCCTTCGACGTCCCCTCGAAGGAGCGGCCCCCCTATGGGGACCTCCGCCTCGCTCCCCTCCTCGACGCCCAGGCCGAGATCGCCGCGGCGGCTGGCGACGCAGCCACCGCCCGGGGGGCGGCCGCCGGCCTGCGGGCCATCGCCGACACGTACGGGAGCCGGGCGCTCGACGCCGCCGCCTGCCTGGCCGCCGCCCGCGCCTCGCTGCTCGACGGCGACTCGGCTGCGGCCGTCCGGGAGGCCGGTGCGGCCGTCGTCGCCTGGACCGAGGTCGGCGCACCGTTCGAGGTCGCGGCGGCCCGCGTCGTGCTCGGGCAGGCCCACCAGCTGAGCGGCAACCCCCAGCTCGCTCAGATGGAGTGGGAGGCGGCGGCCGCGGGCTTCGACGCCTACGGGGCCATCGCCCACGCCGAGCGAGCGAGGGCCCTGCTGGCCCGTGATCCCTCGCGCCCAGAGAAGGGGGCGCGGCGGGCGCCGGGACAGCCCTCGACGGCCACGTTCCGGTGCGAGGGTGACACCCGGATCGTCTGCTTCGAGGGCCGCACCGTCCTGCTGCACGACCTCAAGGGGTTCCGGTACCTCGCGCGGATGCTGGCCGAGCCCGGCCGTGAGCTCCACGTGCTCGACCTCGTCGCCGTCGAGCAGGGCACCCTCACCGTCAGCCGCCCCACCGACGGCGACGGGGTGGGTTGGGCGTCGGGCCGCCCGCTGCCCGTCCTCGATGACGAGGCCCGGCGGGCCTATCGACGTCGGCTGGCGGAGGTCGACGAGGACATCGAGGAGGCCACCCGGATGAACGATCCCGGCCGGGTGGAGCTGGCCGAGCGCGATCGCGCCTACCTGATCGCGGAGCTCACGCGCGCGGTCGGGCTGAGCGGCCGCCACCGCACCACCGGCGGGACGGCCGAGCGGGCCCGGACCAGCGTGGCGCGGTCGATCCGCTACGCCATCCAGCGCCTGGCCGAGCACCACGGCACGCTCGCCGGCCACCTCCAGCAGTCGGTTCGGACCGGCACCTACTGCAGCTACTCGCCCGACCCCCTGGCGCCCGTCACCTGGGAGGTGTGAGCACCTCGGGCCTGGCTCCAGCGACGCCCCGTTCGCCCGGAGTGCCGGCGCGCCGCTCCCACCCACCGGGCAGACTGGTCGCGTGATCGACCTGCGGATCGACGACGCCAACCTCGTCGACGGCACCGGTGCTCCGCCCCGGCCCGCTGACGTCCTCGTCGACGACGGCCGCATCGTGGGCGTCGAGCCGGCCGGGTCCTCGCGCCCGGCTGCCCGGCGGGTCCTGGACGCCGAGGGTCGCCTCGTCACCCCCGGCTTCGTGGACGTCCACACCCACTACGACGCCCAGGTGACCTGGGACCCCTTCGTCACGCCGAGCTCCTGGCACGGCGTGACCACGGTGGTGATGGGGAACTGCGGCGTCGGCTTCGCTCCCGCCGAGCCGGACCGCCACGACTGGCTGATCGACCTCATGGAGGGCGTGGAGGACATCCCCGGCTCGGCGCTGGCCGAGGGGATCACCTGGGGGTGGACCACCTTCCCCGAGTACCTCGACGTCCTCGAGCGCCAGCCGCGGGTGCTCGACGTCGGCGCCCAGATCGGGCACGGTCCGCTGCGGGCGTTCGTGATGGGGGAGCGGGGCGCCGCCAACGAGCCCGCCACCCAGGCCGACCGGGAGCAGATGGCCGGGCTCGTCCTCGAGGCCCTCCGGGCCGGCGCCCTCGGGTTCTCCACCAGCCGCACCCCGCTGCACCGCTCCAAGCAGGGCGAGCTCGTCCCCGGCACCCACGCCGAAGCCGACGAGCTCCTCGCCATCGCCGACGCCATGGCCGTCGCCGGCCACGGCGTCTTCCAGTTCGCTCCCGACCACGCCCGCGTGCCCGTCGACGAGTGGCCCTGGATGCGCGAGCTGGCGGCCCGCACCGGTCGCACCGTGAGCGTGAACCTCAACCAGCCCGATTCGGATCCGGAGGTCTGGCGCGAGGTGCTGGACCTGCTCGACGACGCCCACCGCGATGGGCTCCCGATCGTGGCCCAGGTGGCCGGTCGCTCGATCGGGATCCTCTACTGCCTGCACGGCAGCGTGCACCCGCTCCTCTTCCACCCGGCCTACGCCGAGGTCGGCCACCTGCCCATGCCCGAGCGGCTCGCCGCCCTGGCCGAGCCCGAGCGCCGGCGCCGGCTCGTCGAGGAGGTCCCCGACGACGGCGGCCTGTTCGCCAAGGTGGTGCTCGGCAAGCTCGATCGCATGTGGCTCGTCGAGGGCCCTGACATCGACTACGAGCCGCCGCCCGAGGCGTCGATCGCGGCCGAGGCCGCTCGGCGGGGCGTCCCGGCCATGGCGCTGCTCGTCGACCAGCTCAGGTCGGCCGACGGGCACGGCATGGTCTACGCCCCCTTCTTCAACTACGCCTACGGCGACCTGTCGATGACCTACGAGGCCACCCGGCACCCGCGCACCCGCATGGGCCTGTCCGACGCCGGGGCGCACTGCGGTGCCATCTGCGACGGTGGCACCCCGACGTTCATGCTCACCCACTGGGCCCGGGACCGCACCCGTGGGCCGCGGCTGCCGCTCGAGCACGTCGTGCACCGCCAGACCCAGCAGACCGCCGCGCTCTACGGGCTCCACGACCGCGGTGTCGTCGCGCCCGGGATGCGGGCCGACCTCAACGTGATCGATCTCGACGCCCTCGGCTTCGAGGTGCCCCGGATGGCCTTCGACCTGCCCGCCGGCGGCCGCCGCCTCGTCCAGCGCGCCCGCGGCTACCACGCCACCTTCGTCGCCGGCGTGCAGACGGTCGCCGACGACGCCTTCACCGGCGAGCTGCCCGGACGGCTCGTCCGCGGCCCCCAGCCCGCCGCCGGCTGAGCGCGCACCAGGCCAGGGCACTCCCGCATGGCCTGATGACCGGCGGTCCCACCACCTGCGATCGGCGCGCGGCGGCCAGCTACCGGTGGGAAGGACCACCACCGTCGACCGCCAACGGCGATACATCGGCTGGAGCGGACCCGGCGGCGGTCCAGGAGGCGCGCTGATGATCGCCGAGCTCGCAGCGTCGGCGCGTCGTCACCAGCTGGGCTGGGTTCGCATCGTCAGCCTCACCTCGGGCGGCCCGATGGGCTTTCCCGGCGAGGTCTCCTACGGCGCAGCCAAGGCTGCACGATGAGGCACAACTCCGAGATCACGTGGGCCGAGGAAGCTCGGCTCATGATCGAACTCGTCCTCAACGGGACCGACTGAAGGCGCTCGCCATGACGAACACCACGACCGATTCGAAGCAGATGAACCTCTTGAAGCTGGTGCGCTACGCGGTCGACAACGCGGACGTAGCGAGGAGCAAGCGGGACGCTGCGATCCGGGAAGCCCACCGGTCCGGGTCGTCGCTGCGCGACATCGCCGCGGCATCTCGCACATGGCGGTGAAGCGCATCGTCGAGCGTGCTGCCGAGTAGCCCGGACCGATCGACCACACAGACGTGACACCGACCCGCGCGACCCGGCACTCGGGCGCGACCGCGCGCCACGAGTCGGAACCAAGCACGGTCGCTCGCCCTCCCGCCCCATGACTGGCATGCGGGCCCCCTCCGTTCTCGGCAGTGTTCTGCGAAGGTCAATCTGCGCTCTCCTGGGGCGACGCTCCCTTTCGCAGAACACTGTCCGAACTGCCGAGCGCGAGCACCAAGGGGTGGCTCTCCACCTGGGGACGGTCACCGGTCTGCCGTGTACATCACCCCCCGGCCATCGGCCGCCCGCAGCGTGAGTTGATGGCCGTCGATCTCGTAGACCAGCCCGAGCTCGGCTCGCTCAGCGTCGGTCGCCGGCGGAGGGCGCCTCCACCTCGGACTTCGATGGTGGTCGGGACCGGCGTCGATCCGGTGACCTTCCGCTTTTCAGGCGGACGCTCTGCCAACTGAGCTACCCGACCGCGACCTCCGGCCCCTGGGGGCTCGGCGGCGGTGTGGCGGTCCCGACGGGATTTGAACCCGCGACCTCCGGCGTGACAGGCCGGCGTGCACTCCAAACTGCACCACGGGACCATGGTGGCTGACTTGTACCGCACCCCCAACGGGATTCGAACCCGTGCTGCCGGCGTGAAAGGCCGGTGTCCTAGGCCGCTAGACGATGGGGGCTCGGGGCACCTGCCGGCGACCCGGGTTTGCTCCCCGTTGAGGGTAGGGCGGAGACACTAGCAGCGGCGCCTCCGCCGACAAATCCGGCTCCCGGGCGGCTCAGAGGTCCGGCTGGGAGGGCGGCGGGAGGCCCCCGGCGAGGGCGTCGACCACCTCGCTCAGGAGGAAGCCGAGGTACTCGTAGACGGCGTAGATCGGGGCCTCGGGGTCGTCCGGGTCGACCTCGAGCAGGTCCTCGCTCACGTCGAGGCGGGTGCCGAGCACCAGGCGGAGGTCGTTGAGGGCGGTCAGCCAGCCGCTCAGCTCCCCCTCGGAGAGCTCCGCCTGCTCGATCGTCTCCTCCACGGTGGTGAGGGCGGCGAGGCGGCGCTCCAGGAGCTCGTCTCGCACGAGCTGCTGGTACTCCCGGTCCCGCTCGCCGTCGGTGTTGTAGGCGGTGGGGAAGAGGCGACGGACGATCGGGTCGTCCGTCGTCACCACGAGCACCTCCCGGAGCTGGCCCACCAGGTCG
The DNA here is from genome assembly GCA_046565645.1 of Acidimicrobiia bacterium. Taxonomy (GTDB): domain Bacteria; phylum Actinomycetota; class Acidimicrobiia; order Acidimicrobiales; family VFJN01; genus VFJN01. The sequence continues at coordinate 93,232 of JBKHYD010000043.1, read as the reverse complement.
GTCAGCACCGCCCGCTCGGTCTCGGGGAGCTGGAGGCGGTAGCGGCCGCCGGCGGTGCGCTCGACCCGGCGCCGACGGAACAGCCCCATCAGTCGTCCTGCTGCATCGTGGCCCAGAGCCCGTGCTCGTGCAGCCGGAAGACGTGGAGCTCGCAGGTCTCACGGGGGCCGTTGGCCACGACGGCCCGGCCCTCGGTGTGCACCTGCATCATCAGCCGGTCCGCCTTGGCCTTCGGGTAGCCGAAGAGCTTCTGCAGGACGAAGGTGACGTAGGACATGAGGTTGATGGGATCGTTCCAGACGATCACGACCCAGGGGCGGTCCGCGTCGGTGGTGGCGTCCTCGACCGGCTGCTGCACCTCGGCGGGGGCCAGCGGCCCGGCCATCGTGGGCCCCGACGCGCCCATCAGGTGACCGCGCCGGCCACCGACGACCGGTCCGGCGCCACCGACCGCGCCTCCGCAGCCGGAGCGGAGGCCAGCGCGCCCTCGGCCAGCAGCAGGTGGAAGCGCAGCGCCGCCACCCAGACCAGGACCGATCCCAGCACGTGGCCGCCGACGAGGATCTCCGGCACCCCGGTGAAGTACTGCAGGTAGCCGAGGCCCCCCTGGGCCACGACCAGGCCGAGCAGCGCCCGGCCCGTCCCGCGCGCCTCGGACGACCCAGCGGCCCGCTCGGCCGCCACCAGGACCACGAGGGCCAATGCGAGGAAGGCCCACACCGTGATGCTGTGGATCCGGGCGACCGTGACCACGGCCAGGTCGAGCCGGTCGGCGGCCTCGTCGCCCCCGTGGGGGCCGGCGCCGGTCACCAGGGTGCCGGTCACGAGCACCGCTCCGGCGAGGCCGACCATCACCCGCGACCGGCTGAGGAGGGGAGACGAGCCCGGCGGCGCCGAGGGCTCGACCTCGGGCCGGCTGGCCTTGTGGTGCAGGACGACGGCGTTCCACATCAGCACCGCCGACAGCAGGTAGTGGCCGGCCACCGCGATCGGGGCCACGTGCAGGATCACCACGAGGCCCCCGAGCAGCGCCTGGGCGAAGACGCCCGCCACCAGCCCCCAGGCCCATCGGGTGAGGTCGCGCCGGTGGGGCCGGCGCCGGTGCGCGCCGAGTACCGCCACGATCACCGCCACCGACACCACCCCCGTGACGAGGCGGTTCAGGAACTCGATCCACCCGTGGTGGCCGGTGGCGCCCCGAGGGGCGAGGGAGCCGTCCTCGCAGCTCGGCCACGTGGGGCACCCCATCCCCGAGCCCGTCAGCCGCACCGCGGCGCCGGTGACGATGATCGCGCCCAGGAAGAGCAGGGCGACGAGCGTGATCCGCCGGTACGCCTCCGGGCTGATCGGGGCCCGGAGACGAGCGAGGAGGGGGCGCACGGGCCCAGGCTAGGGACCCGCGTCGAGCCTGCTCCAGCCGGCCCGCCCGCCCGTCCGGGCCCCGCCGAGCGGGTTCGCCGCCGGTGGGGGTGCCGACCTACCCTCTCGACGTGTCCGCTGCCCGGCTCTCGGCGCGCGCACGGATCGGGGCCTACGTCGCCCTGACCAAGCCGCGCATCATCGAGCTCCTCCTCGTCACCACGGTCCCGACCATGATCGTGGCCGAGCGCGGCCTCCCCTCCCTCTGGCTGATCGCAGCGACGGTGTGGGGCGGGACCATGGCGGCCGGGGGGGCCAACGCCATCAACATGTACGTGGACCGCGACATCGACCGGGTCATGGAGCGCACCAAGAGCCGGCCCCTCGTCACCGGTGCCGTCACCCCTCGGGCCGCCCTCACCTTCGCCATCGCGCTCGAGGTGGTGGCCTTCCTCTTCCTCTGGGCCACCGTGAACCTGCTCAGCGCGGTGCTGGCGGTCGCCGCCTGCCTCTTCTACGTGTTCGTGTACACGCTGTGGCTGAAGCGCACCTCGAGCCGCAACATCGTGATCGGCGGCGCCGCCGGGGCCGTGCCCACGCTCATCGGGTGGAGCTCGGTCACCGGCACCCTGGACTGGGCCCCGGTCATCCTCTTCGCCATCATCTTCTACTGGACCCCCCCGCACTTCTGGGCCCTCGCCATCCGGTACCGGGATGACTACGCCGCCGTCGACGTGCCGATGCTCCCCGTCGTCGAGAGCCTGCGCCGCACGTCGGTGCGGATCCTGGGGTACACGCTGCTGCTCTGGGCCCTCACCGTGGCCTTCTCCCCGGTGGCCGGGATGGGCCACCTGTACCTGGGCTCGGCGATCGTCCTCGGAGCCGTGTTCACCTGGTACGCCGTCCGGCTGCTCCGGATGCCCGACCCCCAGCTGGGGGTGGCGGGCGGCGTCGCCACGGCCGAGCTCGAGGTGCGGGCCACCGCCATGCGGCTCTTCACCTGGTCCATCACCTACATCACGCTCCTCTTCGCGGCGATGGCCCTCGACCAGCTCCTGCGGTCTGGCTGGTGAACCCCCGTCCGGGGGCCAGGTTCGAAGCCCGAGGACCCACGTGACTAGATTCCCGAACCGAACCCGTCCGCTCCCACAGGTGCCTCGATGACCGTCACCGAAGACGCTCCGGCCGCCGCTCCGACGGCCTACGAGCCCCCGGCCGCCACTCCGGCGCCCACTGGCCTGGCTGCCATCCTCGGCTCCGGCGACCACAAGGTCGTCGGCCGCCTGTGGATCGTGGCGTCTCTGCTGCACCTGCTCCTCGCCGGGCTGGCCGCCCTGGCCGTGGCGGCGGAGAAGATCGACCTCTCCGGGGTGGACCTGCTCGACGCCGACTGGCTCGGCCCGCTCTACGCCTACCGGTCGATCGCCGCCGCGTTCCTCTTCCTTCTGCCACTCACCATCGGTGTGGCCACCGCCATCGTCCCGCTCCAGGTCGGGGCGTCCACGATCGCCTTCCCCCGGGCCGCCACCGCCGCCGTGTGGGCCTATCTGCTGGGCGGCGGTCTGCTCGTCGGCGCCTTCGCCATCGAGGGCGGACCCTTCGGCACCGACGTCGACGGCGTCCGCCTCTTCGTCGCCGCCTTCGCCCTGGTGCTCGTCGCCCAGGCCGTGGCCTGGATCTGCATCGCCACCACCGTCCTGTCCCTGCGGGTACCCGGGCTGTCGATGGTCAGGGTGCCGCTGTTCGCGTGGTCGAACCTCGTGGCCGCCACCGTCTGGCTCCTCACGCTGCCCGTCCTCACCGGCGTCGCCGTCCTCGCCTACCTCGACGTCCGCTACGGGGGCGGCCAAGGGATCTTCGGCGGCGGGCAGAGCACCCTCTACCCCCGGATCGCCTGGGCGTTCGGCACCCCCGCCGTCTACGCCTTCGCCATCCCCGCCCTCGGCGTGATGGGGTCCGTCCTGCCGGTGTTCGCCCAGACCCGCCACCAGCAGCACCGCATCGCCCAGGGCCTCATCGGCGCCTTCGGCGCCCTCTCGGTCGGCGCGTGGGCCGTCCCCGGCTACGGCAGCGAGGCCTACCACTGGCTCTACGAGGGCCCGTGGGTGGTCGTGTCCTTCGCCATCCTCCTGCCCGTCCTCGGGCTCCTCGGCCTCTGGGGCCTCACCGCGATGCAGGGCAGGCTGTCGCTCGGCAGCCCGCTGCTGTTCGCCGTGGCCGCCATGCTCATGCTCCTCGTCGGCCTCCTCGCCGGCGCCGTGCAAGCCGTCGAGCCGCTCGAGACCCTCGTGGACGGCGACGCCGCCACCCCGCTCTACGGCACGTCGTGGTCCGCCTCCGTGGCGGCCTACATCGGCCTGGCCACCACGATCGCCCTGCTCGGAGCCGTGGTCTTCTGGGCCCCGAAGCTCGTGGGCCGGCTCTTCCCCGAGGGCGCCACCCGAGCCGTGGCCCTCGTGCTGCTGGCCGGCACGGTTCTCTGGTCCTTCCCCGAGCTGGTCGCCGGCCTCCTGGGCCAGCCCGCCCTGCCGCTGGCCGAGCTGGCCGACAACGTCAGCACCGTCGAGAGCCTCAACCTCGCCACCCTCCTGGGTGGCGTGGTCCTCGCCCTCGGCCTGGCCGGCCTCGTCGCCCTCCTCGCCTCCGCCGCCCGTCGCGACGAGCTGCCCGGCGACGACCCCTGGGGCGGCCACACCCTCGAGTGGGCCACCAGCTCGCCGCCCCCGGCCGGCAACTTCGCCAGCCTCCCCGAGATCACCTCGGAGGCCCCGCTCTACGACGCCCGCCACCGCTCCGAGGAGGGCAGCGCCTGATGTCCGCCCCTGTCGTCGCCCGCCCGGCCACCGTCAGCCCGCTGGTCTTCGCCCCGCCCCCGGCCCCGCGGCGCCCCCGGGTCCTCACCGTCGCCGCCGCCTTCGGCGGCGTCGCCTCGGGCCTCGTGGTCCTCACGATGCTCGGCGCCTACCTCCAGGTGCGGGGCGAGCGCCTCGCCGACGGCGTCCCCGCCCTGCCCGAGGGCGTCGTGCTGCCGCTCACGCCCGGCAACATGGGCCTCCTCACGCTGGCGATGTCGGCCGTCACGGTGGGCTGGCTCGTCCACGCCCTCCGCCACGACGACCGCACCCACGCCTACCTGGCGCTCGGCCTGTCGATCCTGCTCGGCGTGGCCTTCATCAACGCCACCGCCTACCTGTACCAGCAGATGGCGATGCCCTTCGACATGACGGGCACGTCGGCGCTGCTCTACGCCGTGACCGGCGCCCACCTGGTCATGACCTTCGTGGGCCTCGTCTTCCTCGCCGTGATGGGCTTCCAGGCCCTCGGCGGCCAGCTGACCGGCCGCGACGCCGAGGGCATGGGAGCGGCAGCCCTCTACTGGTACGTCACCGTCGCCGTCTACCTCCCCGTCTGGTACGGGATCTACATCACGAAGTAGCGAGGCACCCTCTCGATGTTCACCACCGGATCAAAGTGGTTCTTCGGCCTCGGGCTCGTCAGCCTGGTGCTGGCGTTCGCGTACGGCTGGACCACCGGCGGCAACGGCCTCGGCCCCGTCACGGCCGGGTACAAGGGCGGCGTCGGCGACCACCTCGGCTACGGCCTCCTCCTCGCCATCGCCGCCGGCTCCGTGTTCCTCGGCCTCGTGTCGGTCGCCTTCCGCGACGCCTCCCCCAAGGCCCAGGCCGAGCTGGCCGGCACGGAGGTCGTGCCCGCCGTCGCCCCGCCCGCCCACCCGGCCTACTGGCCGGCGCTGAGCGCGCTCGGGGCCGCCCTGGTCGTCCTCGGCCTCGTCATCTCCAACGTCATGTTCGTGGCCGGGTTCCTCGTGCTCCTCGCCGCCCTGATCGAGTGGATGGTCCTGGCCTGGAGCGATCGGGCCACCGGGGACCCGGAGACGAACCGCCTCGTCCGCAACCGGATCATGGGCCCCTGGGAGGTGCCCCTCGTCGGGGTGGCGATCGCCGGCGGCGGCGTGTGGGCCTTCTCCCGCATGTTCCTCACCTCCTCCAAGCTGGGCGCCGTCTGGGTCGCCACCGTGGTCGGCGCCGTGGTGCTCGGCATCGGATGGCTGCTGGCCGCCAAGCCCCGCATCTCCCGGAGCGTCGTGGTCGGCATCCTCGCCGCCTGCGCCGTCGGCGTGCTCGCCACCGGTGTGGTCACGGCCGCCCGGGGGGAGCGCATCATCGAGCACCACGAGGCCGAGCACGGCAGCCCCCTCTCGCCCTACACCCCCGGCGGCACCGACGCCGCCACCCCCACCCCCGCACCCGAGGGCGAGGGCTGATGCCCCGCCCCACCCGTCCCGCCCGAGGAGCTCGCATGCCCCGCCGCCTGCGGTACGCGCTGATGGCCCCCGCCCTCCTGGCCCTGGCCGCCTGCGCCGAGGACGCCCCGCTCGACACCCTCGAGCCGCAGGGTCAGTACGCCCGGGACATCGACAACCTCGTCAACCCGGTCTTCATCATCGCCGGGGTGGTGTTCGTGCTGGTGCAGGGCGGCGTGCTCCTCATGTGGTGGAGGTTCCGCCGCCGCAAGGACGATGACGCGCTGCCCACCCAGACCCACGGGAACTTCAAGCTGGAGATCGGCTGGACCATCCTGCCGGCCCTCCTCCTCGCCGGGGTGGCCGTAGCGTCGGTGCTCACCCTGCTCGACCTCGAGGACCACCCCGAAGGGGCCACCGAGGTCACCGTCATCGGACAGCAGTGGTGGTGGGAGTACCGCTACGACGTGGACGGCGACGGCGAGGACGACATCGTCACCGCCAACGACCTCGTCATCCCGGCCGGGGAGCCCATCTCGCTCAGCATCGAGTCGCGCGACGTCATCCACTCCTTCTGGATCCCGAAGCTGAACGGCAAGCGCGACGCCGTCCCCGGCCGCAGCCACCCGCTCCTCCTCCACGCCGACGAGCCCGGCGTGTACCGGGGCCAGTGCACGGAGTTCTGCGGCCTCTCCCACGCCTACATGCGGATGCGGGTCGTCGCCCTGTCCCCGGCCGACTACGAGGCCTGGGTCGAGAACCAGCTCGAGGGGGCGGAGGTCCCGACCGGCTCCCTCGCCCGGGACGGCATGGAGCAGTTCCGCACCTCCTGCAGCGCCTGCCACCTGGTGAGCGGTGAGGGGGGCAACGAGGACGTCTTCAACGGCGCCGCGCTCGTTTCCGGTGCCGCCCCGAACCTGACCCACTTCGCCAGCCGGGGCACCTTCGCCGGCGCCCTCTTCGACCTCTGGGAGGACCTGGACGGCAACGGCGAGATCGACACCGACGAGATCGGCGGACAGCTGAACGTGGCTGACCTCAAGGCCTGGCTGAAGGACCCGCCCGGGGTGAAGCCGATGGCGCCGGACGACGGACGGGGCATGCCCAACCTGAACCTGACGGACGCGCAGGTCGAAGCGCTCGTCGCCTACCTCGAGACGCTGGAGTAGCCGCCCAATGGCCATCGTCGAGCGACCCGCAGACACCCTCGCCCTGCCCTCGGGCGAGGCGACCACCCACCCGCCCCTCGGCGTCTTCTCCCGGCCCCGGGCCAAGACGGGCTGGAGGTCGTGGGTCACCACCGTCGACCACAAGAAGATCGGGATCATGTACGGCGCCTCGGCGCTGCTCTTCCTGATCATCGGCGGCATCGAGGCGCTCGCCATCCGCACCCAGCTGGCCGCCCCCGAGCAGCAGCTGTTCTCCGCCGGCCTCTACAACCAGCTGTTCACCATGCACGGCGTCACGATGATCTTCCTCGTGGCGATGCCCATGGGGGCGGCGTACATGAACTACCTGATCCCGCTGCAGATCGGGGCCCGTGACGTCGCCTTCCCCCGCCTGAACGCGCTGAGCTTCTGGGCCTTCCTCTTCGGGGGCCTGTTCCTCAACACGTCCTGGTTCCTCGGCGGCGGCCCGGACGGCGGCTGGTTCGCCTACGCCCCGAACACGGGCGTGGTGTTCTCGCCCAGCCACGGCATGGACTTCTACGCCCTCGGCCTGCAGATCGCGGGCATCGGCTCGCTGGTCGGCGCCATCAACCTGGTCACCACCGTGCTCAACATGCGGGCCCCCGGCATGACGCTCATGAAGATGCCGGTGTTCACCTGGATGGCGCTCGTCACCCAGGTGCTGCTGGTGTTCGCCATGCCGGTCATCTCCGTGGCGCTGTTCCTGCTCACCTTCGACCGCATCTTCGACGCCAACTTCTTCAACGTGGCCGCCGGCGCCGACCCGCTGCTCTGGGAGCACCTGTTCTGGATCTTCGGGCACCCGGAGGTCTACATCCTCATCCTCCCGGCCTTCGGCATCGTGTCCGAGATCATCCCGGTGTTCTCCCGCAAGCCGATCTTCGGCTACCCGTTCATGGTCTTCTCGGGCATCGCCATCGGCTTCATGGGCTGGGGCGTGTGGGCCCACCACATGTTCGCCTCCGGCCTCGGCCCGATCTCGGTCGCCGCCTTCTCGGTGTCCACCATGTTCATCGCCGTGCCCACGGGCGTGAAGATCCTGAACTGGATGGCGACGATGTGGGGCGGGAAGATCACCTTCAGCACGCCGATGCTCTTCGCCGCCGGCCTGGTGGCCATGTTCACCATCGGCGGCCTCTCCGGCGTCACCCACGCCGTGGCCCCGGCCGACACCCAGCAGACCGACACCTACTACATCGTCGCCCACTTCCACTACGTGGTCTTCGGCGGGATCCTGCTCGCCTTCCTCGGCGGCTTCTACTTCTGGTGGCCCAAGGTCTTCGGCTACTTCCTCGACGACAAGTGGGGGAAGTGGCAGTTCTGGCTCACCATCATCGGCCTCAACCTCACCTTCGGCCCGATGCACATCGTGGGCCTCCAGGGGATGAGCCGGCGCGTGCACTCCTACCGGGCCGGCTACGGGTACGACCTCTGGAACATGGTGATGACGATCGGCGCCTACATCATCGCCCTGTCGGTGCTGCTCATGATCGTCAACATGGTGCGCTCCCACCGGAACCGGCACCTGCAGCCGGCGCCCGGTCCCGACCCGTGGGACGCCCGCAGCCTCGAGTGGAGCATCCCGAGCCCCGTGCCGGAGCACAACTTCGACGACACCCCCGTGGTCACCGAGCTCGACGACTGGTGGCACCGCAAGTACGCCGAGGACGACGACGGTGTCGTCCGCAAGGTGGCCGAGCCCGAGGAGATCGCCATGGTCGGCGACGCCTCCCGGGCCCACCTGCCGTCGCCGTCGTACTTCCCGATCGTGCTGGCCGCCGGCCTGCCCCTCATCGGCTACGGCCTCATCTTCAACCTGGCCCTGGCGGCCGTCGGCGGCGCCGTCACCCTGGCCGGCTTCGTCGGCTGGGCGCTCGAGCCCGCCGACGACCCCGATCTGCCCCCGCACGACCCCGGCCACGACCACCCGGTCGACGACGGCGGCTCCGACGCCGCGGTGGCCGACGCCCCCGCGTCCGATGCGCCCGCCGCCGACGCCGACAACGAGGAGGTGCCGGCACCGTGACCGACACCGCGATCCACGTTCCCACCTCCACCCACGACGAGCCCGGCCACGGGCACCACACGTCGACCGGCATCTCCAACGAAAAGCTGGCCATGTGGGTCTTCCTCGGATCCGACTGCCTGCTCTTCGGCGGGCTGATCTCGACCTACCTCCTGCTGCGCCACCGCAGCGTGGAGGGCCTCGGGCCGGCCGACGTGTTCGACATCCCGTTCACCTCGGTGAGCTCGTTCGTGCTCCTCATGAGCTCGCTCACGATGGCCCTCGCGGTGGCGTCCATCGTCCGGGGCGACATCCACCGCAATCGGGTGTGGCTGGGCACCACCGCGCTGCTCGGCGCCCTCTTCATCGGCGGCCAGGTCTACGAGTTCACAACCTTCTACCGGGAGGGCCTGGGCTACACGACCAACATCTTCGGCTCCGCCTTCTACACGCTCACCGGCTTCCACGGGGTCCACGTGTCCGTCGGCATCATCATGCTGATGTCGCTCCTGGTCATGTCCCTGCGGGGCAACCTCGGGCCCGACCGGGCCGAGGCGGTCGAGATCGTCGGGCTGTACTGGCACTTCGTGGACATCGTGTGGATCCTGATCTTCACGATCGTCTACCTGATCCCCTAGGACTGCGATGACCGGCTCCACCACCGTCTCCGAGGCTGCCGAGCACGAGGTCGATCCGACCGTCCACAACCACCCGAGCGACGCCGACTACGTCAAGATCGCGCTCATCCTCGGGGCGATCACCGCCCTCGAGGTGGCCACCTACTTCTGGGAGGACATCTTCGGGTCCCACCCGAGCACGATGGCCCTCGTGCTGTCGCTGTTCCCGATGATGATCGCCAAGTTCATCATCGTGGTCGGCTACTTCATGCACCTGAAGTACGACAACCCCCTGTTCAAGCGGGTGTTCGTGTTCGGGCTGGTGCTCGCGATCGCCGTGTACTTCATCGTGTTCTTCGCCTTCGAGTACTTCGACGACCGCTACCTCCGCTTCCTCAGGGCAGGTTGACGTGCTGGCCCAGTCCGCCGGGGCGACCGACTTCTGGCGCTGGGTGCCGCACCCCGAGGTGTGGCTGCTGGTGGGCGGCGTCACCGTCCTCTTCGTCTACGCCGTCCGGGTGATCGGCCCCAAGGCCGTCCCCGTCGGCACCCCGGCGGTCACCGCCGCCCAGAAGCGGTGGTTCACCCTCGGCATCCTGCTGCTGTGGGCGGCCGCCGACTGGCCGATGCACGACATCGGCGAGCAGTACCTCTACTCGGTGCACATGCTGCAGCACACGCTGCTCATCTTCGTGATCCCCCCCGTACTGCTCCTCGCCACCCCGGAGTGGCTGGCCCGCCTCGTGCTCGGCACCGGCCGCGTGAACCACTGGGTCCAGAAGCTGGCCCGGCCGGTCCCGGCCGCGCTCATCTTCAACTCGCTCCAGCTGGCCCTGCACTGGCAGGCGATCGTCAACACGTCGTCGTCCAACGGGATCTTCCACTACGCCGTGCACACCACGATCGTGGTGGCCGCCTTCCTGCTGTGGATCCCCGTGTGCGGGCCGCTCCCGGAGCGGCGGATCTCCCCCCTGTCGGCGATGCTCTACCTGTTCATCACCTCGATCGTGCCCACCGTCCCCTCCGGCTGGCTGATCTTCGCCGAGGGGGCCGTCTACAGCGTCTACGACATCCCCGACCGGCTGTGGGGCATCTCGGTCACCTCGGACCAGCAGGCGGCGGGCGCCATCATGAAGCTGGGGGCGGGCCTCTACCTCTGGGTGATCATCGCGGCCATGTTCTTCCGCTGGTCCGCCGCCCAGCAGCGCCTGGCGGTGGCGGAGCGGCGCGAGCGGCGAGCCCGGGCGGCGGACCAGCGCGCCGAGCAGCCCGACGCCGTCGACGGCGAGCTCACCTGGGACCAGGTCGAGGCCGCGTTCCGGGAGCACCCCGCTCCACGGTGACCGGTCGCGGCCGCTCGCGATCATGACTTTGATCCCTCGCGAACGGGGTCGGTAGGGTCTCCGGTCGCTGGGCCGCCCGCTGGCGCGCCCCGCTGTCCGTCCGCCGACCAGGGAGCCCATCAGCACGTGGACGCCGTCCCCTACCTCGCCGGGTTGAGCGCCATCGCCGGCCTGGCCCTCGCCTTCTACTTCTACGGGAAGGTCAAGGCTGCCGACCCGGGCAACGCCCGCATGGTCCAGCTCATGGAAGCCATCCAGGAGGGTGCCCGCGCCTTCCTGCGCCGGGAGTACACCTGGGTGGCCGGGTTCGTCGTGATCATGACGGTCCTGATCTTCGCCTTCCTCGACTACGGCCGCCCGTGGGGCGCGATCGCCTACATCACGGGCGCCGTGCTCTCGGGCCTGGCGGGCTTCGTGGGCATGACCATCGCCACGCTGGCCAACGCCCGCACCGCCCAGGCCGCCATGACCGGCGGGGCCAAGGATGCCCTGCCGCTCGCCTTCCGGGGCGGCGCCGTCATGGGCTTCACGGTGGCCGGCCTGGCGCTGCTCGGCCTGGCCTTCAGCTATCTCGTGTACGTCGAGTGGCTCGAGGTCGAGGATCCGTTCAGCGTCCTGACCGCCTTCGGTCTCGGTGCCTCCTCGATCGCGCTCTTCTCCCGTGTGGGCGGCGGCATCTACACCAAGGCCGCCGACGTGGGCGCCGACCTCGTCGGCAAGGTCGAGGCCGGCATCCCCGAGGACGACCCCCGCAACCCCGCCACGATCGCCGACAACGTGGGCGACAACGTGGGCGACGTGGCCGGCATGGGGGCCGACCTCTTCGAGTCCTACGCGGGCTCGATCATCGCCCCCATCGCCCTCGCCGCCTTCCTGCCCGGGATCGTCGTGAGCGCCGACTTCGCCACCAGCTCGTCGGACCTCATCGTCCCCGAGCTGTTCCTCTTCCCGCTCGCCATCGCCGCCGTGGGCATGATCGCCTCGATCGTGGGCGCCTTCATGGTGAAGTCCTCGGGCTCCACCAGCGTCCACGACCTGGGCAAGGCCCTGCACCGCGGCACCAACGCCGCTGCCGTGCTCACCGTCGTCGGCGTGTTCGCCCTCGGCGCCGTGATGCTCGACATCGACCTCATCGAGAACTGGTGGGGCCTGCCCGTCGGCGTGGTCGGCGGCCTGGTCATCGGCATGGCCATCGGCAAGGTGGCCGAGGTGTGGACCTCCGACGCCTACAGCCCGGTCAAGAAGATCGCCGCCCAGTCCGAAACCGGCCCCGCCACCACGATCCTCGGCGGCATCTCCGCCGGCATGATCTCGGTCGGCGCCTCGGTGCTCCTCGTGGCGGCCGGCATCGGCATCGCCTACTGGGGCGGCGAGCAGGCGGCTGAGGGCCTCGGCATCTACGGCATCGCCGTGGCCGCCATCGGCATGCTGGCCACCACGGGTGTCGTCGTGTCCGTCGACGCCTACGGCCCCATCGCCGACAACGCCGGCGGCATCGCCGAGATGGCCCACCTGCCCCCGGAGGTCCGCGAGGTCACCGACAGCCTCGACAGCCTCGGCAACACCACCGCCGCGGTGGCCAAGGGCTTCGCCGTCGGCTCGGCCGCCCTCACCGCCTTGGCCCTGTTCAAGGCCTTCGAGGCCGCGATCGTGGCCGCCGGTGGCGACCCGCTGAACCTCAACGTCGGCGAGGTCGAGGTCTTCATCGGCCTGTTCCTCGGCGCCATGCTCCCGTTCGTCTTCGCCGCCCTCACCATCGACGCCGTCGGTCGGGCCGCCAACAAGATGATCGAGGAGGTTCGGCGCCAGTTCCGCGAGATCCCGGGCCTGCGCGAGGGCAAGGAGGGCGTCGAGCCCGAGTACGCCAAGTGCGTGGACATCTCCACCGGCGCCGCCCTCCGGGAGATGCTCGTCCCCGGTGGCCTGGCCGTGGTCATCCCGCTCGTCATCGGCTTCGTCGACGTGGACGCCCTCGGCGGCTTCCTCGCCGGCGCCCTCGTCGTCGGCTTCTGCCTGGCCATCTTCATGGCCAACGCAGGCGGCGCCTGGGACAACGCCAAGAAGTACATCGAGGCCGGCGCCCACGGCGGCAAGGGCGGCGACCCGCACAAGGCCGCCGTGGTCGGCGACACCGTGGGCGACCCGTTCAAGGACACCTCCGGCCCGGCGATGAACATCCTCATCAAGGTGATGACCATCGTCAGCCTGATCTTCGCCTCGGCCTTCGTCTGACCCGACGTCGCGGCTGAGCCGAGCCTCTCAACGGAGGGGCGCCCGCACGGGCGCCCCTCCGCCGCGTCCGGTGCCCGACCGGGTGGCGGGGTGCTGCCCGGTCGGGCACCTGGGTGGCTCGCTGGTCGACGGTCACCCGTGATCGCCTGGCGCGACCGTCGTCCATATGATCTGGTCGTGTCAGGACGTCGCGGCTCGCTGCCGACCGAGCCGGACCTCGCGGGAGTCCCACCCTCCGCCTCGAAGCACCCGGCGCGGTGGAAGTTCGACCTGTCCGTCTACCACCCGCCGGACCTGGCCGCTTGGCGCTCGTGGCTGGAGGCGAACCACGCCGCGGCCAAGGGGGTGTGGGTCGTCTCCTGGCGGACCGGCAGCGAGCACGAGCCCATCGCGTACGCCGACCTCGTCGAGGAGGCGATCTGCTTCGGGTGGATCGACTCCACCGTCAACGGGCTCGACGAGCAGCGCTCGCTCCAGCTCATGACCCCGCGCAAGGCGAAGAGCGGCTGGACGCGCCTCAACCGCCGGCGGGTGGAGAGCCTGGAGGCGCAGGGCCGGATGACCGACGCAGGGCGCCGCGCGGTCGAGGTGGCCAAGGCCAACGGGTGGTGGACCATCTACGACCCGGTGGAGGACCTCCTCGAGCCCGACGAGCTGGCGGCGGCGCTCGACGCCTCGCCGCCGGCGCGAGCCGCCTGGGATGGCTTCCCGCCGTCGGCCCGCAAGCAGATGCTCTGGTGGGTGGTGAGCGCGGCCCGACCGGAGACCCGTGCCACCCGGGTGGCGAAGATCGTGGCCGAGGCGGAGCACGGCCGTCGCGCCGTCGGCTGAGCGGCCTGTCGGCGCCGCCTCCAGAACCGTCGGGCCGTCCAGCGCCTTGCGACCATGGGTTGGCACCCGTGTGCTCGTCGGCGACGCCTGGCCCAGGATCGGCCGCAGGAGCGGCGGCGTGGATGGAGCGCCGTGCCGGTGGCGCGACGGACGACGACGGGCTCCGCGGCGCTGCGGGTCAGCGGGCTGGGCTTCAGTCCTCGCGGCGGACCCGGTAGAGGACGTGGCGCTCCAACCGGTGGCCCGGGGGCATGCGGGGGTGGTCGAAGTCGTCGGCGGGGTCGTGGGTGAGGCCGAGCTTCTCCATGACCCGGCGGGACCGGTCGTTGCCCACCGAGGTCATCGACACGATCTCGTCGAGCCCCAGCCGCTCGAAGCCGTCGGCGATGGCAGCGCGGGCGCCCTCCGGCGCGTAGCCGTGCCCCCAGTGCTCGTGGGCCAGCCGCCAGCCGACCTCGACGGCCGGGGTGAAGTGGGCCTCGAAGGCGGGCGACCAGAGCCCGATGAAGCCGATGAACGCACCTGACTCGAGGACCTCGGCCGCCCACAGGCCCCAACCCTGCGCCTCGAAGTGGGCCTCGATGCGCTCGACCATGGCGTCGCTCTCCGCTCGGGTGAGCGGCGCCGGGAAGTGCTCCATGACCCTCGGGTCGGCGTTCAGGGCGGCGAACGGAGCGAGGTCCTCCTCCCGCCACCGCCGCAGCACGAGCCGCTCGGTCCGCAGCTCGATGAGGTGGGTCATGAGCGATCCGTCCCGTCCTTCGCCCGGCCGCCGCCCGGCCGGGCCCGACCAGCCTGCCCGACACTGCGACGTCGATCGCGCCGACTTCGGCTCTACTCCCAGCGGAACCAGCGGGTGGCGGCCGCCGGGGCCACGACGGACCAGGCGACGAGCACCACCCACGCCCGCCCCGGCACGTCGACGCCGGCGGTGACGGTGCCGCGGACGGTGTCGGCCAGCGCGGTGCTGGGCAGCGCCTTGCTGATCGCCTGCACGGCGCCGGGGAGCTCCTCGAGCGGGATGACCATGCCCGACAGGAGGAGCAGGACGAGGTAGAGCCCGTTGGCGGCGGCCAGCACCACGAGGGCCTTCAACGAGCCGGCCATGACGAGGCCGACGGCGCCGCAGGCCACGGTCCCGAGCGCCACCGCAGCGACGAGTGCCACCTCGGCCGACGGCTCCCAACCGAGGGCGAGGGCGATGGCCCAGAGCACCGCGATCTGGACCGCCTCGACCACGAGGACGGAGAGCACCTTGGCCGCCAGCAGCCGGGACCTTCCGAGGGGTGTCGAGCCGAGCCGCTTCAGCACGCCGTACTCCCGCTCGAAGCCCGTGGCGATGGCCAGGTTCACCATCGAGGTGGACAGCACGGCCAAGGCGAGGACGCCGGGGGCCAGGAAGTCGATGGGCTCGCCGTCCACGGGCAGCACGTCGACGTTCACGAAGAACACGAGCAGCAGGACCGGGATGCCGAGCGTGAGCAGCAGGGACTCGCCGTTGCGGGCCAGGACCGCCAGCTCCAGGCGCAGCTGCGCGACGAGCGCCCTCATCCCCGCCCCCCTCGCCGCCGGCCGCGCCGCCCCTCGGCCTCGTGCGGCGGCGTCGCCGGGGGTTCGCTCACAAGGCGGAGGAACACGTCCTCCAGGCGCTGCCGACCGGCGCGGAGGTCGGCCAGCGGCAGGTCCTCGGCGGCCAGCCAGGCGGTGAGGGCGGCGACGAGCGTCGGGGTGCCGGCCGCGTCCACGACGTACTCGCCCGGACGATCCTCCCGCACCGCGGCACCGACGTGCGCAGCCAGGTCGGCCACCCGCAGGCCCGGGGGGGCGGCGAAGCGGACCTCCGCCGCGGCTCCGGCCCGCATGAGCTCGTCGGGCGAGCCGGCGGCCACCACCTTCCCATGGTCGAGGATGACGACGTGGTCGGCCAGGCGCTCGGCCTCGTCGAGGTCGTGGGTGGTGAGCAGCACCGTGACGCCCTCTTCGCGCAGCCGGGCGATCACCTCGCGGATGGCCAGCCGGCCCTGCGGGTCCACGCCGGAGCCGGGCTCGTCGAGGAAGGCCACCTGTGGGCGGCCCACGAGCGCCAGCGCCAGCGCCAGCCGGCGCTGCTCGCCACCGGAGAGCTGGCGCCAGGTCCGCCTCTCCTTGCCCGACAGCCCGACCCGCTCGAGAAGCGGACCCGGCTGGAGGGGCTGCGGGTAGAGGGCGGCGGCGTGCCGCAGCGCCTCGCCGGCCCGCACGCCGGGCCCGACGCCACCCGACTGCAGCATCACGCCGATGCGCTCGGTGAGCGCCCGGTGGTCGTCGACCGGATCCAGGCCGGTCACCCGCACCCGGCCGGCGCTGGGGCGGCGGTACCCCTCCAACGTCTCGATCGTCGTGGTCTTCCCGGCCCCGTTCGGCCCCAGCACGGCGGTGATCTGCCCGGCCTGGGCCGCAAACGACGCACCGTCGACGGCCACCACGTCACCGAAGCGCACGGTGAGCCCGTCGACCTCCACGGCAGCCATCGCCTGCCGACGCTACCGACGTCCGCCGCCTCCGACCGACCGCGGCGTCCGGCCCGCCGGGGGCCGGGGTCGGCGGCCAGGGGCGTCCAGTGATCCCCCACCACCCGACCAGCCCTCCTCGACGGAGGTGGGCTCGATGTGCGGCTTCGGGCCCGCCGGGGCCGAGAACGGCTGCGGGGCGGGTCGAGCGGCGCCGCTACCGTCTCGTCCCATGCTCGACCTGCGTCGGATCCGGACCGAACCCGATGCCGTGCGCGCCGCGCTGGCGCGGCGGGGTGGGGACGCCGCCGGTTCCATCGACCGGGTCGTGGCCCTCGACGCACGCCAGCGGGAGCTCGGGGCGCAGCGGGACGAGCTCCGCGCCCGGGTGAAGTCGATCTCGAAGGAGGTCGGGCGCCTGCGCCACCAGGGCGACGCCGAGGCCGCCGAAGCCAAGATGGCCGAGAGCCGCCAGCTGGGCGACGAGGAGAAGGCGCTGGCCGCCGAGGCGGACGCGCTGGAAGCCGAGATCCGGGACCTGCTGCTTCGCACCCCGAACACGCCGTCGGAGGACTGCCCCGTCGGTGCCGGCGAGGCCGACAACCCGGTGCTTCGCGTGGAGGGCTACGACGAGCGCGCCTACGGCGAGCACCAGCGGGTGCCGCACTGGGACATCGGCACCGAGCTCGGCATCCTCGACGGCGAGCGGGCGGCCAAGATCTCCGGCTCCATGTTCACGATGTACCGGGGCTGGGGGGCCCGCCTCCTGCGGGCCATGGTGCAGCTCAGCCTGGACCGCAACGCCGACGCCTACGAGGAGATCCGCCCGCCGACCATCGTGCGCACCGACACGATGATCTCCACCGGGCACCTCCCGAAGTTCGAGGACGAGGCGTACCACATGGAGCGCGACGACCTCTGGGCCATCCCCACCGCCGAGGTGCCGCTCACGTCGCTGCACCGGGACGAGGTGCTCGACGAGGCCGACCTGCCGCTCCGCTACACGGCGTACACGTCGTGCTTCCGCCGGGAGGCCGGTGCCGCCGGGCGGGACACCCGGGGGCTGCTCCGCTCGCACGAGTTCGACAAGGTCGAGCTCCTCGCCGTGGCCAAGGACGCGGAGCAGGGGGTCGCCTGCCAGGAGGACGTGCTCGCCCGCAGCGAGGCCCTCTTGCGCGAGCTCGGCCTCGCCTACCGGGTGGTGGACCTGTGCACCGGCGACCTCGGCGCCTCGGCCGCTCGCACCTGGGACATCGAGGCCTACGCCCCGGGCTGCGACCTGTGGCTGGAGGTGTCCTCGGTGTCGTGGTTCGGCGACTACCAGGCCCGGCGGGCGAACATCCGGTACCGCCGCGCCGAGGGCAAGGGCACCGAGGTTTGCCACACCGTGAACGGCTCGGCCATGGGCTGGCCCCGCACGGTGGCCGCCTACCTCGAGACCCACCGCCAGCCCGACGGCACCATCGCCCTCGTCCCCGCCCTCCAGGGCTACCTGGGCGGCGCCACCAGCTTCGGCCGTCGGGCCCGCTGAGCGCGCCCACCTCCCGCCTCACCTAACGTCGGGACGCCACCTCGCGGTGGCCGCCCGCCACGACCCCGCACAGAGGAGCTCTCCGGTGCACAAGCTCTGGGCCAAGATGGCCGTCACCTTCGGCAAGCGCGCCGCCCTCGTGGGCGCCGTCGTGTTCGTCGTCACCGCCGTCTTCGGCTTCGGGCTGAGCAAGCTCGAGTTCGCCACCGGGCAGGACAGCTACCTGAACAAGGACGAGGAGATCTACACCGACAACGTCGAGTACCAGGACCTCTTCGGCGGCCAGGCGATGATCACCCTGTTCATGATGGACGAGGGCACCACGGTCGTGGACCTGTTCACCCCGGACAACCTTGCCGCGTGGGACGCCATCGAGGAGGAGGTGCTCGCCGACGAGGGCGTGCTGTCGGTCGTCACACCGAAGACGGCGCTCGAGTTCACCCAGCGGCTCGTGACCCTCACCCCCGAGGGAGAGCCGACCGAAGACCCGACGGCCAGCGTGGCCGGCGTCGCCCTCCTGGGGGCTCGGGACCGCGATCCGGATCCGGCCTCCCAGGAGATCCGCCTCCAGGACTCGCTGACCACCCTTCAGCGACTCGGCGAGATCCCCCCGGCCGAGCGCGTCATGGACAACCCAGTGTGGGTGGAGTTCCTCCTCACCGACAACCAGGGCGAGATCCGCAAGGCGCTGCGGCCCTTCTTCCCGTCGGACCGCCACGCCCAGCTCGTCACCCGGCTGGTCGGCAATGCCGACATCGAGGAGGAGGGGGCCGCCAGCGAGGTGGTGACCGAGGCCGTCGGGAAGCACGACTTCGACAACGCCACCCAGGTCACCACCGGCGCCGCCGTCCTCCTGAAGGACCTGAACGACTACCTGAAGGGCGGGTTCCTCACGCTGGGCGGCATCGCCATCGGCCTGATGCTCGTCATCCTGCTGCTGACCTTCAACGTGCGGTGGAAGCTCCTCCCCCTCGCCGTCGTGATCGTCGGTGTGGTCTGGGCCTTCGGCCTGGCCGGCTACCTCGGCATCCCGCTGTCGGTGGTCACCATCTCGGGCCTGCCGATCCTGCTCGGCATCGGCATCGACTTCGCCGTGCAGATGCACAGCCGGGTGGAGGAGGAGGTGCAGCTGGACCGCGCTCCGCACCCGATCCAGGAGACCACCACCAACCTGGCGCCGGCGCTCATCATCGCCACCCTGGCCTCGGCCGTGTCGTTCCTGGCGCTGCTCCTGGCCGAGGTGCCGATGCTCCGCTCCTTCGGCGTCCTCCTGGCCATCGGCATCGTGGTGGTCCTCGTGGCCGACATCGTGCTGCCCACCGCGGTCCTCGGGGCCCGGGAGTACTACCGGCCCACCCCGAGCCGCGACTACACCACCGACGCCGTGGGCCGGGCCGTGGTGAAGCTCGGCTCGCTGCCGAAGGGGGCGGTGCCCGTCCTCGCCCTCGCCTCGTTGGCCGTGTTCGCCGGCGGCGCCTTCGTCGACCCGAAGCTCGACCTGCAGACCGATCCCGAGGAGTGGGTCGACCAGGACAGCCAGGTCATCGCCGACATCGGCGTGCTGAAGGAGGAGGTCGAGTCCTCCAGCGAGCTCGGCATGTACATCCAGACCGACGAGCCGTTCTCGGACGAGGCCGTCGAGTTCGTGCACGGCTTCGCCTACGACGCCCTCGAGGAGCACGACCTCCTGCTGACCGCGTCGAGCATCGTGACCACGGTCTCGTTCCTCCTCGAGATCCCCGACACCACGATCGTGCCGCCCACCGGCCAGGACGTCGCCAACGCCTACGCCGTCGCTCCCGAGGGCATCCAGACGTCGGTGGCCAAGGACGAGGGGCGGGCTCTCAACCTCATCTTCCGCACCGGCGCCGGCCCCCTCGAGGACCGAGCCGTCGTCGTGAACGACATCCGCGACTCCATCGAGCCGCCGGCCGGCGTGTCGGCCACCCCGTCGGGCCTGGCCGTCGTGGGCGTCGGTCTGCTGGAGAACCTGAAGTCCAACCGCACCCTGCTCACCTACGTGGCGCTGGCCGCGGTCTTCGTCTTCCTGACGCTCCGCTTGCGCAGCCCGATCCGGTCGCTGCTGTGCATGGTCCCGGTGCTGATGGGCGTCGGTGCCACGTCGCTCGTCGCCTACGCGGCCGGCTTCCAGCTCAGCCCTCTCACGGCCCTCGGCGGACCGCTCGTGATCGCGGCGTGCGCCGAGTTCACGTCGCTGATCCTCACCCGCCACATGGAGGAGCGCCGCCGGGGCCTCGATCCCCAGGAGGCGGCCGACATGGCCGCCGCCCGCACGGGCCGCGCCTTCGCCACCTCCGCCCTCACCACGATCGCCGGAGTGGGCGTGCTGGCCGCGTCTCCCCTGCCCCTGCTGCGGGACTTCGGCCTCATCGCCGCCGTCAACGTCGCCGTGGCGCTGCTCTCGGCCCTGGTGGTCCTGCCGCCGCTCATGGTCTGGGCGGATCGTCGGGGCTGGGTCCACGACCCGTCCTGGGGCCCCGGGGCCGAGGACCCGGTGCCCGCCGGCGTCCACGTGGACCCCAGCGCACCCCACGGGGTCCGGCGAGACTGATCCGGTCGGGTCCCGCCGGCCGCAGGGCGACGGGGCGACGGGGACGGATCGGGGCCGATCGGCCCAGGTTGGGTCGGCCCCGGTCTGGGTACGTTGCGGCCGTGACCCGTGCTGCGCTGGGGCGGCAGATCTCGGTGCTTCTCGCCGACGACGACCCGCGCTTTCGGGCGCTGGTCCGCGGCGTCCTCGTGGAGGACGGGTACGCCGTCGTCAGCGAGGCGGGCACCTCCGCCGAGGTGCTCTCCGCCGTCGGGGTCGAGCCCCCGGACGTCGTGGTGCTCGACCTCGTGATGGACGGCGCCGTCGGGCTCAGCACCCTGGACCGGCTCCGGGCCGCCCACCCGGGCCTGCCCGTCGTCGTCATCTCCAGCCTCTTCGACCCGGTGGTCGAGCAGCAGATCCTCGCCCGTGGTGCCCGCTACCTGGAGAAGGTGGAGGGCATCGAGGCGCTCGAGCAGGCCATCGACGCCGTGGCCACCGTGGACCGGGGTCGCTGACGGGGCGGCGCTCCCGCCGGCGTGCCAGCATCGGCGGCGTGGACCTCGACGCCCTCCGCCGGGAGTACGAATCGAACCCGCTCGACGTGGAGGACCTCGCGGCCGACCCGATCGTCCAGATCCAGCGCTGGTTGGACGAGTGGGTCGCGAGCACCCCGCACGAGCCCAGCGCGATCGTCCTCGTCACCGCCGACGGGCAGGGCCGGCCCTCGGCCCGCAACGTGCTGCTGCGCCGCCTCGACGGCGCCGGGCTCACCTTCTTCACGAGCTACCGCAGCCGCAAGGCCCAGGACCTCGCCGCCAACCCGCACGCCACGATCCTCTTCTCGTGGGTGCCGGTCCTCCGCCAGATCCACGTGGCCGGATCCGTCCACCGGGTGCCGGCGGCGGAGAGCGACGCCTACTGGGCCACCCGGCCCCGGGGCAGCCAGCTGGCCGCGTGGGCGTCCGAGCAGTCGAGCGTCCTGCCCGACCGCGCCGCGCTGGAGGCCCGCTTCGCGGAGATGGAGGAGCGCTACAAAGGTGGCGAGGTCCCCCGGCCGCCCCACTGGGGCGGGTACCGCCTGGTGCCCGAGACCGTCGAGCTCTGGCAGGGGCGGGCCAACCGGATGCACGACCGCCTCCGCTACCAGCGGGTACCGGGCCGCGACGGCTGGGACGTCGTCCGCCTGGCGCCGTGATCTCGAGCACCGCCCGGACGGACCGGCAGCCCTCCCCACCGCGATCCTGCGAACCGGAAGGAACAAGACCGTCCTTCCAAGTCCGCACGGACCGTCCTCCGGGCGGCGGTGGCGGCGGCGCCGGCGCCGGCGGCGCTAGCGGCGGTTGGTGGACCTCGCCGCGTAGGTGACGGTCAGGACGGCGGCGAGGGCGAGGGCGAGGAGGAGACCGAGCCGCATGGGGCCCACGTCGGCCACCCAGCGGGCGATGGAGTCCGACCAGCCGGTCACCGTGTCGACCGCCTGGGAGTCGGCGCCGCGGCCGTCCCGGAGGCGGACCTCGTACCAGCCGTAGTGGGCGAGGTAGCCCCCGGCCACGACCAGCAGCAGACCTGACACCCGGGTGACGTGGGGGAGCGCCTGGCGAAGCCAGCGGACCATCCCCTGGCGGGCCATGCCGAGGCTGACGGTGAGGACGAGCAGGACGAGCATCATGCCCAGCGAGTAGGCGACGAACACGGCCAGGCTGGAGGGCAGGTTCTCTCGGCGGAAGGTCCCCGCCACCGCACTGGTGAACACCGGCAGCGCACACGAGATCGAGGCGACCGCGTAGCTGATGCCGAACACGAACATCGAGGAGCCCGACCGGTCCTTGCCGCCACGATCCAGCTTCGGGAGGGGTAGGACCGGCTCGAAGCCCCGCAGCATGGCGAGACCCAGCACCACGAGAGCCGTCCCGATGACCATGGTGGCCCACGGGGTCCACCGGTCGATCGAGGCCGACAGGTGGTAGATGGCCAGGCCGGCCACGCTGAACACCACGAGGAACCCGCCGGAGACCGACAGGCCCACGCCGAGAGAGCGGGCCACGCTGGCGCGGGTGTCGTGCTCCTTGCTCTCCTGGCCGAGGAAGAACCCGAGGTAGGCGGGGAGCATGGCGAACCCGCAGGGGTTCACGGTGGCCAGCATGCCGGCCCCGAAGGCGATGGCGAGCGGGGCGTCGATCACGGTCCGGTTGCCGTCAGGCCTCGATGCCGAGCGCGTCGGTGATCATGTCGAGGAGCTCCTCCTCGGTGAGCTCGCCGGCGTGGCTCGCCACCACCTCGCCGTCGGCGTCGATCAGCACGGTGGTGGGCAGGACGATGCCCCCGAGGGCGGTGATGACCGACCCGTCCTTGTCCTGGGCCACGTCGTAGGTCACGCCGGTGCGCTCGACGAGCGCCTGGGCCTCCTCGGGTCGGTCCTGCATCGCCAAGCCGAGGAAGGTCACCCGGTCACCCACAGCCTGGTGGGCGGCCTCCAGCGCCGGCATCTCGCGGATGCAGGGTGTGCAGTAGGAGGCGAAGAAGTTCACCAGCACCGGCTCGCCCCTGAGCGAGGCGAGTGGGACCACCTCGTCGTCGAAGGTGGTGAAGGCCACCGTGTCGGGATCGGCGGGCTCGCCCTCCGGGTCGAGCTGGATCTCACCGCTCGCCCCCACGTCGACGCTGTCGCTCAGGACGACCACGGTGGCCGCGGCAGCGAGCAGGGCGAGGACGGTCCCGGCCAGGACCAGGCGCAGGGGGACGCGGGGGGGCTCCGGCACACGACGACGGTACCGCTGGCGATGTCCCCATCCACAGTCGGCCCCGTGGTCCCGGTCGTGGGCGCTGCGGCGGGTGAGGGTTGACCGCGGGCAGGCCGGGGGTCGGTCGTGGCGCGCTCCACGCGTCGGGGGGATCGCGTGGCTCGCGGGGCCGTCGCCCCGGCCTGCCCGTCTGCGGCGACCTCAGCCCGGGGTGGGCGCGGCCCCACCCCGGGCGTGATCAAGTTCAGGCCGTGCTCTTGTAGACGATCCGGTCCTGCAGGTGGACGGGGACGGGGATGTCCGGGAGCTGGTCCTCGGGCCGGGGGACCTTGGGTGGCCGTCCCCGGCGCCGCTTGCTCTGGAGCACCTTCCCGTTGAGGAGCAGCTGCCCGCCCCACACCCCCCACGGCTCCCGCCGCTCGAGGGCCCCCTCGAGGCACTCGGCCACCACCGGGCACAGCGCGCAGATCTGCTTGGCCTTGGCGATGTCCTGCAGCTCGTCGCTGAAGAACAGGCCGCTCATCGTCCCGGCCAGGTCGTTGCAGCGTGCCTCGCTCCACCAGTCTCGGTCGTCGGCGGGCGTCAGCCCGCCGGGTAGGTCTCCGTCTTGCTCGTATCGGTCGGGCAACATCGCCCTGCCCCCTGTCTCAGCTGTCTTGGTCGTGTTGTCGGTCGAGGTGCTCGGTGGTGGGTCGTCATCGCTCCGGGTGCGGTCTAGGCGGGTGGGAGCGGAGAATGCGAGAGGCCGCCGGGTGATCCCGGCGGCCTCTCGGAGGTCCTTGCGCTTCGCTGGCGGTGTGCCTAGGGCGAGCGCTCCGGGAGGAGCCGGGTCGGGCGGTTCTCGTGCTCGAGCACCATGAAGGTGGTCGGGATCACGAAGGCGCCCTTGGTCCAGGTGGTCCGGTGGCCAGCGGACGCGAGGTGTGCGGGCACGGCGGCGTAGCCGCAGGTGGTGCGGGCGCCGGAGCCGAGCACGCCAGGTGCCCCGACGCGAAGGCGCGCGGCACCGGCGACGGCCTGCTGGCCTGCCATGGTGAGCGTCGTCTCCATCGTCGGTGGCTCCTCGGGGGTCGGGGATCTCGAGCCGGCGGCCCGAGCCCTGGCATCGGACCATGGCACCCGTTGCGCCGTCAACCGATTTGTTGCAGGCACCGCGCGGATACGTTGCCGACATGTCCGAGGCCGCCGATCCGTCACCGAGCGCGCTCGTGGCCCGACCCGGCGTGGGTCGGGTGTTCGAGGAGGCTCGACGGGTCCGGCTGGCCGACGTCAGCCCCGGGGGCCGGCTGCGACTCGACGCCGCCACCCGCTACCTGCAGGACCTGTCGGCCGACGACACCGCCGATGCGGCACTGGCCGACGCCGAGTCCTGGGTGGTCCGCAAGACCGTGATCGAGGTCCGGACGTTCCCCCGCTACCTCGAGGCGCTGGAGCTGGCCACCTGGTGCTCGGGCATCGGCAGCCACTATGCCGAGCGCCGCATCAGCATCGTGGGAGAGCGGGGCGGGGCGATCGAGGCCGCCACCACGTGGGTGCACGTCGACCAGGGCTCCGGGCGCCCCAAGCGCGTCCCCGACGGCTTCGCCGACCTCTACGGCGAGGCGGCGGCCGGCCGCCGGATCAAGGCCCGGCTAAGCCACGACCCGCTCCCGCCCGGCGGGGAGCTCGAACGGGCGCCGTGGCCCCTGCGCTTCACCGACTTCGACGTCCTCCAGCACGTCAACAACGCCGCCTACTGGGAGGCGGTGGAGGAGACCCTCGCCGACCGCCGTGACCTCCGGGCCCCGCTCCGGGCCGAGCTCGAGCACCGCAGCGCGGTGGAGCGCCACGCCACCGTGGAGCGCTGCCACCGCAGCGAGCCCGACGGCACCCTGCGGGTCTGGCTGGTGGCGGACGGGTCGGTGGCCGCCAGCGCGGTCCTCGTCGCCACCTGAGCCGGGGCGGCTCGCCCCCCACGTCCCGAGCCCGTCAGGTCAGGCGGTAGCGGAGGGCGCCGGACTCCTTGCGAGCCTCGGCCTCGCCGGTGGCGCGCAGGTGCTCGAGGTGGGCGTAGGTCTCGCTCTCGGCCATCGGGCCCCAAGATCGGGGCCGGAACAGCCGCTGCGACAGCTCCTCGACGGTGGCGCTGCCCAGCTCGGTCGCCGCGTCGCGCAGCACCTGGAGCCGCTCCTCGTGGTGCTGGCGGATGGCGGTGGCCCGCCCGGCCAGGTCGGTGAAGGGGTGCCCGTGCGCAGGGAGCACCTGACGGACCCCGTCCAGCTCGGCGACCTTGGCGAGCGAGTGGAAGAACTCGGTCAGCGGGTCCTCGCTGCCGACCAGCCCCGAGATGTGCGGCGTGATGGTGGGGAGCACGTGGTCGCCCGACAGGACGACGCCCTCCACCGGGTCGAAGAGGCAGAGGTGGTCGATGGTGTGGCCCGGGGTGTGGAGCGCCACCCATTCGCGACCGGCCAGCTCGATGACCTCGGCGTCGTCGAGGCGGCGGGTCGGACGAGGCGTCCGCACGAACCGGCGCAGCAGGGTCCGGCCGACTCGGTACTTCAGGCGACGGTCGAGCGGTGGCCGCAGCGTGGCGCCGTCCCGCCACGGCAGCTCCCCCGTCCACGGGGCGGACGGGGCGGGGAGGGGCTGGCCATCGGCGTCGACTGTGGTGTCGTCCTCGGCCGGATCGAACCAGGTGCGGAACGACCGGTGGCTGACCACCTCGGCGCCGTGCACGTCCCGCAGCCTCCCGGCCCCGCCGAAGTGGTCCGGGTGGGAGTGGGTGACGATCACCGTGTGGACGTGCTTGGGCTTGTAGCCGGCCCGCCTCAGGCGGTCCACCAGCGCCCGCCAGGACTGGGGCCCGGGCAGCCCCGGGTCGACCACCGCCACGCCCCGCCGGTCGGCCAGGAGGTAGCAGTTGACGTGACCCAGGCCCGGGAGCGAGATGGGCAGCTGGGTGCGCAGCACCCCGGGAGCCACCTCGGCGACCTCGGAGGTGGCGGGCTCCTGCTCCTGGCGCCTCGGCTTGCCGCTCCCCCCGTCCATGACCGGCGAACCTACCTTGACCGCTGGGTCAAGGTCGATCGACGGGAGCCTCCTCGGCGGGCGGGACGTGGGGGAGCGCCTGCCCGACGGGGCGGAACACGTGGTCGCGGTACCAGCGGAGCTCCTCGATCGACTCCCGGATGTCATCGAGGGCCCGGTGCGCGGTGGCCTTCCGGGGGACGGCCTCGATCGCCCCCGGGTACCACCGGCGGGTGAGCTCCTTGATGGTCGAGACGTCGACGGAGCGGTAGTGGAGGTGCTCCTCGATCTCGGGCAGGTAGGCGGCCAGGAAGCGCCGGTCGGTCCCGATCGAGTTGCCGCACAGCGGGACGGTGCGAGGCTCCGGCACGTGCTGCCGGATGAACGCCAGGGTGGCGGCGCCCGCCTCCTCCAGGGAGGTGGTGGAGGACTCGATGGCGGGGAGCAGCCCGCTCGCGGTGTGCATCACCCGCACGACCTCGTCCATGGCCGCCAGCGCCTCGGGCGGCTGGTGGACCACGAGGTCCGGGCCCTCGGCCACGATGGCGAGGTCGTCGTCGGTGACGAGGGTGGCGATCTCGACGATGACGTGCCGAGCCGGGTCCAGCCCCGTCATCTCCAGATCCATCCAGACGAGCATCGCCGCACCCTACCGGTGAGCACCGACAGCGCTGGGGGCCGCGTGCTCTACCGTCGCCCCCGTGCCGCACCGCCTCCAGATCCCGGTCTGCCGCCTCGACCCCGACCTGCCGCTGCCGACCCACGCCCGCCCGGGCGACGCCGGCGTGGACCTCGTGGCGAGGCAGGGCGTGATGCTCGCACCGGCCGGGGGCCGGGCGCTGGTGCCGACGGGCATCGCGTTCGCCCTGCCGGTCGGCTACGCGGGGTTCGTGCAGCCGCGCAGCGGGCTGGCGCTGCACCACGGGGTCACCGTGCTGAACAGCCCGGGGCTGATCGACTGCGGCTACCGGGACGAGCTCAAGGTGCTGCTGGTGAACCTCGACCCCGTCGAGCCGTTCGAGGTGCACCGGGGCGACCGCATCGCCCAGCTCGTCGTCCAGGCCGTCGCCGAGGTCATCTGGGAGGCCGTCGACGAGCTGCCGGCCTCCGAGCGGGGCGGCGGGTTCGGGCACACCGGCCGGCGCTGACGGCCGGCCCGCTCAGCGCTCCTCGCCCTCCACGGCCACCCAGAGGCGCACGCCGCGGCCTCCGTCCACCAGCTCGTGGCCGTCGGCCACATCGTGGTGCGAGTCGATGGAGGTCAGCACGGGAGCCGTGGGGGCAGGCTGGCAGATCACCTCGGCGACCACCCGGTCCTCGTCCCACGTCACCGTGAGGGTGGCGGTGGCGCCCACGGTGGCGGCGTCCTCGAGGAGGGCGAAGAAGGCCCGGCCCACCCCCGCCTGGAGCCGGCTGCGGGCATCGTCGCTGCACCCCACCCGGCCCGCCAGAACCCGCACCGTGGCCCGCAGGAGCGACACGTAGTCCTCCTCCGCGGGCACCCGGAGCCGGATGACCGCGGCGGGATCGGAGGCGGCGTCGGACACCGGTGCATGCTGGCACGGCACCGGCCGCCTCGCCGGCAGCGGCAGGCCGCTAGCGCCGCCGTCGGAGGGCCACCACGGCCCCGGCGGCGGTGGCCGCGGCGGCGATCGCACCCCCGACCACCAGCCCCGGTCCCCCATCGCGGCCGTCCCTCGGCTCGCCGGCCGCCCCCGTGGGCGGAGGCGGCGGCACCGTCGTGGTGGTCGTGGTGGGGGCCGGGTCGGGCCTCGGGCCGGCGACCGCGGCCAGGTGCATCGGCGTGGCCCGGGGCGTGCGGCGGGCCGCCCCGAACGCCTGGCTGGCCGGGTCGGCCGGGTCCACGTACCACCACTCGGCTTGGGCCTCGTCGGCTCCGAGGTCCACGAGCAGGTACCCGTGGCGGGTCAGCTCCACGTAGGCGAGGTCGGGGTCGACGGCGGCGATCGCCGCTTCGAGGACCGTGGGCGGCACCGGGAGCCGGTCGCCCAGGGAGGCGGCGGAGACGCTGGGGGTCACGAGCTCCACCATGGCGGGTCGCCCGTCGTCGTCGGTGCCCGGACCCTCCCAGCCCCAGGAGGAGTGGACGTCACCGGTCAGCACCACCACGCCGCCCTCCGGTCCCGCCGCCGCGAGGAGGGCCTCGCGCTCGGCGGGGTAGCCGTCCCACTGGTCGGGGTTGAGGGCGAGCCCGTCGACCACCAGGAAGCCCTGGGCCTCGACCTGTGCCCCGACCGCGGCGCTGGGGACGGGCACCCGCAGCGGGTGGAGCATGACCTGGTTGGCCAGCAGCACCCAGGGCGGTCGGTCGGACCGCGTCAGCCGGGCCTCCAGCCAGGCCCGCTGCTCGGGGCCCAGGAGGTCCCGGTCGCGCCCCTGGGCCACCTCGGTGGCCGCAGTGGGCTGGCGGTCCCGCCACGATCGTGCGTCGAGCACCAGCACCTCGGCCAGGTCGCCCACGAGCACGCTGCGCCAGGCCACCAGCCGTCCGTCCTCGCCGGTCCGGGTGCGGCCGGGGACCCACTCCCCGTGCGCCTGCGTGGCGGCCCGGCGCCGTGCGTCCCACGGTCCCCCGGTGGAGGGGTCGTGCCCCTGCGCCCCGTCTCGCCAGGCGTTGCCGGCCAGCTCGTGGTCGTCCCACACCGCCACCATCGGGTGCCGCGCGTGGAGGGCCTGGAGGTCCGGGTCCTCGCGGTGCTGTGCGTACCGTCGGCGGTACTGGTCGAGGGTGCGGAGCTCCTCGGGCGGGTCGTGGGCCCGGGCGTCCGAGGCGCCGTCCTCGTACACGTAGTCGCCGAGGTGGACCACGAGGTCGACCTCCCGCCCGGCCAGGGCCCGGTAGGCGGCGAAGCCGCCGGCGGCGTACCGGCTGCACGACACCGTCGCCACCCGCCAGCGCGCCACCGGTCCCTCGGGCAGGGTGCGGGTGCGCCCGGTCGGTGAGGCGGCCGAACCGTCGGCGGTCTCGAAGCGGTACCACCAGATGCCGCCCGCCGGGAGGCCGGTGGCCTCCACGGTCACGCAGTGGTCGGCTCCCGCCTCGGCCGTGGCCGTCCCCCCGGCCACCGGCCGGGTCAGGTCGGCGTCGGCGAAGAGCTGCCAGCGCAGCGGAACCGGGCTGCCGTCGTCCGGGCGGGCGCGGGTCCACAGGAGGATCCCGCTCGCCGTCGGGTCGAACGACGCCACCCCCCACCGGAACAGCTCGTCGCCTCCGCCCGGTCCTCCACGGCGGGACGCCTGGGGGCGGCGCAGCACGGGGGCGGCCGCCAGCGCGCCGAGCCCACGGACCACCTGGCGGCGGGACAGCGACGCGCCGGTCACGGGTCGCGGGTCACGTCGGCGGCCGCCTTGTCACGCCGCAGCCCGAGGTAGCTCGGGTGCCGGAGGCGGCCGTCGGCCGTCCACTCGCCGAAGGCCAGCTCGGCCACCAGCTCGGGGCGGACCCAGCGGGGGCCCCGCCGCAGCTCGGCGCGTGGCGGGGGCGGGTCGAAGGGGCACTCGTCGGTGGCGAGCGGCCCGAGGGCGCGTTCGAGCCGGCGGAGCTCGGCGTCGGTGAAGCCCGTCCCGACCCGCCCGGCGAAGCGCAGCGGGCCGCCATCGCCGGCGCGCTCGTGGTACCCGACCAGCAGGGCGCCGATGCGGCCGGTGCGGTTGCCCTCCCCGGGCACCCAGCCGCCCACGACGAGCTCCTGTCGGGGTCGCACCTTCACCTTCAGCCAGGTCCGCACCCGCTTGCCGGGCTCATAGGTGGAGTCGAGCCGCTTGGCCACCACGCCCTCGAGGCCCTGGGCGGTCGCGGCGTCGAGCAGGGCCCGGCCGTCGTCGTGGATCGGCGAGCGCTGCCAGCTCGCCCCGGGCTCGAGCAGCTCGTCGAGGAGGCGTCGGCGGTCGACGAGCGGCAGACGGGTCAGGTCGTGGCCGTCGAGGTGGAGGAGGTCGAAGACCACGTAGGTGACCGGCACCTCGGCGGCGCGGGCGGCCACCTCGGCGGCCCGGGAGAGGTGCATCCGCTGCTGCAGTCGACCGAAGCTGGGACGACCGTCCTCGTCGGTGGCCACGATCTCGCCGTCGAGCAGGGCGGTGGTGGCCGGGATCGCGTCGGCCAGGCCGGCCAGCTCCGGCCACGACGTCGTGACGTCCCGCTCGTTGTAGGACTGGACCCGCACCGTGCCCCCGTCGACGTAGGCCAGCGCCCGCATCCCATCCCACTTCACCTCGTAGCCCCAGCCCTCCCCTTCGGGCAGCTCGCCGCTGGTGGCCTTCATGGGCACGAGGGTGCGGGGGAGCGGGTCCGGCGCCACGGCTGGCAGGCTACGACCGTGGCCGCCGACCCCACCGATCCCGCCCCGCACCGGGCCGACCGTGAGGCGCGCGCGGAGGAGGCCGGGCTCGTGGTGCGGGCGTGGCTGGTCCGTGACACCGGCCTCGCCCCGGCCCCGCCTCGCCACCGGCGCCTCCCCGGAGCGCTGCGCCAGCACCGGGGCGAGGGCCCGTCGTGGCCGGTGGAGGTCGAGCTGCGCCTCGAGGCCGGCCACCTCGAGGTCCCCGGGGTGGGCCGCTGGCCCACGGGCGAGGTGGAGGCCGCCGTGGTGCAGGCCGGACCGCCCGTCGTGGTCTCGCTCGCGGTGCCGGGGACGCGCCAGCTCCTGGCCGCTCCGGGTGACGCCGCCACGGCCGAGCTCCTGCGCCGGCTCGAGGCCTGCTCGCGCTGACGGTCAGAGGCTCAGCGGCCGAGGGGCTGACCGGCCGGGGGGCTCCGGATCCGAGGGCGCCCACCACGGGCCGCTCGAGGACCCCCACTAGGGTCGCTCCGTCACCGACGAGAGCGACGGGGGTTTCGGACATGGGTGAGCTGGTGCTGGCCGGGCAGGGTGCCCTGATCACCGGAGGGGGCAGCGGGATCGGCCTCGCGTGCGCGCGGCACCTGCTGCGAGACGGCGCTTCGGTGACCCTGGCCGGGCGCAGCCAGGAGCGCCTCGACGCCGCGGTGGCCGAGCTCGGGGCCGAGGCTCCATCGGGTGCGCGCGTGCAGGGCGTGGCCTGCGACGTCGCCCGGGAGGACGACGTCGCCGCTGCGGTGGCCGCGGCCGTGGCGCTCACCGGCGGGCTGCAGCACTGCGTGGCCTCGGCCGGCACGGGAACGCTCGGGCCGGTCATCGCCATGCCGACCGACCAGTGGCGCCAGGTGCTGGACGTCAACCTCACCGGTGCCTTCTTCACCCTGAAGCACAGCGGCGATGCGATGGTCCGCTCCGGCGGGGGAGCGTTCGTGGGCCTCTCGTCGATCGCCGCCCCGCTGACCCACCCCTACATGGCTGCCTACTGCGTCTCGAAGGCTGGGCTCGAGGCCCTGGTCCGCACCGCGGCCGACGAGCTCGGGCGGGCCAACGTCCGCTGCAACGCGGTGCGACCCGGCATCGTGCCCACCGAGCTGGCCGCCCCGCTCGAGGAGGACCCGGCGGTCCTGGCCGACTACCTGGCCCAGATGCCGGTCAGCCGCACAGGTACGACCGACGACGTCGCCGCCTTGGTGCGGTTCCTGTGCGGGCCCGAGTCGTCATGGATCACCGGGCAGTGCATCGGGGTCGACGGGGGGCACCACCTCCGAAGAGGCCCGAACGTCGAGCACTGGGCTCGGGCCCTCTACGGCGACGACGTGATCGACGGGAACCTCGGTCCCGGGGAGACCTGAGGCAGAGATCACAGCATCCGCCCTTTCCTCCCTACCGACCGGTAGGTAGGCTGGGGTCCATGCTGTCCGACGCCATCATCCTGAACGAGCTCGAGCCCACCGCCGCCGAGCTCCTCGACCGGCACCTGGCCGCCTCCAAGGAGTGGTTCCCGCACACCCTCGTGCCGTGGAGCCGAGGATCGGACTTCGAGGCCGGCTACGAGTGGTCGCCCGAGGAGGTCGACCTTCCCGACGAGGTCCGCTCGGCGCTGTTCGTGAACCTCCTCACTGAGGACAACCTGCCGTACTACTTCCGCACCATCGAGCGGATGTTCGGGGCCGACTCGGCCTGGGGGGTCTGGGCCCGCCGCTGGACGGCGGAGGAGGGCCGGCACTCGATCGTGATCCGGGACTACCTCACCGTCACCCGGGCCATCGACCCGGTCGCCCTCGAGCGGGCCCGCATGGCCCAGGTGGAGTGCGGCGAGGTGCCCGAGCCCGAGACCGCGCTGGACGGCTTCGCCTACGTCGCCCTCCAGGAGCTGGCCACCCGCATCGCCCACCACAACACCGGCAAGCTCCTCGGCGACGGCGACCGGGCCGGCTACGAGGTGATGAAGAAGGTGGCCTCCGACGAGAACCGCCACCACCTCTTCTACCGGGATCTCGTCACCAAGGCCCTCGAGCTCGAGCCCTCGGGCATGGTCTGCGCCATCGAGCGCCAGGTCCGCACCTTCGAGATGCCCGGCACCGGCATCCTGGACTACGAGGCCCACGCCAAGGCCATCGCCAAGGCTGGGATCTACGACTTCGCGATCCACCACGACCAGATCCTCGTCCCGGTGGTGCTGCGCCACTGGGGCATCGAGTCGCTCGAGGGCCTCACCCCCGAGGCGGAAGAGGCTCGGGCTGCGCTGGTGAAGCGCATCGAGCGGATCGGGCGGGCAGGCCGCCGCTTCGCCGCCCGCCGGAGCGAGGCGGTCGAGGAGCCTCAGCTCGTCGGGGTGTGACCGTGGTCAGGGCCGGAACGTCACCGTGACCGGCTCCGGCGGGAACACGGGACGGGACGCGCCGGTGCCGCCGGAGCCGTAGTACCAGTCGCCCTCCAGGGTCAGCTCGCAGCGATCGCGCACGCCGTCGCAGACCACCGGGCCCTGGCTGCCGACGGTCGTGCAGCCGCCCTGGCTTTCGCACACCTCGCCGCCCCCGAAGGAGCCGGGCTCGGGGACGATCCACCGGGCGGCGAAGCTGCCGTCCTCCTCGACCCGGAGCGGTCCGTCGCCCGAGGAGGTGCAGGTGCCGTAGCCCTGGTCGGCCAGCTCTCCCGTGAGGGGGGTGGCGCACAGGGTCAGCCACAGCTCGCTCCCCGGCGGGAGGCCCTCGCCGGCCACCACCACCTCGTCGCCCGGCGCCAGCGCGGTGCTGGGCTCCACGCCGAAGGCGGGCGGTGACGGCGGCGGCTCGTCGCCCCGGAACCGGAGCGGCACCGTCGGGGGGGCGGTGCCGCCGCTCAGGCGCAGCGAGCAGCGGCTCACCGCGCAGTCGACGTAGGTGCCGGGCTCCCCGCCGGGCAGGAACCGCCACACCGGGACGTCGCCCTCCAGGTGCCCCGCCCCGTCGACCGGCAGGCCGACGGTGGCGTAGGCCCCGTCCGGGGACTCGACCTCCAGCGCCTCGCCGGTGGCCCAGCAGGTCGCCGGGTCGCTCGAGCACACCTCGAGGTACATGGGCTCGTCCGGGGTCAGGCCGTCGGCGACGACGTGGACCACCTGCCCGTCGGCGAGGTCCTCGGTGGGCAGGACCTGCACGGTCGGGATGGGCACCGGCTCCACGTTCGGGTCCAGCTCGACGGCCAGCCCGCCGGAGCGGTCGTAGTCGCTGATGGCGCCCATGGCCAAGATGCAGCGCCCTGCCTCCGCCGCGCAGTCGACCGTGCCGGTGAGCGGCGTGGTGACCACCCGCTTGATCCGGTACGTGCCCTGGGCCACGCCCTGGTCGTCGGCGATCACGTTGACGTAGTCGCTGATGTAGCAGCCGTCCACGCCGCCCCGGGTCTCGGGGGTGTCGCCGCCGGCCTCGCGTGCGCACTGGACGATGCCCACCGACTCGCCGGGCACGAACCCCTCCCCCCGCACCGTCACCGGGTCGCCGTCGCGCAGGCCGGTCGAGGGCTCGACGGTGACGGGGAGCTGGATCGAGTCCTTCCCGTCGCGCGGGCCGAGCGGGGTGAGCGTCCCGGTGCCGAGCTCGGGCCGGGCGACGTCCTCGATCTCGAGGCGGCCGTCGCCGTCGGCGCCGGGGCCCTGGGTGGCTGCGAACCCGACCACGAGCGCGGCCACGGCGGCCACCGCCACGACCCGCGACCGCCAGCGGCGCCGCGCCGGTGCCGGCTGGCCGGTGGGCGGCCCGCTGGCGACGAGGTGCTGCTCGACGTGGACTCGCAGGCCGCGGGCGGCGCGGGCAGCGCGCTCGTCCAGCGCGGCCATCGCCGGCCCGTCCGGCTCGCCCACGCGTGGCGACCCCTCCGGGGTCGACCGGTCGCCGAGGCGCTGGACCTCGCCCGGCTCGTACTCGATGGGTCGGTCGGCGGTGCGGTCGTCGGGATCCCAGGGCTCGGTCATCGGGAGGTCTCCTCGTGGGCGAGGTGGCGGGCCAGGGTCTGGCGCGCCTTGTGGAGGTGGGCCTTGGCGGTGCCCTCGGCGCAGTCGAGGGCGGCGGCGAGGTCCGCGATGCTGAGATCGTCGAGGTAGTGGAGGGCCACCGCCGCCGCCTGGCGCGGCGGGAGCTGGCGGACGAGGGCCCAGAACCCGTCGACGTTGGGCGGCGGGCTGGGCAGCGTCGGGCGCTGCGCCACCCGAGCGAGGGCCCGGCGCTCCGAGACCCGCCGGCGGCGCTGCGAGGTGGCGAGGTTGATGGCGACCCGCCGGACCCAGGCGCCCGGCTTGTCGTAGCGCCCGATGCGGGCCCAGTCCCGATGGGCCCGCAGCAGTGCCTCCTGGGCGATCTCCTCGGCCACCGCGTGGCCGGCGACGGCGGCGGCCAGCGCCACGATGGACGGCAGCTGCTCGCGGTAGAAGCGATCGAAGTCGAGGTAGGCGGGGACCGGCGGGGCCAGGGGGACCACGGCGGCGAGCGCCTCGCTGTCGGTGTACCCCGACCTCTGCGCCATCGGTGTCGCCCCCATCACCCCCACCACACGCCGGAGGGGTCGGTCCGGTTTACCCGATCCTCGCTAGTGATGCCCGAAGCGCTCGCGCACGGCCCGCACGACGCCGTCGGCCTGCGGGTTGGGGAGCCCGACGCCACCGTCGACCACGAGGTCCTGCCCCGTGACGTAGGCGGCGGCATCGCTGCAGAGGAAGCCGATGACCGACGCCACCTCCTCCGGCGTCGCGATCCGGCCGAGCGGGGTGCCGGCCTCGGCGACCTCGCGGAAGGCGTCGTCGTCGGTGATGACCGCGGTGAGCCCGGTGGCGACCATGCCCGGGGACACGCTGTTGGCCCGGATCAGGGGGGCGTGCTCCAGGGCGATCGTCTTGGTGAGGTTGACCACCCCGGCCTTGGCCGCGCTGTAGGGCGCCTCCCCCGGGATCGGGCGCTGGGCGTTGAGGCTGGCGACGGTCACGACGGTCCCGCCACCAGCCTCGACGAGGAGGGGGATGGCGGCTCGCAGGGTGTGGAAGGTGCCGTCGAGGTTCACGGCGACGACGAGGCGCCACTCGTCGTCGGTGTAGGAGATGGTCGGCTTGTTGAGCCCCATCCCGGCGTTGGCGACGACGTCGGTCAGCCCGCCCAGCTCGGCGGCCGCCTCCTGCACCGCCCGGGTGGTGCCCTCCGGGTCGCGCACGTCGACCTCGACGGAGGGACCGCCGACCTCGGCGGCCACGGCGCGGGCGGCGTCGAGATCGCGGTCCAGCACGGCGACGGCCGCCCCGGCGGCGGCGAGGAGCCGTGCGGTGGCGGCCCCGATCCCGGCCCCCCCGCCGGTGACGAGCGCGCGGTGCCCGGTGAGGTCGAGCCCGGTCACCGGGCTACCAGCCGCAACGGCGCGGACCGGATGCCGGCGATGACCGACGAGCCGGTCCGCTCGACCGGGCCGGCCGGCTCCAGCCGCTCGAACCGCTCGACGAGGCCCTCGAGGACCACGGCCAGCTCCTGGCGGGCCAGCGCAGCGCCGAGGCAGAAGTGGGGGCCGTGGCCGAGGGCCACGTGGTGGTTCGGCCGGCGGCCGACGTCGAAGGACGCGGCCGTGGGCCCGAACTCGAGCGGGTCCCGGTTGGCCGACGCGTACAGGAGCAGGACAGGGTCCCCCGCCGCCACCGCCAGGCCGTCGAGCTCGGTGTCCTCGGTCGCCGTCCGGAGGAACGAGGTGACCGGCGTCGTCCAGCGCAGCACCTCCTCGACGGCGGCGGGGACCAGACCCGGGTCGGCGGCCAGCCGCTCCAGCTGCTCCGGGTGGTCGGCCAGGGCCACCAGCCCGCCCGAGATGGCGTGGCGCGTCGTCTCGTTGCCGGCCACGAGGAGCTGGATGAGGAACATGCCGAGCTCGTCGTCGGACAGCGACTCGCCGTCCTCCTCGTAGGCGGCCAGCATCGACACCACGTCGTCGGCCGGGGCCCGGCGGCGCTCGGCGGCCAGGCCGAGCAGCTCGACGGTCATCTCGGTCAGCAGCGCGCCCCGCTCCTCCTCCGACCAGTCGGTGGCGCCCGGGATGGCGGCGTCGGACCAGCGGTGGAGGCGGGCCTCGTCCCCCTCGGGGAGGCCGAGGACGAGCGCGATCAGCTGGATGGGGAGCGGCACGGCGAAGCTGGCGACCACGTCCACCGGCCGACCGTCCCGAGCCAGCGCCACGAGGTGGTCGAGCATCCGGCCGGTCCGCTCTCGCACGAGCGGCTCGAGCCCTCGCACCGCCGCGTTGGTGAAGCCCGGCCGCACCAGCTTGCGGTAGCGGGTGTGCTCCGGCGGGTCGGCGTGCATCATCGTGGGCGGGTGCTCGTAGGTGGTGCCGATCTCGTCGAGGAGGATCCCGCGCCCGGAGCAGAAGCGGCTCGGGTCGCTCGACGCCTCGGTGACCCCTGCGTGGCGCGTGGCGGCCCAGAAGCCCCGGGTGGCGTTCCAGGCCAGCGGCGCCGCCTCCCGCAGCGGGGTGAGCGCGCCGTGCAGGTCGCCGGCGTAGGTGGCCGGATCGAGGAGCGCGTCGGTCAGCGGTTCGTGGGCGTGTCCCCGCGGCACGCCCGGGAACCTAGCGGTCCGGGGGCCGCTCAGCCGCCGGATCCGGGACCTTGGACCCGTCGGGCAGGCGTTCGTCCCGACCTCCGGCACGGTTGCCGGGGATGGGGCACACTGGGTCCCAGCGGGGCACCCGACAAGCCCCGATGCGCAGAAGGAGAAGTGATGAGCCGACGTCACCACGATCTGCAGCCCCCTCGGTCAGCTCGCCAGCAGGCCAAGCTCGAGAAGCGCCGAGCGCGCCACAAGGCGTCGCTCGCCCTCCAGCTGGCGGACGATCCCGAGGACCTCGTGGTGGTCGATCCCAAGCCCGAGCGCATCGCCCGAGACGATGCGCCGCCCACGCGCAAGCGGAACCGGCTCCGCCACTGGAAGGTGAAGGCGTGGAAGCGCCGCAACGCCGAGCGCCACCGCCGCAACGAGGAGATCGAAGCCCTGCGCCGCAGCGCCTGACCCGGTCCGAGGGCCCGGTCCGAGAGGACCGGGCCCTCTGCGTCGGCGGCGGGCTGGCCCCCCACCCTTGGCTGCCGTCGTCCAGGGGGCCTTGCCACGAGGATGAGGTTCGCCTAACATCGGCTCGTCCGACACGTCGAGGCCATCCGCAGGGGCCTCGCGGTGCCCGAGGAGCCTCCGACATGCGCCAGCCCGTGCCCCCGGCCTCACGGTCGCTGCGAGCCGAGGCGGATCGCTGCGGGTTCCGGCGGGTGCACCACGTGTCGATCCGCACGGTCGGCCGGCGCGCCACCGCCGCGGTCACCGGGGTCCTGCACCGCTACCCGGTCACCGTCCCGGTGTCCATGGCCACCGCCACCCGGTTGGTCGGCGCCGGGGCGCCCGTCCGGTTCGAGCGTGGGGCCGAGCCCCGATGATCGTCTGCTCCTGCCGCCGGATCAACGACCGGACCGTCGACGCGGCGGCCGCTGGGGCGTCCTCGCTCGAGGAGGTGATCGCCCGCTGCGGCGCCGGGAGCCGGTGCGGTGGGTGCCACCCCGAGCTCCAGCGCATCCTCGAATCCCACGTGGCGATCCGCTCGATCGCTCGGCACAGCGCCGCCTGAGCCCGTCTAGGGTCGCGGCGACGGAAGCCCGGAGCGAGGAGTCACCCATGCAAGGCCACGCCGACGTCATCGAGCTGCTCAACGAGGTGCTCACCGCAGAGCTCACCGCGGTCAACCAGTACTTCCTCGACGCGAAGATGTTCGACAACTGGGGCTTCGAGCGGCTCGGGGCGAAGTTCCGCGAGGAGTCGATCGACGAGATGAAGGACGCCGACGAGCTCATCGAGCGGATCCTGTACCTCGACGGCCTCCCCAACCTCCAGCGGCTCGGCACCGTGCGCGTGGGCGAGACGGCCACCGAGAAGCTCGAGCTCGGCCTCGACCTCGAGAAGGTCGCCATC
This sequence comes from Acidimicrobiia bacterium, assembly GCA_046565645.1. GTDB lineage: Bacteria > Actinomycetota > Acidimicrobiia > Acidimicrobiales > VFJN01 > VFJN01. The sequence goes on along the minus strand of JBKHYD010000043.1, from coordinate 54,748 downwards.
GAGCGGCTCAACCGGGGCATCGCGCTGTGCGTCACCCACGCCGACAACGGCAGCCGGGAGCTGCTGGAGAAGATCCTCGTCGGCGAGGAGGAGCACGCCGACTGGCTCGAGGCCCAGCTCGAGCTGATCCGCCAGGTCGGCGAGGCCAACTACCTGGCCCAGCAGATCCACGGCTGACCGGCCGCGCCGCACCGACGGCCGGCCACTCGGGCCCGTCGGCCTGGGGTCAGTAGCGGGGGATCGAGGGTGCGCTCGGGTTCGCCGGGTCGAGTGCCGGGTCGCCCGCCGGGAGGGTCCCGTGGAACCACGGGTCTCGCTTCCAGTCGGGGACCGGCGGTGGCTCGCTGCCACGAGGCACGAACTCCGACGGCCGGGCCTCGCCGTGCCTGTGGACGTAGCGGCGGCAGTTCGGGAAGACTGCCCGGGCTCGGACCCGGACGACGAACAGGGCTCCCGGGTAGGCGTCGACCAGCGGGTCGTCGTCGTCGATCGACGCGTCACCGTTGAGCCGCAGGCGGGACCCGTCCTCGAAGTCGATGAAGAGCAGCCCGACGGCCGGGTTCTCCGAGAGGTTGCCGGTGGTCAGGAACATCCCGTTGCCGTCGTAGACCGGGAAGGCGATGGTCGACTCGTCGACCACGCGGACGAAGCCGGGGTCGCCGCCCTTGTACGAGCACTGCGGCTGCCCCGACGCGTCAGCCGTCGCGATGAAGAACATGTCCCGGGCCTCGATGAAGCCCCGGAACGGCGTGACGACGTCGCTCGCGGTCTCCGCCAGCCGGTCAGCCAGCCGCCGGGTGTCGTAGCGATCCTGCAGCTGCCGGTGTGAGTCCCGGTACTCCATGGCCGACCCCCTGCTCGGGTTCCCCACGCTACCCCTGGACCGGCGGGCATGGAGACCCGCAGCACCGCTCCGCCGCTCCGCCGCTCCGCCGTTCCGCCGGCCGTGCCCGGGGCGACGACGGGCGAGCACGAGGACAGGTCGGTCGTCCAACGTCTTGCGACAGCCGCGCCGCCTCGGGCTGACCTGTGGATCGACGCTGGACGCGACAGATCTGCGAGGCCCGGCTCCGCGCCGGGGTTCGCCGGTTGCCGCCGATCAGCCGCCCCGGCGTTCGAGCGCTGTCGTGCCGCCGCTCGTTTGCCGACCCGCTCGACCGTCCCCCGTTGTGGGCCCGGCGTCCGGAGGTGTCGGCCACGCAGACGTCATGCCTCGCGCTTCTTCACGAGCGTTATCGTGCAGCCCCGGGGGTGTAGCTCAGCTGGTAGAGCATCGGGCTTTTAACCCGCCGGTCGTGAGTTCGACCCTCACCGCCCCCACCACGTCGCCCCTCCTGGGTGGCTCGATACCTGAAGTACCTGGCGGCGCCTAGCGTGGCCGCATGAGCGAAGCGATCGACGCGCCGGCGCCTGGCCACGGGCGGCAGGCCGAGCCCATCGACCTGACGGTGCTCGAGCGGATCGAGGGCGAGCTCGACGCCGTGGAGCGGGCCCTCGAGCAGATCGACCAGGGCGTGTACGACGGCTTCTCCGGCCTCGGCGAGGTCCCGGACGACGGCGGGCTGGCCGGCTACGCCTGACCGGTGTCGTCCTCGGTCAGGTCCTTGGCGATGAGGAAGCCGAGGGCCCGCTCGGTCCTGGGGTAGCGGTGGGCGAGCGCCCAGAAGGCCGGGGAGTGGTCGGCGTGCACCAGGTGGGCCAGCTCGTGGACGACCACGGCGTCGACCACCCAGGTGGGGAACCCCGCGATGCGGTCCGAGATCCGGATGTCGCGGCTGCCCGGGGTGCAGGACCCCCAGCGGCCCTGCTGGTTGCTGACCCACCGGATGCGATCCGGCTCGGGCAGGTCGTACCGCCTCGCCAGCACCCGGGCCCGCTCGGCGAGGTCGACCTGGCCCGAGGTGCGCTGGCGCTCGAGGCGGGCCACGAGCGCCGCCACCGCCTCGTCGGTCTCGGCCTTGGAGAGCCGGTGCGGGACCCGCACCACGATGCGCCCCCCGACGATGCGCGCCCCCACCGTCCGCTTGCGCTTGGTCGACCGGATCACCTCCACCGGCAGCGGGGCCGGTGCGGGGCCGACCTGACCACCCGGTTCCCCTGGGCGAGGCTCCGGGCGGCGCCGCCCACCGGACCGCCGGGTCGGCGACCGGTCCGCGGCGGCTGGCGGTTCGATCCACCCGTCGATCGAGCCTGACCAGAGCGCGTCCACGTCGGCGACGCTACCGACCGGGTGTGACGCCGCCGTGGCAGGGTGCTCGTCAGATCTGGGTGGGGACGGTGAGCTCGTCGGGGTCGACCAGGACCACCCGCTCGCCCAGGGTCGTCGGTCCCTCCGGGCCGACCTCGACCCAGCGGCCACCGAGGTTCGGGAGCCGCACGAACCCGGCGCCCATCGCCCGCTCCACCGCGTAGATGAGCCCGCCGTGGGTGACCACGAGCACGTCGCCCTCGGGCACCGTCTCGTGCACCCGCCGGAGGGCGGCCACGGCCCGATCCAGCACCGACTCGTCGGGTTCCCAGCCCGGTGGCCGCCGCTGGGCGCTCCCCAGCTCGCTGGCCGGGGTACCGGTGGTGGGGCCGGCGCGCCCGGTCCCCTCGACGGGCGGCGGCGGGCCGAGGTAGCCGGGCCAGTCCCGTTCGATCTCGGCTCGGGTGAGCCCCTGCCACTCGCCGGCGTGGCGCTCCCGCAGGTCGGGATCGACGATCACGGGGCCCACCCCGTGCTGCTCGGAGATGATCACGGCCGTGGTGGCGGCTCGCTGGAGGTCCGACGAGAAGATGGCGTCCACGGCGCCGATCGACCGGCTGGCGTGGATGGCTTGGTGACGGCCGAGCTCCGTGAGGGGCGGGTCGGCCTGGCCCTGCCACCGGCCGTCCGCGTTCCACTCGGACTGGCCGTGGCGGAGGAGCAGCACCTGGGTCATGGCCGAGCAACCTACCGGCGCGTCGATGGGGGCCCCACGGGGAGGGCGTCGCTACGCTCGCGCCGTGCCTCGACCCCGACCATCGGAGCGTCCCGCCCCCTGAGGGCGCGGGTTCGACGCCACGATGGCCGTGCTGCGCCTCTTCGCCGGCGCCCGTGAGGCGGCCGGCACCGCCGAGGCGGAGCTCCCCGGAGCCACCGTCGCGGAGGTGCTCGGGGCCGCTCGGGAGCGCTTCGGCGACGGGTTCGCCGACGTGCTGCACCACTGCCAGGTCTGGCGCAACGGCGAGCCCACCCAGCTCGACGCCGCGGTGGCGGCCGACGACGAGGTGGCGGTGCTCCCTCCCGTGTCGGGAGGGGCGGGCTGATGGCCGGCACCCGATCGGCACCGAGGCGCAAGCCCGTGTGGAAGGAGGTCGAGGAGGCAGAGGCCAAGAAGGTGGGCAGCCGCGTGCGGTCCGCCCGCGAGGGGCAGCGGCGCAAGGGCCGGCGCTACCGGGTGGTCTACGACACCAGCGGCCCCAAGGTGCGTCTCGGCATCCTGTGGTTCCTCGTCGCGCTCGGTGCCATCGCGGTCGGCCCGCTGGCGGTCGCCCTCGTGTACGGGGGGGCGGCCGCGGTCGCCGCCGGCCAGACGGCCCGCGCCTGGCGGAAGCGGCGCCTTCGCCCCAACGAGCAGGTGGCCATGGTGGTGGCCGGCGGGATGGGCATCGGCGCCACCCTCGGCGCCGGCGGGGCCGGGCTGGTCTGCATCGCGGGGGCGATCATGGCCTACCTCGCCGCCACCGGGGACCGACGCTCGCCCCACCCGGCGATCGTCGACGCCGGCTGGACGCTCCAGTGCGCGCTGGCGCCCGGGATCGTGGCGCTGTCGATGGTGCTGCTCACCCGGCTGGACCAGGGCTCGGCCATCGGCCTGCTGCTGCTCGTGTCGGCCTACGAGACCGGCGACTACCTCGTGGGCTCGGGGGCCCGCAACCCCTACGAGGGCCCGGCCGCCGGCGGGTCGGCCATCGTGGTCGTCACCTTCATCCTCTCCACCCTGCCCATCTCGGCCCTGGACTTCGGTCAGGCCTGGGCCTTCGGGGGTGCGGTCCTGATCCTCGCCCCGGTGGGGCAGCTCCTCGCGTCTGCGGTGCTGCCCGCCGCCGCCGCCCCCGCCTCGGCGCTCCGTCGGCTCGATTCGCTGCTGCTCGCCGCGCCCCTCTGGGCGTGGGGGATCGGGATCGTCATCTGAGCCCACCGACGGTCGCGCCCGGTCGGGGAGCACGGCCGCCCGACGCAGCCACCACCTGCCCCGAGCCGAGACGCGCCGCGGCGCCGGGCCCCCGAGGGCACCGGCGCCGCGGTCGATCGGAGGGCCGGCCATGCGCCGGCGGCCGATCAGACGGCCTTGAGGTTCTCGGCCACGAACTCCCAGTTCACGAGGTTGTCGATGAACGCGCTCAGGTAGTCGGGGCGGGCGTTGCGGTAGTCGATGTAGTAGGCGTGCTCCCACACGTCGATGGTGAGCAGTGCCTTCTGGCCGTGGTTGAGGGGCAGGTCGGCGTCGTGGGTGGAGACCACCTGGAGGCCGGAGCCGTCGTGCACGAGCCAGGCCCAGCCGGAGCCGAAGTGGCCGGCGGCCTCGGCCTTCAGCTTGTCCTTGAAGTCGCCGACCGAGCCGAAGGCGCTGTTGATGGCGTCGGCCACCTCGCCGGTGGGCTCGCCGCCGCCGTTCGGCGACATGCACTTCCAGTAGAAGGAGTGGTTCCAGTGCTGGGCCAGCTGGTTGAACAGCGTGCCCGGGCCCGTCTCGATGATCAGCTTGTCGAGGTCGTCGTTGGTGTGCTCGCCGTCCGTGAGCTCGTTGGCCTTCGTGACGTAGGCGTTGTGGTGCTTGCCGTGGTGGTACTGGAAGGTCTCGGCGCTGAGGTGGGGCGCGAGGGCGTCGGGGGCGTACGGGAGGTCGGGAAGGGTGAAAGCCATGGCTCCGACGGTACCCACCGGGCGGCGGGATCGTCTACGGCGCCCGGCGGGCGGGGAGCGGTACGCTCCGCCCATGGGCGTCGACCTGCAGCAGCTCCTCGATCCCGGCTACCTGGGCGACCTCCGGGCCCGTTCCATGGATGAGCTGCGAGCCAAGCGGTCCGAGTGCCAGTCCGTCGAGACCGGCCTGTCGATGCTGCGGCGGATCGTCCAGGGCCGGCTGGACATCGTCGGCGTCGAGCTGGCGCGGCGGGCCGAGGGCGGCGATCCGGCCGACCTGCCGGCCCTCATCGCCCGGCTGCCCGAGGTGCTGTCGGATCGCACCACCAGCCCCGGCGTCGGCCGACTCCCGCAGATGATGGCCCCCGGCGAGCTGCCCGATGGCCTGGAGGCCGAGCTGGACGAGATCGTGAGCAGCCGGCAGATGGCGGACCTCCCGTCGGTCACCGACGACGACCTCCAGACGGTGGCCGAGGAGCTCGGCGCCTTCGAGCGGCGCGTGTCGGAGCTGCGTCGCAGCCTCTTCGGCAGCATCGACGCCATCCAGGCCGAGATCACCCGCCGGTACCGCGAGGGCGAGGCGTCGGTCGACGCCCTGCTCCGCTAGAGCCGCCCCGCGACGGCTCGCCGTCCGCAGCCCTGCTCGCGCTCGACTACCGGCTGCTCGCGACCGTCGCGTACCGTGACCGCCATGAAGCAGGAGCTCGAGAGCCGCTGGCACGAGCTGGGGGAGTACATCCGGGAGCAGCGCCGCAGTGGGCACCTCTCGCTGCGCAAGCTCTCCGAGATGGCCGGGATCTCCAACCCCTACCTGAGCCAGATCGAGCGTGGCCTGCGCAAGCCGTCGGCGGAGATCCTCCAGCAGATCGCACGCGCCCTCGAGATCTCGTCCGAGACCCTCTACGTGCGGGCCGGGATCCTCGAGGAGCGCGAGGGCTCGGACCTGGCCGAGGAGATCCGCCGGGACCCGAACCTCACCGAGGAGCAGCGGCGCACCCTGCTGCAGATCTACAGCTCCTTCCGACACGAGAACGACCGGGCGGCGAGCCGATCGCGGGGCGGGGAAGAACTCGTCGACGCCGAGCGTTGACCCGCAGCGGGCGACCTCCCACCTGCCCCCGCCTGCCCTGATGCGCCGACTCGCCGTCCTCTCCCTCCACACGTCCCCCCTCGTGCAGCCCGGCCAGGGCGACAGCGGGGGGATGAACGTGTACGTCCGGGAGCTCGTCTCGGCGCTCGCGCAGGCCGGCGTGCCGGCCGACGTGTTCGTGCGCCGGTGGGACGACGAGTCGCCCGAGGTGGTCGAGGTCGAACCGGGCTTCCGGGTGGTCCACGTCGACGCCGGCCGCCCCGACCTGGCCAAGGAGCAGCTGCCCGACGTGGTGGACGACTTCGCCGACGGCGTTCGGGACCACCTCTTGGCCCTCGGCGACGTGGACGCCCTCCACGCCAACTACTGGCTGTCCGGCGTGGCCGGCCACCGGTTGAAGCACGAGCTGGAGCTGCCGCTCGTGTCCACGTTCCACACGCTGGCCCGCGTCAAGGCCGAGACCGGCGACCCCGAGCCGGAGCGGCGCGATCGCGCCGAGTCCGACGTCATCCACTGCTCCGACGCCATCCTCGCCTCCTGCGTGGCCGAGGCCGAGCAGCTCGTCGAGCTCTACGGCGCCGACCCGGCCCGGGTGGAGATCGTCGCCCCCGGCGTGGACCACGCCTTCTTCTCCCCGGGGGAGCGCAGCGGGGCCCGCTGGGCGCTGCGGCACCTGCGCCTGGGCGACGGCCCCATGCTGCTCTTCGTCGGGCGCATCCAGCCGCTGAAGGGCGCCGACGTGGCCGTCCGGACCCTGGCCGAGCTGGCCGATCCCACAGCCACGCTCGTGGTGGTGGGCGGGGCCAGCGGGGTGGACGGCGACGCCGAGGTGGAGCGGGTCCACAAGCTGGTCGTCGAGCTCGGGCTGGCCGAGCAGGTCCGCTTCGTCGACCCGGTGCCCCACCACCTGCTGTCCACCTACTACCGGGCGGCGGACGTGTGCCTCGTGCCCAGCCGCAGCGAGTCGTTCGGGCTGGTCGCGCTCGAGGCGGCCGCCTGCGGCACGCCGGTGGTGGCCTCGGCGGTCGGCGGTCTGCGGACCCTCGTGGAGCACGAGCGAACGGGCTTCCTCGTCGACGGTCGGGACCCGGTCGACTTCGCCCGCTACGCACGGGAGATCCTGACGGTGCCCTCGGTGGCCCGGGAGCTGTCGGCCCAGGCGTCCGAGCGGGCCCGCGGGTACACCTGGTCCACCGCCGCCGGTCGGCTGCGCCGCATCTACGGCGACCTCACCGCCCGCAGCCTCGTCGACTGCGCCTGAGCGGCGCCGAGGCGACCGGTAGCGTCGCCGCCATGCCCGACCCGCTCACCCCGGACGAGCTCGACGCCCTCGAGGCCCGCATCGACGCCTGGATGGAGGTCCAGAAGGCGGACAACCCGGTGGTGGCCGCCGTGGAGCGGGCCCCGGAGCTGGGCGAGCGCCGCTGGTTCGTGCGGGTGCGGGGCGAGCAGAAGGACGTGTTCACCATCTGGTTCCACCTGCGCCAGCGGACGCTCCACTACGAGACCTACGTGATGCCCGCCCCGGAGGAGAACGCCGGAGCGCTCTACGAGCACCTCCTCCGTCGCAACCTGAAGCTCTACGGCGCCGCGTTCGCCATCGGCGAGGAGGACGCCGTCTTCCTCGTGGGCCAGGTGGCGGCCGAGCACGTGGACGACGACGAGCTCGACCGGGTGCTCGGCTCGCTCTACCAGTGGACCGAGCAGTACTTCCGGCCCGCGCTGCGCATCGGCTTCGCCAGCCGCTTCGCCGGCTGAGGTGCCCGTTGCCCCCCGACCACCCTCGATCTACCGTGGCCGCCATCGACGGCGGGGTGCGTCCCCTCGGGCACCACTTGGGGAAGCGGTGAGCGAGCCCGCACCCCCGTCGTCCTCGCGGCCGCCCCGTCCCTCCGGTCGCTTCGGCGACGACCCCCACCACGTCGACTTGTAGCGTCACGGCCATGGTCGTGCTGCAGGTCATCGGCGGGGGGCGCATGGGCGAGGCCCTGGTGGGCGGGTTGGTGCATGGCGGCACGGTCGCGCCCGGCGACGTGCTCGTGGTGGAGCCGGTCGAGGCCCGCCGCCGCCAGCTGGCCGAGCTCCTCCCCGGCGTTGGGCTGGCCACCGAGCCGGCCGAGGCCGACGGCACCGTCGTCGCCGTGAAGCCGGCCGACGTGCCCGCTGCCTGCCGAGCCGCGGCTGCCGCCGGCAGCGGGCGGGTGCTCTCGATCGCAGCGGGGGTGAGCACCGCCGCCCTCGAGGCCGCCCTGGCCCCCGGCACCGCCGTGGTGCGAGCCATGCCCAACACCCCGGCGCTGGTCGGCCGGGGAGCGGCGGCGATCGCCCCCGGCACCCACGCCGCCGACGACGACCTCGCCTGGGCCGAGTCGCTCCTCGGCGCCGTCGGCACCGTCGTGCGGGTGAAGGAGCCGCTGCTCGACGCCGTCACCGGGCTGTCCGGTTCGGGCCCCGCCTACGTCTTCCTCGTGGCCGAGGCGTTGATCGACGCCGGGGTGCTGGCCGGCCTGCCCCGCGACGTCAGCCACGCCCTCACCGTGCAGACCCTGCTCGGCGCCGCCACCCTCCTCGCCGAGGGCGGCGACGGCCCCGAGGCCCTCCGGGCGGCGGTCACCTCCCCGGGCGGCACCACGGCCGCGGGGCTGCGCGTCCTCGAGCAGCGCGGCGTGCGAGCCGCCCTCCTCGACGCGGTGGCCTCGGCCACCGAGCGCTCCAAGCAGCTCGGCGGCCCCTGAGCCCCACCACGCGCGGCACCACCACTAGCAACAGCAGCCACAGGTGCGTACGCTTCCGCGATCCCCGCGGAGAAGGGTGCCTTCCATGGCTTCGTCCTCAGCGCGCTCGCGCTTTCTCACCCCAGCCGAGGTCGCCGAAGAGCTGCGTGTGTCCTCGATGACCGTCTACCGCCTCATCAAGGGCGGTGAGCTGCGCGCGGCGCGGATCGGGAAGTCGTACCGGATCCGGGAGGAAGACGTCGACGCCTACCTCCAGGACCGCTTCAGCGACGCCGGCTGAGCCCGCGCCGCCCCGGCCTCGCTCGACTGCGGACCGGGCGAGCTCGACCGGTAGCGTCGAGGAGGCCATGGCCCCCCGGTTCGACACGGTCACCTTCCTGTCCGACTACGGCACCCGCGACGAGTTCGTCGGCGTGGTCCACTCGGTCATCCGGTCGATCGCCCCGCACGTCACGATCATCGACCTCACCCACGAGATCCCCGCCTACGACGTGCGGGCCGGCAGCCTCACCCTCGGCCGGGCCACCCAGTACCTCTGCCCCGGCGTCGTGCTCGCCGTCGTCGACCCCGGGGTGGGGACCGCCCGCCGAGGCATCGCCGTCGAGGTGGGCGGCGGGCAGAGCTACCTGGTCGGGCCGGACAACGGGGTCCTCGCCTCGGCCGTCGCCCTGTGCGGCGGCGCCACCGCCGTGGTCGAGCTCACCAGCACCGAGCACCGGCTGCCCGCCCCCGGCGCCACCTTCGCCGGTCGGGACGTGTTCGCCCCGGCGGTGGCCCACCTCTGCAACGGCGTGCCCCTCGACGACCTCGGCCCCCGCCTCGATCCGGTCACCCTCTGGCCCGGCCTCGTGCCCCTGCCCCGCGAGGAGGACGGCGTCCTCGTGGCCGAGGTCCTGTGGGTCGACCACTTCGGCAACGCCCAGCTGAACGTGGGGCCCGACGAGGTCGAGCACCTCGGCTCCCGCGTCCAGATCCGATGGGGCGACGACTCCCGCACCGCAGTGCGGTCTGCCACCTTCGAGGGCATCGACGAGGGCGGGGTCGGGCTGGTCACCGACAGCTACGGGATGCTCGCGGTCTGCATGGGGAAGCGCTCCGCCGCCGACGAGCTCGGCCTGCCCGTCGGCACCGAGGTCCGCCTGCTCGAGCCCGGCGCCGACGAGCCCGGACCCTCCTCCACCGCCCAGCCTGTCACCCTCACCCCCCGGAGCCAGCCATGAGACCAGGCACCACGATCGTCCTGGCCGCCCTCCTCGCCCTCATCCTGGGCGCCGCCGTCCTCCAGCTGTTCTTCCTCGCTCGCTAGCGGTCTCGACGGCGAACCGGAGGTTCGCCGTCCAGCCTGCGCACGGCTTCGCCGGCGCGGCGTGCAGCGTGCTGGCGCTCGTCGACTTGCGGCGGCTTGGGGAGGGCCCTCCGCTGTCGTCAGACCCGGGCGGCCAGCTGGTCTCGGGTGAAGCGCTTGAGGCCGCCTCGGACGAGGAGGAGGGCGACGACCCAGACGGCGGCGCCGATGGCGAGGGCGATGGGGAGGGTCACGAGGAGGAGGCCGCTGGACTGGCCGACCGACAGGAAGATGAGCGGCAGGATCACGGCGCCGCCGAGCTGGTTGGCCTCCTGGGCGGTCTTCGTGCGGGCCGACACCCGGACCATCACGGCCAGGCCGAGGGTGGCCACCGCCGGCCCGACCCAGAAGATCATCACCATCCAGAGCTGCGTGGGCACGAAGATGCGGTGCATCACCGGCCAGGCCACGCCGTTGGCGACCACGCAGAAGGCGGCGAAGCCGAGCCACGACACGGCGATGGCAGGGATGAACGCCGACGCCAGCTTGGCCAGGAACAGGTCCCGCTCGGGGATGGGCAGGTGCAGGAGCGACTCGAGGGTCTTGCGCTCCTTCTCCCCGGCGAACGCGTCGGCCGCCAGCACGGCCGAGACCATGAGCGGCACGATGAGGAAGAGCGGGGCCAGCAGGTAGCCGTTGACCAGCACGATCAGCTGCTCGTGGTCGGGCAGCGACAGGATCGGGTCGGCCAGGTCGCCCGGCATCGAGCCGAGGATGCGCCCGACGTCGGCGTTGCGCTGGCCGCGGGCGGCGAGGCCCACCCCGAAGGGGAGCAGCACCATCAGTAGGATGGGCACCGCCAGCATGGGGATCACCACCGCCTTGGCCCGCCGCACAGCGATCAGGTCCTTGGCCACGATCGCCCGCATCACCGCCCAGCGGGCTCGGCGGTCCAGCCCCGGACCCGCAGGGGCGGTCACCAGGCACCGTCCCGGCCGTCGAGCACGTCGGTCGCCCGGGGCGCGCGGTCGCGCCCCTCGGTGGCCGCGATGCGGGCTTCGACGGCGAAGTAGACGTCCTCGAGCGACGGCGGGCGGGCGTCGGCGGCGTAGACGGGGAGCCCGGCCTCCACCAGGGTGCGCACGACCACGGGCAGGACCGCCCGGTCCGCGACGCGGATCACCGCCCCCTCGGGCAGCGGCGCCACCCCCGCCACGCCCGGGAGGGCCAGCACGGCACGGGCGGCGTCCTCCCCGAGCGGACCGCCCACGTCCACCCTGGCGTCGAGGCCGTCCCAGAGGTCGGCCGCGATGTCCTCGGGGCGGCCGAAGGCGTGGAGCACCCCCTGGTGGAGGACGGCCATCCGGTCGGCCAGGCGCCCGGCCTCGCCGAGGAAGTGGGTGCAGAGCACCACCGTGCGCCCGTGCTCGGAGGCGAGGGCGCCGATCAGCTCCACGACGTCCCGGGTGGCGGCCGGGTCGAGCCCGGAGGTCGGCTCGTCGAGGAACAGCACCTCGGGGTCGTGGAGCAGGGCCCGGGCTAGGGCGAGGCGCTTGCGCTGCCCGGTCGAGGTGCCCTGGACGGGCAGGTCCGCCCGGTCGGCCATCCCGAAGCGCTCGAGGAGGTCGTTGGTGCGCCGGCCGGCCGCCGCACGGTCGATGCCGCGCATCCGGGCCGTCAGCTCGAGGTTCTCGCGGGCGGTGAGCCGCTCGTCGAGCCCGGCGTGCTCGGTCAGCACGCCGGTGCGCCGCCGCACCCCGTCGCCGTCGACGGCCGGGTCGATGCCGAGCACGGTGGCGCGACCCCGGTCCGGCCGCAGGATGCCGTTGAGGAGGCGGACCGTCGTGGTCTTGCCGGCGCCGTTGGGGCCGAGGAGCGCCAGCACCTCTCCCCGGTCGACGGACAGGGTCAGCCCTTCCAGGGCCACGCCGCTCGGGAACGACCGGGTGAGGTCGGTGGCCTCGATGGCGGCGGGCATCGCCCCATGCTGGCCGATCCAGGCCCGGGCCCCGCGCCGCCCCGGTGTCAGCCCGCCACGAAGCCCTCGACGGCGGCCAGGAACTCGGCCCAGGCGGGCTCGCCGTCGAGGAGCAGGTGGTTGCAGCTGTCGAGCGCCACGAAGCGGGCGCCGGGGATGAGCGCAGCGAGGAGCTGGCCGTCTTCGAAGGGCACCCGGAGGTCGTCGGTGGCGTGCAGCACGAGGGTCGGCGTCCGCACCTGCGGGGCGATCTCGGTGACGTCGATGTGGGAGGACACCTCGAGGAGCCGGCGGGCGTTGTGGGGTGACGCGGTCAGGCGCTGGTGGCGGTCGAAGGCGTCCCACTGGGCCGGGGTGCCCTGCGGCATGAACTGGGCCGCGAACATCTGCCGGAACATGGACCTGTCCCGTCCCCAGCCGGACTCGACGACGTCGAGCATCATGGCCGCCTCTCGGCGCTGGCGGTCGTCCCGGGACCGCACCCAGCGGCCCTGGGCGAAGGCGCCGTAGAGCACGAGGTGGCTGACCCGTTCGGGGTGCCGCACCGCGTAGGCGATCGCGACCGCCCCGCCCTGGGAGATCCCGAGGAGCGGGAACCGGTCGAGGCCGACGGCGTCGACGACGGTCTCGAGGTCGTGCACCCAGGTCTCGAACGAGACGTCCGCGGCGTCCCAGTCCGACAGGCCGGAGCCTCGCTCGTCGTAGTGGACGAGGCGGTGCCGGGCCGAGAGATCCCGGAGCCAGTGGCCCCACACGATGCTCTCCCAGTCGTGGGGGAGGTGCGTGAGCCAGTTGGCCGCCTTCACGAGGGGAGGGCCGTCGCCGGCGGTGGCGAAGGCCAGCCGCACCCCGTCCGAGCTGCGGCAGAACCGCACCTCCTGCGAGGCCGGGCGGGCGGTGGGCGGGGCCAGCCCGGGGTCGGGACGCAGGGGTCCCGTCCGCTCGGTGACGGGGGCGACGAATCGGAAGCCGCGGCCGCACCGGGATGTCGATCAGGAGGGGACCACGGCGGCGAGGATCCAGAGGCTGGGCATCCCCACGACGAGCGCGGCGTTGGGCGAGCCGGTGCGCCGCACCGCTGCCACGGCCAAGGCGGCTGCCCCGAGTGGCGCCAACGAGGAGGTGCACGCGTCGAGGTGGTCGACCATCCCGCCGGTGGCGATCACGGCGAACGCCACCGGGACGGCGTGACGGGCGATCCGCTCGGCGATCGGGGGCACGCCGCGCCGGGCGGCCACCACGAGCATGCTGATGCGGAAGAGGTAGCTGCCCGCGCCGACGGCGAGGACGACCAGCCAGGGCGTCACGACCGGACCTCCTGATCCGAGCGCTCCGTGGCGAGGGCCACCGCCAGGCCCCCGAGGATGGCGATCAGCGCGCCCAGGTGCAGCGGGACCCGCTGGGTTGCGATGGCGAGCACGGCGGCGGCGAGGGCGGCGCGGCGAGCGGTCCGATCGCCCAGGCGCGGGACGAGCTCACCGATGAGGAACAGCGGGATGACCATCTCGAGGTGAAGTCCGCTCGGGAGGGATGCCCCCGCGGTCGCCCCCACCGCGGTAGCGGCGAGCCAGGTCACCCAGAGCGCGACGCCCGCCCCCAGGTAGCGGAGGTGGCCGTGGTCGGGGTGCTCGGCGCGCTCGTAGCCGTCGACGCCGACGGCGACGGTGGGGTCCACGATCAGGTAGCCGGCCAGCGCCTGCCAGCGCCGGGAGGTGCCGTGCCAGCGGGGCGCCATCGTGGCCGAGTAGAGGACGAGTCGGAGGTTGATGGCCAGCGCCGCGGTGATCACGACGAGCGGTGAGGCGCCGCCGTCGAGGAGCTGGATGGTGGCGACCTGGGCGCTGCCGGCGAAGACGAGGGGGGCCGTCAGCCACCCGGCGAAGGTGGGGATGTCCGCCTGAGCGGCACTGATCCCGATGACCAGGCCGAACGGGGCCACGCCGAAGAGCCAGGGCGCCATGGCGCGGGCCCCGGCCAGGAGGTGCGGGCGACGTTCGGCTGGCTCGTGGGCGGCAAGGGCGGGGACGGCGGCGAGGGTCATGGTGTGCTCCGGGGGGGCCCGGTGGCCGGCCCCGCAGGGCCGGCCACGAAGGATCCGGTCAGCCGGCCTGGACCTCGACGGTCACGGGGACCGAGCCGGTGATGATGTCGAACACGGCCGAGCGGGCCCGGCTCTGCTCGACGAGCTCCTGCAGCTTCTCGGCGGGGGCGTCGCCCTTCACGTCGAAGCTGACGCGGATCTGCTGGAACCCGTTGCGGACGTCGGGGTCGAGCCCGAGGATGCCGTTGAGGTCGATGTCGCCCTCCACGGTCGAGGTGACCTCGGTGAGCTCGATGCCCCGGGCGGCCGCGATGTTGGCCAGGCCGGCGGTCAGGCAGCCGGCCAGCGCGTGGAGCACGTACTCCACCGGCGTCGGGCCCTGGTCGGTGCCGACGAGCACCGCGGGGTGGTCGACGTCGTGGACCGTGGCCACGGCGTGGGACCGCTCCTCGCCCACCCCGAAGAAGTCGTGGATGGTCGACTGGCTGTGGGTGCCCGACACCCACCGGTTGCGGGCCCGGAACTGGAACTGGGCGGCGGCCGGGGCCTGCTTCACCGCGTCGAGCGTGGCGAAGAGGGTGGCGGTGTCGACGCCGTTGCGGGAGGGCTTCTCGGTCATGGTCATGGCTGTTCTCCTTGGTGTTGGTGTTGGTGGTGGCTTCTGGTCTGGGTGGTTGTGGTCGGTGTCGGCGGTGTCCAGGTGCGGCCCGGGTCAGGCCGCCGCCACGGCCGCGAGCTGGGGTCGGTCGACGAGCCAGGCGACCTCGTCGTCGATGCACCGGCTGAGCTCCACCTGCAGCTCGGCGAGCCGCTCGGGGGGCGGGAACCGGACGAGCTGGTTGGTCAGCTCGAACACGGGCGCCAGCGCCCGGTCCCGCTCGTCGCCGTAGGCCGAGAGGGCGCTCGCCTCGTCGGTCTCGTGCCGCAGCGCGCGGTCGAGGTGGAAGGCGAGCAGCTCGGCGTCCCGGAAGGCGTCGGTGATGCCGTGCCCGGTGATGGCGTCGCGGTGGTAGCCGGCGTCGCCCACGAGGGCCCAGCCGGGTCCGGCCGGCTGGCGCACGTGGTTCGGCATCCCCACGATCCCTCGGACGGGCGCGGTCACCTCGGCCCGGCGGACCCGGGCGGCGAGGCTCGGGCTGACCCGCTCGACCCAGGAGACGAACGCCTCCTCCCGGTCAGCACCGGTGATCCCGCCGTCGCGGGCCGGGGTGCAGAGCCAGACGTTGGCCTCTCCGCCGTGCGTGGGGAACACCCCCGCGAAGGCTCCGTCGCTCAAGTGGTACTCGAAGCCCTCGGCGTCGAGCCCGGCGACGAAGGTGTAGTGGGCTGCTCCGGCGGCCGGTCGCTCGTCGAGCATCCGGGCACCGACGGCTCGGGCGACGCGCGAGCGCATGCCGTCGGCGCCGACGACGACGCGGGCCCGCAGCTCGCGGGGTGCGCCGGTGGCGTCGCAGCCGGTCACGCCCGTGACGCGGCCCGACCCGTCGGTGAGGACGTCGCTCACGGTGAAGCCGGTCCGGACCTGGGCGCCGGCCGCCTCGGCCGCCTCGACGAGGATCGCGTCGAGGACGATCCGGCGGGGCGCCAGGAGGTGGTCCACCCCGGCCCGCTCCTTGATGGCGCGGGTGACGGTGGTGCCGTCGGGGAGGTGGAAGCTGGCCTGGCGGATCTTGGGGGCGCCGCTGGCGACGACCTCGTCGAGGAGCCCCCAGCGCTGCAGCTGCACGATGCCGCCGCGGGCGATGGCGTGGGTGGACAGCGTGTCGGAGGGGAACGACGCCCGGTCGACGACGGCGACGTCGTGGCCCTGGCGGGCCAGCAGCATGGCGGTGGCGGCTCCAGCGCAGCGGGCGCCGACGACGACGACGTCGTGGTGGGTGGTGCGAGGTGGGGTGCGCATGCCGCCACAGTGCGGGCTACCGCCGTGTGGAGGCTTGGAGAGGATGTGGAGAGGTCGTGGAGATGGCCCGGTGGGCCGTCAGGCGCTCAGCTCTCCTCCAGCGACCGGAGCGGGTCGAGCACGGCGGTCACCCGATCGGGGGTGGGAGACGGCCGGGGCGGCTCGGTGGTCGTCGTGGTGGTCTCGGGCGCCGCTGTGGTGGCTGTGGACGGCGGTGCCGTGGTGGGCGTGGGGCTCGGCGGCGGGGGCGGCGGCGGGGGAGGAGGGGCAGCCGCCGGCAGCGCCATGAAGTTGTGGGTGGTGTACATCGTCCCGTCGCCCAGGATGATCACGCCCACCCCCACGTGGGTCCACTCGGGGTCGACGAGGTTCCGGTAGTGGCTGGCGCTGTTGATGAAGGCCTGCATCAGGCCGTCCACGTCGTAGCCCACCCCGACGTTCTCACCGAGCTTCGTCCAGCTCCCGCTCACCTGGGACCCGAGGTTCGGGTTGTGGCTGATCTGGCCGGCGTCGACCATCTGCTGGGTCCAGCGGCGGGCGACGCCGGTGAGCTCGCCCGACACGGCCAGCTGGCTGAGCCCCTTCGAGGCCCGCAGGCTGTTGATCCGGGACACGAACTGCGCCTCGGTCCCGGGGGAGGCGACCACCACGCCCCGCGCCTGGGCGGCCGGCGCCTCGGGTGCCTGCCGCTGCGCGGCGGCGGGGCCGGCCAGGCCGGCCAGCACCAGCGCTGCGACCACCACGGCCGCGAGGCGCCCGAAGGCGGTGCGAGCGGCGCGGCGAGGGGAGGCCATCACCACCATGATCGGGACGAACCGGACCGCGCTTGAGCCATCGGCGAGCCGCCGGCTGGGCTCGGAACGATCGCGGGCCCCTCGGCTGTGGTGGACTACGGCCCGATGAACCTGGCCACGATCATCGACGCCCACCCCGACGACGCCGTCGCGCTCGTGTCTCGCGGGCACACCACCACCTACGGGCAGCTGCGCGACCAGGTGGCCCGGCTTCGGGGCGGGCTGGTGGGCCTCGGGCTCGAACCCGGGGACCGGGTGGCGATCGTGGCCGCCAACAACTGGTACTTCGTGTCGGCCTACCTGGCCGCGCTCAGCGCCGGCTGCGTGGTCGTCCCCCTCAACCCGACCAGCCCCGTCCCCGAGCTGCAGTCCGAGCTGGCGGCGGTGGGCGTGCGGGCGGTGGTCGCCGGGCCCACCGGGAGGTCCAGCGTCTCCCGACTCGACCGCTCGGCCCTGCCGGCGCTCCAGCACCTCGTCTGTGCGAAGGGCTCTGACACGGAGGGCGCCGTCCTCATCGACGACCTGTTGGCCAGCGAGCCGGTGCCGGTGGTCGAGCGCGACCCCGCCGACCTGGCGGTGCTCGTCTTCACGAGCGGCACCGCCGGGTCGCCCAAGGCGGCGATGCTCACCCACGGCAACCTCCTCTCGAACCTCGAGCAGTGCCAGGCCCTGCCCGCCCGATCCCAGAACCCCGACGACGTGGTCCTCGGCGTGCTGCCCCTCTTCCACATCTTCGGGCTCAACGTAGTGCTGAACCTCACGCTCATGACGGGAGCGTCGGTGGTGCTGGTGGAGCGGTTCGACCCGCAGACGGCGCTCGAGAGCATCGAGAACCACCGGATCACGGTGGTCAGCGGCGCCCCCACGATGTGGGCGGCGTGGGCCACCCTGCCCGGCACCCGACCGGGCGCCTTCGCGTCGGTGCGGATCGCCGTCTCGGGCGCGGCGCGGCTCGACCCGCAGATCCAGAGGACCATGAAGGAGCGCTTCGGGATCGACCTGATCGAGGGCTACGGCCTCACCGAGGCCAGCCCCGTCGTCACCACGGGCAGCGGCGCCGAGGCGCCCGAGGGCAGCATCGGGGTGCCGCTGCCCGGCGTAAACGTCCGCCTGGTGGACGTCGACGGGCTCGACGCGCTCGTCGGCGACCCGGGTGAGATCTGGGTGCGGGGGCCCAACGTGTTCGCGGGCTACTGGGA
Organism: Acidimicrobiia bacterium; assembly: GCA_046565645.1. GTDB lineage: Bacteria > Actinomycetota > Acidimicrobiia > Acidimicrobiales > VFJN01 > VFJN01. The sequence goes on along the minus strand of JBKHYD010000043.1, from coordinate 36,835 downwards.
GGACCCCGAGGCGTCGGCGGCCGCCGTCGATGCGGACGGGTGGCTCCACACCGGGGACGTGGCCGTGGTGGACGACGACGGCCACCTGTACCTCGTCGACCGCGTGAAGGACCTCATCATCGTGAGCGGGTTCAACGTGTACCCGGCCGAGGTGGAGGAGGTCCTGATGGACCACCCGGCGGTGGACCGGGCCGCCGTGATCGGGGTGGCCCACCCGCACTCCGGCGAGGCGGTCAAGGCGTACGTGGTGGTGGCGGAGGGGGCCTCGGTGGAGGAGGACGACCTCATCGCCCACTGCGAGGCCCGGCTGGCCCGGTACAAGTGCCCCCAGAAGGTCATGTTCGTGGACGAGATCCCCCAGGGGGCCACCGGCAAGACGCTGCGGGCCGCCCTCCGCTGACGTCGCGCCGTGTCGTCCTTGCGAACCTGAAGGACGGCCTTGTCCCCTCGAGCGCGCGAGAGCCCGGTGGAGGTGACGTCCGCTCCGCCTCACCCCGGGTTCGTGAACACGTGAACAAGCGGCAGTAGGATCACGGGGCCATGGCCGCTGCGACCCCCCCGTCGAGCCCTGCCGCCGGGCGACCGCGGCGGAAGATCCCCGAGGCCACGGTGGCCCGCCTCCCGCTCTACCTGCGGAGCCTCTTCGAGAGCCAGCACGCCGGGGTCACCACCATCTCCTCGGAGCGGCTGGCCGAGCTGGCCGGGGTGAACGCGGCGAAGGTCCGCAAGGACCTCTCCTACCTCGGCTCCTACGGCACCCGGGGCGTCGGGTACGACGTCGAGTTCCTGCTCTTCCAGATGAGCCGGGAGCTCGGCCTCACCCACGACTGGCCCGTCGCCATCGTGGGCCTCGGCAACCTCGGCCAGGCGCTCGCCAACTACGGCGGCTTCGGCGACCGCGGCTACCCGATCGTCGCCCTCTGCGATGCCGACCCGTCCGTGGTGGGCACCACGGTGAACGGCGTGGTCGTGCGCCACGTCGACGACCTGCCGGCGGTGGCGGCCGAGCACGGCATCGCCATCGGCATCATCGCCACCCCGGCCGCCGCCGCCCAGGACGTGGCCGACCGGCTCGTGGCAGCCGGCGTCAGCTCCATCCTCAACTTCGCGCCCACCGTCATCTCGGTGCCCGAGGAGGTGTCGCTCCGCAAGGTCGACCTCGCCGTCGAGCTGCAGATCCTCAGCTTCTACCAGCAGCGCCGCACCGGCTCGCCCGTGCGAGCCGACGTCGCGTCGGGCGACTAGCGAGGGGCCGTGCCCGTCGACCCGCCCGCCTACCCGGTCAACCTGCTCGTCGAGGGCCGCCGGGTGCTCGTGGTGGGGGGCGGCATGGTCGCGCTGGAGAAGGTGCAGGGCCTGCTCGCGGCCGGCGCCGTCGTCCACCTGATCAGCCCCGAGGTGGTCCCCGAGCTCGAGGCGCTGCCGATCACCATCGAGCGGCGCCGCTACGAGCGGGGCGACGTGGACGGGCACCGGCTGGCGGTGGCCTGCACGGACGACCCGGCGGCCAACCAGGCCGTCCACGACGACGCCGAGGAGCGGGGCATCTGGGTCAACGCCGCCGACGATCCGGAGCGCTGCACCTACACCCTCCCGGCCCGGTTCGACCGCGGGCGGCTGCTGGTGACCGTGTCCACGTCGGGGCGCAGCCCCGCGTTCACCTCGTGGCTGCGGGACCAGCTGGCCGAGCTGATCGGTCCCGAGCACGAGGCGCTGCTGGACCTGCTGGCCGACCACCGGGCCGAGCTCGCGGCCGCCGGGATCCGGCCCCCGGCGGCAAGTTGGCGAAGGGCCCTCGACTCGGGAATGCTGGAGCTCATCCGGGACGGCCAGCTGGTCGAGGCCAAGGCACTGCTCGACAGCGTCGTGGGCTCCGCCGCCACCGCACCGGAGCACCGCGAAGGAGCCCAACCGCCGTGTCGGTCGTCGTCATCGGACTGAACCACCGCAGCACCCCCCTCGACCTGCTCGAGCGGGTCACCATCGGCGACGCCGCCCTCCCGAAGGCGCTCCACGACCTGATCTCGCGCAACGACGTGTCCGAGGCGGTCGTGCTGTCGACCTGCAACCGCACCGAGGTCTACGCGGTGGCGGAGCGGTTCCACGGCGCCTACCAGGACATCCGGGACTTCCTCGCCGAGACCGCCTTCCTCGCCCCCGAGGACTTCGCCAACCACCTCTACACCCACTACGACGCGCCGGCCGTCTCGCACCTCTTCAGCGTCACCGCCGGGCTCGACTCCGCCGTGCTGGGCGAGAGCGAGATCCTCGGGCAGGTCAAGAGGGCGTGGGAGGTCGCCCGGGAGGAGGGCACCGCGGGGTCCACCCTCAACCTGCTGTTCCGCCACGCCCTCGAAGCCGGCAAGCGGGCCCGCACCGACACCGCCATCGGCCGCCACACCACCTCGGTCTCGCAGGCCGCGGTGGCGCTGGCCGCCGACCGGCTGGGCGACCTCGCCGGGCGACGCGTCCTCGTGCTCGGCGCCGGCGACATGGGCGAGGCGATGACGCTCGGCCTGCTCAAGGCGGGCGCCGCCGACATCGCCGTCGCCAACCGCACCGGCGACAGGGCCGAGGCGCTGGCCGCCGCCGTGGGCGGGCGGGCCGTCGAGCTGGCCGAGCTCACCGAGGCGCTGGTCGACGTCGACGTGCTGCTGTCCTCCACCGGTGCCACCACCCCCATCCTCGACGTGGACAGCGCCCGGTCCGTCATGGCCCGCCGGCCCGACCGGCCACTGCTCATCGTGGACATCGCGGTCCCCCGCGACATCGAGCACGAGGTCGGCGCACTGCCCGGCGTCACCCTGCTCGACATGGACGACCTGCGGGCCTTCGCCGACGCCGGTGCCCAGGCCCGCCGGGCCGAGGTGGCCTCGGTCCAGCAGCTGCTCGACGAAGAGCTCGAGCGCTACGTCGGCGCCACCTCCGCCCGGGAGGTCGCCCCGATGATCGTGGCGCTGCGCGCCCGGGCCGAGGCCATCCGCACCGCCGAGCTCGAGCGCCACGTCGCCCGGCTGGCGTCCCTCGACGACGAGCAGATGGCCGCGGTCGACGCGCTCACCCGCGGGATCGTGGCCAAGCTCCTCCACGACCCCACGGTCACCCTGAAGGAGGCTGCCGGCACCCCCCGCGGCGACCGCCTCCTCGCCACCCTCCGCGACCTCTTCGGCTTCGAGTGACAACGTCTGTGTGCGCTTTCACGCCGTACCGGCTCGAAACCACACACAGACGTCGTTGATCCGGGTCGCCACCCGGGGGTCGGCGCTCGCCCGGTGGCAGGCCGAGCACGTGGCGTCCCTCCTGCGGGCGTCCGAGCCCGACCTCGAGGTCGAGCTGGTGGTGGTCGACACGCAGGGCGACCGGCGCCTCGACGTGCCCATCTGGGAGCTGGGCGGCAAGGGCGTGTTCGCCAAGGAGGTCCAGGCGGCCGTGCTCCACGGGCGGGCCGACCTCGCCGTCCACTCAGCCAAGGACCTGCCCTCGACCACCGTGCCCGGTCTCGTCATCGCGGCGGTCCCCGAGCGGGGCGATCCGCGCGACGCGCTGGTCGGGTCGTCCCTCGCCGACCTCCCCGAGGGCGCGGAGGTGGCCACCGGCTCGTTGCGCCGCCAGGCCCAGCTGGCCGCGCTCCGGCCGGATCTCCGCTTCGTCGGGCTCCGGGGCAACATGGCCACCCGCCTGGCCAAGGCGGCCGACCACGACGCCGTCGTCGTCGCCGCGGTCGCGCTCGAGCGGCTCGGCCTCGGCGACCAGATCACGCAGGTCCTCGACGTCGACCAGGTCCTGCCGCAGGTGGCCCAAGGGGCCCTGGCCGTCGAGTGCCGGGTCGACGACGCCGACCTCCGAGCCCGGCTGGCCGGCATCGAGCACGCCGACAGCCGCCGCTGCGTGGACGCCGAGCGCGCCTTCCTGGCCGAGCTGGGCGGCGACTGCTCGCTGCCCGCCGCCGCCCACGCCACGATCGTGGACGGCGACGTCGAGGTGCGCGGCCTGCTCGCCTCCGTGGACGGGCGCACGGTGCTCCGCCACTCCGGTCCCGACGGCGCGGGGATGGCCCGCCACCTCCTCGACCACGGCGGATCCGGCCTGCTGGGCCGGGACCGCTGACCGGCCCGCCCGACGGTCGCCCGTAGCATCACACCATGACCGTCTACCTGGTGGGCGCTGGGCCGGGTGACCCCGGGCTGCTCACGGTGCGGGGGGCCGAGGTGCTCCGGCGGGCGGACGTCGTCGTCTACGACCGGCTATCGGTGGAGGCGCTGCTCGACCTGGCGCCGGCGGGGGCGGAGCGGATCTCGGTCGGCAAGGCCCCCCGCCAGGCCACGATGACCCAGGAGCAGATCAACGACCTGCTCGTCGCCAAGGGCCGGGCCGGCGGCACGGTGGTGCGCCTGAAGGGCGGCGACCCGTTCGTGTTCGCGCGCGGCGGGGAGGAGGCGGCGGCGCTGACGGCGGCAGGCATCGGGTACGAGGTCGTGCCCGGCATCACCTCGGCGATCGCGGCGCCCGCCTACGCCGGCATCCCCGTCACGCTCCGCCACAGCTCCACCTCCTTCACGGTGGTTACCGGCCACGAGGACCCGTCGGTGGGGGAGGACGGCACCGTCGACTGGGACGCGGTGGCCCGGGTGGGCGGCACCATCGTGATCCTCATGGGGGTGGCCCGCATCGGCCGCATCGCCGAGCGGCTCATCGCCGCCGGCCGCTCGCCCGACACCCCTGCGGCCGCCGTGCGGTGGGGCACCCGGCCCGAGCAGCGCACGGTCCGGGCCACGCTCGGCACCATCGCCGACCAGCCGCTCGAGGCGCCGTCGGTGATCGTGGTGGGCGAGGTGGCGGGCGTCGACCTGCGCTGGTTCGAGGACCGCCCCCTGCTCGGGCGGCGAGTCGTGGTCACGCGCACCCGCCAGCAGGCGTCCACTCTCGCCGCCGGCCTGCGCCTCCTCGGCGCCGAGCCCGTCGAGGTGCCGGTCATCGCGGTCGCCGACCCTGCCGACGGCGGCGCGCTCCTCCGCGAGGTGGCGGCGCGCCTCGGCACCTACGACTGGGTCGTCGTCACCTCACCCAACGGTGCCGAGCGGCTCCTATCGGCCATCGCCGATCTCGGACTCGACGCCCGGGCGTTCGGCACGGCTCGGGTGGCGGCCATCGGGCCGGGCACGGCCCAGGCCCTCGCCTCGGGTGGCATCGTGGCCGACCTCGTCCCCGAGCGGTACGTGGCCGAGTCCCTCCTCGACGCGCTCACCGCCGCCGGCCCGGGCGAAGGGCGGGCGCTCCTCGCGCGCGCCGAGGTGGCCCGCGACGTCCTCCCCGAGGGGCTCCGCGCGGCCGGCTGGGCGGTCGACGTGGTCGATGCCTACCGCACCCTGCCCGCCACCGTCACCGACGCCCAGCGAGCCGCGGTGGCGAGCGCGGACATCGTCACCTTCACGTCGTCGTCCACCGTCGAGCGGTTCCTCGAGGCGCTCGGCGCCGACGCGGTGCCCCCCGTCGTCGCCTGCATCGGTCCCGTCACGGCGGCCACCGCTCGCCAGCACGGGCTCGTCGTCGAGGTGGAAGCCGCTGAGCACACCATCGACGGCCTCCTCGCCGCCCTGGCCGGCTGGGGCCGGTCGCGGCCCCCGGCCCGCCACTGAACCGCCGCCCGCCGCTCGCCGCCCGACGCCAGCCGCCCCTGCTGGCTCGGCGGCCGCTCCCCGCCCGCCGCTGGTCGGGCCCTGCAGCGGTGACGTCTGGGGAGCGTCCGGCGGTAGGTTCCGAGCGATGCCCGTCGACCCCGCCACCTCGCCTTCGGGGCTCCCGGAGGCGGTGGTGTTCGACTTCGACGGGCTGCTGATCGACAGCGAGTGGGCGATCTTCGAGACGGCAGTGGCCGCCTTCGCCGCCCACGGCCACACCCTCAGCACCGAGGCGTGGGCCACGATCATCGGCACCAGCGCCGACGACGACCCGACGTGGTGGGCGACGGTCTGCCAGGCGGCCGGCATCACCGGGTTCAGCCAGGCGGACTTCGAGACCGCCTACGAGGCCCAGCCCCGCGACCGCAACGACATCCCGCTCCTGCCCGGTGCGGTCGAGCTGCTCGACGAGCTGGGAGCCGCCGGCGTCCCGGTCGGGGTGGCGTCGTCGTCGAGCCGAGCGTGGCTGCAGCGCCACACCGCGCGCCACGGCCTGACCGAGCGCTTCGCCACGCTGGTGGGCAGCGACGTCGTCGGCGGGGTCGGCAAGCCCGCGCCCGACGTCTACCTCAAGGCGTGCGCCGACCTCGGGGCCGACCCGCGCCGCAGCGTCGCCCTGGAGGACTCGGCCCACGGCACCACGGCGGCCAAGGCGGCGGGCATGGCGGTGGTCGCCGTGCCCAGCCGCCTCACCGTCCACAACGACTTCAGCCACGCCGACCTCGTCGTCGACTCGCTGGTGGGTCTCTCCCTGGACCAGCTGCGCGCCCTCGTCGCCTGAGCCGCACCGCCCGGCCCGGGCCGCCGGCGACCCGGTGCCGAGGTCCACGGCTGGGGCCCCGGTCGGTGCCAGCCGTACGCTGGCGCCGATGGCCTTCCCGCAACGCCGCCTCCGGCGGCTCCGCCGCACCCCCGCGCTGCGCCGCCTCGTGGCGGAGACGCAGCTCTCGGTCGATGACCTCGTGGCCCCGCTCTTCGTCCGGGAGGGGATCTCGGAGCCCCAGCCCATCGCCAGCCTCCCCGGCGTGGTCCAGCACACCCGCGACAGCGTCCGCAAGGAGGTGGCCGAGCTGGCCGGCCTCGGCATCCCCGCAGTGATCCTGTTCGGCGTCCCCGCCACGAAGGACCCGGAGGGCTCCGGCGCCTGGGCCCCCGACGGCATCGTGCAGCTCGCCCTCCAGGACCTGCGGGCCGAGGTGGGCGACGATCTCGTCCTCATCGCCGACCTCTGCGTGGACGAGTACACCGACCACGGGCACTGCGGCATCGTCGGACCCGACGGCCACGTCGACAACGACGCCACCCTCGACTGCTACGCCCGGGCCGCGCTGGCCCAGGCCGCCGCCGGCGCCGACGTCGTCGCCCCCAGCGGGATGATGGACGGGCAGGTGGCCGCCATCCGCGCCGCCCTCGACGGCGCCGGCCACGAGACCACCGCCATCCTCGCCTACGCCGCCAAGTACGCCTCCGCCCTCTACGGCCCGTTCCGCGAGGCGGTGGACGTCACCATCGCCGGCGGCGGAGACCGCAAGGGCTACCAGCAGGACCCGGCCAACCTCCGCGAGGCGATGGAGGAGATCCGCGCTGACGTCGACGAGGGCGCCGACCTCGTCATGGTGAAGCCGGCCCTCGCCTACCTCGACGTGATCGCCGCCGCCCGGGCCGAGGTCGACCTGCCGCTCGCCGCGTACCACGTGTCGGGCGAGTACTCGATGGTGAAGGCGGCGGCCGAGCGGGGCTGGATCGACGGCGACGCGGTGGCCCTCGAGCACGTCACCTCGATCAAGCGGGCCGGGGCCGACGTCATCCTCACCTACTTTGCCCGCGATCTGGCCGAGCGCATGGCCCGGTGACCGACCCCGCACCCGTGGCCCTCGCCGCCGCACGGCCCAGCCGGTCCCGATGACCACCAGCGACGAGCTGTTCGCCCGCGCCCAGGCCGTCATCCCCGGCGGGGTGAACAGCCCGGTCCGGGCCTTCGGCAGCGTCGGCGGCACCCCGTACTTCGTGGCTCGCGCCGAGGGGGCCCACGTGTGGGACGTCGAGGGCCGCCGCTACGTCGACCTCGTCCAGTCCTACGGGGCGATCATCGCCGGCCACGCCCACCCGGCCATCGTGGAGGCGGTGCAGCGGGCCGCCGTGGACGGCACCTCCTACGGCGCGCCGACCGAGCGGGAGGTCCTCCTCGCCGAGGCGATCTGCGAGCGGGTGCCGTCGGTCGAGATGGTGCGGCTCGTCTCCTCGGGCACCGAGGCCACCATGTCGGCGGTGCGGGTGGCCCGCGGGTTCACCGGGCGCCACGTCGTCGTGAAGTTCGCCGGCAACTACCACGGCCACGGCGACCTCCTCCTCGCCGAGGCGGGCAGCGGCCTGGCCGCCCTCGGCCTGCCGGGCTCGGCCGGCGTCACCCCGGCGGCGGTGAGGGACACGCGGGTCGTGCCGTACAACGTCATCCCCACGCTCGACCATGACGTGGCGTGCGTCATCGTCGAGCCGATCGCCGCCAACATGGGCCTCGTCCCGCCTGCCCCGGGCTTCCTGGAGGGCCTGCGGGCGGAGTGCGACCGGGTCGGCGCCCTGCTCCTGTTCGACGAGGTCATCACCGGCTTCCGGGTGGCCCGCGGCGGCGCCCAGGAGCGGTACGGGATCCGGCCCGACCTCACCACCTTCGGCAAGGTGATCGGCGGCGGCCTGAACATCGGTGCCTACGGCGGCCGCCGCGACGTCATGGCCCAGGTCGCGCCCCTCGGCCCGGTGTACCAGGCGGGCACGCTGTCCGGGAACCCGCTCGCCACCGCCGCCGGCCTGGCCGCCCTCGACCTGCTCACCCCGGCCGCCTACGAGCAGCTCACCGCCACCGCCACCCGCCTGGCCGAGGGGCTCCGCGCCGCCTTCAGCGCCGCCGGGACCGCCGCGGTCGTGCCCCAGGAGGCCACCCTCGTCGGGCTCTTCCTCGGCCCCGACGCCCCCACGGACTACACCAGCGCCCAGACCACCGACACCGAGGCCTACGCCCGGCTGTTCCACGGGCTGCTCGCCCGCGGCGTCGCCGTGGCCCCCGGTGCCTACGAGGTCCTCTTCCCGGGCCTCGCCCACACCGACGCCGTGGTCGACGAGGTGGTGGCGGCCGCCACCGCCGCCGCCGGGGACGTCGCCACCGCCCTCGGGTAGCCCGGTGACGGCGGACCCGAGCCGGTCGGGCACGGTTCCGGCTCCGCGTCGGGGCTCGGGTCGAGAGCGGGGGCGGGCCGCGGCCCGGGATTCGCGCCGGATGGGGCGCCCGGCGCGTGGGAAGGTGGGCGGACCATGACGCTCTCGCCTGATGCCCTCGCCACGCTCGGCCCCCTCGCCGACGCCGCCGACGAGGTGGCGGCGGACCTCGTGAGCCGACAGGCGGTGCGCCGCACCTTCGAAGCCGACCACACCCTCTGGCGGGACGACCCCACCGAGGTGGCCGACCGGTTGGGCTGGATCCCGGTGGTGGCCGAGGTGCAGGCGGCCCTGCCGGAGCTGCGGGACCGCTGCTCCGCGCTCGTCACGAGCGACCGGGTCGACCACGTGCTGGTGATGGGGATGGGCGGCTCCAGCCTCTTCCCCGAGGTGCTGGCCCGCACGTTCGGTCCCCGAGACGGCCACCCGCAGCTCCACGTGCTCGACAGCACCGATCCGTCCGCCGTCGCCCGGGTGGCCGCCGCCTGCCCGCCCGACCACACCCTGCACGTCGCGTCGTCCAAGTCCGGCTCCACGATCGAGACCCGCAGCCACCTCGAGTGGGCCTGGGAGCGCAGCGGCGACCCGGCCCGCTTCGCGGTGGTCACGGACCCGGGCTCCGAGCTCGGCGACCTGGCCCGCGAGCGAGGCTTCGCCGAGGTGTTCGAGAACCGCCCCGACATCGGCGGTCGCTACTCGGCCCTGTCGCTCTTCGGGATCGTGCCCGCGCTGCTGGCCGGCGTGGACGTGGAGGCGCTCCTCGGCGGCGCCCGCGACGCGCTCGCCGACTGCGGTCCCGACGCCGACCCCGCCACCAACCCGGCCCTCGCCCTCGCCGCCGCGCTCGCCGCCGGCGTGGCGGCCGGCCACGACAAGGCCACCTTCGTGCTCGACCCGGCCGTCGACACCTTCGGCCTGTGGCTGGAGCAGCTCGTGGCCGAGTCCCTCGGCAAGGACGGCACCGGCGTCGTCCCGATCGTGGGGGAGCCGCTCGGGCTCGGCGAGTACGGGGACGACCGGCTCTTCGTGGTCGGATGCCGGCGCAGCGAGGCGCTCGACGACGCCGCCGAGGGCGTCCCGGGCACCGTGGCCGGCACGGCCGCCCGGCTCCTCGCCGCCGGCCATCCCTGCGCCTGGCTCCCGGTGGACGCCGAGGCGCGGTCCCTCGGCCATGCGGTGGTGGTCGCCGAGCTCGCCACCGCTTGGACCGGCGCCGCGCTCGGGGTCCAGCCCTTCGACCAGCCCGACGTGGCGGCCGCCAAGGCGGCCACCAACGAGGTGCTGGCCCAGGGCGGCGTGGACGTGCCCGAGGTCTGCCTCGACGCCCTGCTGGACCAGCTCCACCCCGGCGACCACCTCGCCGTCCAGGCCTTCGTGGACCCGGAGAGCCCGATCGCCGCCGAGCTCCAAGCCGTCCGCACCCGCCTGCGCGACGAGCACCGGGTGGCCGTCTCGCTCGGGTTCGGCCCCCGCTTCCTCCACTCCACCGGCCAGCTCCACAAGGGCGGGCCCCGCTCGATCGTCTGCATCCAGGTCTCGCCCCCCGACCAGGAGGAGATCCCCATCCCGGGCCGGGACTTCGGCTTCGGCCACCTGAAGCAGGCCCAGGCTGCCGGCGACCTCCGCGCCCTCCAGGACCGCGGCATCCGCGCCGGCCGGGTGTCCCTCGACGCCCTCCTCGCCCGATGAGACGACGTCGCTGGACCGATCCGGGCGACGTCCGCAGCGAGTCGACCGAACACGTCGTGAAGGAGATGAGCCCATGAAGCTCGGGATGGTCGGACTGGGGCGCATGGGCGGCAACATGGCCGACCGCCTCAGGGACAAGGGCCACGAGGTCGTCGGGTACGACCCGTTCAGCGAGGCGTCCGACGTCGACTCCCTCGAGGCGTTGGTGGCCGCCCTGCCCCTGCCGCGGCTCGTCTGGGTGATGGTGCCCGCCGGTGGACCCACCGAGGACACGGTCACCGCCCTCGGCCTGCTCCTCGAGCCGGGCGACGTCGTGGTCGACGGGGGCAACTCGAACTACCGAGACAGCGTGCGACGGGCCGCCGACCTCGGTGACGCCGGCATCGGCTACGTCGACGCCGGCACCAGCGGCGGGGTGTGGGGCCGCACCGAGGGCTACTGCCTGATGGTGGGCGGCGCCCCCGAGCACGTGGCCGTGGCCCAGCCTGCCTTCGACGCCCTCGCCCCCGAGGGCGGGTTCGTGCACACCGGCCAGGTCGGCAGCGGTCACTTCACCAAGATGGTCCACAACGGGATCGAGTACGGCCTCATGCAGGCCTACGCCGAGGGCTACGAGCTCCTGGCCCGGTCCGGGCTCGACATCGACGCCAAGGGCGCCCTCAGCGCGTGGCGGCAGGGCAGCGTGGTGCGCTCCTGGCTGCTCGACCTCTTGGTGCGGGCCCTCGACCAGCGGCCTGGGCTGGACGGGCTGGCGCCGGTGGCGCAGGACTCCGGCGAGGGCCGCTGGACCGTGCAGGAGGCCATCGAGCGCGGCGTCGCCGTGCCGGTGATCAGCGCCGCCCTCTACGCCCGCTTCACCAGCCAGGACGAGGCGGGCACCGCGATGCGGGCCATCGCCGCCCTGCGGGAGCAGTTCGGCGGCCACGCCGTCCTGCCCGAGGACGCACCGGGCGAAGGCGACCCGGGCGTCGAGGACGCCGACGAGGTGGCCACGTGACCGACGAGCTCCCGCCCTCCGATGCCCTCGTCCTCTTCGGGGCCACCGGCGACCTGGCCAAGAAGAAGATCTTCCCGGCCGTCTACGAGATGGCCCGGCAGGGCGACCACCAGGTGCCGATCATCGGGTTCGCCTCCTCCGAGTGGGACAGCGATCGCCTGCGCCAGCACGCCCGCGAGGCCATCGAGGCGAAGGGGCAGGTGGACGAGTCGGTGTGGGACGAGCTGGCGGCACGCATCTGCTACGTCCGCGGCGACTACCGCGACGCCTCGTCGTTCGACGCGCTCCGCCAGGCCCTCGAGGAGCGCGGTGCCCGCCACCCGATCTTCTACCTGGCGATCCCGCCCGAGCTCTTCGACGACGTGATCGTCGGCCTGGCCGAGAAGCAGCTCAACCGGGGCTCCCGGGTCGTCGTGGAGAAGCCCTTCGGGCGGGACCTGGCCTCGTCCAGGGAGCTGAACCAGATCCTCCACAAGGCGTTCGAGGAGGACGCCGTCTACCGGATCGACCACTACCTCGGGAAGGAGTCGGTCGAGAACCTGCTCGTGTTCCGGTTCGCCAACTCGATGCTGGAGCCGATTTGGAACCGCAGCTTCGTGTCGAGCGTGCAGATCACGTTGGCGGAGAGCTTCGGCGTGGAGGGCCGTGGCCGCTTCTACGAGAGCGTCGGCGCCCTGCGCGACGTCGTGCAGAACCACCTCCTCCAGGTGGTCGCGCTCCTCGCCATGGAGCCGCCGGTGGGCAGCGACGCCGCCAGCCTCCGCGACGAGCGCACCAAGCTGTTCCGCCAGATCCGAACCGTCGACCCGCGCATCGTGGTGCGAGGCCAGTACCGCGGCTACACGGACGAGGAGGGCGTGGCGGCCGGCTCCGACGTCGAGACCTTCACCGCGATGCGCCTCGAGATCGACTCCTGGCGCTGGGCCGGGGTGCCGTGGCTGATCCGCACCGGCAAGTGCCTCCCCGTCACCGCCACCGAAGCGGTCATCGAGTTCCAGGCCCCGCCGCAGCACCTCTTCACCCCCAAGGGCAGCCACTCGCCGCACCCGAACCACCTGCGCTTCCGGCTCGGTGCGCAGGACGGCGTGATGCTCCACCTCCAGACGAAGGCACCCGGCGACGAGCTCCACACGAAGGCCGTCGACCTCGAGGTCGACTTCGAAGAGGTGCTGGGCGAGCGGGAGGAGGCCTACCAGCGCCTCCTCGAGGACGCCATGGTCGGCGACGCCCGCCGCTTCGGCCGGGCCGACGCCCTGGAGGAGCAGTGGCGGATCTTCGAGGACGCCCTGGCGGACCCGCACCCGGTCAGCCTCTACCACCGGGGCACCTGGGGCCCCAGCGCCGCCGAGACCCTCGCCTCGGGGGTGGGCGGCTGGCACGAGCCGCTCTGACGGGGGGCGCCGATCGGGGCGGGGCGCCGACTGTCGGGCCCGCGCCGGACATGCGAGCATGACCGCCGTGCTGCTGGCCGAGATCCCGTACACCACCTTCCCGTCCATCGACCTCGGGATCTTCGAGCTGCGGACCTTCGGGTTCATGGTCGCCCTCGGGGTCCTCGTGGGCGCCTGGATCGCCGCCCGCTACGGCGAGGAGCACGGCATCCCCCGGGACACCACCTACAGCCTGGCCATGCGGATGGTGCTGGCCGGCGTCATCGGGTCCCGGGTCACCTGGGTGCTCACCCACCTGGACGACCTCGACACCCCCTGGGAGGCGTTCGCCATCTGGGAGGGCGGCCTCCAGTTCTCCGGGGGCTTCATCGCGGCGGTGATCTTCGGGTACCCCGTGTTCCGGCACTGGAACCGGGTCACCCGCTGGAACAGCCTCGACGGCCTTTCCCTCGGTCTGTCGATCGGCCTCGCCATCGGCCGCATCGGCTGCTACTCGGTGGGCGAGCACTTCGGCCGGACGTCGGACTTCTTCCTCGCCACCCGCTACGACGGCGGCAGCGTGCGAGAGCCCTTCATCGGCGACGAGCGTCTCGTGCCCGGCATGAGCTTCCACAACCTCTCGCTCTACGAGCTGCTGTACATGCTGGTCATCTTCGGGGTGCTGGCGGCCGTCCTGTACCCCCGCTCCCGTCGCGCCCGTCCCGGCACCGCCATGGCGATCTTCTGCCTCCTCTACGGCGTCGCCCGCTTCGCCGCCGATGCCGTGCGGGTCAACGACGAGCGGGTCCTCGGCCTCACCGGCGCCCAGTACCTCTGCATCGTCCTCGTCGGCGCCGCGGCCTGGATCTGGGTGAAGGTCCGCCCCCAGCTCCAAGCCGACCTCGCCGCCGGCATGGTCAGCGGCACCGAGCCCGCCACCGACGCCCCCCAGCCGGCCACCGCCCCCGACGAGGTCGACGCCGACTAGCAGCCCCGCGTTCTCGTGAGGTCGGGGAGCAGGACCGGCTCTGAGCGCGGCACGCAGCGGCGCGGGGCGCGCAGAGGGCACCAACCGTGGCGGCGTGGGTGCGCGGGGTGTGCACCATCGGTGGAGGTTTGCGGGCTGGTAGGCCTTCCGGCCCCCCTCGTGCCCACGGAGCGTGGTGTCGCTTGTGCGCTGGGTCGTGTCGTCGTACCGTGCTCGCCATGGAGGGCGAAGGCGGAGGGCTTCGACGCCGGCCGGCGGCCATGCTGGCGACGCTGCGCGTCCGCGACTTCCGTCGCCTGTGGATCGCGGACGTCATCTCGCTGCTCGGCGACTGGGCCGGGCGTCTCGCCCTCACCGTCATCGTCCTCGAGCGCACCGGGTCGCCGGCCTGGGCGGCGGGCGTGACCGCCGTCTCCCTGGCCGGCTACGTGGGCCTCGGCCAGGTCCTGGCCACCCTGGCCGACCGCCGAGGTCGCATCTCGGTCATGCTCGGCGCCGACCTCGTCCGCGCCGCCATGTTCGGGCTCATGCTCCTCTCGGGCCTGCCCGTCGGGGCGATGCTCGTGCTCGCCTTCCTGGCCGGCCTCGCCACCCCGCCGTTCGAGGCGGCCCGCTCGGCGGCGGTGCCCGACCTGGTGCCGGAGGACGAGTACGGCGATGCGCTCGCCCTGTCCGGCATCTCGGTGCAGGCGGCGGTGGTGGTGGGCAACGTGGTCGGCGGTGGCCTGCTCGTGCTCGTCGGCCCCACCACGGCGCTTGCCGTCAACGCCGTCTCGTTCCTCGTCTCGGGTGCCATCGTGCTCGGCCTGCGAGACACTCCGGCCGCGGCCCCGGGGGCCGAGGGAGCCGGCATCGGCGGCTCGCTGCGAGACGGCTTCCGCAACCTGGTCGACGATCGCCTGGTCCGCCGAGCCCTGGTGCTGATCTCGATCACGGGCGCGCTGGGCACGGTGGACGAGGCGCTGGTGGTCCCCTACGCCGACCGGGTGGGGATCCCGCAGGGGATGCTCGGCGTCCTCGCCGCGGCGGTCCCCGTCGGCACGATCATCGGCACCGCCATCATCCCCACCAACGGAGACCACCGCCGGCTGCTGCGGGGCGCGTCGCTGTGTGCGGCGGTCACCGCTGCCGCCGCCGCTCCGCTCTACTTCCTCGAGGTGGGCAGCGTGGGCGCCTTCCTCGCCTTCGTGATCTCGGGCGGGATGTTCGCCATCTCGATCCCGACCAACGTCGTGATCGGCACCCGGCTGCGCCGGGAGACCCGGGCCTCGGCCATGGGCATCGCCGTCGGCGTGCTCATGGGCAGCCAGGCCCTCGGTGCCGCCGTGGGCGGCGTGGCCGCCAGCTGGGTCGGTCCCCCGCTCGCCATCGGGAGCGCGCTCGTGCTGGCCTCCGCCTTCTCGCTGTGGGCGTTGGCCACCACCCCGTTCGACGCCAAGCACCTGGCCCGCCGGCCACCGGTCACGAGAGCCCGCCCCTCCGAGCCCGACGTCGTCATCGACCTCACCGACCCGGCCCCTCGGCCGGTGGAGCCCGTCCACGGCGACACCGCCCCGGTCGCCGTCTGAGCGGAGGGGTTGCCGAGCCCGCCCGGCGGCGCGTTGATGGTGCCCATGCACATCGAGCGGAAAGGGTCAGGCCGCGCCGGCGCGACGAGAGGTGCGCGGTGGCTGGCCGGGCTGGCCCTGGCCGGGCTCGTGGTGGCGGCCGGGTGCGGTGACGACGACGAGACCCGGGAGCAGGCCACCTCGGGCACCACCGCGTCCACCGCGCCGGCCGGCGACGACTACGGCGGCACCGGGGGCGGTTCTGGAGCCGACGGGGGCGAGGCGGGCACGATCGTGGCCGCCGACTTCGAGCTGACGTCCACCTCGGTGGCGCCCGGCGAGGAGGTCACCTTCCGCAACGACGACAGCACCGCCCACACCGTGACCGCCGACGACGGTGCCTTCGACACGGGCCCGGTGGCGGCGGGGGAGACCGCCACCTTCACCGCGCCCGACGGGCCCGGCGAGATCCCGTTCCACTGCGACATCCACCCGTCCATGACCGGGACGCTCACCGTCGAGGGCTGAGCCCCGCCCGGCGGACCAGGGCGGTACCGTCCTGCGGATGCAGGTGTTCCTCGCCGTGTGGCGCAAGGCGCCGCCCACGCTGCGCAAGACCATCATCGCGGTGATCGGCGGCACGATCGTGCTGCTCGGGCTGGCCCTGATCGTGCTGCCCGGCCCCTTCACGCTGCCGCTCCTCATCCTCGGCTTCGCCATCCTCGGCAGCGAGTTCGCCTGGGCCGCCACCGCGCTCCACAAGATCAAGCAGGGGATGGCCAAGGGCGCCGAGCTCACCAAGGCCGGCCTGCGCAAGGGCGCCGAGGTCGGCCGCGCCACCGCCCGTGGCAGCACCGCGGTGGGTCGAGCCGCCACCCGGGCCGCCCGTCGCCGTCCCCGCCGCTGACCGCGCCGCCGCCGGGGCTCGCCCGCAAGGCGCAGGAGACGTCGGGGGGCGAATCGCCGACGGCGCCGGCCGGCGGCGACAATGGCGGGGTGAGCCCGAGCGAGCGCTACGACCTGGCCGTGATCGGCGGGGGCCCGGCCGGCGCCGCGGCGGCCATCCGGGCGGCTCGGGGCGGGGCGAGGGTCGTGGTGTTCGAGAAGGGTCGCTACGGCCGGGACAAGGTCTGCGGCGACGGGCTGACCCCGCGGGCCGTCGGCGCCCTGCGCAAGCTCGACATCTCGCTCGACGGCGCCCACCGGATCGACGGTCTGCGCATGATCGCCGGCCGGCAGCGGCGGGAGCTGCCGTGGCCCCAGCACGGTCGCTTCCCTTCGCACGGGGCGGTGTGGCCGCGCCGGCGGCTCGACGCCCACCTGATCGACGCCGCCCAGAAGGCGGGCGCCGAGGTGGTCTTCGAGGCCGAGGCCCTGCCGGCCCTCGACGGCGGACGGGTCGTGGGCGTGGAGGCGGCCGGCCGTCGAATCGAGGCGCCGCTGACCGTGATCGCGGCGGGCGCCCAGGGCCGGGCGGCCGCCCTCGTCGGCGCCGAGCGCGACCCGGACGAGCCCTTCGGCCTCGCCATCCGGGCGTACATCGGCTCGCCCCGGCACCTCGACCGCCACCTCGAGGCCACCCTCACGCTGCACGACCGCCATGGCACGCCGGTACCGGGCTACGGGTGGATGTTCCCCTGCGGCGACGGCACGGTGAACATCGGCGTGGGCGCCCTGTCCACCATGCGCCGGTTCAACGACCTCAACCTCAACCGGCTCCTCGCGGACTACCACGCCATGGTGCGGGACGAGTGGGGGCTCGGCGAGATCGAGGACCGCCCCCGGGCCTGGCGGCTCCCGATGAGCTCGGTCCGGCGCCACGGCCCCGGTTGGGTGGCGATCGGCGACGCGGCGGGGCTCATCAACCCCATGAACGGCGAGGGCATCGACTACGGGCTCGAGTCGGGGATGCTGGCCGCCGACCGCTTCCTCGACGACCCCTCGACGGCCCCGGCCCGCTACGACGCCGAGGTGGGCGAGCGCTTCGACGGGTTCCTGCGCACCGGCCGGCGCTTCTCGTTCCTCATCGGCCACCCCTGGATCCTGCGCAACGGCCTGCGCGTGGCGGTCGGCACGCAGTCGGTGGCCGACATCACGCTCGCCGTGATGGGCAACCTGGTCGACAACGAGACGCCCGGCGCAGCCGGCCGGGTCCTGCGGATCGCCGACCGCGCCCTGGCCGCCGCCGACCCCCTCCTCCGCCGCACCCGCGCCCGCCGGTAGCGAGAGCGTCCCCACTCGGACGCGTGCGCTGGGCGTCGCATGCGGTGGGTCAGCGCACGCGTGTGGGTCCGCGCACGCGACGTCGGGTGCGGGGCGCGTGCGCTGGGCGAGGCACGCGGTAGGTCAGCGCACGCGTGTCGGTTCGCGCACGCGACCCGTGGCAGCCCTGCGGGTGGCGCCGCCTCGGATGCCAGGTAGGTCAGCCGCCGAGGGCGGACTCGTCGACGCCGGCTTCCTCGGACTCCGGTCCGAGGCCCTGCTCGGCGAAGGTGGCGAGGCCCTCGGCGATCTCCTCCAGCAGGAGGTACTCCTCGCTGCCCTCCTCGAGCCCGCCGAAGGCGGCCCGCTCGTAGAGGATCACCTGGGCCAGCTCGGCGTCGGTGAGCGCCTCGTGGGCGGGCATGCCGCCGTTGACCGGCTTGTCGGTGGCGCCGTAGGTGTCGGCCGGCCACCCGGTGGACCCGAGCCTTACCCACATGGCGTGGTCCCGGTAGTCGGGGAAGGTCTCGAGGACCCCGTCGAGGGCGGGGCCGGCCCCGCCGCCGCCACCCGCTCCGTGGCAGGCGGCGCAGCCGACGTAGACGGCCTCGCCGAGGGCGAACGGGGTGCTGGCGTCGGCCGCGGGCGGTTCGAGGGTGCCCTGGTAGGCGTAGGCCCAGACCGGCAGGCCCAGCAGCACCGGCATGGCCCAGTACGGGATCTTCTTGCGGCGCTGGGCGGCGGCCACCTCGGGGCGGACCGGCTTCGGCTTGGGCGCCTCCTCCACGGGGGCGGGCGTCGCGGCTGCGGCGGCCGCCGGGGTGGCGGCGGGGGCCTCGGTGGTGGCCGGCGTGGCCGCAGCCGGCGCCTCCGCAGCAGGGGCGTCGTCGCCGCCGATGGCAGCGCGGCGCTCCTTGGAGCGCTTGAGCAGGTGCTCGGGGATCTCGGTCACGCGGTCTGGTCCTCCGCAGCGCAGGGGCGTGGTGCGCCGAACCTAGGCCAGCCAGCCACCCCCTTCCAAGCCAAGCGGAGGCCCCGGCAGCAGCGGATCGTGCCCTCGACGAGCCGGTGCCGTGCCGATGTGATGGGGGGTGAGGGGGCGTGCTAGACCGGTCGGCGTCCGCCGGGTGGTTGCAACGAGCCCCCGGGCCATTGTGAGAGATTTCACGAGGGAGCCGCCGCGAGTGATCGCGTTCGCTACATCGCTGATCTTGGCCCTCCTGGGCAACCTCGCCATCGTGCTCTACAGCAAGCGCCGCAAGCCCGGCACGCCGTTGAGCTGGGGCGAGGCGATCGCCGCGGCCACCTTCGCCTTCCTCATGTTCAACCTCTGGTACGGCATCGTCCCCCACCAGTGGATCACCCTGGCCGACAACGAGTGGAACTGGCGGACCGACCGCATCTTCGTGGGCCCCGGCTCGCTGTTCGAGGCCAACCGCTTCCAGCCCCTCACCATCACCTACGCCGCCCTGCGCGACTTCGTGACCCTCGCCATCTACGGCGTCGCACTCGGCCTCCACGTCTTCCACTGGGCCCAGTGGCAGGACCGGACCAAGCCCAAGGCCGAGGTCGTCCCCACCACCACCTACGGCCGCCCGCTGGCCCGCAAGAGCTGATCCCCGTGGCCCGCACCGACGCCAACCCGCCCATGCCGGAGTTCCGGGACGACTACGTCCTGCAGGAGGTCGACGCCGCCTGGCTCGGGAAGGCCGTCAAGCCCAAGCAGTTCATCCACATCGACCAGTCCGAGTGCATCATGTGCGAGGGCTGCGTCGACATCTGCCCGTGGAAGTGCATCCACATGGTCAGCCCCGACGCCGTCGACGAGTCCGTCGACGTGGACCAGCCGGGCCTCGATCCGAGCGACCACGTGGTGTTCCTGATCGACGACGACGTGTGCACCCGGTGCGCCCTCTGCGTCGACCGCTGCCCCACGGGCGTCATCATCATGGGCAAGGTCGGTGACCCGGACCCGGGCGGCGACCTCCATCAGCGCACCAACACCCACGGCTACGGCTACGGCATGAGGCTCGGGTAGGAGAACGAGACGTGGCAGACACCATGGATGGCAAGAGCGCCGGCCAGCGCCTGGGCGACTCGCTGAAGAAGCTCCCGGAGAGCATCCAGAGCAGCCAGGCCTGGAACTCGATCTTCCGGCCGGGCTCGATCTTCAGGAACGGCTACACGGACTCACCGAGGAACCGGTCCTACGTGATCATGAACTCGGTGCTGTACCACCTGCACCCGGTGAAGGTGAAGCGCCACGCCGTGAAGGTGAGCTACACGCTCTGCCTCGGCGGGCTCTCCTTCTTCCTCTTCATCCTGCTGACGGTGACGGGCATCTTCCTGATGTTCTTCTACCGGCCGACCGCGGCGCAGGCGTGGGACGACATCTACACCCTGCAGACCTCGGTCACCTTCGGCCTCCTCGTGCGGAACATGCACCGGTGGGCAGCCCACCTCATGGTGCTCTCGGTGTTCCTGCACATGGCGAGGGTCTTCTACCACGGCGCCTACAAGCCGCCCCGGGAGTTCAACTGGGTGATCGGCGTGGTGCTGCTGCTGCTCACCCTGCTGCTGTCCTTCACCGGCTACCTGCTGCCCTGGGACCAGCTGGCCCTCTGGGCGGTCACGGTGGGCACCAACATGATGGGCTACACACCGGTCTTCGGGAACGAGGTGCGCTTCGTGCTCCTCGGCGGCGTGGAGATCGGCACCGACACCCTGCTCCGCTGGTACGTCCTTCACGTCCTGATGCTCCCGTTCGTGATCGTCATCTTCATGGCGATCCACTTCTGGCGGGTGCGCAAGGACGGCGGCATCTCCGGACCGCTGTGATGACGATCCTCCTCCCTCGCCTTCGGCGAGCTCCTCGGAGCTCTGAGGCTCGGCCTTCGGCCGAGCTGAACCCCTGCTGCTCAGGACACGGCGGAGCCGGTCCTTGGCGGGCGGGCGGCTCCGGCGGAGCCTCTGCCCCCCGCACCCCCCGCCGTCCCGACGTGGCTGCTGGAGCTGCTGCATGACCGAGATCCCTGAGCACCTGCGCAAGCGAGCCGAGGAGGCCCGCAAGAAGGCCGCCGCCTCGAGCGGCGGCGACGCACCCGCGGCCTCCGGCGACGCGCCGGCCGGCGGCGACGCGCCGAAGAGCGAGGCGGCCAGCAAGATCCCGGCCCACCTGCTCGAGCGCTCCAAGGCGGCCAAGGCCAAGGCCGGCGGCGAGGCGCCCTCCACCGAGGTGGCGGCCGCCGGCGGCGGTGCCGTGGCCGCCCAGCCCCCGGCAGCCGCCGGTGGCGTTCCCGTGGGCGCCGGACCCGGCGGCCACACTCAGCGCCTCCTCACCGTCGTCAAGAGCGGCTCCATCCAGGACGTCAAGGCCACCCCGCAGGACAAGGTCCACGTGTGGCCACACCTGCTGGTGGTGGAGTTCGTGGCCGCCCTCGCCGTCACCGCCTTCCTGCTCGTGTTCTCGGTGTTCGTGAACGCCCCGCTCCTCGAGCTGGCCAACTACAACCAGACGCCCAACCCGTCGAAGGCGCCCTGGTACTTCCTCGGCCTGCAGGAGCTGCTCAAGTGGTTCCACCCGATGGTGGCCGGGGTGCTGCTCCCGGGCATGGCCCTCGTGGCGCTCATCCTCGCGCCCTACACGGACCGCAACCCGAGCAACAAGCCCGAGGACCGCAAGTTCGCCGTCTCGCTCATGACGATGTTCCTCATGTACTGGGCGGTGCTCGTGATCATCGGCACCTTCTTCCGCGGTCCGGGGTTCAACTTCATCTTCCCCTGGAACGACGGCCTGTTCGTCGAGCTGTGAGGTAACGACCATGGAGACCACCACCGCACTCCTCATCGCCATCCCGGTCCTCGTCGTGCTGGCCGGCGTGCTCGTGCTCGCCGCCGCCCGCCGCCGCGACACCGGCGAGGTGATCGGCGCCCTGGCTCGCGAGACCCGCAAGCGCGATCGCGGGGCCGTCACGCCGTCGAGCCCCGAGGCGGAGCCGGTCACCGGCCGCCAGGTCGAGGCCGCCGCCGCCCTCGAGCTGCGCCAGGCCTCCCGTGGCGTCGCCACCCTGGAGGCCAAGCCGCCGGTGGCCTGGGTCCCGCCGGACCCTGAGGCCCTCGGCGTCACCCGCCGCCAGTTCTTCAACCGGGGCATCGTCACCTTCTTCGGCCTGGGCCTGTCCGGCTTCGGGGCCGCCGTGATCGCCTTCCTGTGGCCGAAGCTGGGCGGCGGCTTCGGCTCGGTGATCAGCATCGGCAGCACCGCCTCGATCGACGCCAAGATCGCCGAGGGCTCGGGCTTCGCCTACTACCCCGAGGGCCGCATGTGGGTCACCAAGTACCCGGCCGCCGCCCTCCCTGCTGCCCGCAACGTGTACAGCGCTGAGCTCCCCGGCATGGAGGCCGGCTACACGGCGCTGTACCAGAAGTGCCCGCACCTCGGCTGCCGGGTGCCCGAGTGCGTCACCTCGCAGTGGTTCGAGTGCCAGTGCCACGGCTCGCAGTACAACCGGGCCGGCGAGAAGAAGGCCGGGCCGGCCCCGCGAGGCATGGACCGGTTCCCCATCCAGGTCAACGGCAGCAACATCTCCGTCGACACCGGCACGATCATCACCGGGCCGCCCATCGGCACCAACACCACCGGACAAGAGGCCGAAGGGCCGCACTGCGTCGGCAGCGGGAGTCACTGACACATGCTCGACCTGCAAGGGGCCGTGCTGGCCGCCAGCACGACGAAGTCCGTCGGCGTCGTCATCGCCGTGCTCGTCACGCTGGGCTTCGTCTGGTACGTCATCGCCAACATCCGGAGCGGCCGGGACGAGGTCGGCGCCGAGATCGAGCTGGCTCCCAACCGCAAGCCGTACTTCGACGACGAGGCCCTCGAGGGGCCCCGCCTCACGCGGGTGCTCTCCACCGGCCTGGTGCTGCTGGCCGTGTGCGCTGTCGGCCTGCCGCTCTACTGGCTGAACGAGCCGGGCCGCCAGACCGGGGCGGTCGAGATGTTCGACACCACGTTCGTCAACCGGGGCGCGGCCCTCTTCGCCACCACCGGCGAGGGCGGGTACAACTGCGCGGGCTGCCACGGCGCCGAGGGCGTTGGCGGCGTCGCCCCCTTCACCCTCACGGATGCGGACAACGAGTTCGTGGCCACCGTGAACTGGCAGGCCCCGGCGCTCAACACCGTGCTCCTGCGCTACAGCGAGGACGAGGTGCGCGACATCCTCGTCTACGGCCGCCCCGGCACCCCGATGCCGGCCTGGGGCGAGGCGGGCGGCGGTCCCCTCACCAGCCAGCAGATCGACGAGCTCATCGCCTACATGGAGTCGATCCAGATCAGCTCCGACGAGGCCAAGGCCCAGGTCGAGGAGCAGCTCCGCAAGGAGCTGGACCTCAGCGAGGGCGCCCCGATCGACTACACCGACCCGGTGGTCGGCGAGACGCTGTTCAACCTCGGCCTCTCCGACGGGTTCGCCGGTGGTGCCTACTCGTGCGCCCGGTGCCACACCAAGGGAGCCTCGATCGTGGACGGCTCGGCCGAGCCCGCCGACGCCGACCTCTCCGACCACGTCGGCTTCGAGCCTGGCTCGGGCGCCTTCGGGTTCAACCTCACCGACGGCGTCGTGCCCCGCCAGTTCCTGTCCCTGGACGACCTCATCGACTTCCTCCGCAAGGGCTCCGAGTTCGGCATGCTCTACGGCCAGCGGGGCCAGGGCTCGGGGCGGATGCCCGGCTACGGCGACAACCCGAACACCGAGGACGAGGCCCAGGACGACGGCATGTTCACCGACGGCATGCTCCGCGCCGTCGCCCTCTACGAGGCCAGCCTGGGCGAGGGCGACGTCACCGACGAGGAGGAGTCCGGCACCGGCACCACCTCGACCACCGCCCCCACCTCCGGTGGAGCGGGCGCCAACCCCACGACCACCACCACCGAGGAGCCCTAGATGCTGCACACCCTCGCTGGCATCGCCTGGGATCCCGAGCTCCGCGGCATCCTGGCCACCGCCGTCGGCGTCGTCGTCCTCATGGGGTCGGTGCACCTGCTGCTGGCCACCAACGTGGGCAACCGCCTCGGCTTCCTCGTGGCGGCGGCCGCCTTCTTCGGGTGGATGACGATCATGGGCGGCGTGTGGTGGGCCTACGGCACCATCGGCATGCTGGGCCAGGCCCCCAGCTGGGACGTCGTGGAGGTGCTCTACCCCGGCACCGACGCCTCCGGGATCGACGAGGTCCAAGCGCTCTCCACCGACCAGCTCCCGCCCGCCGAAGAGCTCAACGACATGGACCCGGCCGACCTCGAGGCCATCCGCGACGACCTCGAGGCCACCACCGGCGGGTGGATGCTGCTGCCGGAGTCGAACCGGGCCTTCGGCGAGGCCAAGGCCACCGTGGACGAGCACTTCATCGAGCACCCCGTCGAGGCCCTCGAGATCGACGGCCCCGAGGACTACATCTCCACCTACTCCTTCGAGCGGGGCGGCAAGACCCGTCTGCCCGACGACCCCTCTCGCCTCGACCGGCTCTGGAAGAAGTTCAAGAACACCTTCCTGGAGCCCACCCACCCCACCCGCTACGCCGTGATCCAGGTGCACCCGGTCATCCCCCAGGAGGCGGAGCCTGGCCAGCCCCCGCCCACCCCAGAGCCCGACCCCAACGAGCCCACCGTGTCGGTGGTCCTGCAGCGCGACCTCGGCCAGGTCCGCCTGCCCGGGGCGATGCTCACCATCTTCTCGGGGATCATCTTCGCTCTGCTGTGCGTGCAGCTCCACCGCCGTGACCAGCGGGTGGCCGAGGTCCGAGCGCTCGAGCCGACGGCGGGCTGACCGCGATGGGCCAGTACCTGCCCGTCGTCGCCCTGGCCGTCCTCGCCGGCCTCTTCGGCGCCCTCAGCCTCCTGGCCTCGAAGCTCCTCGCCCCGCGCCACCCCACTGCGGCCAAGCGGGCCCCGTACGAGTGCGGGATCGTGCCCGGCCGGGAGACCCTCGAGCGGTTCCCGGTGCGCTTCTACCTGATCGCGATGAGCTTCATCGTGTTCGACATCGAGATCATCTTCCTGTACCCCTGGGCCGTGATCTACCGGGACCTCGGGGCCTACGGCCTCTGGGCCATCCTCCTCTTCGCCCTCCCCGTGCTGCTCGCCCTCGTGTACGAGATCGCCCACGGCTCCCTCGAGTGGGGCCCGCTGCAGAAGGCCCGCCGGCTCTCGCCGATGGTCACCTCCGAGCGAACCGCCACCACCACGGTCCGTCGGGTCGGCCTCGACGGCCGCTACGAGACGGGTGACCCCGAGGTGGCCGCCTGATGGCCTGGGACATGGACAAGGGCCTCGAGGGGCTCGACCACAACTTCCTCACCGGGAGCCTCGAGGAGCTCGTCAAGTGGGCCCGGCGGATGTCCGTGATGCCGGCCACCTTCGGCCTGGCCTGCTGTGCGATCGAGATGATGGGAGCTGGCGGCCCCCACTATGACCTCGCCCGCTTCGGCATGGAGACCTTCCGGGCCTCCCCCCGCCAGGCCGACCTCATGATCGTGGCCGGTCGCGTCAGCCAGAAGATGGCCCCGGTGCTGCGCCAGATCTACGACCAGATGATGGAGCCCAAGTGGGTCATCAGCATGGGCGTGTGCGCCAGCACCGGCGGGATGTTCAACAACTACGCGCTCGTGCAGGGCGTCGACCAGATCGTCCCGGTCGACGTCTACGCGCCCGGCTGCCCGCCCGGCCCCGAGACGCTGCTCCACGCGATCAACACGCTCCACGAGAAGATCCGCGACGGCCACCTGACCCGCCGTCCCGGGGAGGGCCTCGGCCTGCACGTCGACCAGCGCGACGGCCAGCCCAGCAACCAGCCCGTCACCCTCACCACCTCCGGGTCGCGCTGATGGCCGACGACACTGCCGTCGAGGACGACGCCGCGCCCGAGGAGGCCCCGGCCCCCGAGGCCGAGCGCCTCCACGGCGCGCTTGTCAGCACGAGCGGCGGCCAGACCGTGCTCCACGTGGAGCGGGCCGACCTGCCCGCCCTCGTCCGCACCCTGCGGGACGACGACGGCTACCTGATGTGCCTCGACGTGACCGGCGTGGACTACCTCACCTACGAGGCCGACCGCGGCCTTCCGCCGGGCGTCGAGCCAGAGCGCTTCGAGGTCGTCGTCACCCTCATGTCCCACGCCGCCCGCAACCGGCTCCGACTCCGGGTCCAGGTGCCCGAGACCGACCCCACCTGTCCCAGCCTCTTCGACGTCCACCCCGGCACCGAGGCCATGGAGCGGGAGGTGTTCGACATGTTCGGCATCGCCTTCGACGGCCACCCCGACCTGACCCGCATCCTCATGCCCGAGGACTGGGAGGGCCACCCGCTGCGCAAGGACTTCGCCGTCGGCCGCATCCCCGTCCAGTTCAACGCCCCGCAGGACGCCCGCTGACCATGAGCACCGTGGACCACGACGCCGTGGCGCTGACCTCCGAAGGCGCTCAAGAGATGGAGCCCCGATCCTCGGCCAGCGCAGCGGAGCTGCTGCGCGAGATCGGGGCCACGCTCCGCCTGTCCGAGGCCGAGGCCGCCGCCCTCGCCGAGAGCGCGCCGGCCGAGGACCAGACGATGATCATCAACATGGGGCCCCAGCACCCCAGCACCCATGGCGTGCTGCGCCTCATGCTCGAGCTGGAGGGCGAGACGGTCCTGCGCACCAAGCCGATCGTCGGGTACCTCCACACCGGGATGGAGAAGACGGGCGAGGAGCTCACCTACCTCCAGGGGCCCACCAACGTCACCCGGATGGACTACGCCTCGCCGCTGTTCAACGAGCTGGCCTTCTCGCTCACCACTGAGACGCTCCTCGGCATCGCCGACGACATCCCCGAGCGGGCCCAGTGGATCCGGATGCTCATGACCGAGCTCAACCGGATCACCAGCCACCTGCTGTTCCTGGCCACCAACGGCATGGACATCGGCGCCGTCTCGATGATGCTCTACGGCTGGCGGGACCGCGAGGAGGGCCTGCGGGTCCTGGAGGCGATCACCGGGCTGCGGATGAACCACAACTACATCCGCCCCGGCGGCGTGGCGGCCGACCTCCCCGACGGGTGGCGGGACGAGGTGCTCCGCTTCCTCGACGCCATCCCCGAGAGCCTCGACGAGTACGACGTGCTCCTCACCGGCCAGCCCATCTACCGGGAGCGGCTGCAGGGCGTCGGGGTCATCACCCCCGAGGAGGCGGTGGCCCTCGGCGCCACCGGCCCGATCCTGCGGTCCACCGGCGTGGCCTGGGACCTGCGCCGCGACCTCCCGTACCTTCGCTACGACGACGTCGAGTTCGACGTGGTCGTCGGCACCTACGGGGACTGCTTCGACCGCTACGCCATCCGGCTCAACGAGATCCGAGAGTCGATCCGCATCGTGCACCAGGTCCTCGACCGGCTCCCGCCGGGCGACTACCGGATCCAGGACAAGAAGGTCACCCCACCGCCGCGGGCCCGCATCGACGAGTCGATGGAGGCGCTCATCCACCACTTCAAGATCTTCACCGAGGGCTTCAAGGTCCCCGAAGGGGAGGCCTACTGCGCGGTGGAGAGCCCCCGCGGCGAGCTCGGCTGCTACATCGTGAGCGACGGCTCGGCGAAGCCCTACCGGATGCACATCCGGGGGCCGAGCTTCGTGAACCTGCAGACGCTCCCGCACATGATGCGAGGCGGCCTCATCGCCGACGGCGTGGCCATCATCTCGAGCGTCGACCCGATCATGGGAGAAGTCGATCGATGACATCCCGCACCCCGCGTCCAGGCGGAGGGCACTGATGGCGCGCTTCAGCGAAGCCAACCTGAAGGTGGCGGGCGAGATCATCTCGCGGTACCCGCGGCCGAAGTCGGCGCTCATCCCGCTCCTGCACCTGGCCCAGGAGCAGGACGGCTACGTCACCGACGACGCGATGGAGCACATCGCCGAGCTGGTCGGCGTCACGCCGGCCGAGGTGCTCGGCACGTGCTCCTTCTACGAGATGTTCAAGCGGGAGCCCGTCGGGCAGTACCTCGTGAACGTCTGCACGAACATCTCCTGCCTGCTGCTCGGCGGCGAGGAGCTGCTCCACCACCTCGAGCGCCGCCTGGGCGTGAAGGCGGGCAGCACCACCGCCGACGGGATGTTCACCCTCGAGGACGTCGAGTGCATCGCCGCCTGCACCGAGGCCCCGTGCCTGCAGGTCAACTACCGGTACCACTACAAGGTCACCCCCGAGCAGGCCGACGCCCTCCTCGACGACCTCCGGGCCGGTCGCCGGGCCCACGAGGTGCCCAAGCACGGCACCCTCGCCCGCGTCCGCCAGGAGATCCCCGCCGACAGGCGCGCCGGCAACGCCCTGCCGGGCCAGAGCGAGGAGCCGGTCTGGATCACGAGGGCCACCGCCGGCGCCACCAGCGATGGAGGAGCCGGCTGATGGCGGTCACCGACGCCGCGCCGATCATCACCACCCGCTTCGGGCACGACGACGGCCACACCCTGGAGCGCTACCTGGCCACCGGCGGGTACCAGGCCCTCCGCACGGCGCTGTCGCGCCCGCCCAACGCCGTCCACGAAGAGGTGAAGGCCGCCAGCCTCCTCGGCCGCGGCGGGGCAGGCTTCCCGGCCGGTGTGAAGTGGGGCTTCTGCCCGCCCGGGGTGTGGCCCCGCTACCTCGTCGTGAACGGCGACGAGTCCGAGCCCGGCACCTACAAGGACCGCCTCCTCATGGAGCGTGACCCGCACCAGCTCATCGAGGGCGTCCTCATCGCCTGCTACGCCATCGGCGCCGCGCAGGCGTTCCTCTACGTCCGCGGCGAGATGGCCCTCGCCCAGGAGCGCATCGCCCAGGCCCTGAACGACGCCTACGCGGCCGGCTACGTCGGCAAGGGCATCCTCGGCACCGACTTCTCGGTCGACATCGTCCTCCACTGGGGTGCCGGCGCCTACATCGTGGGCGAGGAGACGGCGCTCATCGAGTCCCTCGAGGGCAACCGGGGCATGCCTCGCCTGAAGCCCCCGTACTTCCCGGCCGCCAAGGGCCTGTACATGCAGCCGACGGTGGTCAACAACGTGGAGACCCTCTCCAACCTGCCGTGGATCATCGCCAACGGCGGCCCGAGGTTCGCCGAGCTGGGGGCCGAGTCGTCCCGGGGCACCCGCATGTTCGCGGTGTCCGGCCACGTGAAGAACCCCGGCGTCTATGAGGTCGAGTTCGGCGTCACCACCTTCCGGGACCTCATCTACGCCCCGGTCTACGGCGGCGGCATCCGCGAGGGGCGCGCCCTCAAGGCGTTCATCCCCGGCGGCGCCTCCGCCCCCTGGTTCTACGAGGAGCACCTCGACCTGCCGCTCGAGGCGGGCGCCGTCGGTGCCGCCGGATCGATGCTCGGGTCGGGCGCCATCGTCGTGATGGACGAGACCACCGACGCCGTGAAGGCGGCGTGGCGGGTGGTGCGCTTCTTCGCCCGCGAGTCCTGCGGCAAGTGCACCCCCTGCCGGGAGGGCACCACCTGGCTGGAGCGGATCATGCGCCGCATCGTGGACGGCCAGGGCCGGCCCGAAGACGTCGGGCTCCTGCTCGACGTCTGCGACAACATCAGCCCCGGCATCGCCTGGCCGCCCAAGCAGACCACCATCTGCCCACTCGGCCCGTCCGCGGTGTCCCCGATCGCGTCGGCCGTCGTCCGCTTCAAGGACGAGTTCCTCGCCGCCTGCGGCGGCACCGGCGAGCTGCCCGTCGCCATCAGCGGCAAGGCCTACGTGCCCGCCCCCGGCGCGCCGAGCGAGGTGGCCGGTGTCTGACACGAAGGCGCCCGAGACCGTCGTCCTCACCATCGACGGCAAGCGGGTCGAGGCCGCTCACGGCGAGCTCGTCATCGACGCCGCCGAGCGCACCGGCACCTACATCCCGCGCTTCTGCTACCACCCGCGGATGGAGCCGGTCGGCATGTGCCGGATGTGCATCGTCGAGATCGACACCGGCCGGGGTCCGGCCCTCCAGCCCTCCTGCATGATCCCCGTCGCCCCGGACATGGTGGTCGACACGGAGAGCGAGGCCACCAAGAAGGCGCAGGAGGGCGTCCTCGAGTTCCTCCTGCTGAACCACCCGCTCGACTGCCCGGTCTGCGACAAGGGGGGCGAGTGCCCGCTGCAGGACCAGACGATGTCGCACGGACCGGGCGAGAGCCGGCTCGTCGAGGAGAAGCGGCACTTCGCCAAGCCGATCGCGATCAGCGACCTCGTGGCCCTGGACCGCGAGCGCTGCATCCTCTGCGACCGCTGCACCCGCTTCGCCAAGGATGTGGCCGGCGACGCCCTCATCCACTTCATCGACCGCGGCAACCAGACGCAGGTCAACACCTTCCCGGACCACCCCTTCGCCAGCTACTTCAGCGGCAACACGGTGCAGATCTGCCCGGTCGGCGCGCTCACCGCGTCGCCCTACCGGTTCAAGGCCCGGCCGTGGGACCTCGACCAGGTGGAGAGCACCTGCACCTCCTGCTCGGTCGGGTGCCGAGTCGTGGTGCAGTCGAGCCGCAACGAGGTCCTGCGCTACCAGGGCGTCGACGTCGACCCGGTCAACTGGGGTTGGCTCTGCGACAAGGGCCGCTTCGACTTCCAGGCCGTCAACAGCGAGGACCGCCTCGGCGCCCCGCTGGTGCGCTCCGGCGCCGAGCTCGCCCCCGCCGGCTGGGGGGCGGCGCTCGGGAAGGCGGCCGCCGCCCTGCGCGACGCCGACCCCTCCCGGGTCGCGGTGCTCGGCGGGGCCCGCCTCACCAACGAGAGCGCCTACGCCTGGGCCAAGCTGGCCAAGGGCGTGCTCGGCACGGACCACGTCGACGCCCAGCTGGGCGACGGGCTGCCGGCGGAGGTCGTCCTCGGGCTCCCCAAGGCCACCATCGACGAGGTCTGCGCCCCGGGCGGCACCGTCCTGCTCATCGGGCCCGACCTGAAGGAGGAGCTGCCGGTCCTCTTCCTGCGCCTCCGCCACGCCGTCGTCCGCGACGGCGTGAAGGTGGTCGAGCTGGCCCCCCGCCGCTCGTCGGTGTCCGAGCTCGCCGCCACCACGCTCCTGCACCGGCCCGGCGCCGAGGGCGAGGTCGTACAGGCCCTCCTGGCCGGCGGCGGTGACCGTGAGGTCGGCGGCATCGCACCCGACGCCCTCGCCCGAGCCGCCGAGCTGCTCGCCGCCGGGCCGGTCACCGTGGTGCTGGGCCGGGCCAACCTGGCCGACTCCGGCGCCGGCGTGGTGGCCGCCGCCGAGGCGATCCACGGCGCCCATCCCGGCGTGCGGTTCCTGTCCGCTCTGCGCCGGGCCAACGTGCACGGCGCCCTCGACATGGGCCTCGCCCCGGGTCTCCTCCCCGGTCGCACCACCCTCGACGCTGCCGGCGGCTGGTACCGCGACGCCGGCTGGTCCAAGGTCCCCGCCCAGCGGGGCCTCGACGCCACCGGCATCCTCGACGCCGCGGCCAACGGCAAGGTCGACGTGCTCGTCCTCCTCGGCGCCGACCCGCTGGCCGACTTCCCGGACGCCACCCTCGCCACCAAGGCGGTGGCCGGCGCCCGCACCGTCATCGCGGTGGACGCGTTCCTCACCGCCAGCGCACAGCAGGCCGACGTCGTCCTCCCCGCCGCCGGCTACGCCGAGGTGGACGGCACCACCACCAACCTTGAGGGCCGGATCAGCACCCTCCACCGCAAGATCACCCCACCCGGGACGGCCCGGGCCGACTGGATGATCGCCGCCGAGCTCGCGCAGCGCCTCGGCGCCGACCTCGGCATCACCTCGGTCGAGGAGCTCTGGGCCGAGATCGAGGCCCTCGCCCCCAGCCACGCCGGGCTCACCCTGGACCGGCTGCGCAGCCCCGACGCCCGTGACGGTGTCGTGGTGCCGCTCACCGGCGACCCCCACGCCGTCCCCGACGACGTGTCCTCCACCGAGGGCGCGGCGCCGGGCGGCCCGGCGCACGAGGGCGAGAGCGACTCCGGCGTCACCCCCGAGGCGGGCGAGGCCGCCGTCGACGCCGAGGCGGCCGACGAGCCCGCCGACCAGGCCGCGGCCGAGATCGAGGGCACCGAGGCACAGGCGGAGGCGGCCCGGGAGGAGAGCGAGGCCGGAGCCGGCGGGGACGACCCTGGTGCCGGCCCCGCCGGCTCGGCCGACGAGGCGCCGCCCGCTCCCGCCCGCCCCGCCCTCCTGCGCCACCGCCCGTCGGGGACCGCCGCCAGCGCCCCCGCCCCCGACGCCTACTCCCTGCGCCTGGTCGCCACCCGCAAGCTCTACGACCTCGGCACCGCCGTGCAGCACTCGCCGTCGCTGGCCGGTCTCGTCGCCGAGAACGCGGTGCGCCTCCACCCCCACGACTTCGCTCGCCTCGGGGTCGACGCGGGCGCCACCGTCACCCTCGCCGCCGCCGCCGGAAGCGTCCAGCTGAGCGCCGTGCCCGACCCGTCGATCCCCAAGGGCTCGGCGGCCGTGCTGGTCCACCAGCCCGGTCCGGTCGTGGGTCAGCTCGTCTCGGCCGCCGACGCCGTCACCGACATCCGGGTGGAGCGGGCATGAACCTCTTCGCCCTCGATCCGCTCCTGGTCGGCGACGTCGACCTCGGCATCGTCCTGATCGTGCTGCTGAAGGTGCTCGTCACCTTCGCCCTGATCCTCGTGGCCGTGATGCTCATGATCTGGTTCGAGCGCAAGGTCCACGCCGACATGTCGAACCGCCTCGGCCCGAACCGGGCCGGCCCCTTCGGCCTCCTCCAGACCCTGGCCGACGGCACCAAGTTCTTCTTCAAGGAGGACCTGATCCCGGACCGCGCCGACCGGCGCATCTTCGTGCTGGCCCCGTTCCTGGCCATGGTCCCGGCGTTCGTGACCTTCTCCGTGGTGCCCATCGGGGGCGTGTTCACCGAGGAGAAGCAGGGCGCCGTGAAGATCTTCGGCGAGCACACCTTCCTGCAGCTGGCCGACCCGCCCGTCGGCGTGCTGCTCATCCTCGCCATGAGCTCGATCGCCGTCTACGGCATCATGCTGGCCGGCTGGTCGTCGGGCTCGAAGTACCCGCTCCTCGGCTCGGTGCGGGCCACCGCGCAGATGGTGTCCTACGAGGCCGCGCTCGGCCTGTCGGTCGTGTCGGTCGTGCTGCTCACCGGGTCGCTCTCCACCCACGACATCGTGATGAACCAGGCCGGTGAGGGCTTCTTCGGGATCATCCCCAGCTGGAACCTCATCGTGGCCGGCGTCGTCCCCTTCGTGATCTTCGTGATCGCCGCCACCGCCGAGCTCAACCGCCCGCCCTTCGACCTCGTCGAGGCGGAGCAGGAGCTCGTCGGCGGCTTCCACACCGAGTACTCCTCGATCCGGTTCGCGCTCTTCTACCTGGCCGAGTTCATGAACGTGGTCACGATGTCGGGGATCATCGTCACCCTCTTCGTGGGCGGGCCGGCCGGCCCCACGCCCTTCGGTCCGGACTGGATGTGGGGCCCGCTGTGGTTCTTCCTCAAGGTCCTCGTGTTCTGCTTCATGTTCGTGTGGTTCCGGACCACGCTGCCCCGGTTCCGCTACGACCAGCTGATGGACCTCGGCTGGAAGGTCCTCATCCCGCTCGCCCTCGGCTGGCTGCTGCTCCTCGCCGCCATCAACGTGGGCCGCGACGAGGACTGGAACCTCGCGCTGGTCGTCGCCGCCGGCTTCGCCGTGCTCGTCCTCGGCTACGTCGGCATCGTGGCCGCCGTGCGCACCGCGCAGCGCCGCCGCCAGCTCGATCCCGAGGGGGTGCACTGATGGGCTACCTCGAGGGCTTCGCCGTCACGTTCAAGAAGCTGTTCAAGGGCTCCCGGTCGGGCCGGACCGTCACGGTCCCGTACGTGAAGGACTCGGGCCCCAAGCGGGAGAAGCCGCTCCGCCACCACGGCCGCCACGTGCTCAACCGGTACGAGGACGGCATGGAGAAGTGCATCGGCTGCGAGCTCTGCGCGGGCGTCTGCCCCGCCAAGTGCATCTACGTCCGCGGCGCCGACAACCCGCCGGACGACCCGGTCTCCCCGGGTGAGCGCTACGGCTTCGTCTACGAGATCAACTACCTGCGCTGCATCCACTGCGACCTCTGCGTGGAGGCCTGCCCCACCGAGGCCATCACCGAGACCAAGCTCTTCGAGTTCTCCTTCACCAACCGCAGCGACGCCATCTACACGAAGGACGAGCTCCTCGTCGGCGACGACGGCCTCCCCCAGCAGCTCCCCTGGGAGGACTGGAGCGACCTGGACAGGGTCGGGGCCTGGACCAGCGCCTGGGTGCGGGCCACCGCCCCCAGCGGCAGCGCCCGCTACGAGGGCGTCGTCGGCTGGAGCGGCGAGCTCGGCTTCGGCGTGAAGCCCCCCGAGCAGGGCCAAGCGGCTGATCTCTCCGAGGACGACGCAGGTCACGGCACCTCCCACGTCGAGGAGAGGTCGGTGGCTTCGGGGGGAAAGCCCGGGCGTACCAGCCCGGGCGGCCCCGGAGCCGGCGGCCCCGACGCCGCGCACGGTGACGCGGACGGAGGGCATCACTGATGGTCGAGCTCGTCGTGTTCGTGATCGCGGCCGCCATCTGCCTGGGTGGCGCGGCGGGCGTGATCCTCAACCGCAACCCGGTGCACGCGGCGCTGAGCCTGGTCGCCACCCTGTTCGGCATCGCCGTGCTGTTCGTCGCCCAGGAGGCCCACTTCCTGGCCGCCGTGCAGGTGATCGTCTACGCCGGCGCCATCGTGATCCTGTTCCTGTTCGTGCTGATGCTCCTCGGCGTCGACCGGGCCGAGGACCTCACCGTGGAACCCATCAGGGGCCAGCGCCTCGCGGCCGCCATCGTCGGGGTGGGCCTCCTCGGCCTCAGCCTCATCGCCCTCGCCTCCACCTCCGGCGAAGCCACGGGCGCCCGCGCCGAGGCGGGCGCCGCCAACGAGATCACCGACGGTGTGGCCGACATCGACCAGATCGGCGAGTCGCTCTTCACCGACCACCTGTTCGCGTTCGAGATCACCTCGGTGCTGCTGGTGATCGCCATCGTCGGTGCCGTCATGATGTCCCGCAAGGTGCGCCGCGAGCAGCGCATCGAGGACCCCCTCGTGGCCGCCCGCGCCGCCGAGCTCGAGGCCAGGGCGGCCGCCGAGGCCGAGGCACCCGCCACCGACGCCCCCACCGACGAGGAGGTCGAGGCCTGATGCTGGCCATCGCGGAGGTCACCCCCGCCTGGTACCTCGTCCTCGGGGCGCTGCTGTTCAGCGTCGGTGCCGTCGGGCTGCTGGTGCGCCGCAACCCGCTGGTGATGTTCATGTGCGTCGAGCTGATGCTCAACGCTGTCACCCTCACCTTCGTCACGTTCTCCCGGATGCTGAACGACGTGCACGGCATGACCGTGGTGGTGTTCGTGCTCGTCGTGGCGGCCGCCGAGGTCGTCGTCGGCCTCGGGATCATCGTGGCCCTCCTCCGCACGCAGCCCACGGCCACGGCCGACGACCTGTCCATCCTGAAGGGCTGACCCGATCCATGCTCGATCTCGTCTGGCTCATCCCCGCCCTGCCCCTGGCCGGGTTCCTTCTCCTGGTCGCGCTCGGCCGTCGCCTCGGCGAGCCCGGCGCCGGGTGGGTGGCCACCCTCGCCTCGGCCGGGTCGTTCCTCGCCACCGTCGTGGTGTTCGCCGGCCTGGTGGGGGAGGACCACCACCACCGCAGCCACGTGGTCACCCTCTTCGAGTGGCTGCCGGCGGGCGGGTTCAGCGTGGACCTCGCCCTGCTGGCCGACCCGCTGTCGATCACCATGGCGCTCTTCGTCACCGGCATCGGCACGCTGATCCACCTGTACTCGATCGGCTACATGCAAGGCGACGCGAGCTTCTCGAAGTTCTTCGTCTACCTGAACCTGTTCGTCTTCTCGATGCTGATGCTGGTGCTGGGCGACAACCTGCTCGTCACCTTCCTCGGCTGGGAGGGCGTCGGCACCTGCTCCTACTTCCTCATCTCGTTCTGGTTCGGCAAGGACGAGAACGCGTCGGCCGGCAAGAAGGCGTTCGTCACCAACCGGGTAGGGGACTGGGGCTTCATGCTGGCGATGTTCCTGGCCTTCGCCACGGTGGGCTCGCTCAGCTACTCGACGCTGGCCGAGGAGGCCCCCGCGATGGCGCCGGTCACGGCCACCGCCATCGCCCTCCTCCTCTTCGTCGGCGCCTGCGGGAAGTCGGCCCAGCTGCCGCTGTTCGTGTGGCTGCCCGACGCCATGGCCGGCCCCACCCCGGTCTCGGCGCTCATCCACGCCGCCACCATGGTCACCTCCGGCGTGTTCCTCATGACCCGGGTGAACCCGCTGCTGGCCCAGGCCTACGACTGGGCGCCCGACGTGATCGCCTGGGTGGGCGTCATCACCGCCCTCTTCGCCGCCACCATCGCCGTGGCCCAGACCGACATCAAGAAGGTGCTGGCCTACTCCACGGTCAGCCAGCTCGGCTACATGGTGATGGCCCTGGGCGTCGGCGCCTGGACGGCCGGCATCTTCCACCTCTTCACCCACGCCTTCTTCAAGGGCCTGCTGTTCCTCGGGGCCGGCTCGGTCAGCCACGCCGTCCACGGCTTCGACATGAAGGCCGACATGGGGGGCCTGCGGAAGTCCATGCCCACCACCTTCGCCACCTTCCTGATCGGCTCGCTGGCGCTGGCCGGGCTGCCGCCGCTGGCCGGCTTCTGGTCCAAGGACGAGATCCTCCTCGGCGCCGCCGAGAACGGCTACAGGGCCTTCGAGGTCCTCGGGCTGGTCGGGGCGTTCATGACCGCCGCCTACATGACCCGTTGCGTCTACCTCACCTTCTTCGGGACCTACCGGGGCCATGGCCACCCCCACGAGTCGCCGCCGGCGATCACCGTGCCCCTCGTGGTGCTCGCCGTCTTCTCGGTGGGCGCCGGCTTCCTCAACGCCCCCGGGTTCGAGCTGTTCGCCAGGATCACCGAGAACCGTGTCGCCCTCCGGGCGGGTGTGCCGCACCACACCTTCGAGGTCTTCCCCGCCGTGGTGTCGACGGTGGTGGTGCTGGCCGCGCTGGCGCTGGGCTTCCTGTTGTTCTTCCAGCGCAGGCTGCCCCGGGGGGTCACCCGCCGGAGCGGCCTGGCCCGGGCCGGCTACGGCCTGCTGGCCAACAA